>NZ_JACYXC010000001.1:5463429-6070477 GCF_016031615.1 Streptomyces pactum
CCCGCGCACGCCACCCGTGGCAGGCACCCGCCGGACCGCGCCGCCGGATCCCGGCCCCGGCCGACCGGCATCCCGTGAGGCACCGCACCAGCGCAGCGGCCGGGCACCCCGGCGACCCGCGAGCCACCGCACCACCGCGTCCCCGGGCCGGGCGCCCGCCCGTCACCCCGCCGGCGGTCAGCGGACCGGGCCGGGCACCTCCGCGGGGAGCGGGCAGCGCGCGGCGAGCAGCGCCGAGGTGTGCGGGCCCACGCCCAGCCGGAGCGCCGCCCGCAGGTCCTGCACGGTGTCCACGTCCTGCCGCACGCACTCCACCCCGGGCAGCTCCAGCTCCCGGGCGCCCGAGGCGCGGTGCCGGGCCCGCGAGGCACCGCCGAAGGCGGGGGCCAGTTCGGCGGCGGGACCGGCCGCCAGCAGCGTCGTGCCGATGCCGGCCGCGTCCGCCAGGAAGGCCCGGCCGGCCTCCGCGGCGGCGCCCAGCACCCGGCCCAGCTCAGCCGGGCGCAGCGCGGGCAGATCGGCCCCCAGCGCCGCCACCGCGGCGTCCGGCCGCCCCGCCCGCACCGCCCGGGCCCCGTGCGCCAGGGCGGCGTTCAGACCGTCCGCCGGCGGGCGGGGGACGTCCGGCAGGACGCGGGCGCCCAGCGCGGACAGCTCGCGCCCGGCGCGCGGGTCGTCCGTGACGACCACCACGCCGGCCACCGCGTGACACGCCAGCGCGGCGGCCACGGTGTCCTGGGCGAAGGCGAGCGCCAGGTCGGGACGCCAGCCCTCGGGCACGCCGCCGTCCAGCCTGCTCTTCGCCCGCGACAGGGGTTTGAGCGGAACCACCACGGTCCAGGTCACGGGCGCTCCAATTCTCCGCACCGGCACATTCTCGCCTGCCGACGCAGCCGTCCGGCACGCGCTCCGGTTACCGTGTCCTCGACACGGCGGCCACCTGGGCGACACTTGTGCGGCTGCGGGGGCTCCAGCAAGGCAGCAGGTCAGCAGGGTTTTCAGAGAGGGTGTTGGCGAGTGTCCGGCCGCAGAATCGGCATCTGGTACCGCACGGCTGCGGTCTTGGTAAAACCACCGCTGGTGGTTCTGTTCAAGAGGGACTGGCGAGGAATGGAGAACATTCCCGCCGAGGGCGGATTTATCACGGCGATCAATCACAACTCGTATCTGGACCCGCTGGCATATGCCCACTTCCAGTACAACACCGGCCGGGTGCCGCGTTTCCTCGCCAAGTCGGGACTGTTCAAGGCGCCGGTGGTCGGCACCTTCCTGCGCGGTCTGAAGCAGATCCCGGTCTACCGCGAGTCCACCGACGCCGCGAACGCCTTCCGGGCTGCCGTGGACGCCGTCAACCGGGGCGAGTGCGTGGCCTTCTACCCCGAGGGCACCCTCACCCGCGACCCCGACATGTGGCCCATGCGCGGCAAGACCGGCGCCGCCCGGGTCGCCCTGCTCACCAAGGCCCCGGTCATCCCGGTCGCCCAGTGGGGCGCCAACGAGGTGGTGCCGCCGTACGCCAAGCGCAAGCGGGTCCGCCTGTTCCCGCGCAAGACGCTGCGGGTGGTGGCCGGCCCCCCGGTGGACCTCTCCGCGTTCTACGGCCAGGAGCCCACCGCCGAGGTGCTGCGCGCCGCCACCGAGGTGATCATGGCCGCGATCACCGAACTCCTCGCCGAGCTGCGGAACGAGCCCGCGCCCGCCGAGCCGTACGACCACAGGAGGCCCCGAGGGGCCGAGGAGGAGGGCAAGTGACGCGCTGCGCGGTCTACGGCACCGGGTCCTGGGGCACCGCCTTCGCCATGGTGCTGGCCGACGCCGGGTGCGAGGTGACCCTGTGGGGCCGCCGCGCCGAGGTCGCCCGGGAGATCAACACCGGCCGCACCAACCCCGACTACCTGCCCGGGGTCGAGCTGCCGCCGGCGGTCCGGGCCACCACCGACCCCGCCGAGGCCGCGGACGGCGCCGACTTCACCGTCCTGACCGTCCCCTCCCAGACGCTCCGCGAGAACCTGGCCGCCTGGGCGCCGCTGCTGCCCGCCGACACCGTGCTGGTCTCCCTGATGAAGGGCGTGGAGCTGGGCACCGCCAAGCGGATGAGCGAGGTCATCGAGGAGGTCGCCCAGGCGTCCCCGGACCGGGTCGCGGTGCTCACCGGCCCCAACCTCGCCAAGGAAGTCGCCGCCCGGCAACCCGCCGCCGCGGTCGTCGCCTGCCGGGACGAGAGCGTGGCGGTACGCCTCCAGTCCGCCTGCCACACCTCCTACTTCCGCCCCTACACCAACACCGACGTGGTCGGCTGCGAGCTGGGCGGCGCGGTGAAGAACGTCATCGCGCTCGCGGTGGGCATCGCCGGCGGCATGGGGCTGGGCGACAACGCCAAGGCGTCCCTGATCACCCGCGGGCTGGCGGAGACCACCCGGCTGGGACTGGCGATGGGCGCCGACGCGCACACCTTCGCGGGCCTGGCCGGCATGGGCGACCTGGTCGCCACCTGCTCCTCGCCGCTGTCCCGGAACCACACCTTCGGCGCCAACCTGGGCCGCGGCATGACGCTGGAGGAGACCATCGCGGTCACCCGGCAGACCGCCGAGGGCGTCAAGTCCTGCGAGTCGGTGCTCGATCTGGCCCGGCGGTACGGCGTCGACATGCCGATCACCGAGACCGTGGTGGACATCGTCCACGACGGCAAGCCCCCGCTGGTGGCCCTCAAGGAGCTGATGGCGCGCAGCGCCAAGCCCGAGCGGCACTGACCCGGCGGACCGACCGCAAGGTAGTCTCAACCCGATATGAGCAGCGACACCACCACACCCAGCGTCCCCCAGCCGGCCGGGGGCGAGTCCGCCGGGCGCAAGCCGCGCGTCGCCGTCGTCTTCGGCGGGCGCAGCTCCGAGCACGCCATCTCCGTGGTCACCGCCGGTGCCGTGCTGGCCGCGATCGACCGGACGAAGTACGACGTCCTGCCCATCGGCATCACCACCGACGGGCGCTGGGCGCTCACCGACGACGCCCCGGAGCGGATGGCCATCACCGACCGCCGGCTGCCCAGCGTCGCCGACCTCGCCGAATCGGCCGAGGGCAGCGTGCTGCTGCCGGTGGAGCCCGCCAGCCGCGAGGTGCTCTACAGCGAGCCGGGCAACGTGCCCAAGGTGCTCGGCGACGTGGACGTGGTCTTCCCCGTGCTGCACGGCCCGTACGGCGAGGACGGCACCCTCCAGGGGCTGCTGGAGCTCTCCGGCGTGCCCTACGTGGGCTCCGGCGTGCTGGCGTCCGCCGTCGGCATGGACAAGGAGTACATGAAGCGGGTGTTCCTCTCCTTCGGGCTGCCGGTCGGCCCGTACGAGGTGATCCGCGCCCGGGAGTGGGACCGGGACCCGGCGGCGGCCCGGAAGAAGATCGTCGACTTCGCCGCCGACCACGGCTGGCCGGTCTTCGTCAAACCCGCCCGCGCCGGCTCCTCCATGGGCATCTCCAAGGTGGACTCGCTCGACGGGCTGGACGACGCGGTCGCCGAGGCCCGCCGCCACGATCCCAAGATCATCGTGGAGTCGCTGCTCCGCGGCCGGGAGATCGAGTGCGGGGTGCTGGAGTTCGAGGACGGCCCGCGCGCCAGCGTGCCGGCCGAGATCCCGCCCGTCACCGCGCACGACTTCTACGACTTCGAGGCCAAGTACATCGACTCGGCCGCCGGCATCGTGCCCGCCCCGCTGACCGCCGAGCAGACCGCCCGGGTCCAGGAGCTGGCCGTACGCGCCTTCGACGCGGTGTCCTGCGAGGGGCTGGTGCGCGCCGACTTCTTCCTCGGCGAGGACGGCGAGTTCGTGATCAACGAGATCAACACCCTGCCGGGGTTCACGCCCATCTCGATGTACCCGCGCATGTGGCAGGAGAGCGGCGTGAGCTACCCGGAGCTGGTCGACCGGCTGATCCAGGCCGCGCTGCGGCGCAGCACCGGGCTGCGCTGACGCCCGCGGGCGCGCCGGACCGGCGGGCGGCCGGACACCGGGGACGGGCCTTCGCGGCGACCGTGCCCGCGAGGCCCCCGCAGGCCCCGGGAAGGCGGGCGGGCCGGGCGGCAGGCCGTCCAGTGGCACCCCGCCCCGTACGGACGGGGTGAGCCCGCCACCGCGGTGACGGCGCCACGGCCGCGCCACGGCCTCGGCCGCTGGCGATGGTCATGGCCGGCGACGACGGCGGTGGCCGGCGTGAGGGCTGCGGTTCCGGTCGGGGCGCGCGGGGCTGCGGTGAGGCGGTGGCGGCCGGTCACGCTCCCCGGCGGGCCGGGCGGGGTTGGTTGTGGCGTCACCCGGCGGTGGCGCGGTCGCCCGGGGCGCCGCGGCGGGCCGGCGCCGGTCCGCTCCCCGCGGAGGCGGCCCGCCACCCGGCGGTGCCGTGCGCTTCCGGTGGTGGCGTGGCCTCCCGGCGGTGCCGGGTCCCGGCCCCCGCGGCGGGCCCGGGACCCGCGCGGGACGGGCGCCGGAGGCACACCGGGCGCACGTCCGGGCCCGGTACGGACCGCCGCCCGGTGCGGCCGGCCGCCCGGGCGTCGTGCCCGCCGGCCGGCCGCACCGGGTCAGAGGTGCACGACCGGACAGGTCAGCGTGCGCGTGATGCCTTCCACCTGCTGGACCTTGGCGACCACCATGCGGCCGAGCTCGTCCACGGTGTCGGCCTGGGCGCGCACGATCACGTCGTACGGCCCGGTGACGTCCTCGGCCTGGATCACCCCCGGGATTCCGGCGATGATTTCGGCCACGGTCGAGGCCCTGCCGACCTCGGTCTGGATCAGGATGTACGCCTGTACCACGGAACCTCCAGGGCGGCGACGAGGATCATGTGGGGAGAAGGGACGCCACGGTACCGCGTCGCCGAGCGGTGCGGGGAGACCGCGACCCCCGCCCGGCGCGGCGGGCCGGACCGCGGCGCGCGGGACCATGTGCCGAGGAGGTGGTCGGCATGCCGCACACTCTTGGCGGGGGACGGTGCCGGGAGCGGCTCCGCGGCAACGGGCCGGGCCCCGGAGACGGCGAAGCCGAGGACACCAACACCGTGAGGAGAAGCGCAGTGAGAGGCACCGTGGGCGAGCTGGGGGAGTTCGGGCTCATCAGAGAACTGACCTCGCGGCTCACCACCACCCGGGCGGTACGGCTGGGACCCGGTGACGACGCCGCGGTGGTCGCCGCGCCGGACCGCAGGGTCGTGGCCAGCACCGATGTGCTGCTGGAGGGGCGGCACTTCCGCCGCGACTGGTCCACCGCCTACGACGTGGGCCGCAAGGCCGCGGCCCAGAACCTCGCCGACATCGCGGCGATGGGGGCGGTGCCCACCGCGCTGCTGCTGGGCCTGGTGGTCCCCGCGGACCTCCCCGCCACCTGGCCCAACGAGCTGATGGACGGGCTGCGCGACGAGTGCCAGGTGGCCGGCGCCGCGGTGGTCGGCGGCGACGTGGTCCGCGGCGACACCATCACCGTGGCGATCACCGCCCTGGGCGATCTGCGGAACCAGGATCCGGTCACCCGTTCCGGCGCCCAGCCGGGCGACGTGGTGGCGGTCACCGGCTGGCTGGGCTGGTCGGCGGCCGGACACGCGGTGCTCGCCCGCGGGTTCCGGTCCCCCCGCGCCTTCGTGGAGGCACACCGCCGCCCGGAGCCGCCGTACCACGCGGGTCCCGCCGCCGCCGGGCTCGGCGCCACCGCGATGACCGACGTCAGCGACGGCCTGGTCGCCGACCTCGGCCACATCGCGGAGGCGAGCAAGGTCCGCATCGACCTGCGCTCCGGCGACATCGACATCCCCTCGCAGATGTCCGACATCGCCCAGGCGGTGGGCGTGGACCCGCTCCAGTGGGTGCTCAACGGCGGGGAGGACCACGCCATCGTGGCCACCTTCCCGCCGGACGTGAAGCTGCCCGCCCGCTGGAAGGTGATCGGCGAGGTGCTCAACCCCTCGGCGCTGCCCCACGTGACGGTCGACGGGGCGCCGTGGACCCACGGCGGCTGGGACCACTTCGGGGAGGGGACGGGCGCCGAGTAGATTCGGCGCCATGCCGCACATACCCGCGCCCGGGGCGCCGCACCCGCGCGACCTGCCGCCGTCGCCCTCCGCCGACCAGCCCTCCGGCGCGCCCGGGGGCCGGCCGTCCGGTGTGCCGGGGGACCGGCCGTCCGGCGCGTCCCCGGACCTGCCGTCCGGTGCGTCCGGCGGGCGCCCGCCGCACCCGCCGTGTGTCCTCACCGTCGCCGGATCCGACTCCGGGGGCGGTGCGGGCATCCAGGCCGACCTGAAGACGATGCTGGCGCTCGGCGTCCACGGGATGAGCGTGCTCACCGCGGTGACCGCGCAGAACTCGCTGGGTGTGCAGGGGGCCTGGGAGCTGCCCGCGGAGGCGGTGCGTGCCCAGTTCCGCAGCGTCGTGGACGACATCGGCGTCCAGGCGGTGAAGACCGGGATGCTCGCCTCCGCCGAACTGGTGGAGACCGTCGCCGGGCTGCTCGCCGGGCTGACCGTGCCGGTGGTGGTGGACCCGGTGGGCGTCTCCAAGCACGGCGATCCGCTGCTGGCCGCCGAGGCGCTCGGCGTGGTCCGCACCGCCCTGCTGCCGACCGCCACCGTCGCCACCCCCAACCTCGACGAGGTGGCCCAGCTGACGGGCGTGCGGGTGACCGGGGAGGACGACATGCGGCGGGCCGCCGAGGCGGTCCTCGGCCACGGTCCGCGCTGGGTGCTGATCAAGGGCGGCCACCTGCCCGCGGACGCCGCGGGCCGGGCGGACGCCGGGCCGGGCCACGGCGCCGGGGAGGCCGTCGACCTGCTCACCGACGGCGGTACGGAGCACTGGCTGCGGGCCCCCCGCCACGACAACCGGCACACCCACGGCACCGGCTGCACCCTCGCCAGCGCCATCGCCGCCCACCTGGCCCGGGGCCTGGCGGTGCCGGAGGCGGTACGTGCGGCCAAGGAGTACGTCACCGGAGCCATCGCGGCCGGCTTCGCGCTCGGCGCGGGCATCGGGCCGGTCGATCACGGCTGGCGGCTGCGCGGCTGAGGCCCGGGCCCCGGCCCGTGCAGTGTGCCGCGCTCCCCGGTGCGGTGGCGCGGCCGTGCGGACCGTACGGAAGGGGCTGCACAGGCCGCCGTTCGTACCGGGTGGGGCGGCGGGCCGGGCGGTTCCCCGGGGCCGCCCGGGCCCGGGCCGAGGACCTGCCCCGGACCGAAGGTCTCCGACCCCGGGCGGGGCCTCAGCCGGACCCGGGCGCGACGAGGGGGCGGCCGGCGGGCCCGCACCGGCCGGGCAGGGACGGACGGCCGCCCGAAGAACCGGGCGCGGACACCCGGGCATGCGTAAAAGCCGGCCCACCGAGGTGGACCGGCTTCGACGACCGGAGGGCTGCGCCACGACGAATCCGTCGCACGCGAGACCGGCTCATCCCCGCCCGGGGCGGGGAGACCGTCCGCTTAGCGCGAGACCTTGCCGGCCTTGATGCACGAGGTGCAGACGTTGAGCCGCTTCGGCGTCCGCCCGACCACAGCACGCACCGTCTGGATGTTGGGGTTCCAACGACGGCGAGTGCGGCGGTGCGAGTGCGAAATGTTGTTGCCGAAGCCCGGCCCCTTGCCGCAGACGTCGCAGTTGGCAGCCACGGGTCACTCCAAAGACTTCAGATACACGTACGGTGAAACCCCGGCGTGCCAGGATCGTGAACGACCGGCGTTGCCAGGGGGAACAGACCCGATTCGCATCGGGCAACCGGAGCAGCATACTACGGCTGCTTCCGTACTCCGAAACTACCATGAGCGGCCCGTACGCCGCCGGGCGGGCCGCCCCGGCACCCCGGCCCGCAGACGGGACCGCGGGGCCGGACTACCCTGCGGTGGGCCGCCCCGGCCGTTCACCGCACCCACCCGCGGTGTTTCTTCGCACTCCAGGAGGGAGCAAGGTGCCGCACACTCCCCCCGACCCCGGTCCCGGCTTCGGGCACCCCTTGGACGCCGTCGCGGTACGCACCTGGTGCGGGCTGGCGCTGGAGGCGCTCGGCCGGGCCCGCGAGGACATCGACGCCATCAACGTCTATCCGGTCGCCGACGGGGACACCGGCACCAACCTCTACCTGACCACCGAGTCCGCCGCACACGCCGTCGACGCGGTCTTCAACGGCCACACCGCCTCCGGCGCCGCCTCCCGTCCCACCCTGGGGGAGGCGGTACGGGCCATGGCCCACGGCGCGCTCATCGGCGCCCGCGGCAACTCCGGCACCATCCTGGCCCAGCTGCTGCGCGGGCTGGCCGACGTCCTGGTGGCCGGCCCCGGTGGCAGTGCCGCTCCCGGTGCCGGTCCGGACCACGGGGCGCGGGAGGACGCGCCCGCGACGGCCGGCGGCACCGGCCCGGCCCCGCGTCCGGTGGGCCGCCGGCCGGGCCCGCCTGACCCCCGAGCCTGCCCCAGGCCCCGGTCCGCCCCGGCCCCCGGGCCGCCGCGTACCGCCGAGGACCGTGCCGCCGACGCCCTCCGGCGAGGGCTGCGCAACGCCGTGCGGTCCGCCTACACCGCCGTGGCGCGCCCCGTGGAGGGCACCGTGCTCACCGTCGCCGCGGCCGCCGCCGACGCCGCCGGGCGGACCGGCGGGGACCGGCCGCGGTGGCCCGCGCCGCCTGGGACGGCGCCCGCGCCGCGCTGGCGGCCACCCGGGCCAGCTCGGCCCGCTCGGCCGCGCCGGGGTGGTGGACGCCGGGGGCTACGGACTGGTCGCGATACTCGGGGCGCTGGCCCAGGCCCTCTCCGGCGAGGTCCCCCGCCCCGCCCGCCCCGGACCACGGCCGGGTGACCGCCCCACCGGTCCGGACGCCACCGGCCCGGACGCCACTGCCCCGGACCCGGCCGCGCCGGCCCCCGCGGTGCCGCCCGCCACCGTTCCGGCCGCCGGGCCCGCGGCGGGTTGCGGCGCCGGGGACCACCTGGCCCCGGCCGGCCGCCGGCCCTGCCCGCGTCCGGTCCCGCCTTCGAGGTGATCTACCTGCTGGAGGCCGATGACGCGGCCGTCGCCCGGCTGCGCGACCGGCTCGACGCGCTCGGCGACAGCCTGGTGGTGGTCGGCGGCGACGGGCTGTGGAACGTGCACGTCCACGTGGACGACGCGGGCGCGGCGGTGGAGGCCGGCATCCAGGCCGGCCGCCCGTACCGCATCCGCATCACCCACTTCGGCAGCGCGCCGGACGCCGGCCGCGCCGGGACCGCCGCGCCGCACCCCGGGGGCCGGGCACCGGCGGAGCCGGCGGCGCGCGCGGTGGTCGCGGTGGTGCCGGGCGAGGGCCTGGCCGCCCTGTACACCGAGGCCGGTGCCACGGTGGTCGGCGCGGACCCGGGGGAGCCGCCCGCCAGCGGCGAACTGGTGGAGGCGGTGCGGCGCGCCCACGCCCGCGAGGTGGTGCTGCTGCCCAACGACGCGGCCCTGCGGCACACCGCCGCGGCCGCCGCCGAGCAGGCCCGGGGCGAAGGCGTCCGGGTGGCCCTGATCCCCACCCGGTCCCCGGTGCAGGGCATCGCCGCGCTCGCCGTGCACGAGCCGGGCCGCCGGTTCGACGAGGACGTGGTCACCATGACGGCCGCGGCGGGCGCCACCCGCCACGCCGAACTCGCCGTGGCCGAGCACGAGTCGTGGACCACGGCCGGGGTCTGCCAGGCCGGCGACGTGCTCGGCCTGATCGACGGCGACGTGGCCGTGATCCGGCCCGACGTCCCCACCGCCGCCCGGGCGGTGCTGGACCGGATGCTCGCGGCCGGCGGCGAGATGGTCACCCTGGTGCTCGGCGCGGGTGTCGCCGACGGGGTGGCCACGGAGCTGGAGGAGCACGTACGGCGCAGGTACCTCGCCGTGGACACCGTGGTCTACCGGGGCGGGCAGCACGGCGTACCGCTGATCATCGGCGTGGAGTGACCCACCGGACCGCCTTCCCCGGCCCCGGCCGCCTCCCCGGTCCCGGCCGCCATCTCGGCCCCGGCCGCCTCCGGGTCGCCGGTCCTGCCTCTCCCGGTTCGCCTTCCGACCCCTTCCCCGGCTCGCCGTCGGCCGCCCTTCCCCGTCTCCGGCCGCCGCACCCGGCCCCTCCGGCCACCCTGGCGTTCCGGCCGCACCCGCCGTCGCCCGACGCCCCCGCGTGCACGTGCCCCGGTCCTCCGTCACGGCCGGCGCGCCCCGCCGCCCACCGCTCGGTGCTCCTGTACCCCGTCCGCCCGCCCGGGCCCCGCGCCCTCCCGCGTCCCGGTCCCCGCCCGCCGGCATCCCGCCGTCCGCCGCCCGTACCCCCACATCCGGGCTTCCCGCCGCCCGTGGTCCCGGCCCGTCGTCCACCGCCGGCCCCACAACCTCCGCCGCTTGTGGTCCCGTCCCCATCCCCGGCGCGCATTGCGCCGCCCGCGGTCACCACCCCGCGCGTCCCGGCCCATCCCACCGCCCGCCCCCACAGCAGGGCCCACCGCCGCCCGGGGCCCGCCCCACCGCCGGCGCTCGCCACCCCGCGCGCGTCCCGGCGCAGCAGCCGCCCGGCCCGCCACCCCGTGGTGCCTGCGCCCGATGTCGCACCCGTGGTGTGCAATAAGAGCGTGCCCGCGCTGGATGAACCCCTGAAGAAGATCCTCGGCGGCAACACCGCGAAGGTGCTGGCCGACCACCTCGACCTGCACACCGTCGGCGACCTGCTGCACCACTACCCGCGGCGGTACGCCGAGCGGGGTGAGCTGACCCGGCTGTCCGAGCTGCCCCTGGACGAGCACGTCACGGTGGTCGCCCAGGTCGCCGACGCCCGGGTGCACACCTTCAACCACGGCCGGGGACAGCGGCTGGAGGTCACCCTCACCGACGGCAGCGGCCGGCTCCAGCTGGTCTTCTTCGGCCGGGGCGTCCACAAGCCGCACAAGGACCTGCTGCCCGGCCGCCGGGCCATGTTCGCCGGGAAGGTCTCGGTCTTCAACCGCAAGCTCCAGCTCGCCCACCCCGAGTACCAGCTGCTGGACGCCGACAGCGGCACCGACGCCGTGGACGCCTTCGCCGGCCGGCTCATCCCGCTCTACCCCGCCTGCCAGCAGATGGCCTCCTGGAAGATCTCCAAGGCGGTCGACGCGGTGCTGCCCAGCGCCGACGACGCGGTGGACCCGCTGCCGCCCGCGCTGCGCGAGGGACGCGGGCTGACCACCCTGCCCGACGCCCTCCGCAAGATCCACCGGCCGGGCAGCAAGGCGGACGTCGCCACCGCCCGGGACCGGCTGAAGTGGGACGAGGCGTTCGTGCTCCAGGTCGCCCTGGCCCGGCGCCGGCACGCCGACGCCCAGCTCCCCGCGGTGCCCCGCCGCCCCCGCGCCGGCGGACTGCTGGACGCCTTCGACGCCCGGCTCCCGTTCGAACTCACCGAGGGACAGCGCAAGGTCAGCCGGGAGATCTTCGACGACCTGGCCACCGACCACCCGATGCACCGGCTGCTCCAGGGCGAGGTCGGCTCCGGCAAGACGATGGTCGCGCTGCGCGCCATGCTCGCGGTGGTGGACGCCGGCGGCCAGGCCGCGATGCTCGCCCCCACCGAGGTCCTCGCCCAGCAGCACCACCGCTCGGTGGTGGAGATGATGGGCGACCTCGCCGAGGGCGGGCTCCTGGGCGGGGCCGAACAGGGCACCAAGGTGGTGCTGCTCACCGGCTCCATGGGCACCGCCGCCCGCCGCCAGGCGCTGCTGGACCTGGTCACCGGCGAGGCCGGCATCGTCATCGGCACCCACGCCCTGATCGAGGACAAGGTGGCCTTCCACGACCTGGGCCTGGTGGTCGTGGACGAACAGCACCGCTTCGGCGTCGAGCAGCGGGACGCGCTGCGCGGCAAGGGCAAGCAGCCCCCGCACCTGCTGGTGATGACCGCCACCCCCATCCCGCGCACCGTGGCCATGACCGTCTTCGGCGACCTGGAGACCTCGGTGCTCGACCAGCTGCCGGCCGGCCGCTCCCCGATCGCCAGCCACGTGGTGCCCGCCCAGGACAAACCGCACTTCCTCGCCCGCGCCTGGGAGCGGGTACGGGAGGAGGCCGAGGCCGGGCACCAGGCGTACGTGGTGTGCCCGCGCATCGGCGACGAGGACGAGGAGACGGGCAGCTCCGCGAAGACCGGCCCCGAGGACGCCGCCGACAAACGCCCCCCGCTGGCCGTCACCGAGGTCGCCGCGCAGCTCGCCGCCGGACCGCTGCGCGGACTGCGGATCGAGATCCTGCACGGGCGGATGGCCCCGGAGGCCAAGGACGACGTGATGCGGCGCTTCGCGGCGGGCGAGGTGGACGTCCTGGTCGCCACCACCGTCATCGAGGTGGGCGTCAACGTCCCCAACGCCACCGTCATGGTGATCATGGACGCGGACCGGTTCGGCGTCTCCCAGCTGCACCAGCTCCGCGGCCGGGTCGGCCGCGGCTCCGCCCCCGGCCTGTGCCTGCTGGTCACCGACATGCCGCCGGCCGCCCCCGCCCGGGCCCGGCTGGACGCGGTGGCCGCCACCCTGGACGGCTTCGAACTCTCCCGCATCGACCTGGAGCAGCGGCGCGAGGGGGACGTCCTGGGGCAGGCCCAGTCCGGCGTCCGCTCCTCGCTGCGCATGCTCACCGTCATCGAGGACGAGGAGGTCATCGCGGCGGCCCGCGAGGAGGCGGTGGCCACCGTGCGCGCCGACCCCGAGCTGACCGCGCTGCCCGAGCTGCGCACCGCGCTGGACGCGCTGCTCGACGCCGAGCGCGAGCGCTACCTCGACAAGGGGTGACGCCCGCCGACGCCATATCGTGGGAGCACGGGCCGACCCGGCCCGCCCGCCCCTGCCGTGAAGGACGCCCCGTCATGACCCGCGTGATCGCCGGAGCCGCCGGAGGCCGCCGCCTGGCCGTGCCGCCGGGCACCGGCACCCGCCCGACCTCCGACCGGGCCAGGGAGGGCCTCTTCGCCAGCTGGCAGTCCCTGCTGGGCACGCTGGAGGGCACCCGCGTCCTGGACCTGTACGGCGGTTCCGGCGCGGTCGGGCTGGAGGCCCTGTCCCGCGGCGCCGCCCACGCGCTGCTGGTCGAGTCCGACCGGCGCGCCGCCCGGGTCATCGCCGCCAACATCACCACGCTCGGGCTGCCCGGCGCCGAACTGCGGACCGCCCGCGCCGAGCAGCTGATCGCCCATCCGCCGGCCGGCGAGCCGTACGACGTGGTCTTCCTCGACCCCCCCTACGTCGTCGGCGACGACGATCTCCGGGAGATCCTGCTCACACTCCTCCGTAACCGCTGGCTCACGCCCGACGCGCTGGTCACCGTGGAGCGGAGCACCAGAGGCGGGGAGTTCGGCTGGCCGGCCGGGTTCGAGGGGCTGCGGGCCCGGCGCTACGGCGAGGGCACGCTTTGGTACGGTCGCGCCGCCTCGACGTGTGAGATCGCGTCATGACCGGACCCGAGAGCGAGGGAACACCGTTGCGCCGCGCCGTCTGTCCGGGGTCGTTCGACCCCGTGACCAATGGACACCTCGACATCATCGCGCGAGCCTCCCGGCTCTACGACGTGGTCCACGTCGCCGTGATGATCAACAAATCGAAGCAGGGCATGTTCACCGTGGAGGAGCGCATGGACCTGCTCCGCCGGACCACCGCCGAGTACGGCAACGTCCAGGTGGAGTCCTTCCACGGCCTGCTGGTCGACTTCTGCAAGCAGCGCGACATCCCCGCCATCGTCAAGGGGCTGCGCGCCGTCAGCGACTTCGACTACGAACTCCAGATGGCCCAGATGAACAACGGGCTGTCCGGGGTGGAGACGCTCTTCGTCCCGACCAACCCCACCTACAGCTTCCTCTCCTCCAGCCTGGTCAAGGAGGTGGCGGCCTGGGGCGGCGACGTGGCGCACCTGGTGCCGCCGCCGGTACTGGCCGCGCTCACCGAGCGGCTGGCCGAGCGCGGCCGGGGCTGACGCACCGTCAGCGGGTGTCGGGCGGGGCGCCGCTGGCCGTACAGTCGTCCCGTTCGTTCCCCATCCGTCAAAGAGAGTGGCGAGCACCCAGGTGGACGTATCGAAGAAGCTCGACGAGATCGTCGGCACCGTCGGCAGCGCCCGGTCCATGCCCATGTCGGCCTCCTGCGTGGTCAACCGCGCCGAGCTGCTCGCCATGCTGGAAGAGGTCCGCTCCGCGCTGCCCGGCTCCCTCGCCCAGGCGCAGGAGGTGCTCGGCGGCCGGGAGCAGGTGGTCGAGGAGGCCCGCCGGGAGGCCGAGCGGATCATCGAGTCCGCCCGGGCCGAGCGCGCCGCCCTGATCGCCGCCACCGAGATCGCCCGCACCTCTCAGGAGGAGGCCGACCGCATCCTCGCCGAGGCCCGCCGGGAGGCCGAGGAGGTCCGGGCCGAGGCGGACGACTACGTGGACAGCAAGCTCGCCAACTTCGAGGTGGTCCTCACCAAGACCATCGGTTCGGTGGACCGGGGCCGGGAGAAGCTGCTGGGCCGCGCGCCCGGCCCCGGCGCCGGCTTCCCCGACGAGGGCCCGGAGCGCAGCGCGGACCCCGAGACGCTGCGCCGCCGCGCCGACGAGTACGTGGACGCCAAGCTCGGCGCGGTCTCCGCGGTGCTGGCCAAGACGCTGGAGGCGGTCGGCCGCGGCCGGCAGAAGCTGCTCGGCGCCCGCCCCGCCGACGAACTGGGCGCGCACATCGCCGCCCAGGACGCCCAGGCGGCCGGGTTCGCGCCCACCACCAGCGACGCGGACTTCCTCGCCCACCTCGCCCAGCCCCGGCCGGCCACCGGCGCGGACCCGGCCGTCCCCGCCGGCGCGCCCCCGGTGCCCACCGCGCCGCCCGCTGCGCCCGCCGTCCCCGCCCAGCCGGAGCCCTACCCGGCCGCCGCCGGCCACCAGCAGCCGCAGTACCCGCAGTACCCGCAGTCCGACCCGGGGCAGGGCGGCTACGGCCATCAGCAGCCGTACCCGCAGCCGCAGCCCGCCGGCCCCTACGCCACCGCCACCACCGCCGGCGACTACGCGCAGCCGGACGCCTACGGCTGGCAGCAGTCCGGCTACGGCACCCACGGCGGCCAGGGCTACGGCGCGGCGGACGGCCAGGGCTACGGTGCCCCCGACGGCCAGGGCTACGGCTCCGCGGACGGTCAGGGCTACGGCGCCGCCCCCGGCCACCAGGCCGGCGGCTACGGACAGGCCCCGGCGGCACACGCCGCCACCGGGCACGTCCCGCAGCCCCCGCACCCGGGCATCCCGCCGCAGCCGGGCGGCGCGGCGCTCGACGAGACCAGCTTCTTCGACACCAGCATGATCAACCTGGACCAGCTGCGGGAGTACGAGCAGGGCCGCTGAGCGGCGGCCGGCGCGGGGCGACGGAGGACACCGCCGTACGGCCCGCTGCGGTGGCGCCCCGCTCCGCTCCGCTCCGGGGCGAGGCCGGAGCGGAGCGGGGCGGGGCGGCGCCGGCCGCGGTGACCAGGTCCGGATTGGGTGTACGGCGCCCCGTCCAGTATCCTGGCTCTTCGGTCGCGCCACATCCGCGATCCAGGCTGCCCGCGGCGCACCGGCGACGGGCGGCGCACCGCACGGAGAAAGCAGGAAGCCCTGAACGCCCGCCTCGACCATCGCGCCCCGCTCGTGTTCGACACACGCGAGCTGGGCCGGCGTCCCGGTGCGCTCAAGCGGCTCTCCCGCTCGGTGCCCGCACCCGAGAACCTCGGCATCGAGGTCATCGGGGTGCCCCGGGACGCGACCGTGGAACTCGACCTCCGGCTGGAGTCGGTCATGGAAGGGGTGCTCGTCACAGGCACCGCCCGTGCGCCGCTCACCGGGGAGTGCGTAAGGTGTCTGGAGCCGCTGGAGCGAGAGCTCACAGTGGACTTCCAGGAGATGTACTCCTACCCCGACGCCGACGCCTGGGGCCGCGACGCGGACCTTGACGACGACGCCGAGGAGGAGGACACCCTCTTCGTCGAGGACGACTTGCTCGACCTCGAACCCGTGCTGCGGGACGCGGTGGTGCTGGCACTGCCGCTGCAGCCGGTGTGCCGGGAGGACTGCCCGGGTCTGTGCTCCGAGTGCGGGGCGCGGCTGGCGGACGAGCCGGACCACCACCATGACGCCCTGGACATGCGCTGGGCGGCACTGCAGGGACTCGCCGACACCACCAAGGACGGCGAGAAGGACGATTTGGGCGGCGCCGATGCGGGCGCCGACGAGAAGCAGGAGAAGTAGCCGTGGCCGTTCCGAAGCGGAAGATGTCGCGCAGCAACACGCGCCACCGCCGGTCGCAGTGGAAGGCTGCGGTCCCCACCCTGGTGGCGTGCGAGCGCTGCCACGAGCCGAAGCTGCAGCACATCGCGTGCCCGAGCTGCGGCACCTACAACAAGCGTCAGGTCCTCGCGGTCTGATCGGCGGGTGACAGGCTTCATGTCAGACGGCAACTCGTCGAAGAAGGCGCCGGCGGACACAGCCTCGTCCCACACGCTCCTGGAAGGGCGGCTCGGGTATCAGCTTGAGTCCGCCCTTCTGGTGCGTGCGCTGACCCACCGCTCCTACGCGTACGAGAACGGCGGACTGCCCACCAACGAGCGGCTGGAGTTCCTGGGGGACTCGGTGCTCGGCCTGGTGGTCACCGACACGCTGTACCGCATCCACCCCGACCTGCCCGAGGGCCAGCTGGCCAAGCTGCGGGCCGCGGTGGTCAACTCGCGCGCACTGGCGGAGGTGGGCCGCGGCCTCGACCTCGGTGCCTTCATCCGGCTCGGCCGGGGTGAAGAGGGCACCGGCGGCCGGGACAAGGCATCGATCCTGGCCGACACCCTGGAGGCGGTGATCGGCGCGGTCTATCTAGACAAGGGACTGGACGCCGCCGCCGAACTGGTGCACCGGCTCTTCGACCCGCTCATCGAGAAGTCCTCCAACCTCGGCGCAGGCCTGGACTGGAAGACCAGTCTCCAGGAGCTGACCGCCACCGAGGGACTCGGCGTTCCGGAGTACCTGGTCTCGGAGACCGGCCCGGACCACGAGAAGACCTTCACGGCTGCTGCCCGCGTCGGTGGTGTCGCGTACGGCACCGGCACCGGCCGCAGCAAGAAGGAAGCGGAGCAGCAGGCGGCCGAGGCCGCCTGGCGGGCGATCCGCGCGGCGGCCGACGCCGCGCAGGCCGCGGTCGCCGGTGCCGGCACCGAGGCGGACGCCGCGACCGGCGCCGGATCCGGTGACGGCGACGGTGACGGCGGCGGTACGGCCACGGCCGGCACCGCCGACGCGGCCGAGGGCGCGTCCCGCTGAACCGGGCCGGGCGTACCCGGCCCGGTGACCGCCACCCGCGGGGGCCAGCGCCCGGCCGGGTCCGCCCGCTTCCGGCGGGCGGGACCCGCGGCGCGTCCTCCCCCCACAGCCCCCGGCCCACGACGTCCCGCCCCGCGGCCGCCGGTCCCCACGTCGCCCCGGTCCGCCGGGGACGGCGCCGGTCCGCCCGGCGGACCACCGCACCCATCCCGCACCGGCCCCCCGGCACCGGGAATCCGGCCCGCCCGTGCCGCCCCCCCCGCGGAACCGCCGCAGGCCGCCGCGTTGTATCCGGCCGGTGCGGGTCCGCCCGGCCGGAGCGGACCGCCGGGCCGGCCGACCTTGAGGAGAACCGTGCCAGAGCTGCCCGAGGTAGAGGTCGTCCGCCGCGGACTGCGGCGCTGGGTGAGCGGGCGGACCGTCGCCTTTGTGGAGGTGCTCCACCCGCGCGCGGTCCGCCGCCACCCCGCCGGCGCCGCCGACTTCGCGGCCCGGCTCACCGGCCACCGCATCGGCGAGGCGCGCCGCCGCGGCAAGTACCTGTGGCTCCCGGTCGAGGGTGCCGACCTCGCCGTCCTCGCCCACCTGGGGATGAGCGGCCAACTGCTGGTGCAGCCGCAGGACATGCCCGACGAGAAGCACCTGCGCATCCGCATCGGGTTCACCGACTCACCGGGACCGGCGGCGCTGGGCGAGGCGGCCGGCACCGAGCTGCGCTTCGTCGACCAGCGCACCTTCGGCGGACTCTCCCTGCACGGCACGGTCCCCGGCGCCGAGGACGGCCTGCCGGACGTCATCGCGCACATCGCGCGGGACCCGCTCGACCCCGCCTTCGACGACGCCGCCTTCCACGACGCGCTGCGCCGCCGCCGTACCACCGTCAAACGCGCGCTGCTGGACCAGTCGCTGATCAGCGGCGTCGGCAACATCTACGCCGACGAGGCGCTGTGGCGCACCCGGCTCCACTACGAACGGCCCACGGCCACCCTCACCCGGCCGCGCACCGCCGAACTCCTGGCGCACATCCGCGAGGTGATGACCGACGCGCTCGCGGCCGGCGGGACCAGCTTCGACAGCCTCTACGTGAACGTGAACGGGGAGTCGGGCTACTTCTCCCGCTCGCTGGACGCCTACGGACGCGAGGACGAGCCGTGCCGCCGCTGCGGCACACCGATCCGCCGCCGCCCGTGGATGAACCGCTCCAGCTACTTCTGCCCCCGCTGCCAGCGCCCGCCCCGGCCGCGCTGACCCGGGGCGGCCGGCGCCGACCGGCGGTCCGGGCCGGCCGGGCCGCGCCGGGGCTCCCGGGCGGGCGAGGCCGGCCGTGGTCCCGGGCCGGCGAGGCCGATCGACGGCCTGGTTCCCCGGTGCCGGCGCCCGGGGAACCGGCCGGCGCACCGGCCGGGCGGCGCGGTCGTCAGCCGGCGCGCAGACGCTTCTCCATGATCTGCTCCGGCCGCCCGTCCGGCGCCGCGGCGTCCGGCCGTCCGGCGGGCGCGAAGCCGTGGCGGCGGTAGAGCGCGAGCGCGTGCTCGTTCCCGTGCGCCACCGCCAGCCGCAGGACCTCCGCCCGCTCCCGCACCGCCCACTCCTCGACCTCGCGGATCAGCCGGTCGCCGACACCGCGCCCCGGCCCCGCGCCCCCGACCCACAGCGAGATCGTTCCGGCCGCGGCGCAAGGGACCGCGGCCATTCCGGCCGGCACGCCGTCGAGCAGGGCGAGGACGTTGCGGGAGCCGGGGATGGACAGCCGGGCGCGCCAGCGCTCCTCCCGGTCACCGTCCCCCTGCCACTGCGCGAGGGTGGCCCCGAAGGCGTACGGGGCTTCGGCGAGCGCGGCCAGCCTCAGCTCGCGCCACCGGCGCCAGTCGTCCGCCGTCAGCACGCGTATTCCGATCATGCCGGGAGGCTCTCGCGGCGCGGCGGTACACGGCAACCGTGATTCGGCCGGGCAACCGCGATACGGCCGGTGCCCGCGGCGGTTGGGGACCCAGGCCGGCCGGGGAGCGTGCGCACCGGCCGCCGGTTCGGACCGGCGGGGCGGGAGGGGCCACGGGCCCCGGGCCGGCGGGGTTGAAGCGGTCACCACCTCCGGGACGGTGGGGAGAGGGAGGCACCGGCTCCGGTGGGGCCGCCGGCCGCCCGCGGGGCCGCGCCGGTCAGCGGCCGAACGCCTGGGTCCACCAGGGGCCGCCCTCGCCGAAGTACACCCCCACCCCCAGGGTGCGGAAGTCGCAGTCGAGGATGTTCGCCCGGTGGCCGGGGCTGTCCATCCACGAGTCCATCACCGACCGGGCGTCCGGCTGTCCGCGCGCTATGTTCTCCGCGCCCAGGGTGTCGATGCCCGCCTGCCGGGCGCGCTCGAACGGGTCCCGGCCGTCCGGGTCGGTGTGGCCGAAGAAGCCGCGCACCGCCATGTCCTCGCTGAAGTCCCGGGCCAGTGCGGCGAGCCGGGGGTCGGCGGTGAGCGGTGCGCAGCCCGCGGCGGTCCGCTCCTGGTTGACCAGCGTGAGCACCTCGCGCGCCGCCGCGTCGGACGGTGCCGGGCCGGTGGGCGTACCGGTCGGCGGGGGCGCGGCCGTGCCGGTGGCCGTGGCCGTCGCGGTGGGCGCCGGCCGGGTCCACGGCCCCCGGGGCCCGGACGGTCCCCCGCCGAAGGGGTGGCCGTCGGGCCGGCCGGCGGAGGCGGACGGGGCGCGGGCGGTGGTGGACGGTCCGGCGGTGCCGGGTGGAGGTCCGCCAGATGGGCGTGGCCGGGTGTCCGGGGCGCGCGGTCCGCGGCGGGGTGGTGAGGGGCCGGACGGGGAGGGCGGTCTCGGGGCCGGCGCCGGCGGGTGACCGGGCCCGCCCCGGGCGGCGCGCCGACCCGGACCCGGTCGGCCCGGACCGCCGGCCGGGCCGGGCCCGGCGACCAGGACCCCGGAGTGCACGGCCAGCGCGCCCAGCAGCACGGCCGCCGTCCCGCCCAGCAGCCCGGTGCGGACCGGCGCCGTCCGGCCGAAGCGGGTACCCGGCGACCGGCGGGGCGCGACGCGGGCGCGCGGTGTGCCGGGCGGCGGCTCCGGCGGCGGAACGGGAGCGGAGCGCCGATGGCGGCCCATCCACGGTCCTCCTCAGTCCTCAGCTCAACCAGCGTCACTCGTTCGAGTGAGTCTTGTTGAGCCGGGACTGTACGCCATGGCCGGCCCCGCCCCCGCCCGGCGGTCCCGGGTACGGCCCGGCGGCGGCCGGACGGTTAGCGTGCCCCCATGACTGACAACGTCCGCCTCACCGCCTGGGTCCGCGGCCGGGTGCAGGGTGTCGGCTTCCGCTGGTACACCCGGGCCACCGCACTCGCCATCGGGGACCTCACCGGTTTCGCCTCGAACCTCGACGACGGCCGGGTGCAGGTGGTCGCCGAGGGGCCCCGGCCGGCGTGCGAGCGGCTGCTCGACTGGCTGCGCGGGGACGACACGCCCGGGCGCGTGGACGGAGTCACCGAGATCTGGGGCACACCGCGCGGCGGTTACCGGGGCTTCGAGACCCGCTGACGACCGGCCGCGGCGGGCGCCCGCGCACCGGCGCCCGGGGCCGGCGCGCGGATGTGCGCCCGGCGGAAACCGGCTGGTGGTTGCCAATTCCGCCGTCCCGTGGAAGGCTGCGGGCCAAGGAAGATCTCTCCACCCCGACGGGGCCCCGACGAGCGGGCGCTGCCGCCGTCCGGCCGCAGTGTGCCCTGGGCCCGGCAGATGATGCGGGGTGTGATCGTGTTGACCGGCCCACCTTTTGGTGAGACTCTGGAAGCCCCGCGCACCTCGCATGTTCGCCATTGAGCACGGCAAAGGAATGGCGGGCACCGCGGGTGCGAAAATCCCTCACGACCCACACCGCATCGGTCGGTCACTCAGTGTGGAGGACCATCCAAAATGGCAAAGGCGCTTCTCGGATACGTCGGCGGTTCCGACCCCCGAGTCCTCGCCGAAATGCGACGGCTTCAGCAGCGTGTCCAGGACCTGGAATCCGAGCTGGTACGGATGCAGGCCGAGAACGACGCACTGTCGGCCGCCGCCGCTCGCCGGGGCGACTCACTCCTCGACGGCATCGACGTGTCCAAGGCGGAGCCTGCGCTTGCCTGACCGCGTCCCCTCCGGGGCCGGCCGGGCTGCATAGTCAGCCGCTTCGAGAATCTGCAAGGGACGCCTCGGCGTCCCTTCGTCGTTTCTTCCCCCCGCTCCTCAGACGTTCGTACCGGCTCCCCCGACGTTCGTCCGGATGCCGCTCCGGTGGCACCTGAGCGTTCCTTACCGATGGATGTGCCCCCCGCCTTCCTGGGCGAAACCGAAAAGGTGACGGAATCCGGGGGCCGGAACCCAGGGAGTAGAGTCCCACGGCGTGCACCTCAAGAGCCTGACGCTACGAGGCTTCAAGTCCTTCGCCTCCGCCACGACGCTCCGCTTCGAACCGGGCATCACCTGCGTCGTCGGCCCCAACGGGTCGGGCAAGTCCAACGTCGTGGACGCGCTGTCCTGGGTGATGGGGGAGCAGGGCGCGAAGTCGCTGCGCGGCGGGAAGATGGAGGACGTCATCTTCGCCGGGACCACCGGCCGCCCCCCGCTGGGCCGGGCCGAGGTCTCGCTGACCATCGACAACTCCGACGGCGCCCTGCCGATCGAGTACGCCGAGGTCACCATCACCCGGACCATGTTCCGCAACGGCGGCAGCGAGTACCAGATCAACGGCGACACCTGCCGGCTGCTGGACATCCAGGAACTCCTCTCCGACTCCGGCATCGGCCGGGAGATGCACGTCATCGTCGGCCAGGGCCAGCTCGACTCGGTGCTGCACGCCGACCCGGCCGGGCGCCGCGCCTTCATCGAGGAGGCCGCCGGGGTCCTCAAGCACCGCAAGCGCAAGGAGAAGGCGCTGCGCAAGCTGGACGCCATGCGGGCCAACCTGGCCCGCGTCCAGGACCTCACCGACGAGCTGCGCCGGCAGCTCAAACCCCTGGGCCGGCAGGCCGCGGTGGCCCGCCGGGCCGCGGTGATCCAGGCGGACCTGCGGGACGCCCGGCTGCGGCTGCTCGCCGACGACCTGGTCACCCTGCGCGAGGCGCTGCGCGCCGAGATCGCCGACGAGGCCGCCCTCAAGGAGCGCAAGGAGGCCGCCGAGGCCCGGCTGCAGGCCGCCCGGCGGCGGGAGGCCGCGCTGGAGGAGCAGGTGCGCACGCTCACCCCCCGGCTCCGGCGGGCCCAGCAGACCTGGTACGAGCTGTCCCAGCTCGCCGAGCGGGTGCGCGGCACCATCAGCCTCGCCGACGCCCGGGTGGCCGGCGCCACCTCCGCCCCGGTGGAGGAGCGGCGCGGCCGGGACCCGGAGGACCTGGAGCGGGAGGCCGCCCGGATCAGGGAGCAGGAGGCGGAGCTGACGGCCGCCCTGGAGGCGGCGAGCCGGGCCCTGGAGGACACCGTCGGCCACCGCGCCGAACTGGAGCGCCGGCTGGCCGAGGAGGAGCGCCGCCTCAAGGACGCGGCCCGCGCCGTGGCCGACCGCCGGGAGGGCATTGCCCGGCTGACCGGCCAGGTCACCGCCGCCCGCGGCCGGGCCGCCTCCGCCCAGGCCGAGATCGACCGGCTGGTGCTCGCCGCCGACGAGGCCCGGCAGCGGGCCGCCGCCGCGCAGGAGGAGTACGAGCGGCGGCAGGCCGAGGTGGACGGGCTGGACGCCGGTGACCTGGCCCTGGCCGAGCGCCACGAGGCCGCCCGGCGGGCCCTGGCCGATGCCGACGCGGCCTGGACCGCCGCCCGGGAGGCCGCCACCGCCGCCGAACGCGAACGCGCCGCCACCGCCGCCCGCCACGAGGCGCTCGCCCTCGGCCTGCGTCGCAAGGACGGCAGCGGCACGCTGCTGGCCGCCTCCGGCCACCTGGCCGGGCTGCTCGGACCGGCCGCCGAACTGCTCACCGTCGCCCCCGGCCACGAGGTGCCGGTCGCCGCCGCGCTGGGCGCCGCCGCCGACGCCGTGGCCGTCTCCGGCCCGGCCGCGGCGGCCGACGCCCTGCGGCTGCTGCGGAAGCAGGACGCCGGGCGCGCCGCCCTGCTGCTGGACGGGCCTGCCGCGCCGCACCCCCCGCCGGCCGCGCCAGTCCCGCCCGGCGCACGGCCGGCGGCGGACCTGGTGAGCGGGCCGCCCGGCCTGGTGGCCGCGGTCCGCCGGCTGCTGCGCGACGTGGTGGTGGTCCGCACCCTGGAGGAGGCCGAGGACGTGGTCGCCGCGGACCCGCGGTGGACCGCCGTCACCGCCGAGGGTGACCTGCTCGGCGCGCACTACGCGCACGGCGGTTCGGCCGGCGCCCCCAGCCTGCTGGAGGTCCAGGCGTCGGTGGACGAGGCCGCGGCCCGTCTGGCCGGCCTGGACGCCCGGTGCGCCGAACTCGCCCGCGCCCAGGCCGAGGCGGCGGAGCGGCGGGAGCGGTGCGCCGCCGAGGTGGACGGGCTGGCCGCCCGCCGCAGCGCCGCGGACCGGGAGAAGTCGCAGGTCGCGCAGGCGCTGGGGCGACTGGCCGGGCAGGCCAGGGCGGCCGCCGGGGAGGCCGGGCGCGGCGCGGCCGCGGTGGCCCGGGCCGAGGAGGCGCTGCACGCCGCCCGGGAGCGGGCCGAGGAGCTGGCCGAACAGCTGGCGGTCGCCGAGGAGCAGGCCGCCGGTGACGGCGGCCTGGAGGAGCCCGACACCGCGGTACGCGACCGGCTGGCCGCGGACGGCGCCAACGCCCGGCAGACCGAGATGGAGGCCCGGCTCCAGGTCCGTACCCACGAGGAGCGGGTCAAGGGGCTGGCCGGGCGCGCCGACGCGCTGGACCGGGCCGCCCGTGCCGAGCGCGAGGCGCGGGCCCGTGCCGAGCAGCGGCGGGCCCGGCTGCGGAACGAGGCGCGGGTGGCCGCCGCGGTGGCCGCCGGCGCCCGGCAGCTGCTGGCCCACGTGGAGGTGTCCCTGGCGCGGGCGGCGGCCGACCGCGACACCGCCGAACGCCTGCGCGGCGAGCGGGAGCGGGAACTGACCGCCGAGCGCGAGCGGGGCCGGGAACTCGCCGCGGAGCTGGACAAGCTGACGGACTCGGTGCACCGCGGTGAGGTGCTGGGGGCCGAGAAGCGGCTGCGCATCGAGCAGCTGGAGACCAGGGCCATGGAGGAACTGGGCGTCGAGCCGGCCGTGCTGCTCGCCGAGTACGGCCCGGACCAGCCGGTTCCCCCGTCGCCGCCGGCCGACGGGGAGCGGCTGCCGGAGGACCCCGGGCACCCGCGGAACCGTCCGGTGCCGTTCGTCCGGGCCGAGCAGGAGAAGCGGCTGAAGGCGGCCGAACGCGCCTACCAGCAGCTGGGGAAGGTCAACCCGCTGGCGCTGGAGGAGTTCGCGGCACTGGAGGAGCGGCACCGGTTCCTCTCCGAGCAGCTGGAGGACCTGAAGAAGACCCGGGCCGACCTGCTGCGGGTGGTCAAGGAGGTGGACGAGCGGGTCGAGCAGGTGTTCACCGAGGCGTTCCGGGACACCGCCCGGGAGTTCGAGGGGGTGTTCTCCCGCCTCTTCCCCGGCGGCGAGGGCCGACTGGTCCTCACCGACCCGGACGACATGCTGACCACCGGCGTGGACGTGGAGGCCCGCCCGCCGGGCAAGAAGGTCAAGCGGCTGTCCCTGCTGTCGGGCGGCGAGCGGTCCCTGACCGCGGTGGCCCTGCTGGTGTCGATCTTCAAGGCCAGGCCCAGCCCGTTCTACGTGATGGACGAGGTCGAGGCGGCGCTGGACGACACCAATCTGCAGCGGCTGATCCGGATCATGGAGGAACTCCAGGAGAGCTCCCAGCTGATCGTGATCACCCACCAGAAGCGGACCATGGAGGTCGCCGACGCGCTGTACGGGGTCTCCATGCAGGGCGACGGCGTCTCCAAGGTCATCAGCCAGCGGCTGCGCCGGCCGGCGGACCGCACCGGCCTGCCGGCCCCCGCTGCCGGGGCGCACCCGGTGACGACCGGACCCGTCTCGGGGTAACCGACGAGTAACCATCCGTCGCTCTTCACTTCTTGAAGTCGAGATCCTTCGAACTCCTGGCGGACTTCTTCATCACACCCTCTTGACTTCGAAAGGTGAAGGCATAGTCTCGGCAACGTTCTTCTCCTCTTCACAGGGTGTGGTCATGATCGTCGGGTGTACCCGGCGGTTCCCCGGGCAACCGGTCACAGACCACAACCGGTGAAGGATTCCCTCGACGCCCCGCAGCGCTGCCGGGCCACAGGAGCACACGTTGACGACCTCCGCGACGGCGCAGGAGCCCACCGGGCGCACGGCCCCGGTGGACCACCTGGGCCACGTCATCTTCATCACCGCCGCCGCCGCGATGGGCGGTTTCCTCTTCGGCTACGACAGCTCGGTGATCAACGGCGCGGTCGAGGCCGTCCGCGACCGGTACGACATCGGCTCCGCCGCCCTCGCCCAGGTCGTCGCCATCGCCCTGATCGGCTCGGCGATCGGCGCCGCCACCGCCGGCCGGCTCGCCGACCGCATCGGCCGCATCCGGGTCATGCGGATCTCCGCCGCGCTGTTCACCGTCAGCGCCGTCGGCTCCGCCCTGCCCTTCTCCCTGTGGGACCTGGCCATGTGGCGGGTGCTCGGCGGCATCGGCATCGGCATGGCCTCGGTCATCGGGCCCGCCTACATCGCCGAGGTCGCCCCGCCCGCCTACCGCGGCCGCCTCGCCTCCTTCCAACAGGCCGCCATCGTCATCGGCATCGCCGTCTCCCAGCTGGTCAACTGGGGCATCCTCAACCTCGCCGACGGCGACCAGCGCGGCGAGATCGCCGGCCTGGAGGCATGGCAGTGGATGCTCGGCGCGATGGTCGTCCCGGCCGTCCTGTACGGGCTGCTGTCCTTCGCCATCCCCGAGTCCCCGCGCTACCTGATCTCCGCGGGCCGCACCGAGCGGGCCCGCGCGGTGCTCGCCGAGGTGGAGGGCACGGACACCGACCTCGACGCCCGCGTCGCCGAGATCCAGCAGGCCATGCGCCGGGAGCACCGCTCCACCTTCCGGGACCTGCTCGGCGGCCGCCTCGGCCTGCTGCCCGTGGTCTGGATCGGCATCGGCCTGTCGCTCTTCCAGCAGCTCGTCGGCATCAACGTGGCGTTCTACTACTCCGCCACGCTGTGGCAGTCGGTCGGCGTCGATCCGGGCAGCTCCTTCTTCTACTCCTTCACCACCTCGATCGTGAACATCGCCGGCACCGTGATCGCGATGCTGCTGGTGGACCGGATCGGCCGCAAGCCGCTCGCCCTCGTCGGCTCCGCCGGCATGGCGGTCTCGCTCGCCCTGGTGGCCTGGGCCTTCTCCGCCAGGACCGGTACCGGCGACAACGTGGTGCTGCCCGACACCGAGGGCACCGTAGCCCTGGTCGCCGCCCACTTCTTCGTGCTCTTCTTCGCCCTCTCCTGGGGCGTGGTGGTCTGGGTGCTGCTCGGCGAGATGTTCCCCAACCGCATCCGCGCCGCCGCGCTGGGCGTCGCCGCCGCCGCGCAGTGGCTGGCCAACTGGGCCATCACCGCCAGCTTCCCCAGCCTCTCCGACTGGAACCTGCCGGGCACCTACCTGATCTACACCGGCTTCGCCGTGCTCTCGATCCCGTTCATCCTCAAGTGGGTGCCGGAGACCAAGGGCAAGGCGTTGGAGGAGATGGGCTGACCCACCCCGCCGCCCACTCTCCTCAAGCGGCGGCTGCCCCGGTTCGCGGCGCGAGCCGGGGCAGCACCCGTTCCACGAACAGCCGCAGCGACCGCTGCCCCTCCGCCACCGGCATCCCCCCGCACAGCGGGTGCAGCACCAGACTGGTGCGCCGCCCCTCGGCCCGCGCGAACGCCACACAGTCCTCCGGCGTCATCACCCGGTACACCCCCTCCCGGCGCAGTGCCGCGGCGTCGCGCGCGGCGGACCGCACCGGGGCGGGGGAGTCCGCCGGACATCGCGAACCGTAGGACCGGGCCTCGTGCAGCAGATGCCGCCCGTACCGGTCCCACACCCGGTCCGGGTCCTCCGCGCAGTGCACCACCACGGTGCGCCGCGCCGGCATCAGGCACCACCCCGGCGTGCCGTACTCGGCCCGCCGCGCGTGGTAGTACGTCTCCAGCGCCGGCAGGTGCGCCCCCGGCGCGAACGGCAGCCCCAGCCGGGCCGCCCGCCGCGCCGCCGCCCGCGAGCTGCCGCCCACCAGCAGCGGCGGATGCGGATTGCTGTACGGCCGCGGGGTGATCCGCACCCGCCGCCCGTGGTACGCGAAGGGCTCGCCCGACCAGGCGGCGAGCAGGAT
Source organism: Streptomyces pactum (assembly GCF_016031615.1). GTDB lineage: Bacteria > Actinomycetota > Actinomycetes > Streptomycetales > Streptomycetaceae > Streptomyces > Streptomyces pactus. The sequence goes on from NZ_JACYXC010000001.1 coordinate 5,491,035, forward strand.
CTCCAGCGCCTCGTCCTGGAGCGCCCCGCGCCGCGCCCAGTCCTTGCCGTGGGTGGCGTACTCCTGCGGCCGGAACCCCGTCCCGGCCACCGTCACCAGCCGGCCCCCGCCGGTCAGGTCCAGCACCGCGATGTCCTCCGCCAGCCGCAGCGGGTCGTACAGCGGCACGGTCAGCGCGCACACCGTGACCGTCACCGTCCGGGTGGCGCCCAGCACCGCCCCCGCGAAGGTCAGCGGCGAGGGCAGCCAGCCGCCCGCCACCCCGTGGTGCTCCTCGGTCTGCACCATGGTGATGCCGTGGCCGTCCGCGTACGCGGCCATCTCCAGGGCCGCCGCGTACCGCCGGGCGAGGGACTGGCGGTCCGCTTCGGGATCGACGAGGTTGAACCGGAGAACCGTGACAGGCATGACAGACGCCCCTCCGCCGTGAGGTGTGGTCCGGTGCGTGGACCGTAGTTGACGCGATGTCAGGTGAACAGGGGGCGGGTGGGCATCTCGCCGCACCGGCAACCGGCCCGGGCACCACCCCGGCGGGTATGGCGCGCGTCACATCGCCGGTCCGCCCCCGGGTGGACGCGGAACCGGCGCACAGCGGTCCGCGGAGGGGCGCCACCGCACCGGACCGGCCCGAGCGGGCCCGTGGGCACACCGCGCGGCACACCACCGAAAGCCGCATACCGGGCGGCGCCACAATTCCCGGAGCGTGGCTGATACTGAGAGGGTTATGGAATTCGTCATCCTTGCTGTAGCCATCGCCGTGGTCGCGCTCGCCGCGATCAGCGGGCTCGTCGTCAGCGGCCGCAAGAAGAAGCAGCAGCTGCCCCCGGCCCCGCCGCCGAGCACCCCGTCCGTCACCGCGCCGCCCACCGAGCCGCACGTCGGCGAGGAGGCGGAGACCCCGCGCGAGGAACCTCGCCGGAGCCTCGGGCTCGGCGATCGAGATCCCCGAACCCACCGCCGGCCGCCTGATCCGGCTGCGCGCCCGGCTCGCCCGCTCCCAGAACACCCTGGGCAAGGGCCTGCTGACGCTGCTCTCCCGGGAGCACCTCGACGAGGACACCTGGGAAGAGGTCGAGGACACCCTGCTCACCGCCGACGTCGGTGTCGCCCCCACCCAGGAGCTGGTGGAACGGCTGCGCGAACGCGTCAAGGTGCTGGGCACCCGCACCCCCGAGGAACTGCGCGGCCTGCTCCGCGAGGAGCTGCTGCTGCTGATCGGCACCACGGCCGACCGCACCGTCCACACCGAGAGCGGCGTCGGCCCCGGCGGCGAGGAGAAGCCGGGCGTCGTCATGGTCGTCGGGGTCAACGGCACCGGCAAGACCACCACCACCGGCAAGCTGGCCCGCGTCCTGGTCGCCGACGGCAAGTCCGTGGTGCTGGGCGCCGCCGACACCTTCCGCGCCGCCGCCGCCGACCAGCTCCAGACCTGGGGCGAGCGGGTGGGCGCCCGCACCGTCCGCGGCCCCGAGGGCGGCGACCCCGCCTCGATCGCCTTCGACGCGGTCAAGGAGGGCATCGCCGAGGGCGCCGACGTGGTGCTCATCGACACCGCCGGCCGACTGCACACCAAGACCGGCCTCATGGACGAGCTGGGCAAGGTCAAGCGGGTCGTGGAGAAGCACGGCACGGTGGACGAGGTGCTCCTGGTGCTGGACGCCACCACCGGGCAGAACGGCCTGATCCAGGCCCGGGTCTTCGCCGAGGTCGTGGCCATCACCGGCATCGTGCTGACCAAGCTCGACGGCACCGCCAAGGGCGGCATCGTGATCGCGGTCCAGCGCGAGCTGGGCGTACCGGTCAAGCTGGTCGGCCTGGGCGAGGGGCCGGACGACCTGGCGCCCTTCGAGCCGGAGGCGTTCGTGGACGCGCTCATCGAAGGCTGAGCCACGTGCCGGCGGGCACCCCGCGCCGGCACCGGCGGCAGGGCCCCGCCCGGCACGTCCCACCGACGTGCCGGGCGGGGCCCTGCCCGTGTCCGGGGCCGCGGCGTGCCGGGCGGACGCGGTGCGGCACCGGGGCCCGGCACAGGCGCGGCGCCGCCCGGATCCCTCGTGCGGGCCGCAGGGGCCCTGGCACGGCCCCGGCGCCGCGCGCCGACGCCGGGGGATCTTTCGTACCGGCGTGGTGCCCGGTGGCCCGTGGGGCCGGGCAACCGGGTCGTACCGGCGGGGCGCCGGGAGCGTCCGTGGGGCGGGCAGGGAAGGGGCGCGGGCGCGACGCCCGGGGGCGCAAGGAGATGCGGGCCAGGGAGCGCGGGCGCGCCCCCGGGGAGTGCGCGGGCGCGGCACCGGCGGAAGTCCTGGCAGCGGGCTCTGGGGGTGCTCGGGCCCACCGGGGAGGTGTGCGGCGCGCGGGCCCTCAGGCGGCGGCCGAGCGCTGGCAGACGTAGGCGAGGGTGCCCAGCAGCAGCCGGGCCTCCGGGGGGCACGCCGCGGTGTCCAGCGCCGGCGGGCGCAGCCAGCGCACCGGGCCCATGCCGCCGAGGTCGGAGGGCGGGGCGGTGAGGTGGTCGCCGGGGCCCAGGCAGCGCAGGTCGAGGTCGGCCCCGTCCCAGCCCATCCGGTACAGCAGCCCGGGCAGCTCACCGGCCGCCCCGGGGGCGACGAAGAACTGGGTGCGGCCGTGCGGCGTCACCGCGACCGGCCCCACCGGCAGCCCCATCCGCTCCAGCCGGACCAGCGCCCGGCGGCCGACGCGCTCGGCCACCTCCAGGACGTCGAAGGTACGGCCGACCGGCAGCAGCACCGCCGCACCCGGCACCTCCGCCCAGGCCGCCACCGCGTCGTCCCACGCCGTCCCGGCCGGCACCGCACGGGCGAACGCCAGCGGGTGCGCCCCGGGGGTGGTGCACGACGGCTGGCCGCAGGAACATTCACCCCGGCTCGCGCCGGCGCCCGAACGGCGCACGGCCCGCGCACCCGGCACCACGTCCCACCCCCACAGCCCGGTGTATTCGGCCACGGTGGTGGCGACGGAGCTCCGGCCGCGGCGTCGCGGGCCGGACGGCTTGTCGAGAATGCCGAGGATGCCGCCGATGGTGAAGCCCATGCCCCCTCCAACGGGTCGCTTTCGTCGATGGTTACGAGACGGAGTGCGATGACCACGCTGCGTCGCGCCACCAGGGCGCCGCTGGGGTGTGACCGGAGAGGTGGTGTGCCGCGACCCGCGCGCCCCCGTGGCGGTGTCGCGCGCCGTTTGCCGATCACCCCCGGTCAAGTGAATCGTGCGCCACGCGGCGGCAGTTCATTCGAAGGGGTGGCGAATGGTGGCGTTTCCCGGAAGCGCGTCGCCGGTACGGTGATCACGGGGTTACTTTCGGTACACGAACCAGGGTGCCGGTCCGGGCGGACGGGTATGCCACAGGCATACGGCGGCGCCGGTCGACCGGTCTCCGGATGGCTCGAAACCGGCCCGGCCGACGACAACTCGCCGCCACGGAAGGCATTCTGATGGCCAATCAAGAAAACTCGTGGAATGGGGGCGTTCCCGTGGGCGGCGGCAACGGCGGAAGCGCTGACAAGCGCCCCAACGCTTCGTTGGGGTCGTGGTTCGCGCGCAGCGGCTGGTCGAAGGGCGAGCTCGCACGCCAGGTGAACCGCAGGGCGCGCCAGCTGGGCGCCCACCACGTCAGCACCGACACCTCCCGGGTGCGCCGCTGGCTCGACGGCGAACAGCCCCGCGAACCGATCCCGCGCATCCTCTCCGAACTGTTCTCCGAACGGTTCGGCTGCGTGGTCGGCATCGAGGACCTCGGCCTGCGCCCGGCGCACCAGTCCCCGTCGGACTCCGGGGTCGACCTGCCCTGGGCCGGGCCGCAGACGGTCTCCCTGCTCAGCGAGTTCTCCCGCAGCGACCTGATGCTGGCCCGCCGGGGCTTCCTGGGCACCTCCCTGTCGCTGGCCGCGGGCCCCGCCCTGGTCGAGCCCATGCAGCGCTGGCTCGCCCCCCGCACCCGCCCCGGCGGTGCCGCCGCAGGCCGGCCCCGACCGCGCCCGCCGCCCCGCCCGGCTGTCCCAGCCGGAGCTGGAGCTGCTGGAGGCCACCGCCGTGATGTTCCGGCAGTGGGACGCGCAGTGCGGCGGCGGGCTGCGCCGCAAGGCCGTGGTCGGCCAGCTCCACGAGGTGACCGACCTGCTCCAGGAGAACCACGGCCCCAACATCGCCAGGCGCCTGTTCACGGTCGCCGCGGAGCTGGCCGAGCTGGCGGGCTGGATGAGCTACGACGTCGGGATGCAGCCCACCGCCCAGAAGTACTTCGTGCTCGCCCTGCACGCCGCTCGGGAGGCGGGCAACCGGCCCCTGGGCTCGTACATCCTCTCCAACATGAGCCGCCAGATGATCCACCTGGGGCGGCCGGACGACGCGCTGGAACTCATCCACCTCGCGCAGTACGGAAGCCGGGAGAGCGCCACCGCCCGCACCCAGGCGATGCTCTACGCCATGGAGGCGCGGGCCTACGCCAACATGGGCCAGCCCAGCAAGTGCCACCGCGCGGTGCGGATGGCCGAGGAGACCTTCGGCGAGTGCTCCGACGCCGACAACGACCCGGACTGGATCCGCTTCTTCTCCGAGGCCGAGCTCAACGCCGAGAACGCCCACTCCTTCCGCGACCTGGCCTACGTCGCGGGCCGCAGCCCCACCTACGCCGGCCTCGCCACCCCCTTCATGCAGCGGGCCGTGGACCTCTTCGGCGCCGAGGCGGAGAAGGAGGACGGGCACCACCGCTCGTACGCGCTCAACCTGATCGGCATGGCCACCGTCCACCTCCTGCGGCGTGAACCCGAGGCCGCGGCCGACGTCGCGGGCAAGGCCCTGCCGCTGGCCAGGCGCATCCGCTCGGAGCGGGTCAACAACCGGCTGCGCAAGACCGTCAGCACCGCCGTCCGCGACTACGGGGACGTGCGGGCCGTCATCGACCTCAGCGAGGACCTCGCCCAGCAGATGCCCGACTCCGCCGAACCCCTGGCGGTCTGACCGGCGCCCGGCCCCGGCCGGCACCCGCCGCCCCGCGACCCCGGCCGCGGCGAGCACCCCGAACAGCCCGACTCGGCTCCCTCACGCCAGGTCATCCGGGTGCCCGCCGCGGCCGGCCCCGTCCCCGGGCGGGCCCGGCGGTCCGCGCGGCCCGGCCCCGGGCGGTCGCCGGCCGGAGCGGCGCGGGACCGGTGTCTCCCGGGACGCTCCCGGAAGGCCCCGACCGGACGGCCGACCCTCCTGGCGGTCCGGCGCCGGAACCTCCCGCCGAGCCACGGCCGGATCCGCACCTGCCGGCCCCGGCCGGTCCGGCTCCCGCCCGGTCCGGCTCCCCGCCCGGCGGGGGTGCCGGCCGTCCCCGGTGCGGTCCGGCCGCCGCACGGCACGGCGCGACGGCCGGTACGGCGCGGCGGGGTGCCGCGCCACCCGCCGACACCCCGCCCCCCAGGGCGGGGGCACGGGCGGCCCCGGCCCGAGGCCGACGCCGGTGTGCCCGGGCCGGCCGTCGCGGGTGTGCCGGGTCGTTCACCCGTCCGTAACGCCCCCGTGCGCTTCGTCACCCCGGTGAAACACCGGGTGGCGGCGGCGGAAACCCCCGCACGCGAGCCTCGTGGCGGAAACCGGCCCGTCCCCCTCGTACCGATCCCGGGCCGCCGCTTCGAGGAGGTCCCGCGTTGAATGGCGCAGACACCGCGTTCGTCCTGATCAGTGCCGCGCTCGTGATGCTGATGACCCCCGGCCTGGCCTTCTTCTACGGCGGCATGGTGCGGGTCGGCAGCGCCCTCAACATGCTCATGATGTCGTTCGTCTCGCTGGGCGTCGTCAGCGTGCTGTGGGTGCTCTACGGCTACTCCCTCACCTTCGGCGACGACATCGGCGGGCTGCTCGGCGACCTCGGCCACCTCGGCATGCGCGGCGTCCCGCCGGAGGCGCTGACCGGGGGCGAGGAGGGCGTCCCGGTCCTCGCCTTCGCCCTCTTCCAGCTGATGTTCGCGGTGCTCACCCCCGCCCTGATGAGCGGCGCGCTGGCGGACCGGGTGAAGTTCGGCGCCTGGGCGCTGTTCATCGCGCTGTGGGTCAGCGTCGTCTACTTCCCGGTCGCTCACTGGGTCTGGCACCCCGACGGCTGGCTGTTCCGCCTGGGGGTCATCGACTTCGCCGGCGGCACCGCCGTGCACATCAACGCCGGCGCCGGCGCGTTCGCCGCCGTGCTGGTGGTGGGCGGGCGCATCGGACGCACCGCGGAGCCGGCGCGCCCGCACAACCTGCCCCTGATGATGCTGGGCGCCGCCCTGCTGTGGTTCGGCTGGTTCGGCTTCAACGCAGGCTCCGCGCTCGCCGCGAACGGGACCGCGGCCACCATGGCCTTCAACACCCAGGTCGCCGCCGGCGCCGCGATGCTCGGCTGGCTCGGCCACGAGCGCCTCCGGCACGGCGCGGCCACCACGGTCGGGGCCGCCTCCGGCGCCATCGCCGGCCTGGTCGCCATCACCCCCGCCGGCGCCGCCGTCAACGCCCCGGGCGCCCTCGCCATCGGCCTGACCGCGGGCGCCGTCTGTGCCTGGGCGGTGAGCTGGAAGGACCGCCTGGGCCACGACGACTCGCTGGACGTGGTCGGCGTCCACCTGGTCGGCGGCGTCGTGGGCACCCTGCTGGTCGGCGTACTGGCCACCGGCGGCGCCGCCGGGGCCGGACAGCTGGCCAGGCAGGCGGCCGGCGCCCTGTCGGTCACGGCCTTCTCCTTCGCGGCCTCCTGGCTGCTGGCGAAGCTGGTCGACGCCACCGTAGGCTTCCGGGCCACCGAGGAGGACGAGCTGAACGGGGTGGACGGCGCATTCCACGCCGAGACCGCCTACGATCTCGCACCGGCCGGCGCCCCGGGCCGCCCGGCCGCCGCGCCCGCCCCCGCCCGTCCCGCGGCGCACGCTCCCGCGCACCCTGCGACGGCTTCCCCCGCCCACCCGGCGGTGTCCTCTCCCGCCCACCCGGTGGTGTCTGCTCCCGCCCACCCGGCGGTGTCTGCTCCCGCCCACCCGCCGACGGATGTGCCGGCCAGCCCCGCGGCTTCCGGCCACCCCGCCGCCCCCCGCCCGGTCCGCCCGCCCCGCGGTCCCCGTCCGCAGCCCCGCGTCCGCCCGTACCACCGGGTCCGGCCGTACCGCGGCGTCCGCCACCGGCCTGGCCGACTGACCGGCCGCGCGCCGGTGGCCCGCCACCCGGGCCCAGCGCACCCGCGACCCCACACCCCCACATCACCCCCCCACCGGCGCCCCCGCCGCCCCGCCGAAGCGGGCGGCGGGGGCGCCATGAGCGCCGGCGCCGTCCGCGCCCCCGGACGCGGCCCGCCGGCCCCAGGGGCGCACCGGTGGCCCCGGGGGCGCGCCTCACCGCCCGCCGCGCCCCCCGCCCCTCTCCGCCCGCACCCCCCGTTTCCCCGGCGGGCGGGGACGCTTCACCGCCGGGCCGGATACCCTTGGAGGCCGACCACCGACCCGACATCCGACCGAAGGATTCGCGACCACCGTGTTCGATACCCTCTCCGACCGCCTCGCAGCGACATTCAAGAACCTCCGGGGCAAGGGCCGCCTGTCCGAGGCGGACATCGACGCCACGGCGCGCGAGATCCGCATCGCCCTGCTGGAAGCCGACGTGGCGCTGCCCGTCGTCCGCGCGTTCATCAAGCAGGTCAAGGAACGGGCGCTGGGCGCCGAGGTCTCCAAGGCGCTCAACCCCGGCCAGCAGGTCATCAAGATCGTCAACGACGAGCTGGTCGCGATCCTGGGCGGTGAGACCCGCCGTCTCCGCTTCGCCAAGCAGCCGCCGACGGTGATCATGCTCGCCGGTCTGCAGGGTGCCGGTAAGACGACGCTCGCCGGAAAGCTGGGCCGCTGGCTGAAGAACCAGGGCCACAGCCCGCTGCTGGTCGCGTGTGACCTCCAGCGCCCCAACGCCGTCAACCAGCTCGCGGTGGTCGCCGAGCGCGCCGGGGTGGCCGTGTTCGCCCCCGAGCCGGGCAACGGCGTCGGTGACCCGGTCCAGGTCGCCCGGGACTCGATCGACCACGCCAGGACCAAGCTCCACGACATCGTCATCGTGGACACCGCCGGCCGCCTGGGCATCGACCAGGAGATGATGCAGCAGGCCGCGGACATCCGCGACGCGGTCCAGCCGCAGGAAGTCCTGTTCGTCGTCGACGCCATGATCGGCCAGGACGCGGTGAACACCGCCGAGGCGTTCCGCGACGGCGTCGGCTTCGACGGCGTGGTGCTCTCCAAGCTCGACGGCGATGCCCGCGGTGGTGCCGCGCTGTCCATCGCGCACGTCACCGGCCGCCAGATCATGTTCGCCTCCAACGGCGAGAAGCTGGACGACTTCGACGCGTTCCACCCGGACCGGATGGCGTCCCGCATCCTCGGCATGGGCGACATGCTCAGCCTCATCGAGAAGGCCGAGCAGACCTTCAGCCAGGCCGAGGCCGAGAAGATGGCGGCCAAGCTGGCGAAGGGCCCCAAGGAGTTCACCCTCGACGACTTCCTGGCCCAGATGGAACAGGTCAGGAAGATGGGCAGCATCTCCAAGCTGCTCGGCATGCTCCCCGGCATGGGCCAGATCAAGGAGCAGATCAACAACCTCGACGAGCGGGACGTGGACCGCACCGCCGCCATCATCAAGTCGATGACGCCGGCCGAGCGCCAGGACCCGACGATCATCAACGGCTCCCGCCGCGCCCGTATCGCCAAGGGCTCCGGCGTGGACGTCAGCGCGGTGAAGAACCTGGTCGAGCGGTTCTTCGAGGCCCGCAAGATGATGTCCCGGATGGCCCAGGGCGGCGGCATGCCGGGCATGCCGGGGATGCCCGGCATGGGGGGCGGCGCCAAGCGCAAGGGCAAGCAGCAGAAGAAGGCCAAGGGCAAGCAGCGCAGCGGCAACCCGCTCAAGCGCGCCCAGCAGGAGCAGGAGGCCGCCGCCCGCCGGGCCGCCGCCGCCGAGAGCGGCGCGTTCGGGCTGCCCGGCGCGGGCGAGGACCCCGGCTCCTTCGAACTGCCCAAGGAGTTCAAGGACCTGCTGCCCCCCAAGTGAGTCCCGGGGTGCGGCGGACCACTCCCGCCGCGCCCGGAACGAGCGGGCGGCGTGCCACCGCGGCACGCCGCCCGTCGGCTTGTCCGCCGGCACGGCAGCCGGCGCGCGGCCCGCGGCTCCCCGAGCCCCGTTCGGCCGGTGCCGGGGCGTGAGGCGCGGCAGGGCGCCCGGAGCCGGCGCGTACCGGCACCCCCGCGCCGGAGCGCACCCGCCGGCACGGGCCCGCCGGAGCCGGGCGCGCACCGCCGGAGCCGGCGCGTACCGCCGCCACCGCGTACCCCCGCACCCACCGCGCACGGCGCACGGTGGGCCGGTCACCCCGCGTCCGCCGGAGCCGGGCGGGGGCCCGCGGAACTCCGGCCCCAGGGGCAGGGCGGGCCGCCGCCCGGCGGCCCGCCCGCGCCGCCCGATTCACGGTTACCGCACCGGCCGCCGTACGATCGGCGCCATGGCAAAGGCTCCCGTTCTCACCCCCCAGGCGGACGACTTCCCGCGCTGGTACCAGGATCTGATCACCAAGGCCGAACTGGCCGACAACGGCCCGGTGCGCGGCACGATGGTCATCCGACCGTACGGCTACGGGCTGTGGGAGCGCATGCAGCAGGAGATGGACGCGCGGATCAAGGCGGCCGGCGCCGCCAACGCGTACTTCCCGCTCTTCATCCCGCAGTCGTACCTGACCCGGGAGGCCGAGCACGTCGAGGGCTTCGCGCCGGAGCTGGCGGTGGTCACCCACGGCGGCGGCAAGGAGCTGGAGGAGCCGGTCGTGGTCCGGCCCACCTCCGAGACGATCATCAACGAATACTTCTCCAAGTGGGTGCAGAGCTACCGCGACCTGCCCCTGCTGATCAACCAGTGGGCGAACGTCGTCCGCTGGGAGATGCGCCCCCGGGTCTTCCTGCGCACCAGCGAGTTCCTCTGGCAGGAGGGCCACACCGCCCACGCCAGCTACGAGGACGCGCGCGACTACGCCGCCCGCATCCACCGTGAGGTCTACGCCGACTTCATGATCAACGTGCTGGGCATCGACGTGGTGCTGGGCCGCAAGACCGCCAAGGAGCGGTTCGCCGGCGCGATCAACACGCTCACCCTCGAAGGCATGATGGGTGACGGCAAGGCGCTCCAGATGGGCACCAGCCACGAACTGGGGCAGAACTTCGCCCGCGCCTTCAACACCCAGTACCTGTCGAAGGACGGCAAGCAGGAGCTGGTCTGGCAGACCTCCTGGGGCGTGTCCACCCGCATGGTCGGCGGTCTGATCATGTCGCACGGCGACGACAACGGCCTGCGGGTGCCGCCGCGGCTGGCGCACGTCCAGGCCGTGGTGCTCGCCATCAAGGGTGACGACGCGGTGATCGCCAAGGTCCGGGAGCTGGGTGCCACGCTGGCCGCCGCCGGTGTCCGGGTACAGGTGGACGACCGCACCGACACCCCGTTCGGCCGGCGGGCGGTGGACTGGGAGCTCAAGGGCGTCCCGGTGCGCATCGAGGTCGGCCCGCGCGACCTGGAGGCCGGCACCGCGATGGTGGCCCGCCGCATCCCCGGCGGCAAGGAGCCGGTGCGCATCGAGGCGCTGGCCGAGCTGCTGCCGAAGATGCTGGAGGAGGACCAGGCGCTGCTGCTCCGGCAGTCGCGGGAGCGGCGCGAGGCGCGCACCACGGACGTGAGCACCATCGGCGAGGCCGGCGAGGCCGCCAACGCCGGCGGCTGGGCCCGTATCCGGTGGGCCGACCTCGGCCCGGAGGGCGAGGCGAAGCTCGCCGAGCAGGCCGTCTCGGTCCGTTGCCTGGTCGCCGAGGACGGGTCGGTGCCGGACGCCGACGACGCGCCCGGTAACGTCGCGATCGTCGCCCGCGCCTACTGATCCCGTGCGCCCGCCCCCGGTGGTGGCGCGTCGTCGCGGCGCGTCACCACCGGCCGGAGCGCCGCGTCACCACCGGGGGAGTGCCGCGTGGTCGCCCGGTGGACCGGTAGATGCCGACTTGGCGCGGGCTGGGGCTTGGGTCCGCAGATCTGCGGACCCGCCCTCGTCGGGACGCATCGGCGTTAACTGACTGGTAAGTGCAAAATATTTGAGATGGCCCGGAATCGGAACACAAACCGTTCCTGAGTCGTTGTCACGACGTGAGCACGACACCACCTGTTCTCGCCGCGGAGCTGGCACAGGCGTGGGCCGATATTCAACGGCACCACCCCGAGCTGCCGGATCTCGCCGCGCCCGAATCCCTCATCGGTGAGTCCTCGTCCGCCTGCGGATCCGAGCTCTCCTTCGAAAGGCTGCTGCACGAGGCGGTCCACGGCATCGCCGCCGCGCGCGGTATCCGTGACACCTCCCGCGCCGGCCGCTACCACAACCGGCGGTTCCTGGCGATCGCCGAGGAACTGGGGCTGGACCACGTCGAGGAGCCGCACCCCAGCAGCGGCTTCTCCCTGGTCACCCTCAGCGCCGAGGCCAGAAAGCGGTACCGGCCCACGATCGAACGGCTCCAGCGCGCGCTGAAGGCCCACTCGGTCGCCACCACCGCCGACACCGCCCGCACCTTCCGGGGGCCGGCCGCCCGGCACGGTTCCTCCGGCGGCGGGGTGCGGGTGAAGGCGGTGTGCGACTGCGGGCGGAACGTGCGGGTGGTGCCGTCGGTCCTCGCCCAGGCGCCGATCATGTGTGGTGGCTGCGGCCAGCCGTTCCGGATCCCGGAGCCCGCCCGCGCCGCCTGACCCGGCTGCCGGATCCCGCACGCACCTGCTCACCGCCGGGCCCCCTTTCGTCTCCCGGACGGCCGTGCCCGCCCGCCGGTGCCTCCCGCGACCCGAGCCGCGATCGCCGGAGCGCCGCCGTCGGGCGGGGCCGGGGGACCTCTTGGGCCGGCGGCCCCCCGACGGGCCGGCGGTGCCGCGCCGGTCGCCGGACGGACGGGTACGGCGGCGACCGCCGTACGCCCGCGAGCGCGGGACGCGTACACCCGTGAGGGCGCGACGCGTACGCCCGCGAGGGCGGGGCGCCGTGCGGCCGCGTAGGGCGCGCCCCTCCGGTGCGCGAGGGCGCGCGGCGCCTCGTACGTGCGCCGGGGCACATGGATGCGCCATGGCGCACGGGACCGGGCGGCACGGGGCCGCGGGCGCCCGGTGCGCGTGCGCGCCCGTACGGCACGGCGCGGGCGCAGGGGAGGCCTCCGGGTACGGCGCGGTGAGCCGCGAGCCCGCGGGATGGGGTCTGTGGCGCGGCCACGGTGGGTCGTGCGCCGGCGGAACGTCTCCGGCTACGGACGCGGTGGGCGAGCGGTGCGGGGTCGGGGTTCCCCTCCCGCTGCCCCATGCCCTCGCCGTGCACGACGGGCCGGTGCCCCGTTCCGGCGCGGCACCGCCGGCCACGTCCGGGACGCAGTACGTGGTCGGTGGGCGCGTGCGGGGGCCCCGGGGCGGTGTGGCAGAATGGGCAGCTGTACTCGACAGCCGACCAGGACCCCTCTCTCCTCCGGCTGACGCGTCCATCGGGCACTCGGGTACCGCAACCCCACGTGGCAACCTGCCCGTGCCCACCCACGTCAAGACCAGGAGACACCACTTCCGTGGCAGTCAAGATCAAGCTGAAGCGTCTGGGCAAGATCCGTTCGCCTCACTACCGCATCGTCGTCGCCGACTCCCGCACCCGCCGTGACGGCCGGGCCATCGAGGAGATCGGCCTGTACCACCCGGTGCAGAACCCGTCGCGCATCGAGGTCGACTCGGAGCGCGCGCAGTACTGGCTGGGTGTCGGCGCGCAGCCGACCGAGCCGGTCCTGGCCATCCTGAAGCTCACCGGCGACTGGCAGAAGTTCAAGGGCCTGCCGGCTCCGGAGCCGCTGAAGGTCGCCGAGCCCAAGGCCGACAAGCGCGCGCTGTTCGAGGCCGCGGCCAAGGACGCCGGCGACGAGCCGAAGGGTGAGGCGATCACCCCGAAGGCGAAGAAGTCGGAGAAGAAGGACGAGGCGGCCGACGCCGCCGAGTCCACCGAGGCCTGAGCATGCTCGAGGAGGCCCTCGAGCACCTGGTGAAGGGCATCGTCGACAATCCCGATGACGTGCAGGTGGCTTCGCGCAACCTGCGGCGCGGGCAAGTGCTGGAGGTCCGGGTCCACCCCGACGACCTCGGCAAGGTGATCGGCCGCAACGGCCGTACCGCCCGCGCCCTGCGCACCGTCGTGGGCGCCATCGGCGGGCGTGGTGTCCGCGTCGATCTCGTCGACGTGGACCAGGTCCGCTGATCCGCGGAGAGAGAGCACCGGCACGGGCCGGGGAGGGCTGGTTCCCTCCCCGGCCCGTGTGCTGAGAAGGAACGGGAAGACAGTGCAGCTGGTAGTCGCCCGGGTCGGCCGGGCCCACGGCATCAAGGGCGAGGTCACCGTCGAGGTGCGCACGGACGAGCCGGAGCTGCGGCTCGCCCCCGGTGCGGTACTCGCCACCGACCCCCCGTCGGCCGGACCGCTGACCATCGAGACCGGCCGGGTGCACAGCGGCCGGCTGCTGCTGCGCTTCGCGGGCGTGCGCGACCGGGGTGCCGCCGAGGCGCTCCGCAACGTCCTGCTGATCGCCGAGGTGGACCCCGAGGAGACCCCCGAGGACCCCGAGGAGTTCTACGACCACCAGCTGATCGACCTCGACGTGGTCACCGCCGACGGCACCGAGGTCGGCCGGATCACCGAGATCACCCACCTGCCGTACCAGGACCTGCTGATCGTCCGGCGGCCGGACGGGAGCGACGTCATGGTGCCGTTCGTCTCCGAGATCGTTCCGGAGATCGACCTGACCGAGCAGCGGGCGGTCATCGTTCCGCCGCCGGGCCTGCTCGACGACAGCGAGGCCGAGGTCGCCGGCACCCGCGGGACCGGCGGCCGGCCGGCCGCCCGGGACGCCGAGGACCGGGACCCCGAAGTCCGGGACGCGGAGGGCCGGGACACCGGCGACGGGGACGCCGAGGACCGGGACGCGGACTGATGGGGCACGACAGCATGCGCGTCGACGTGGTGACGATCTTCCCCGAGTACCTGGAACCGCTGAACGTCTCGCTGGTCGGCAAGGCCCGCGCCCGCGGCCAGCTCGACGTCCGCGTGCACGACCTGCGCCGGTGGACCCACGACCGGCACCACACCGTGGACGACACGCCCTACGGCGGTGGCCCCGGCATGGTCATGAAGCCCGAGCCCTGGGGCGAGGCGCTGGACGACATCATCGCCTCGGGCGCCCCCGCCGCACCCGGCGAGCCCCCCGCCCGCTACGAGGGCATCGACCGGCGGGTGATCGAGGAGTACGGCGAGCACCTCGACGTGTACGAGGTGTCCATCGGCGACTACGTGCTGGCGGGCGGCGAGGCCGCGGTACTGGTGATCACCGAGGCGGTGGCCCGGCTGCTCCCCGGTGTGCTGGGCAACGCCGAGTCGCACCGCGACGACTCCTTCGCCCCCGGCGCCATGGCCGACCTGCTGGAGGGCCCGGTCTACACCAAACCCCCCGAGTGGCGCGGTCGGGGCATCCCCGAGGTGCTGCTCAGCGGGCACCACGGGAAGATCGCCCGGTGGCGCCGGGACGAGGCGTTCCGGCGCACCGCCCGCAACCGCCCGGACCTGATCGAGCGCTGCGACCCGGCGGCGCTCGACAAGCACGACCGGGCCCTGCTGGCCGAACTGGGCTGGGAACAGCGCCCGGACGGCCGATTTGGGCGCACGGCGGGGGTCGTGGAAGAATAGGCCGCTGCTGTACGTCCGGTGCGCGCCCCTGCCACAGGGGGAGACGACGCCCACCCGGCGAGGCGGCATCCGAACATCCTCTTACGACATACCGCTGATGACCTGTGGCATCAGCGAGGAAAGCAGACACCCATGTCTCACCTGCTCGACACCGTCGACGCCGCGTCGCTGCGCAGCGACGTCCCGGCCTTCCGCCCCGGTGACACCGTCAACGTCCACGTCCGCGTCATCGAGGGCAACCGCTCCCGTGTGCAGCAGTTCAAGGGCGTCGTGATCCGCCGCCAGGGCTCCGGCGTCCGTGAGACCTTCACGGTCCGCAAGGTCAGCTTCAGCGTCGGCGTCGAGCGCACCTTCCCGGTGCACACCCCGATCGTGGAGAAGATCGAGGTCGTCACCCGCGGTGACGTGCGCCGTGCGAAGCTGTACTACCTCCGTGACCTGCGCGGCAAGGCCGCGAAGATCAAGGAGAAGCGCGACAACTGAGCGGCTGTCCCCGCCGTGGTCCGGGCCGGATAGGCTCAAGGACCCATGGACACCGAGGCAGAGCTCACCGAGCTTCCGGAGCGCGATCGCTCCCCGCGACCCGAACAGGGCGCCGGGGCGCGGTCGCGCTCCTCGCGTTGGCGCACCTGGCGGCCGTACGCGCTGGTCACCGCGGTCTGCCTCACCACGGTGATGCTGGTGAGCGCGTTCCTGGTACAGCCGTTCCAGATCCCCAGCGGCTCCATGGAGAACACCCTGCGCCCCGGGGACCGGGTGCTGGTCAACAAACTGGCGTACCGCTTCGGCGACCAGCCGCGCCGCGGTGACGTCGTGGTCTTCGACGGCACCGGCTCCTTCGTCCAGGATCCGCCCGCCGAGAACCCGGTCACCGGCCTGCTCCGCGCGGCGGGCGCCACGCTGGGCCTGGCCGAGCCGGCCGGCACCGACTACGTCAAACGCGTGGTCGGCGTCGGCGGTGACCGGGTCACCTGCTGCGACCGGCGCAGGCGGCTGACGGTCAACGGCCGGGCCCTGGACGAGGACTACCTGTACCCCGGCGACACGCCCTCCCGGGTGCCGTTCGACGTCGTGGTGCCCGAGGGCCGGCTGTGGGTCATGGGGGACCACCGCGGTGACTCCAAGGACTCCCGCGACCTCCTCGGCGCGCCCGGCGGCGGTACCGTCCCGGTGGAGAAGGTGATCGGGCGGGCCGAGTGGATCGTCTGGCCGCTCGGCCGGATGTCGTCGCTGGACCGGCCGGCGACGTTCGACCGGATCCCGGACGCGGGCGGTGCCCATGGGTAGCCGGGGCCGGCCGAGGCACGGGCAGCAGGCCGGGGAGACCTCCACGGCCGGGTCCGCGGACCAGCCGGGGCCCCGGCCGGCCGGCGGCCGGGCCGAGCGGCGCAAGGCGCTCCGGCGGATCAGACGCCGGCAGCGGCGCTCCGCCGTCCGGGAGATCCCCGTGCTGATCGGCGTGGCGCTGCTGATCGCGCTGCTGCTCAAGACCTTCCTGGTCCAGGCGTTCGTCATTCCCACCGGTTCGATGGAACAGACCATCCGGATCGGCGACCGGGTGCTGGTGGACAAGCTGACGCCCTGGTTCGGCGCCGAGCCCGAACGCGGCGACGTGGTGGTCTTCAAGGACCCCGGCGGCTGGCTCCAGGACGAGGAGAAGCCGAAGAACGACGACATCGTCGGGGTGAAACAAGCCAAACAGTTCCTCACCTTCATCGGGCTGCTGCCGTCCGCCGACGAACAGGATCTGATCAAGCGGGTGGTCGGGGTCGGCGGCGACACCGTGCGGTGCTGCGACGAATCCGGCCGGATCACCGTGAACGGCACCCCGCTCCAGGAGCCGTACCTCCACCCGGGCAACAACCCCTCGGAGATCGAGTTCGAGGTCAAGGTGCCCGAGAACCGGCTGTTCGTGATGGGAGACCACCGGGCGGACTCCGCCGACTCCCGCTACCACCTGGACGAAGAAGGCCAGGGCACCATCTCGGAGGACCTGGTGGTCGGCCGGGCGGTGGTCATCGCCTGGCCGTTCGGCCACTGGCGCCGGCTGGAGGCGCCGGAGACTTATGCTTCGGTGGAAGACGCGCCCACGAGCGAGCCGCGCGACGACGGCCCGGCGCATAGGCTTTCCCCCATGGATCAGCAAGGATTGATCCAGCTCCCGACCCCTGCGGAACTCCCGCTCGTTATGGGAGTGGTGGGCCTGCGCCGTTCGTGGCGTGGGCGGCTCAGCGGCGTGAGGAGTGGATGTGGGGGATTTGGCGGTCGGCGCGCGTTCCGGTCACGGCGAATCCGAGGACCGGCCCAGGGTGACGGGAGGGACGCCGGACCAGGCGTCCGGGCCCGGGCCGTCCCCGGCCGGGCCGGACGACCGGGCCCAGGCGCCGGGGGCCGAGACCCCGTCGGAGCCTGCGGACGGGACCGCTGCCCCGGGACCCGGTGGCGCGGGATCCGGTGGCGCGGTCCCCGCCCCGGGGTCCGAGGGCGCGGTCCCGCCCCCCGGGCCCGGTGGCGCGGCCTCCGTGCCGGACGGCCGGGACGGCACCGGTGACGACGGCCCGGGACCGGACGACGACGAGGACAAGCCGGGGAAGAAGCCCCGCTCCTTCTGGAAGGAGCTGCCCCTGCTGATCGGCATCGCCCTGCTGCTCGCGCTGCTGATCAAGACCTTCCTGGTGCAGGCGTTCTCCATCCCCTCCGACTCGATGAACAACACCCTCCAGCGCGGCGACCGGGTGCTGGTGGACAAGCTCACCCCCTGGTTCGGTGCCGAGCCCGAACGCGGCGAGGTGGTCGTCTTCCACGACCCGGGCGGCTGGCTCGACGAGGCGCCGGAGAACGACTCCGGCCCGGTGATGGAAGGCATCCAGAAAGCCCTGAGCTTCATCGGCCTGATGCCGTCCGCCGAGGAGAAGGACCTGATCAAGCGGGTCATCGCGGTCGGCGGCGACACCGTGGAGTGCCGCAAGGGCGGCCCCGTCAAGGTCAACGGCAAGGCCCTGGACGAGCCGTACATCCAGCGTGGCGACACCCCCTGCGACGACCAGCCGTTCGGCCCCGTCAAGATCCCCGAGGGCCGGCTGTGGGTGATGGGCGACAACCGGGACGACTCCCTCGACTCCCGCTACCACCAGACCCTGGACAAGGGCACCGTGCCGGTCGACGACGTGGTCGGCCGCGCCATCGTGGTCGCCTGGCCGATCGACCGCTGGTCCACCCTGCCGGTCCCGGACACCTTCGACCAGCCGGGGCTGAGTGCCGCGGCGGCGGTCGCCCCCTCCGCCCTGGGCCTGGCGGGCGCGCTCCCGATCGTGCTGTGGCGCCGCCGCAGGCTGATCGCGAAGGCCACCGCGGACCAGGAGAGCTGACGCATCCGCGTACCGCCGGGTAGGGTGCGATGCCGTGCCCGGCGGGCACACGGCACCGGAACCTTGCCTGCAAGATCTCCGGTCGGCATCTTCCCTCGTGAGGCGGGAGCACTGGGATGGGCGGAGCGCGACGCGACGGCGACCGTCGCGGCGGAGCGGGCGGAAGACTGTCCGGAATCGCCGTGGCGGTCGGCTGCGTGCTCTTCCTCGGCGGCTTCGTCTGGGCCGCCGTGCTCTACCAGCCCTACGCCGTCCCCACCAACTCGATGGAGCCCACCGTCGAGCGCGGCTCCCGGGTCCTGGCCGAGCGAATAGACGGCGACGAGGTCCGCCGCGGCGACGTCGTGGTCTTCCAGGACAAGGCATGGGGCGACCTGCCGATGGTCAAGCGGGTCGTCGGGGTGGGTGGCGACACCGTCGCCTGCTGTGACCGGGACGGCCGGCTGACGATCAACGGCACCCCCGTCGAAGAACCGTATCTGCGGCTGGGGCGCGGCGCCCCCGCCTCGCCCACCGAGTTCAGCGCCACCGTGCCGGACGGCAAGCTCTTCCTCCTCGGCGACCACCGCAACGACTCGCTGGACTCCCGGGAACACCTCACCGACCAGAGCAACGGCACCGTGGACCGCGCGGCGGTCGAGGCCCGGGTGGACGCCACCGCCTGGCCGCTGGGCAGCCTCGGCATGCTCGACCGGCCCTCCGGGTTCGACCCCCTGCCCGGCGGCACCTCGGAGCCGGGACCGCTGCGCCCGCTGACCCTCGCGGTGGCCGCCGGAGCGGTACTCATCCTCGTCGGCGCCGCCTGGACGCCCGTCGCCCGCCTGCTGGCGCGGCGGCGCGGCGGGCGGCCGGAGCGCACCACGGAGGTCGTCGGTGGCTGATCCCGAGCTGCGGAAGGTCGCCCGCGTGGTCCTGCTCGACCCGAATGACCGGATCCTGCTGATGCACGGCTACGAACCCGACGATCCCGCGGACAGCTGGTGGTTCACCCCCGGCGGCGGACTGGAGGCCGGCGAGACCCGCGAGCAGGCCGCCCGCCGCGAACTGGCCGAGGAGACCGGGATCACCGATGTCGCCCTCGGGCCGGTGCTGTGGCGCCGGACCTGCTCCTTTCCCTTCGCCGGACGGCGCTGGAACCAGGACGAGTGGTACTTCCTGGGGCGGACCCGGCACACCGCGACCCGCCCGGCGGCGCTCACCGAGCTGGAACAGCGCAGCGTGACCGGTTCCCGCTGGTGGACCTGTGAAGAACTGGCCGCCACTCATGAGACGGTGTACCCGACCAGGCTCGCCGCCCTGCTGCGCACCCTGCTGGCGGAAGGCCCACCGGTCACCCCGGTTGTCCTGGAGACCGAGCGTGTCTGACGCACAATGGGGGGACGCACGGCTGAAGGGGAACATGCCATGAGCGCCGAGGACCTCGAAAAGTACGAGACCGAGATGGAGCTGAAGCTCTACCGGGAGTACCGCGACGTCGTCGGGCTCTTCAAATATGTGATCGAGACCGAGCGGCGGTTCTACCTCACCAACGACTACGAGATGCAGGTGCACTCGGTCCAGGGCGAGGTGTTCTTCGAGGTCTCGATGGCCGACGCCTGGGTGTGGGACATGTACCGGCCGGCCCGCTTCGTCAAACAGGTGCGCGTGCTCACCTTCAAGGACGTGAACATCGAGGAACTCAACAAGAGCGACCTCGACCTTCCGGGTGGCTGAGTTATCCACAAGCGGCGGGTTGTCCACCGGAACCGAGCAAGATCCCCGGGGACGGGCGGGACCCGTCACAGTCGGTGCCGGAGGTGGTACCGATGCCGCAGCTCTTCCCGCCCGCCGCCCTGCCCCGCTCCGCCGACCGGGCTCCCGGCCCGTCAGGCGCCTCTGCCGCCGCCGGGTGGGTCCTTGCCACGGCCGGGTCGGTCACTGGCCCCGCCGGATAGGGGCAGCTCTTCGCCGGGCGGGTCCCTGACACACCGCCGGGTGGGGCCCCGGCTCCGCCGGGCAGTGCCTGGCCTCGCCGGGTGAGGGCAGCTCTTCGCCGGGTGGAGCAGGGGCCCTGCCGAATCTCTGTTCTCGTCGGCAGGTTCCCGTCACGGCCGGCGGAAGCGCCGTTACGACCGACGGCGACCGCGAGCCGGACCGCCCGGCCCCGGGCCGTGGACCAGGCCCGTATTGCCCGCCGGGCGGGCTGCCGCATCGGACGGATCCGCCCTCCCGCCCCGCGGCCGGGAATCCGCCCGCCGGGCCCCAGTCCCCTCGGCCGGTCCGCCGGCCCCGCCCGGCGGACCACCGCCTCCGGCCGATCAGACGCCGTCCTCTCCGGCCACGACCCGGAGCCGCCGGGCGGACTGCCGCTCCCTGCGGCCGGCACTCCGGCCGCATCAGCCAACTGCCCGGTGCCACACGGGACCACATGACCCCTCGGACGGGCCGCCGGTCCCGGAGACCAGTACTCGGACCGCGTGCTCCACGCCGCCGGGGACGCCCGCCGGGCCGTCCACCCCACCCCCGGCGGCACCGGACCACTCCGCCCCCGGGCAGCTACGGCACGCCCGGCCGGTCACCGAGCGGCTGCCCCTGCCGCCGCCCCGGCCCGGTTCGGCACGCCAGGCGCTGGGCCGCTACGGCGAACGGCTGGCCGCCCGTACCCTGACCGAAGCCGGCATGACCGTCCTGGCCCGGAACTGGCGGTGCCGCGCCGGAGAGATCGACATCCTCGCCCGTGACGGGGACACGCTGGTGGTCTGCGAGGTCAAGACCCGCCGGGCCAGCCCCTTCGAACACCCGCTCGCCGCCGTCACCACACGCAAGACCCAGCGGTTGCGCGGCCTCGCCGAACGCTGGCTGGCCTGCCAGGAGACCCCGCCGCCCGGCGGGGTGCGCATCGACGTGGTCGCGGTGGTGCTGCCGGCCCGTGGCGCGCCGCTGGTGGAGCACGTACGGGGGGTGGCGTGATGGCCTTCGCCCGCACCTGCTCGGTGGCCCTGGTCGGCGTGGAGGGCGTGGTGGTCGAGGTCCAGGCCGACCTGGAGCCGGGCGTCGCCGCCTTCACCCTCGTCGGCCTGCCCGACAAGAGCCTGGTCGAGAGCCGCGACCGGGTCCGCGCGGCAGTCGTCAACTCCGGCGCCGAGTGGCCGCAGCGGAAGCTCACCGTAGGGCTCAGCCCGGCCTCGGTCCCCAAGGGCGGCAGCGGATTCGACCTCGCCGTGGCCTGCGCGGTCCTCGGCGCCGCAGAGCTCATCGACCCCCGTGAGCTCGCCCACCTGATGATGATCGGCGAACTGGGGCTGGACGGCCGGGTCCGCCCGGTCCGAGGCGTGCTGCCCGCCGTCCTGGCCGCCGCCGAGGCCGGCTACCGGCAGGTCGTCGTCCCCGAGCAGACGGCCGCCGAGGCGGCACTGGTCCCCGGGGTCTCCGTCCTCGGCGTACGGAGCCTCAGGCAGCTCATCGCGGTGCTTACCGACGGCCCGGTACCCGAGGAGGAGCCCGTGGAGGACGGCGCGCCGGACGCCATGCTCGCCGGACTCCTGGTGCCGGGAGCGGGCACGGGCACGCTGGCCGGTTCCGGCCCACCCGCCCGGAAACCCGACATGGCCGAGGTCGCCGGACAGCGCGCCGCACGGATGGCGCTGGAGGTCGCCGCGGCCGGGGCCCACCATCTGCTCTTCATGGGGCCGCCGGGCGCGGGCAAGACGATGCTCGCCGAACGGCTGCCCGGGCTGCTGCCGCCCCTGACCCCCAAGGAAGCGCTGGAGGTCACCGCGGTCCACTCGGTCGCCGGGGTGCTGCCGCCGGGCAAACCGCTCATCGACACCCCGCCGTACTGCGCCCCGCACCACTCGGCGACCATGGCCGCGCTGGTCGGCGGCGGTAACGGCCAGCCCCGCCCCGGCGCGGTCTCCCTCGCCCACCGCGGGGTGCTCTTCCTCGACGAAGCCCCCGAATTCAGCGTGCGGGCCCTGGACGCGCTGCGCCAGCCGCTGGAGTCCGGCCAGGTGCTGATCGCCCGGGCCGCCGGCATGATGCGGATGCCCGCCCGCTTCCTGCTGCTGCTCGCCGCCAACCCCTGCCCCTGCGGCCGGCACAACCGACTGGGTGGGGGATGCGAATGCACCCCCACGGCCATCCGCCGCTACCAGAGCCGGCTGTCGGGCCCCCTGCTGGACCGTATCGACCTGCGGGTCCACGTCTCCCCGGTGTCCCGCGCCGAGCTCATCGCCCCGCGCGGCGCGGCGGAGAGCAGCGAGACCATCGCGGCCCGGGTGCGCGAGGCCAGGGAGCGCGCCCGGGGCAGACTCGCCGGCACACCCTGGACGGTCAACAGCGAGGTGCCCGGACACGAGCTGCGCACCCGCTGGTACCCCGAGCCCGGGGCGCTCCGCGAGGCCGAGAAGGACATGGAGTGCGGACTGCTCACCGCACGGGGCCTGGACCGGGTGCTGCGGGTCGCCTGGACCATCGCCGACCTGGCCGGCCACGACCGGCCCACCGCCGACGACGTGGCCCAGGCCCTCCACCTGCGGACCGGGGTCGCCCGGAGGCTCTCGGCGGGGGTGGGGAGGTGAAGCGCCAGGACCAGCCGGTCGGCGGGCCCGCCGCCAGAGCGGGCCGCCACGGAGCGGGCGGCCGGTCGTGCGCCGGGGAGACGCGGCGGGCGACGGCCCCAGACGGCGGGGGCAGCGGTACCACCGGCGGCGGACCCGGCCCCGGTCCCGCCCGGACGGCGCGGCGCCTCGCCCGGCGGCCGCGGACCCGCACCGGGCCCCTGCGGACGCTCCCGGGGCGGCGGGGAGGAGGTCACACCGGCGGGGGCGTGAGCCGGGGCGAGCGGCTGGCACGCGCCGCCCTGACCCGCCTGGTGGAAGCCGGGGGACGAGACCGTCGGCAGGTGGCTGCGGGAACTCGGCCCGGAGCAGCTGTACCGGGCGCTGACCGGAGCATCGGCGCCACCACCGCGCGCCTCCCGCGAGCGGCTCGCCGGATACGCACTGCGCGCCGAGCGGCTGGACCCGGCCGGCGACCTCGCCACCGTCGCCCGGCTCGGCGGGCGGTTCGTGTGCCCGGGCGACCTGGACTGGCCCCGGCAGCTGGACGACCTCGCCGACGCCCGGCCGATCGGGCTGTGGGTGCGCGGATCGGCGTCACTACGGCTGTGGGCGCTGCGGTCCGTCGCCCTGGTGGGCGCCCGGGCCTGTTCGGACTACGGCACCCACATGGCGTCCGTCCTCGGCGCCGGACTCGCAGAGCGCGGCTGGGCCGTGGTCTCGGGGGCCGCCCACGGGGTGGACGCCGCCGCCCACCGCGGCGCCCTCGCCGCCGGGGGCGCGACCGTCGCCGTGCTCGCCTCGGGCGTGGACGTGGCCTACCCGCGCGCCCACACGGTGCTGATCGAGCGGATGGCGCAACAGGGGATCCTGGTCGCGGAGTTGCCGCCCGGCAGCCATCCCACCCGCTCCCGGTTCGTGCAGCGGAACCGGGTGATCGCCGCCCTCACCCGGGGGACCGTCGTCGTGGAGGCCCAGTACCGCAGCGGTTCACTGGTCACCGCCCGGCGGGCACTGGCCCTGGGACGTGCCGTCATGGGGGTCCCCGGCCCGGTGACCAGCGGCCTCTCGGCGGGGGTCCACGAACTGCTCCGGGGCGAGGGAGTCCTGGTGACCGACGCGGCCGAAGTGGCCGAAATGATCGGTGGCATCGGAGAGCTCGCACCGGAGCGCCGAGGCCCCCTCCTGGCACGTGACGCGCTCCCTCCCGTGACGGCACGCGTACTGGACGCGTTGTCGGCACAGGGCGGCAGCGAAGCGCGGGAGGTGGCGAGGAACGCCGGGACCAGCCCCGACGAGGCGATGCGGCGACTCCACGAGCTGCTCGCCCTGGGATTCGTCGAACGGATGGGCGACAACTGGCGGTTGACGCCCGGTGGTGACAGGAACGCCGTCGTACGGCGAGGCGATCCATAGATTTGGGGCAATCGGGTGAAAGGGTTGAGATGATGACGGAAACCGCGCACCACCGGATGTCCAGGTCCCGCTCGCCGCACCGCCTGCGGCACACCGTCGCCGCCAGGCGGCCCACCGGAGCGGGTCCGCTCATCCCTCTCACCCCCCTCACAGCAGAACGGCTCAAGGCGACGAATGCCCCAGCACACCTCCGGGTCTGACCGCACGGCAGTGACCGGCGCCCCCGACGCCGGAACGGCACGCCCCGCCGCGCCTTCCTCGCTCGACGAGCTGTGGCGGTCCTACAAGAACACGGGCGACGAACGGCTGCGGGAGCAGCTGATCCTGCACTACTCGCCCCTGGTCAAGTACGTCGCCGGCCGGGTCAGCGTGGGGCTGCCCTCCAACGTCGAGCAGGCGGACTTCGTGTCCTCGGGAGTGTTCGGCCTCATCGACGCCATCGAGAAGTTCGAGCCGGAGCGGGCCGTCAAGTTCGAGACCTACGCCATCACCCGGATCCGCGGCGCCATGATCGACGAGCTGCGGGCCCTGGACTGGATCCCCCGCTCGGTCCGGCAGAAGGCCCGCGAGGTGGAGCGGGCGTACGCCACCTTGGAGGCGGCGCTGCGCAGGACCCCCACGGAGGCCGAGGTGGCCGCCGAGATGAACATCGCACTGGAAGAACTGCACGGTGTTTTCAGCCAGTTGTCACTCGCCAACGTGGTGGCCCTGGAAGAGCTGCTGCACGTCGGCGGTGAGAACGGCGAGCGGCTGAGCCTGATGGACACCCTGGAGGACACCGCCGCCGACAACCCCGTCGAGGTGGCCGAGGACCGGGAGCTGCGCAGGCTGCTCGCCCGGGCGATCAACACGCTCCCGGAGCGTGAGAAGACCGTCGTCACCCTGTACTACTACGAGGGCCTCACCCTCGCGGAGATCGGCCAGGTGCTGGGCGTCACCGAGAGCCGGGTCAGCCAGATCCACACCAAGTCCGTCCTCCAGCTCCGCGCGAAACTGGCCGACGTCGCACGCTGAATCGTGCCTCCGGCATCGCCTCACGGGCACCCCCTTTCGTACAGTGGGCAGGTGCCCAGGATTCGAGCGGCCTCAGTGGCCGAGCACCGGACGATGCAGCGCGGCGCCCTGCTGGACGCCGCGCGAGCCCTGCTGTCCGAGGGCGGTACGGAGGCGCTGACCTTCCCCGCCCTCGCCGCGCGCACCGGCCTCGCACGGTCCTCCGTCTACGAGTACTTCCGTTCCCGGGCGGCCGTCGTCGAAGAACTCTGCGCCGTCGATTTCCCCGTCTGGGCCGCCGAGGTCGAAGCCGCCATGGAGCGGGCCGACACGCCCGCGGCGAAGGTCGAGGCGTATGTACGGCAGCAGCTCGCCCTCGTCGGCGACCGCCGGCACCGGGCCGTGGTGGCGATCTCCGCCGGCGAGCTGGACGCCGGCGCGCGGGAGAAGATCCGCGCCGCGCACGGCGGCCTGATCGCCATGGTCGTCGAAGCGCTCGGCCAGCTGGGCCACGAGCAGCCCCGACTCGCCGCCGTCCTGCTCCAGGGCGTGGTGGACGCCGCGGTGCGCCGGATCGAACTCGGCGCCGCGGAGGACCCGCAGGAGATCACCGAAGCGGCCGTGGCCATGGCCCTGCGCGGCGTCAGCGGCTGACCCGCCGTACGCGGTACCGCGCGGCGCCACCATGCGGCGCCCACCACGCGGTACCGGGAGCTCCCGCCCGGCCGCCCCAGTCGCCGGCCCCGCGCCCGGGCCCGCACCGGTCGGCGGTCAGCCGGGCCCGTCCCGCCCGGCCCGGGCTGTTCGCGGTGGCAGCCGTCCCTTCCGGCCGCAGCGCCTCCGTCGGCTCGACCCCAGTCAAGGGGCCTCCCGAGCGCGACCCAGGACGGACCTCCAGCCGGGCCGGCTCGGGGCGAAGCGCCTCTCGGTCGCTGTCGGCCGTAGTGGTCCAGCCGGCCCCGGCCGTAGCGGCCCGGGATGGCCCCCTGAGTCCCGGTGGCCACTCAAGATCCGGGATCGCTTCGGGCGGCCAGCATGCAACCGACCGGGCCCGCGAGGTGCGCCGAACGACCGGGCCTGCGAGAAGCACCGAGATGCCGGGCGGAGAGCCGCCCGGCATCGAAAGCCGGCGCCGCTGCTTCGTACCGGGTGGCGCCGTGATCACCGGGGCGACCCGATTTTCGAGGCAGAATGCGCGTCTTCGGGCCCCCCTCCCCCCCCGCCCCCCCACCCCTCCCCTCCTCCCCGTCCCATCCCGACCCGCGAGCTTGTCCTGGGGAACCCGTCGTGGGTGCGACGTCTCCGGCGTGTGGAGTGTCGCCTCGCACGCCGGGCGCGCGTACGGACGGTGCGCCGGTCCCGGTCGACGGCAGGTCCGGGTTCATGGGTGCCCCTGCGTGAGCCTTTCGGTGTGCCGCCGTCCTCGCCTGACAGGCGTCCGCCGACCCGTCGGTTGTTCTGTGCCGGCCGCTGATGCCGGGCAGGTCGTGTCCGGCGGCCCTCCCGGGCTGGTATCTCCGTCGTCTCTGTGACGGACCCGCCTGGTCCGGGTGGTCCGGTACGCCGGGGCATCCCCGCTCGCGAGGTCATCGGTGGCGTGGCGGGCGCACCGGAAGCCTGAGTGCCGGGAGGCGTGACCGCGGCGAACGGTGTCGGTGGCAGCGCCCGGGTGGTGAGGCTGTGCCCGGTGGCATCCGGGCGTCGTGGCGGGCTCGTGGCCCGGGGCGGCCGTGGGGCCCTCGACCGGTTCGTACCGCGCACTGCCGGGTGCGCCCGCGCCGCGGAAGCCGCTCAGCCGTGGCCGTACGGGGACGCCCGGCCGGAGGCCCCCGGGTCACGGGCCGTCGCCCTCCGGTTCCGGGATGCCGAAGACCGGCAGCAGGCGGGAGGGTCCGCCACGGAGCATCCACGGCGGCAGCAGGGACAGCGGATCCAGGTAGTGGTCCGCGCGCAGCAGCCCCCAGTGCAGACAGCCCACCGGACAGTGGGACGGGCCCGGTGCCATCACCCCCACCACCTGGCCGGCGGACACCCGGTCTCCTTTCCGGACCGACGCCCGGACCGGTTCGTAGGTCGTCCGCAGGGGGCAGCTGCCGGTCCCGTCCAGCTCGATCGAGAGCACTCCGCGCCCGGCCACCGCGCCGGTGAAGACCACCCGGCCGCCCGCCGCGGCTCGCACCGGCTGCCCGGGACGCGCGGCCAGGTCCACACCCCGGTGCCCGGCCGCCCACGGCTGGGGCGGTGGCTCCCAGCCCCTCACCACCACCGGCCGGCCGGCGCCGGTCCTGCCCGTCACCGGCCATGCCGGTTCCCGAGCCGTGCCCGGCACCGCGGGCGCGGCGCCCCCGGCCGGCGGCGGGCAGCCGGCCCGTCCCGGTCGGCCGGTCTCCTCGGCACCGGCACCGGCGCCGGCATCGAGGAGCGTGGCCCGGTTCGCCGCCGGTGCGGCCGCGGGTTCCGGCCCGCGCGGAGCCTGCGGTGCGCCGAGGACCGTCGGCCCGAACGCCAGCAGTGCCGCGGGCACCACCAGCGCCGCACATCTCCCCGCCGCGACGGTGGCGGGGCGGACGCCGGTACGGAAGACACCGGTGCGGCGGACACCCGTGCGGGGCACGCCGGTGCGGAGGGCGCGGGTGGGGGCACACCCGGGTGCAGGCGCCGGCCGTGCGCCGCCGCCCCGCCGTGCTCCCGGGGCGCCTCCGCGCGCCTCCGGCGGCACACGCCTGCGGCCCCTCCCCGACGGCCCCGGCGGAGGCTCCCGACCCGTTCCCGGGACGTCCCCGCACCCGGGCTCCGGAACGGCCAGAGGATCGGGCACGCCTCCGGTCTCCGGTGCGGGCCTCCGCCGCTGTCCCGGCCCGGGGGCCCGCACCGTTCCCGGTGCGTCCCCGCGCCCCGCTCCCGGCCCACCCGGGCGGTCCGGGGCCGGGCTGTGGCCGGGGTGCGGAGCCTCACCGGGCCCCTCGCCCACCACCGGCCCGGACCGGGGTGGCGGGCCGGAGCGCCAAGAGGGACCCGGTGGTCGCCGGGGCGGGCCATGTCGTCGCGTTCTGTTCGGTCGCATGGAGGTAGGGTGACGGAGGGTGACGACACGCGGGGATCTTGCCCCGATTCTGTGGACTACTCCCGGGTTGTGGACAACGCCGTCACCCGGTGCCGTACCCGTCCCGTACACTTCTGGTGGCGACCCGGGCCACCGGGTCGAACTTCGCACGCCCCGTCACCGTCGCATCAGCCGGTCAGGCAGCACGGTGGTCGCGTCCCTCGGTCCTCGGCAGGTCCCTCATCGGCTCTCCGCGGCAGGCGCGCCGGGGCGTCAGGAGCGGCGGCCGGCCGGCCGCCGTGGAACCGAGTACCTCAAGGAGTACGGCCATGGCCGTCGTGACGATGCGGGAGCTGCTGGAGAGCGGCGTCCACTTCGGGCACCAGACCCGCCGCTGGAACCCGAAGATGAAGCGCTTCATCTTCACCGAGCGCAACGGCATCTACATCATCGACCTGCTCCAGTCGCTGTCGTACATCGACCGCGCCTACGAGTTCGTCAAGGAGACCGTCGCGCACGGCGGCTCCATCATGTTCGTCGGCACCAAGAAGCAGGCGCAGGAGGCGATCGCCGAGCAGGCGACCCGCGTCGGCATGCCGTACGTCAACCAGCGCTGGCTGGGTGGCATGCTCACCAACTTCTCGACGGTCTACAAGCGCCTCCAGCGCCTGAAGGAGCTTGAGCAGATCGACTTCGAGGACGTGGCCGCCTCCGGCCTCACCAAGAAGGAGCTCCTGGTCCTCTCGCGTGAGAAGGCCAAGCTGGAGAAGACCCTCGGCGGTATCCGCGAGATGCAGAAGGTGCCCAGCGCCGTCTGGATCGTGGACACCAAGAAGGAGCACATCGCGGTCGGCGAGGCCCGCAAGCTCCGCATCCCGGTCGTCGCGATCCTCGACACCAACTGCGACCCGGACGAGGTCGACTACAAGATCCCGGGTAACGACGACGCGATCCGCTCCGTCACGCTGCTCACCCGCGTGATCGCCGACGCCGTCGCCGAGGGCCTCATCGCCCGCTCCGGCGTCGCCACCGAGGGCAAGGGCGAGAAGGCCGCCGGCGAGCCGCTGGCCGAGTGGGAGCGCGACCTGCTCGAAGGCGAGAAGAAGGCCGACGAGCCCGCCGCCGCCGAGGCCGAGAAGCCCGCCGAGGCCCCTGCTGCCGAGGCCCCGGCCGAGGCTCCCGCCGCCGAGGCTCCCGCCGCCGAGGCCGAGCAGGGCTGACGCCCCCAGCCTCGCGGTGCCGACGGCGGGGGCCCGGTGCCCCCGCCGTCGGCCCGTGGAGCATCGACTTCCGAGACTTCGAACTTTCGAGAAGAGATTTCACAGACCATGGCGAACTTCACCGCCGCTGACGTCAAGAAGCTCCGCGAGCTCACCGGCGCCGGCATGATGGACTGCAAGAAGGCGCTGGACGAGGCCGAGGGCAACGTCGAGAAGGCCGTCGAGCTGCTGCGCATCAAGGGCCAGAAGGGTGTGGCCAAGCGCGAGAGCCGGACCGCCGAGAACGGCGCCGTCGTCTCCCTCATCGCGGACGACAACAGCTCCGGCGTGCTGCTGGAGCTGAAGTGCGAGACCGACTTCGTCGCCAAGGGCGAGAAGTTCGTCTCCGTCGCCGAGGCCCTGGCCGCGCACGTCGCCAAGAGCACCCCGGCCGACCTGGACTCCCTGCTCGCCTCCGAGATCGAGGCCGGCAAGACCGTCCAGGCGTACGTGGACGAGGCCAACGCCACCCTGGGCGAGAAGATCGTCCTGGACCGCTTCGCCCAGTTCACCGACGGCTACGTCGCCGCGTACATGCACCGCACCAGCCCGGACCTGCCGCCCCAGGTCGGCGTCCTGGTCGAGCTGGACAAGGAGAACGCCGAGGTCGCCAAGGACGTCGCGCAGCACATCGCCGCCTTCGCCCCGAAGTACCTCTCGCGCGAGGACGTCCCCGCCGACGTCGTGGAGAACGAGCGCCGCGTCGCCGAGGCCACCGCCCGCGAGGAGGGCAAGCCCGAGGCCGCCCTGCCGAAGATCGTCGAGGGTCGCGTCAACGGGTTCTTCAAGGAGAACACGCTGCTGGCGCAGCCGTTCGCCAAGGACAACAAGAAGACCGTCGAGAAGGTGCTGGCCGAGGCCGGCGTCTCGCTGAAGCGTTTCGCGCGCATCCGCGTCGGCGCCTGAGTACGGCCGCCGTCAGCCCGCCAGGGCAGCGAGTGGCGTGCGGCCGCGCTAGGGTCGTAAACGCATAGCCGTCGACCGGTCGGCCGCAGATGTGACGAGGAGGCCATTGCCGCAGAGGTCCAGGACCCAACCGGCAGTGGCCTTCTTCGTATGTGCACGAGGAGATCTCCAATGAATCAGGGCGCGGACGCCAAACGAGCCGCCGACCACAAGACCGCCGACGGCGCCAGGGGCCGCAGGTTCCTGCTGAAGCTGTCCGGAGAGGCGTTCGCCGGCGGTGGCGGCCTCGGCGTCGACCCCGACGTGGTGCACGCCATCGCGCGCGAGGTCGCGGCCGTCGTCCGGGACGGTGCCGAGATCGCCATCGTCATCGGCGGCGGCAACTTCTTCCGCGGCGCCGAGCTGCAGCAGCGCGGCATGGACCGGGCCCGCTCCGACTACATGGGCATGCTCGGCACCGTCATGAACTGCCTCGCCCTCCAGGACTTCCTGGAGAAGGAGGGCATCGACTCCCGCGTCCAGACGGCCATCACCATGGGCCAGGTCGCGGAGCCCTACATCCCGCTGCGGGCGGTGCGCCACCTGGAGAAGGGCCGCGTCGTGATCTTCGGCGCCGGTATGGGCATGCCGTACTTCTCCACCGACACCACCGCCGCCCAGCGCGCCCTGGAGATCGACGCCGAGGCGCTGCTGATGGGCAAGAACGGGGTGGACGGGGTGTACGACTCCGACCCCAAGGCCAACCCGGACGCGGTCAAGTTCGACGCGCTGGAGTACGGCGAGGTGATCGCCCGCGACCTGAAGGTCGCCGACGCCACCGCGATCACCCTCTGCCGCGACAACAAGCTGCCGATCCTCGTCTTCGAGCTGCTCACCGAGGGCAATATCGCACGCGCGGTGAAGGGTGAGAAGATCGGCACGCTCGTGAGCGACCAGGGCACCCGGGTCTGACAGCCCGTTACGCGGCCCGCCGGAGAGCTCGTTACGGGGATGGACAACGCCCTGCCGGTCCTACACCGTGCAGGAGAAGACGCACGCAGGGGCGACGCTCTGCCTAGGGACAACACCAGGAGCAAGTGGTGATCGAAGAGATCCTCCTCGAAGCCGAGGAGAAGATGGAGAAGGCCGTCGTGGTCGCCAAGGAGGACTTCGCCGCGATCCGCACCGGGCGTGCGCACCCGGCGATGTTCAACAAGATCGTGGCGGAGTACTACGGCGCGATGACGCCGATCAACCAGCTGGCGTCCTTCTCGGTGCCCGAGCCGCGGATGGCCGTGGTCACCCCGTTCGACAAGAGCGCGCTGCGCAACATCGAGCAGGCGATCCGCGACTCCGACCTGGGCGTCAACCCCACCAACGACGGCAGCATCATCCGCGTGGTGTTCCCGGAGCTGACCGAGCAGCGCCGCAAGGAGTACATCAAGGTCGCCAAGGGCAAGGGCGAGGACGCCAAGATCTCCATCCGCAGCGTCCGCCGCAAGGCCAAGGAGTCGATCGACAAGCTCGTCAAGGACGGCGAGGTCGGCGAGGACGAGGGGCGCCGCGCCGAGAAGGAGCTCGACGACACCACGGCCAAGTACGTGACGCAGGTCGACGAGCTGCTCAAGCACAAGGAAGCCGAGCTGCTCGAAGTCTGATGAACGAGTCATCCTGGGGGGCCCCGCCTCGCGCCGGACACCGGGGCCCGACCGAACAGGCGCCTCCCCCCGGACACCATCGCCGGACACCGCCCGGCGGGTACCCCCAGGAGGCGCCCCCCGTCTCGGCGGGTCCCGTGCACACGGTGGCCGAAGCGGCGCAGACTCGCCCCATGCCCACCGTTTCCGACACAGGCGGGGACCAGGACGACCGCCACCGCAGGGCCGCCGACCCAGGGGCCGGCGGCCCCGGGGAACCGGCCGCACCCGGCAACGGGCCGGCCGACGGCCGGTCCGGTGCCGCCGCCGAGCCCCGGCCTCCCGCGCCCGCCAAGAAGAGCGCGGGCCGTGACCTGCGCGCCGCGATAGGGGTCGGCGTCGGGCTCGGCGCCGTCATCGTCGCGTCGCTCTTCGTCCACAAGGCGGTCTTCCTCGGCGTCATAGCGGTGGCCGTGGTGGTGGGGCTGTGGGAGCTGACCTCCCGGCTGGCCGAGCGCAAGGACATCAGCGTCCCGCTCCTCCCGCTCGCCGCCGGCGGCGTCGCCATGGTGGTCGCCGGCTACCTGCGCGGCGCCCAGGGCGCCTGGGTGGCGGTCGCGCTCACCGCCCTCGCGGTGCTGGTGTGGCGGATGACCGGGCCGCCGGAGAACTACCTGCGCGATGTGACGGCCGCCGTCTTCACCGCCTTCTACGTGCCCTTCCTCGCCACCTTCGTGGCCCTGATGCTCGCCGCCGACGACGGACCGCAGCGGGTCCTCACCTTCCTGCTGCTGACCGTGGTCAGCGACACCGGCGCCTACGCCGTCGGCTGGCGGTTCGGCAGGCACAGGCTCGCGCCGCGCATCAGCCCCGGCAAGACCCGCGAGGGGCTGCTGGGCGCGATCGCCTTCGCGATGGCCGCCGGCGCCCTGTGCGCGGAGTACGTCATCGACGACGGCGCCTGGTGGCAGGGGCTGCTCCTCGGGCTCGCGGTCGCCGTCAGCGCCACCCTCGGCGACCTGGGCGAATCCATGATCAAGCGGGACCTGGGCATCAAGGACATGGGCAAGCTGCTGCCCGGCCACGGCGGGATCATGGACCGGCTGGACTCGCTGCTGCCCACCGCGCCCGTGGTCTGGCTGCTGCTGGTGATCTTCGTCGGGCAGGGGTGAGCCGCACCCCCGGTACCCTGGAAGGGCCCGTCACGCATCCGTGGCGGGCCCTTCGCGTCCCCGCCGCCCCGGGGGCCGCCCCGTGAACCCGGGCCCCGCACCACGCCGGGCCGGCACGACAGCGGGGACCGCACCGCCCCCGTCGCCCTGAGGAGACCTTGAACCATGGCGCCGCCCGCTCCGGGAGAGCTCACCTTCGTCGCGCCGCGCGGCGCCAAGAAGCCCCCGCGCCACCTCGCCGACCTCGACCCCGCCCAGCGCCGGGAGGCCGTCGCCGCCATCGGCGAGAAGCCGTTCCGCGCCAAGCAGCTGTCCCAGCACTACTTCGCCCGCTACGCCCACGACCCCGCCCAGTGGACCGACATCCCGGCCGCCTCCCGCGAGAAGCTGGCGAGCGAACTGCTCCCCGACCTGATGAGCGTGGTCCGGCACATCTCCTGCGACGGCGACACCACCCGCAAGACGCTGTGGCGGCTGTTCGACGGCACCCTGGTGGAGTCGGTGCTGATGCGCTACCCCGACCGGGTCACCATGTGCATCAGCTCCCAGGCCGGCTGCGGCATGAACTGCCCGTTCTGCGCCACCGGCCAGGCCGGACTCGACCGCAACCTGTCCACCGCCGAGATCGTCCACCAGATCGTGGACGGCATGCGGGCGCTGCGGGACGGCGAGATCCCCGGCGGCCCGGCCCGGCTGAGCAACATCGTCTTCATGGGCATGGGCGAGCCGCTGGCCAACTACAACCGGGTCGTCGGCGCCATCCGCCGGCTCACCGACCCCGAGCCGGACGGCCTGGGCCTGTCCCAGCGCGGCATCACCGTCTCCACCGTCGGCCTGGTCCCGGCGATGCTGCGGTTCGCCGACGAGGGCTTCAAGTGCCGCCTCGCGGTCTCCCTGCACGCCCCCGACGACGAACTGCGCGACACCCTGGTGCCGGTCAACACCCGCTGGAAGGTCCGCGAGGTCCTCGACGCCGCCTGGGAGTACGCCGCCAGGTCCGGCCGCCGCGTCTCCATCGAGTACGCCCTGATCAGGGACATCAACGACCAGGCATGGCGCGGCGACCTGCTCGGCCGGCTGCTGAAGAACCGCCGGGTGCACGTCAACCTGATCCCGCTCAACCCCACCCCCGGCTCCAAGTGGACCGCCTCCCGGCCCGAGGACCAGCGGGCGTTCGTCGCCGCGCTGGAGACCCACGGGGTGCCGGTCACCGTCCGCGACACCCGCGGCCAGGAGATCGACGGCGCCTGCGGACAGCTGGCCGCCGCCGAACGCTGAGCCCGCGCCCGGCCGGCACCCACCCGGCACGGCCCGCCCGGCACGCCCGGCTCCACCCCGGGCGCACCCGGGGAGGCCGGACACCCTCGGCGAGGCCGTCCGCCCCGCCGGGGCGGCCCGGCGGGACCGGTCGGCGCACCTCAGGCGTCCGGCGCGGCGCCAGCCCGTGCCGGGCCCGCACCGGCCCGGTGGTTCCGGCCACCCCGGCTGATACGGTGCATTCGCACACACGCACAGCGATCCACCCGCACAGCCACACCACGCACAGCCACAAATGAACACTCCGACAGGGGAGCGCGTACAGCGCTGAGAGTGCGGCACGGCCGCAGACCCTCGGACCTGATCCGGGTCATACCGGCGTAGGGAGTCAGCCTCACCATGAACATCGGCCTTCGGCGTGCCCTCGGCACGGCCCTCCTCGGCGCGCTCGCCGCGGGCACCCTCACCGCCTGCGGCACCGACGACAGCGGCGGCGACCCGGACACCGTCACCCTCGTCACCCACTCGTCCTTCGCCATCTCCAAGGACGTCCAGCGCGAGTTCGAGAAGACCAGCGGCTACAAGCTCCGCGTCCTGGAGAACGGCGACGCCGGCGTGGCGGTCAACAAGGCCGTCCTCTCCAAGGGCAACCCGGAGGGCGACGTCTTCTTCGGGGTGGACAACACCCTGCTCTCCCGCGCCCTGGACAACGGCGTGTTCACCCCCTACGAGGCCAAGGGCCTGGACCGCATACCCCAGGACCTCCAGCTGGACCGCGGCAAGCACCGGGTCACCCCGGTCGACACCGGCGAGATCTGCGTCAACTACGACAAGAAGTACTTCGCCGACGCCAAGCTCGCCCCGCCGCGCACCTTCGCCGACCTGATCAAGCCCGCGTACAAGAACCTGCTGGTCACCCAGAACCCCGCCACCTCCTCGCCGGGGCTGGCGTTCCTGCTGGGCACCGCCGCCGAGTACGGCGACGACGGCTGGCAGGACTACTGGAAGAAGCTGCGGGACAACGGCGTCGAGGTCGTGGACGGCTGGGACCAGGCCTACAACGACCGCTTCTCCGGCTCCGCGGGCGGCAAGAAGGCCGGCGGCGACCGGCCGCTGGTCGTCTCCTACGCCTCCAGCCCGCCCGCCGAGGTCTTCTACGCCGACCCCCGGCCCAGCCGGGCCCCGACCGGCGTCGCCACCGGCACCTGCTTCCGGCAGACCGAGTTCGCCGGACTCCTCACCGGGGCGAAGAACGAGAAGGGCGGCAAGGCGCTGCTGGACTTCCTGATCGGCAAGCGGTTCCAGGAGGACGTGCCGCTCACCATGTTCGTCAACCCGGTGATCGACGACGCCCGGCTCCCCGAGGTGTTCACCGAGTTCGGCGCCCGGGTGGAGGACCCCCGGACCATGGCGCCCGAGAAGATCGCCAAGGTCCGTGAGCCGTGGGTCAAGACATGGTCCTCCCTGGTCCTGTAGAGCCCGGCACCCCGCCCCGGCATCGAGGAACCCCGCCGCCCGCCGCGCCGGTCGCGGGGGCGGCACGGCGGTACGGCTGGGCCTGATGGCCGTCCCGCTCGCCTTCCTCGGCATCTTCTTCGGCTACCCGGTGGCCGCCATCACCGCCCGCGGCCTGCGGGACGGCGACGGATGGCACCCGGGCCGGATCGGCGAGGTGCTCGGCGACCCGGCCGTCCGCGACGTGCTGTGGTTCACCACCTGGCAGGCCGCCGCCTCCACCGCGCTCACCCTGGCCGTGGCGCTGCCCGGCGCCTACGTCTTCGCCCGGTTCACCTTCCCCGGCAAACAGCTGCTGCGGGCGGTGGTCACCGTGCCGTTCGTGCTGCCCACCGTCGTGGTCGGCACCGCCTTCCTCGCCGTGGTCGGCCGCGGCGGATTGCTGGACGACCTGTGGGGCGTACGGCTGGACACCACCGTGTGGGCCATCCTGCTCGCCCACGTCTTCTTCAACTACGCGGTGGTGGTCCGCACCGTCGGCGGACTGTGGGCCCAGCTCGACCCCCGCCAGGAGGAGGCCGCCCGGGTCCTGGGCGCGAGCCGGCTCACCGCCTGGCGGCGGATCACCCTGCCCGCGCTGGCGCCCGCGGTGGCCGCCGCCGCCCTGATGGTCTTCCTGTTCACCTTCACCTCCTTCGGCGTCGTCCAGATCCTCGGCGGCCCGCGCTTCGCCACGCTGGAGGTGGAGATCTACCGGCAGACCGCCCAGCTGCTGGACCTGCCGACCGCGGCCGTGCTCACCCTCGTCCAGCTCGCCGCGGTCGCCACCCTGCTGGCGCTGCACGCCCGGACGGTACGGCGCCGGGAGTCCACGCTCCGGCTGGTGGCCCCGGAACTGACCGCCCGCAGGCCCCGCGGCGCCGGACAGTGGACCCTGCTGGCCGCCGTCCTCGCCCAGATCGCGCTCCTCATCCTGCTGCCGCTGGCGGTCCTGGTGGAACGCTCCTTCCTCGCCCCGGACGGCCACTGGCTCGGCTACTACCGGGCGCTGGGCACCGTGGCCGACAGCGGCGGGGTCTTCCTGGTCCCGCCCGTCGAGGCGGTCTGGAACTCCCTGCGGTACGCCGCCGTGGCCACCGTCATCGCCCTGGTCGTCGGGGCCCTGGCCGCCGCCGCGCTCGCCCTCCCGACCCCGGCAGCGCCCGGACGGCGGCCCACCCACCGCCGGCCGGCTGGTCCGGGGCTTCGACGCGCTGCTGATGCTGCCGCTTGGCACCTCCGCGGTCACCGTCGGCTTCGGCTTCCTCATCGCCCTCGACGAGCCCCCGCTGGACCTGCGCGCCTCGTGGATCCTGGTCCCGCTGGCCCAGGCCCTGGTCGGCGTGCCGTTCGTGATCCGCACCATGCTGCCGGTGCTGCGGGCGGTCGACCCCCGGCTGCGGGAGGCCGCCGCGGTCCTCGGCGCCTCCCCGCTGCGGGCCTGGCGCGAGGTGGACCTGCCGATGGTCGCCCGCGCCCTGGGCATCGCGGCCGGCTTCGCGTTCGCCGTCTCCCTCGGCGAGTTCGGCGCCACGGTGTTCATCGCCCGGCCCGACAACCCGACCCTGCCGGTGGCGGTGACCCGCTTCCTGGGCCGGGCCGGCGACCTCAACTACGGGCAGGCCATGGCCCTGAGCACCGTGCTGATGCTGGTGTGCGCCTGCTCGCTGCTGCTGCTGGAACGCATCCGCGCCAACCGGACCGGGGAGCTGTAGATGGCGATGCTGCGCCTGGAGAACATCACCGTGCGCTTCGGCGCCCGGCCGGCCCTGGACGCGGTGGACCTGACCGTCGCCGAACACGAGACGGTGTGCGTCCTCGGCCCCAGCGGCAGCGGCAAGTCCACCCTGCTGCGGGTGGTCGCCGGCCTGCAGAGCGCCGACACCGGGCGGGTGTGGCTGGGCGGCCGGGACCACACCCGGGTCCCGGTCCACCGGCGCGGGGTGGGCCTGATGTTCCAGGACCACCAGCTCTTCCCGCAGCGCGACGTCGGCGCCAACGTCGCCTTCGGCCTGCGGATGCGCGGCACCGGCCGCGCCACACGCGACGCCCGCGTCGCCGAACTGCTGGACCTGGTCGGACTGCCGGGCGCCCAGCGGCGCGCGGTCGCCCAGCTCTCCGGCGGCGAGCAGCAGCGCGTCGCCCTCGCCCGCGCCCTCGCCCCGAGCCCCTCGGTGCTCATGCTCGACGAGCCGCTCGGCCAGCTCGACCGCGGCCTGCGGGAACGCCTGGTGGTGGAGCTGCGGCAGCTGTTCGACCGGCTGGGCACCACTGTGCTGGCCGTCACCCACGACCAGGGCGAGGCGTTCGCACTCGCCGACCGGGTGGTGGTGATGGACCGCGGCCGGATCGCGCAGACCGGCACCCCGCTGGAGGTGTGGCGGCGCCCGGCCTCCGAGTTCGTCGCCCGCTTCCTCGGCTTCGACAACGTGGTGGAGGCAACCGTGCGCGGCCCGGCCGCCGACACCCCCTGGGGCACGGTGCCGGTGCCCGCCGGGACGACGGACGGGCCCTGCCGGCTGCTGGTCCGCCCGGCCGGCGTCCGGCTCGTCCCCGGGAACGAGGGCCTGGACTGCGAGGTGGCCGGCCGCACCTTCCGCGGCGACCACGTCGCCCTGATCCTCCAGCCCCGCGACGCCCCCCGCATGGAGGCCGCCTGCGCCCTGCGGGACGCCCCGGAGCCCGGGGCCCGGGTGGGCGTGACGTTCGACCCGGACGAGGTGGTGGTGCTGCCCGCGACCGGACATCCGCCGGACCCCCCGCCCCCGAACCGCCGGCCGGCCCCGACCCCCGCCCCGGCGCGCCCGGCCCCGGGCCCAGGCTGACCGGACGCGCGCCGGCACGGCCCTCGCCGCGCGGCGCGCCCATCCCGCCCGGCCCCGGGGCGCCGGCCCGTGCTCCGGCAGACGGCCCGCGCCGCAGGAGCCCGGCGGTGCCGCCACACGCGGCGGCCCGGACCACCGGCAGCCTCGTCCCGCTCGCCGGCAGCTTCGTCCCGCCACCGGCGGCGGCGGCGGTACCCGAGGCGGGCCGCCGGGCGGGGGTCAGCCCGTCAGCGGCAGCGTCAGCACCCGGGCGACCAGCCAGGTCACCAGGGCGAGCACCGCGACGAGGGAGCCGCCGCGCAGCACGGCGGCGCGGCGCAGCAACCGGGCGTCGGCGCCCAGGCACACCAGGGTGCCGGTGGCGTCCCGCCGGCCCCCGCGCACCTCCAGCGCGGCGGTCAGCGCGGTGGCCGTGACACACGCCATGACCAGCGCCGCGCCCAGCCCGGCGACCGGCCCGGTGGAGCGCAGCGCGCCGCCGTACAGGTCGACCACCGCGCAGGCCGCGGTGGCCACCGCACACAGCGCCCCCAGCGGCCGGCCCAGCCGTACCGCCTCGTCCTCCAGCGCCCGGCCGGCCAGCAGCCGTACCGGCCCGGGACGCCCCGCCGCCAGCAGCCGGCCGCACATCTGGGTCAGCCCCGGGCCCGCCAGCATCAGCCCCAGCGCCGCCATCAGCCAGCCGGCGATCACCCCCGGCGGGCTCTGCACCGAGCGGCCCGGCAGCGGCAACAGCTCGGCGGCCGAGGGACCCGCGCCGTGCCCGGCGTACGTCTCCAGGGCGATCCCGGTGGCGATCAGGGCGATGCCCCAGGGCAGGCCGATGTGGACCAGCGCGGTCCCGGGCGGCGGGGGCGGCTCCGCGGCCCCGGAGCGGGCCGGCCGCCGGCGCCGCCGCCGGCGCGGCCACAGCGTCACCATGCTCGTCACCGAGGCGAGCGCGGGCACCACGGCGAGCAGCAGCAGCACCGCGCCGAGCGGCAGGTGCGCCCCCCGGCCCAGGTGGCCGGCGAGCCGGCCGGAGGGCAGGTCCCCTCCGAAGCGGCGCAGCCAGGCGAAGACGCCCAGGGCCAGCGCGCTGCCCAGGCCGCAGAAGAGCGCCGTGGAGGCGGCGGCCAGCCGCGCGCCCCGGGTGGGCCCGAACCCGGCCGCGGTCAGCCCGGGCCCGCCGCGGGTGCCCTGGTCGGCGCGCGCCACCGCCACCGCGAACTGCACCGTGGCGGCGAGCGGCACCAGGCACCACACCAGCCGCCCGGGCGCGTCGCGGGCCTGCTCGGGGTGGCCGGCCGCGTAGCCGAGCATGCACAGCAGCAGGAAGGACGCCCCCGCCGACGCGGCGGTGACCAGCAGCCGCCGCATCAGGACGAGCGGGTGGGCGCCGCGGGCTAGGCGGAGACTGAGCACGTGTCCCGGCCCTCCACGTCGGCGGCGGGGATCGTGCCGACCCGGCGGCCGTCGAGGAGCGAGACGGTGCGGTCGGCCATCGGGGCCGCCTCGCTGTCATGGGTGGCCAGGATTACGGAGATGCCGTGCGAGCGGGCCGCGGCGGTCAGGGTGCGCAGCACCTGGCCCCGGTCGGCGCGGTGCAGCGGTGCGGTGGGCTCGTCGGCGAAGAGGACCCGGGGCCCAGCCGCCAGAGCGCGGGCGATGGTCACCCGCTGGCGCTGGGC
The DNA here is from genome assembly GCF_016031615.1 of Streptomyces pactum. Taxonomy (GTDB): domain Bacteria; phylum Actinomycetota; class Actinomycetes; order Streptomycetales; family Streptomycetaceae; genus Streptomyces; species Streptomyces pactus. The sequence continues at coordinate 5,531,368 of NZ_JACYXC010000001.1, forward strand.
CTGGAGGAGTGCGGCCGGCCGCTGCCGCTCCTCGCCGCCCACGTCCAGCCGCTCCAGCCACTCGCGGGCGGTGGTCCGGGCGGCGCGGCGCGGGATGCCGCGCAGCATCAGGGGGAGCGCCACGTTCTCCCACACGGTCAGCTCGGGCACCAGCCGGGGCTGGGTGTCGATCCAGCCGAAGTGCTCGCGGCGCAGCCGCTCCCGGCCCAGCCGGGTCAGGGAGTGCACCGGCACGCCCCCGAACCAGACCTCGCCCTCGTCGGGCGGCAGCTGCGCGGACAGGCAGGCGAGCAGGGTGGTCTTGCCGGAGCCGCGCGGCCCGGACACCACCAGCACCTCGCCCTCGCGCACGCCCAGGGACACGCCCGTCAGGGCGGGCGAGCCGCGGTACGCGTAACTGACGCTGCGGGCCCACAACATGTCGTCGTCCGGCGGAGCCACCATGCCAAGCACCTCGGCTTACCTACGTTTGTCCGCTCCCCTGGATGGGTGAACGAGGACAAGGCGAATCGGTCACTGGCACGTTAAGGAGTCGCGGCGGCCGATCCGGCCCAGGCTCGGCGCGGGCACGGTCCGTTTCCTCCGATCAGCCCTGGTCCGGCCCGGTGCCCCGGCCGGTGGGCGCGGGGCGCGGGAACCGGCCCGCGCCGGGTGGCGCGGGCCGGTCGCAGAACCGCCGTGGCCCCCTCGCCGGGGGACGGCGAGGGGGGCCCACGGCAGGGGCCGCCCGGGGAGGGGTGTACCCGGGCGGAGCCGGTGCGGCGGTCGGGGACGGCTCAGAGCTTCGTCCACGCCTCCGTCAGCACGGTGCGCAGCACCTGCTCGATCTCGTCGAAGGTCGACTGGTCGGCGATGAGCGGCGGTGCCAGCTGGACCACCGGGTCACCGCGGTCGTCGGCCCGGCAGTACAGGCCGTTGTCGTACAGCGCCTTGGAGAGGAAGCCGTACAGGACGCGCTCGGTCTCCTCCTCGTCGAAGCTCTCCTTGGTGGCCTTGTCCTTCACCAGCTCGATGCCGTAGAAGTAGCCGTTGCCGCGCACGTCGCCGACGATCGGCAGGTCGTGCAGCTTCTGCAGGGTCTTCAGGAAGGCGCCCTCGTTGTCCAGCACGTGCTGGTTGAGGCCCTCGCGCTCGAAGATGTCGAGGTTGGCCAGGCCCACCGCGGCGGAGACCGGGTGGCCGCCGAAGGTGTAGCCGTGCAGGAAGGTGTTGTCGCCCTTGTAGAACGGCTCCGCGAGGCGGTCGGAGACGATGCAGGCACCGATCGGGGAGTAGCCCGAGGTCATGCCCTTGGCGCAGGTGATCATGTCCGGGACGTAGCCGAACTTGTCACAGGCGAAGATCGTGCCGAGCCGGCCGAAGGCGCAGATGACCTCGTCGGACACGAGCAGCACGTCGTACTGGTCGCAGATCTCGCGGACCCGCCGGAAGTAGCCGGGCGGCGGCGGGAAGCAGCCGCCGGCGTTCTGCACCGGCTCCAGGAAGACCGCGGCGACGGTCTCCGGGCCCTCGAAGAGGATCTGCTGCTCGATCTGGTCGGCGGCCCAGCGGCCGAAGGCCTCCGGGTCGTCGCCGTGGATCGGGGCGCGGTAGATGTTGGTGTTGGGCACCTTGTGGGCACCGGGCACCAGCGGCTCGAACGGGGCCTTCAGCCCCGGCAGGCCGGTGATGGACAGGGCGCCCTGCGGGGTGCCGTGGTAGGCCACCGCGCGGGAGATCACCTTGTACTTGGTGGGCTTGCCGACGAGCTTGAAGTACTGCTTGGCCAGCTTCCAGGCGGTCTCCACGGCCTCACCACCGCCGGTGGTGAAGAAGACCTTGTTCAGGTCGCCGGGGGCGTGGCCCGCCAGCCGCTCGGCCAGCTCCACCGCCTTGGGGTGGGCGTAGCTCCACACCGGGAAGAAGGCCAGCTCCTGGGCCTGCTTGTAGGCGGTCTCGGCGAGCTCGACGCGGCCGTGGCCGGCGTTGACCACGAACAGGCCGGCGAGGCCGTCGATGTACCGCTTGCCCTTGTCGTCGTAGATGTACGTCCCCTCACCGCGCACGATGGTCGGCACGGGGGCGTTCTCGTACGACGACATGCGGGTGAAGTGCATCCACAGGTGGTCGTACGCCGTCTTGGAGAGGTCGGCGCTCATAGCTATCTCGTTCCCCAGGTGTAGGTCTGCTTCCGGAGCTTGAGGTAGACGAAGCTCTCGGTGGAGCGCACGCCGGGCAGCGTGCGGATCCGCTTGTTGATCATTTGGAGGAGATGGTCGTCGTCCTCGCAGACGATCTCGATGATGAGGTCGAACGAGCCCGCGGTCATCACCACGTACTCGACCTCCTCCATGGCGGTCAGCGCGTCGGCCACCGGATCGAGGTCGCCCTCGACGTTGATGCCGACCATCGCCTGGCGTCGCAGCCCCACGGTGAGCGGGTCGGTGACGGCGACGATCTGCATGACGCCCTGGTCGAGCAGCTTCTGCACACGCTGCCGGACGGCCGCCTCGGACAGGCCCACGGCCTTGCCGATGGCGGCATACGGGCGGCGCCCGTCCTCCTGGAGCTGCTCGATGATCGCCAGGGAGACGGAGTCGATCGACGGCGTGCCGTTCTTGTCAGTGGCCACGTATTCCACTGTGCATGAGGACTCGGCAGTCTCGCAACCCCAGATCGATGAAATCCGTTGTCGAGGACTTCGAAACTCGCGGAATCCGTAGTTGTGGGCCGTTGGGTATGTTGAATACGTCGCCCCGGCGGTTAGGGTGGGTGTCTCACCCATCGGACTTCGACCGCAAACAGAAGGGGTGGCACGTGACCACCGAACTGCGTCGTCTGCGCAACTACATCGACGGGGAGTTCCGGGACGCCGCCGACGGGCGGACCACGGAGGTGGTCAACCCGGCCACGGGCGAGGCGTACGCGACCGCGCCGCTCTCCGGGGCGGCCGACGTCGACGCCGCCATGGAGGCCGCCGCCAAGGCGTTCCCGGTCTGGCGCGACCTGGTGCCCGCCGAGCGCCAGAAGGTGCTGCTGAAGATCGCCGACGCCTTCGAGGCGCGGGCCGAGGAGCTGATCGCCGCCGAGTCCGAGAACACCGGCAAGCCGATCGCCCTGACGCGGGACGAGGAGATCCCGCCGATGATCGACCAGATCCGCTTCTTCGCCGGTGCCGCCCGCCTGCTGGAGGGCCGCTCGGCCGGCGAGTACATGGACGGCATGACCTCCATCATCCGGCGCGAGCCGGTCGGCGTCTGTGCCCAGGTCGCCCCCTGGAACTACCCGATGATGATGGCGGTGTGGAAGTTCGCCCCGGCGCTCGCCGCGGGCAACACCGTCGTGATCAAGCCCTCCGACACCACCCCGGCCTCCACCGTCCTGATCGCCGAGATCATCGGCGGGGTGCTGGCCGAGCTGGGCCACCCCAAGGGCGTCTTCAACGTCCTGTGCGGCGACCGGGAGACCGGGCGGCTGATGGTCGAGCACAAGGTGCCCGCCATGGCCTCCATCACCGGGTCGGTCCGCGCCGGCATGCAGGTCGCCGAGAGCGCCTCCAAGGACGTCAAGCGCGTCCACCTGGAGCTCGGCGGCAAGGCCCCGGTCGTGGTCTTCGAGGACACCGACATCGCCAAGGCGGTCGAGGACATCTCGATGGCCGGGTTCTTCAACGCCGGCCAGGACTGCACCGCCGCCACCCGGGTGCTGGTGCACGAGTCGATCCACGACGAGTTCGTCTCCGCGCTGGCCAAGGCCGCCGCCGAGACGAAGACCGGGCAGCCGGACGACGAGGACGTGCTCTACGGCCCGCTCAACAACGCCAACCAGCTCGCCCAGGTCAGCGGCTTCGTCGACCGGCTGCCGGCGCACGCCAAGGTCGAGGCGGGCGGCCACCGGGTCGGCGACAAGGGCTACTTCTACGCCCCCACCGTCGTCTCCGGCCTCAAGCAGGACGACGAGATCGTCCAGAACGAGGTCTTCGGCCCGGTCATCACCGTGCAGTCCTTCTCCGACGAGGCGCAGGCCGTGGAGTACGCCAACGGCGTGGAGTACGCCCTGGCCTCCTCGGTGTGGACCAAGGACCACGCGCGGGCGATGCGCATGTCCAAGGCTCTGGACTTCGGCTGCGTGTGGATCAACACCCACATCCCGCTGGTCGCCGAGATGCCGCACGGCGGCTTCAAGAAGTCCGGCTACGGCAAGGACCTGTCGGCCTACGGCTTCGAGGACTACACCCGCATCAAGCACGTGATGACGTCGCTCGACGGCTGAGCCCGGCGCCGGTGCATCCCCGCCGCAGCGCCCGTACGCACCTGTCGTACGGGCGCTCCGGCGTGTCCGGGCGGAGCCGTGCGCGAGGGCCCGGCCGCTCCCGGGCTGTCGGTCCGGGCGGTTCCTAGCGGCGGCGGGCCGCCGGGCGGCGCGGACCGTGGCGGTCCCGGTCGCCGTCGAGCAGGGCGCACAGCGCGCCGATCCGGTTGGTGGTGATCGAGTCGACGCCCGCGCCCAGCAGCCGCCTCATCGACCACCGGGTGTCCACGGTCCACGCCGACACCAGCAGCCCGTCCGCGTGCGCCCGGGCGACCAGCTCCGGGCCGACCAGGCCGAAGCGGTAGTTCAGCCAGCGGGGCCGCAGGGCGTCCAGCAGCACCGGCCGGGGCGGTGCCAGGGTGGTCCAGGTCAGCGCCGTCTCGGCGGCCGGATCGGCCTCCCGCACCGCCCGCAGCGCGGCCACCGGGCCGGAGTAGTAGACGCGGTCCGCCGCGCCGTGGTCGCGCACCCCGGCCACCGCCGCCCGGACGGCCCGGAGGTCCGGCAGGTCCACCATCACCCGCACCCCCTCCGTCGCCGCCAGCGCCTCAGCCAGCAGCGGCACCCCGCCCCCGGTCACCGCCCGGATCCGCGCGGCGGTCAGCTCCCGCACCGGCCGGTCGTACCCCCACAGCCGTTTCAGCGTGGCGTCGTGGACCACCACCGGCACCCCGTCGGCGGTGAGACGGACGTCGAACTCCACCGCGGTCGCCCCCGCCGCCACCGCGGAGCGCAGGGACGGCAGGGTGTTCTCGCGGTGCACATAGGGGTCACCGCGGTGGGCGACGGCCACCAGGCCGTCCGCCCGCGCGGTGCCCGTCACCCGGGTCGGCATGGGGCCATTGTGGCGTGCCCGCCCGGCCCCCGGTCCGCCCGGGCCCGCGCCCTGGGCCCGCGCCCTGGGCCCGCCGGTGCCGCGCCGCTCCGGGGCGGGCGCCCGGGGGCGCGGACACCCCGGGCAGGCGTGGGCCGGTCAGCCGCCGGCGTGCGCCGCCGTGTAGGTGTCGATCTCCCGGATCAGGGCCGCCTTGCCGGCGGCGTCCAGGAAGGAGACCTCCACGGCGTTCCGCGCCAGCGCCGCCACCCCCGCCGCGTCCAGCCCCAGCAGCCGCGCCGCGACCGCGTACTCGGAGTTCAGATCGGTGCCGAACATCGGCGGGTCGTCGCTGTTGACGGTCACCAGCACACCGGCCGCGACCATCTCGGCGATCGGGTGCTCCTCCAGCGAGGCCACCGCCCGGGTGGCGATGTTGGACGTCGGGCAGACTTCCAGCGGGATCCGGTGTTCGGCCAGGTGCGCCAGCAGCTCCGGGTCCCGCACGCAGCTGGTGCCGTGGCCGATGCGCTCCGCCCGCAGCTCGGTGAGCGCGTCCCAGATGGTCTGCGGACCGGTGGTCTCGCCCGCGTGCGGGACGCTGTGCAGCCCGGCGGCGACCGCCCGGTCGAAGTACGGCTTGAACTGCGGGCGCGGCACGCCGATCTCCGGCCCGCCCAGGCCGAAGCTGACCAGGCCCTCGGGCTGCAGCCCGAGGGCGATCCGCGTGGTCTCCTCGGCGGACTCCAGCCCCGCCTCGCCGGGGATGTCGAAGCACCAGCGCAGCACCACGCCCAGCTCCGCCTCGGCGGCCTTCCGCGCGTCCTCGATCGCCTCCACGAACGCGCCGTCGGGGATGCCGCGCCGGGTGGAGCTGTAGGGGGTGACGGTCAGTTCGGCGTAGCGGATGTTCTGCCGCGCCATGTCCCGGGCCACCTCGTACGTCAGCAGCCGCACGTCCTCGGCGTCCCGGATCAGATCCACCACCGACAGGTAGACCTCGATGAAGTGCGCGAAGTCCCGGAAGGCGAAGTAGTCCGCGAGCGCCTCCGGATCGGTGGGCACCGGGGAGTCCGGATGGCGGGCGGCGAGTTCGGCGACGATGCGCGGCGACGCCGACCCGACGTGATGGACGTGGAGTTCGGCCTTCGGCAGCCCGGCGATGAAGGCGCTGAGATCGGTCATCGGTTCCTCCTCGTGGACGCGCGCCGGTCGGCGGGCCCCGGCCATCGTAGAACCGGGCGGCGCGGCGCCGTGCCGGGCCCGTAGCATGACGGCAACGCAGCGTGTGGGGGAGACACATGGAACAGCAGCCCGGACAGCGGCCCGAATCCGCGCAGGAGGGGCCCCGGCCGCCGGAACCACGGGACCGCGACCCCTGGGCACCGCCGCAGGACCGGGTGCCGCCGGCCGGACCCGGGCCCGCCCCCGGGGTCTCCGGCATGCCGACCCTGCCGGGCGTACCGCTGGCACCACCGCCCGGCCCGGCGGGGGACCACCGTGCCGCCGCCCCCGCCCGCGCCGGGTACGCCCCCCGCCGGCCGCCGGCGGCCCGTACGGGGCGACCACTTCGGCCGGCCTCCTGCCGTACGGCGCCGCCCCGTACGGCGGCCCGGCCTACGCGGCCGGAGCGGGCGGGCCGGGCTACGGCTACCCGGCGGCAGGCCACCCGGCGCCCGGCTACGGCCACCCGGGGGGCCCCTACGGCTGGCCGCACCCCGGGTACCCGCCCAACAACGGGCAGGGCATCGCCGCCCTGGTGCTGGGCATCGTGGGGGCGGTGCTCTTCTTCAGCGTCTTCTTCGGCGTGATCCTCGGCATCCTGGCGATCATCTTCGGCGCGCTGGGCCGCGGCCGGGCCCAGCGCGGTGAGGCGGACAACGGCGGCCAGGCGCTCGCCGGGCTCATCCTCGGTGTGGTGGCCGTGATCGCCAGCCTGCTCATGCTGATCTGGATCATCCAGGACGAGGAGGACGACGACGGGTACAGCGGCTACCGGGCGCCGGCCGCCGTGGTGTCCGCGGCGCCGGACGGCCCCGCCTCCCCCGATGCCAGCCGCTGACGCGCCTCCATCAGCGCGAACCCCAGCAGGTTGAGACCGCACCAGCGGGCCGGATCGGCCGCCCGCTCGTCGTCGGAGGCCAGCCCGATGCCCCAGACCCGGTCCACCGGGCTGGCCTCCACCAGCACCCGGGCCCCGGTGCCCAGCAGGTAGCGGCCCAGCTCCGGGTGCTGACCGAACTTCAGCACACTGCCGCGGACCACCAGCTCGAAGCGGTGCTCCGCCCACACCCGCTCCTCGAAACCGCGCACCGAGCGGCCGATCTCCTTGGCCTGCCGGGGGTGCCCGGCCGCCAGCACCCGCCGCCGCGCCTCCGCGTCGCCGAAGAGCGCGGCCTTGCCCGCCATCATCCAGTGCTCGGCCGTGGCGTACCGGACGCCGTCCGCCTCGATGGGCGCGGGCCACCACTGACTGAAGCAGCCGTGCCCCACCGAGCCGTCCGGCCGCGGCCGGTGCCCCCAGAAGTAGAGGTACTTGTGGCGTTCACCGGCGGCCGACCGGGCCACCAGCTCCGCCACCGAGCGCGGGCCGTCCCGGCCGTCCGCCGGCCCGGCCGGCAACCGCCCGGCCGGGTCCGCCGGGTCGCCCGGATCCGCCGGGTCCGCCGGATCCCTTGTGTCCGCCGGGTCGCCCGGATCCGTCGTGTCCGCGCGGACCACCGGAACCACCTGGTCCGCCTGGTCCGCCGGGTGGCGTGCCGTCTCGGTCATGGGGTGATTGTGGCACCGGGCGAGGACCGCGGGCACCCGGTCCGTTCCCTCCACCGGTCACGCGCAGCACCCGTAACATGGCGCGTCGCGACAGCAGGAGGGGAGAACACCACCATGTCCCACAGCGCGTACCCCGGCCCGCCCGGGCACGATCCGCACGCCCCCCGGCGGCCACCCGCCGCAGCCTCCCCGGCGCCCCCCGGCGGCCGGCCACCCCGCCGCGGGTCTTCCGCAGTACCAGCAGCCCGGCCCCGGATACCCGCCACCGGGCTATCCGGCCTACCCCGGCGGTCCGATGGGCGCCGTGGGGCAGCGCAACGGTATGGGGACCGCCGCCCTGACCGTCGGCATCATCGGCCTGGTCTGCGGACTCACCTACTTCCTGTGGCTGTTCGCGATCGTCCTCGGCATCCTCGCCATCATCTTCGGCTCCATCGGGAAGGGGAAGGCGCAGCGGGGGGAGGCGAACAACGCCGGCTCGGCGACCGCGGGCATCGTCTGCGGGATCGTCGGCATGGTGATCCCGTTGATCTACCTCGCCGCGCTGGACGCCGCGATCGACTCCGCGTTCTGACATCAGGGCACGGAAACACCACGGGCCCGGGGCCACGCCGGTACGGTGCGGCACCCGGGCCCCGGCGCGCGGGCGGCGGCGAGCCCGTACGCACCCGGCGGCCTCTGGGGTGCGTGCCGGCGACCCCTGGGGGTGCGTGCCGGCGGGGCCTTCGGGGTCCGGTGCCCTCGTGGGTGCCGCGGCTCCGGGCGAGGGAACCGGACACCGTCCGGCGCGGAACCGCGGTGTCCGGCCCCGGTCGTGAGGCCCCGGCCATCCGGTGGCGATGTCGGGACAGAATCCGTCGGAAAATCAAAAAGCGACGACGGAATCCCTTGTTGGAGACCGTTCGCTCTGCCAGGATCAGCCATCAATTCCGGCCATGGCCACGCCACCCCGTCCCCGTGGGCGGCGCCGGGCCGACTGCGCGCAAGCCACCGACCGAGGCGGAGGAGAGCAACGCGATGGACCAGCGGTTCGATGCGGCGGCGCGGTTCGCCGCCGGCACCCAGTACATCGGCGGACGGCTGACCGAGGGCGGTTCCGGCCAGGTGCACGCCGTGGTCGATCCGGCCACCGGCGGGAAGATCCTCGCCTACCGGACGGCGGACGAGGCCGACGTGGACGCCGCGGTGGCCGCCGCACGCGCCGCGTACCCGCAGTGGGCCGGGGCCACCCCCGCGGAGCGGTCCGACGCCCTGCACCGGCTCGCCGCGGTCCTCACCGCGCGGGCGGCGGAGTTCGCCGCCGCGGAGTCCCGGCAGTGCGGCAAGCCGCTGAAGCTCAGCACCGGGTTCGACGTCCCCGGCACCATCGACAACACCGCCTTCTTCGCCGGCGCCGCCCGCCACCTCGAAGGCCGGTCCGCCGGTGAGTACAGCCCCGACCACACCTCGATGGTGCGCCGGGAACCGATCGGCGTCATCGGGTCGATCGCCCCCTGGAACTACCCCCTGCAGATGGCCGCCTGGAAGATCCTGCCGGCCGTCGCCGCGGGCAACACCGTCGTCCTCAAGCCCGCCGAACCGACCCCGCTCACCTCGCTGATGTTCGCGCAGGCCGCCACCGAGGCGGGCATCCCCGACGGGGTGATCAACGTGGTGAGCGGCACCGGCCCGGTGGCCGGCGAACACCTCGTCGGCCACCCCGGCGTGGCCATGGTGTCCTTCACCGGTTCCACCGCGGTCGGCCGCCGGGTGGCCGGGATCGCGGCCGGCTCGGTCAAACGGATCCACCTGGAACTCGGCGGCAAGGCCCCGTTCGTGGTCTTCGACGACGCCGACCCGGAGGCGGCGGTGCACGGCGCGGTGGCGGCGGCACTGATCAACAGCGGCCAGGACTGCACGGCCGCCACCCGCGCCTATGTGCAGCGCCCGCTGTACGACACCTTCGTGGCGGGGGTCGCCGACCTGATGGCGACCGTACGGCTCGGCGACCCCTTCGACCCCGCGACCGACCTCGGGCCGCTGGTCACGCACGCCCACCGGGACCGGGTGGCCGGATTCGTGGACCGCGCCCGGGGGTACGCCACCGTGGTCACCGGCGGCGGCCCCGGGACGGGCGACCTCGCCCGGGGTGCGTACCACCTGCCGACCCTGATCACCGGCGCCGCCCAGGACAGCGAGATCGTCCGCTCCGAGATCTTCGGCCCGGTCCTGGTCGTCCTCCCCTTCGACAGCGACGACGAGGGACTCGCGCTCGCCAACGACACCCCTTACGGGCTCGCCGCGTCCGCCTGGACCCGCGACGTCTACCGGGCCGGGCGCGCCACCCGGGAACTGCGCGCCGGGTGCGTGTGGGTCAACGACCACATCCCCATCATCAGCGAGATGCCGCACGGCGGCACCGGTGCCTCCGGCTTCGGCAAGGACATGTCGGCGTACTCCTTCGAGGAGTACACGCAGATCAAGCACGTGATGTACGACAACACCGCGACCGCGCGGAAGGACTGGCACCGCACCGTCTTCGGGCACCGCGACTGACCGCGCGGCCCGCCGCCCCGGCCGTGGCCCGCCCACCGCACACGGGTTCCTCGCGCCACGGCCCGCCGCCGCGCACCGGAGCACCGGGGACCCCCGCGGCGCCGTGGCCGGTGTGGCTGTCGTGGCGGGTGGGGCCGCCGTGGGGGTGCGGCGCCGTGGGGGTGCGGCGGCCCCGCCGCCGGGCCGCCAGCCGTGCGCGGGCGGGCCGGTCGCCGGCCCCGCACCCCGTGTCCGGCGCACCGCCCGGACCGCTGCCGGTCCGGAGCCGGCCGCGGCGCGCGCCCTTCGTCCACCGACCACCGTCCCCCGTCCCCCCGCACCACCGCCGACCCGCACCGGGCCGGGAGCGGCACCGACCCCGCGCCCTGCACCCCGGCCGGCCCTCACCCCCGGGAGGCCCGTATGGACCCCGCACCCGACACGCTCTCCCCACCCCTGCTGGCCGCGGTGCGCCGCAGCCTGACCCGGGGCCGGATGGCCATGACCCGGCGGTCGCTGCTGCGCGCGGGCGGCGCCGGTGCGCTCGCCCTCGGCGGCACCGGTGCCCTCGCCGCCTGCGGCATCCCGCCCGCCACCCGCCACGGCGCCACCCCCCGCCGACGACCACCCTGACGAGGAGCGGCGCGTCAGCTTCTCCAACTGGACCGAGTACATCGACGTCGGCGAGGACGGTCGCAGCCGGCCCACCCTGGACGCCTTCCGGCGGCGCACCGGCATCCGGGTCCGGTACACCGAGGACATCAACGACAACGTCGAGTTCTTCGGCAAGGTCAAACCCCAGCTGGCCGCCGGCCGGGACACCGGCCGCGACCTGATCTGCGTCACCGACTGGATGGCCGCCCGGATGATCCGCCTCGGCTGGATGCAGAAGCTGGACGCGGCCCGCCTGCCGCACGCCTACGCCAACCTCGCCCCGCAGTTCCGCAGCCCCGACTGGGACCCCGGCCGCGCCCACTCCTACCCCTGGACCGGCATCCCCGCGGTCATCGCCTACAACAAGAAGGCCACCGGCGGCCGGACGGTGGACTCGGTCTCCCAGCTGCTGGAGGACCCCCGGCTCAAGGGCCGGGTCGGCATGCTCACCGAGATGCGGGACACCGTCGGCCTCACCCTGCTCGACATGGGCGTGGCCCCCGAGACGGTCACCGCCGACCAGTACGAGGCGGCCGTCGCCCGGATCCGCAAGGCCGTCCGCAGCGGGCAGATCCGGCGGTTCACCGGCAACGACTACACCGGTGACCTGGACAAGGGCGACCTGGCCGCCTGCGTGGCCTGGGCCGGGGACCTGCTGCAACTGCGCGCCGACAACCCGGCCATCGACCTCGCGGTCCCCGCCGCCGGCTACATGATCTCCACCGACAACCTGCTGATACCCCACGGGGCGCGGCACAAGAAGAACGCCGAACGGCTCATCGACTACTACTACGAGCCCGCGGTCGCCGCCCGGCTCGCCGCCTGGATCAACTACGTCTGCCCGGTCGAGGGGGTCCGCGCCGAACTGGCCCGGATCGACAAGGACCTGGCCGCCAACCCGTTCATCCTCCCCGACCGGGAGATGGCCGCGAAGGCGCACGCCTTCCGCGCCCTGACCGACGAGGAGGAGACGGCGTTCGAGGACACGTTCGCCAAGCTCATCGGCGCCTGAACCGGAAGAAGCCAGCCACCATGACACCACCGCACCCCGGCGGCGCCGTCCGCCTCACCGGGATCAGCAAGAGCTACGGCTCCACCACCGCCGTCCACCCGCTGGACCTCACCGTCCCCGAGGGCCGCTTCTTCGCCCTGCTCGGCGCCTCCGGCTGCGGCAAGACCACCACCCTGCGGATGATCGCCGGGCTGGAACGGCCCACCACCGGCACCGTCCACCTCGGCGCCCGGGACATCACCGACCTGCCCCCCTACAAGCGCCCGGTCAACACCGTCTTCCAGAGCTACGCGCTCTTCCCGCACCTGGACGTCTACGAGAACGTCGCCTTCGGGCTGCGCCGCCGCGGCATCAGATCGGTGCGCAAGCAGGTCGCGGAGATGCTCGACCTGGTGCAGCTGGGCCCGTACGCGCGCCGCCGGCCGCGGGAGCTGTCCGGCGGACAGCAGCAGCGCGTCGCCGTCGCCCGGGCGCTCATCAACCACCCCCGGGTGCTGCTGCTGGACGAGCCGCTCGGCGCCCTGGACCTCAAGCTCCGCCGCCGGATGCAGCTGGAGCTCAAACGCATCCAGACCGAGGTCGGCATCACCTTCGTCCACGTCACCCACGACCAGGAGGAGGCCATGGCGATGGCCGACACGGTCGCGGTGATGAACGGCGGCCGGGTGGAGCAGCTGGGCGCCCCCGCCGAGCTGTACGACCTGCCCCGCACCGCGTTCGTCGCCAACTTCCTGGGCACCTCCAACCTGATCGAGGCCGAGGTCACCGGGGTGTCCGGCGGCGATGTGCTGGTGACCGCCGGCGGCACCCGGCTCGCGCTGCCCGCGCGGCGGTGCCCCGGCGGGCCGGACGCCGGCGGAACGGGCACCGGCGCGGGGGAGCCGGGGCACGGCGCCCCGGGCACCGCGGCCCGGGCGACCGGTTCCGGCGGCGGGGCGGCCGGTGCCGGCACCGGGGTGCCGGGGCGGGCGCGGCCGGGCGGATGCCCCGGGCGGGGGAGCGGATCCTGCTCGGCGTCCGCCCGGAGAAGATCTCCCTCACCCCCGCCGACGACGCGCACACCGTCGGGGACGGACGCAACCGGCTCACCGGCCGGATATCCGACTCCAGCTTCATCGGCGTGTCAACCCAGTACCTGGTGGCCGGGCCGGCCGGCACGACCCTCTCCGTTTACGAGCAGAACATCGAGCGCGATCCGCGGCTGGTCCCCGGCGCGGAGGTGGTGCTGCACTGGAACCCCGCCCACGGCTTCGGCCTCCGCGCGGACCGGTCGCCGGCGGCCGGTGCCGGGCCGGACGAGCCGCCGGCCGGCGGTCCCGGCTCCGAGCGGCCCGCCGCCGGAGCCCGGCCCGGGCCGTCACCGGAGGACGGGACACCGGCGGGGCCGTCGCGCGCCGGCGGCACCGGAACCGGTCCCTCGCCGGCCACCGCGGCGGGGCCGGGGCAGGGGGCGCCGTGACCGCCGTCCCCACCCCGGCCGGGCCGCCGCCCGCCCCCCGGGGTGCCGCCCGCCTCCGGGCTGCCGACCGTCTCCGATCCGTCGCCCGCCTCCGGGCTGCCGCCCCGGCCGGAGCCGGCCGCCGCGCGGAAGACCCCGGTCCGCGCCCGGCTCGTCCCGTACTGGCTGCTGCTGCCCGGCATCGCCTGGCTGCTGGTCTTCTTCGTCGCGCCGATGGTCTACCAGGCGTCCACGTCGCTGCAGACCGGCTCGCTGGAGGAGGGCTTCACCGTCACCTGGCACGTCAGCACCTACACCGACGCGCTCGCCGAGTACCACCCGCACTTCCTGCGCTCGGTGCTCTACGCGGGCGCGGCCACCGCCGGCTGCCTGCTGCTCGGCTATCCGCTGGCGTACCTGATGGCGTTCCGGGCCGGCCGCTGGCGCACCCTGCTGATGATCCTGGTCATCGCGCCGTTCTTCACCAGCTTCCTGATCCGCACCCTGGCCTGGAAGACCATCCTCGCCGACGACGGCACGGTGGTGTCGGTGCTGGGCTCGCTGCACGTGCTGGACGTGACCGGCTGGCTGGGGCTCACCGAGGGGGACCGGGTGCTGGCCACCCCGCTCGCCGTGATCTGCGGCCTGACGTACAACTTCCTCCCCTTCATGGTGCTGCCGCTGTACACCTTGCTGGAGCGGATCGACGGGCGGCTGCACGAGGCCGCCTCGGACCTGTACGCCCGGCCGTTCACCACCTTCCGGAAGGTCACCTTCCCGCTGTCCATGCCCGGCGTGGTGGCCGGCACCCTGCTGACCTTCATCCCCGCCACCGGCGACTACATCAACGCCGAACTGCTCGGGCCGGCGGACCGGAAGATGGTGGGCAACGTCATCCAGTCGCAGTTCCTACGGGTCCTGGACTACCCCACCGCCGCCGCGCTCTCGTTCATCCTGATGGCGGTGATCCTCGCCCTGGTCACCGTCTACATCCGCCGGTCGGGGACGGAGGACCTGGTGTGAAGCACCCCGCCGCCCCCGCCGTCCGGCTGCTGCGCCGGCTGCGCGAGAACCTGGTGACGCTGGCCGCACTGGCCGCCCTCGGGTACCTGCTGCTGCCCAACGTCGTGGTCCTGGTCTTCTCCTTCAACAAGCCCAACGGCCGCTTCAACTACTCCTGGCAGCGGTTCTCCACCGACGCCTGGACCGACCCCTGCGGCGTGGCCGACCTGTGCGGCTCGCTCGCCCTCAGCCTCAAGATCGCCCTGGGCGCCACCGCCGGCGCCACCGTCCTGGGCACCCTGGTCGCCTTCGCGCTCGCCCGCCACCGGTTCCGCGCCCGCACCGCCGTGAGCAGCATGATCTTCCTGCCGATGGCGATGCCCGAGGTGGTCATGGCCGCCTCGCTCGCCACGCTGTTCCTCAACACGGGCGTGGAGTTCGGCTTCTGGACCATCCTCGTCGCGCACATCACCTTCTGCGTCAGCTTCGTGGTCACCGCCGTCAAGGCGCGCGTGCTGAGCATGGACCCCGAACTGGAACAGGCCGCCCAGGACCTGTACGCCTCCCCGGCGGCCACCTTCTGGCGGGTCACCCTGCCGATCGCGGCGCCGGGCATCGCGGCCGGAGCGCTGCTCTCCTTCGCCCTGTCCTTCGACGACTTCATCATCACCAACTTCAACGCCGGATCGACCGTCACCTTCCCCATGTTCGTGTGGGGGTCGGCGCAGCGCGGCACCCCGGTCCAGATCAATGTGATCGGGACCGCCATGTTCGCCGTCGCCGTGCTGTGCGTCCTCGTCGGTCTGCTCGCCGGCAACCGCCGCGGAAGGAGCCGAGAACCGTGACCGCATCCGACAGACCCTCCGATACGCCGCCGCCTTCCCGCGACCCCGGCGGGCCCGGGGCCGACGGGGATCCCGGCGAGGTGCCCGGGCCCGGTGCGGCGGGCGGTGCGCCCGAGGCGCCCGGGGCCGTGCGGCCGCCCGCGGGAGGCGGGACCGCCGCGCCGCCCGGGGCGGCCGGCCGTTCGCCCGGAGCGCCCCGGGGCCGGGCGGTGCGGCGGGCCGGGCCGCCCGCGCTCGCCGCGCTCGCCGACGCCGAACCCGTGCCGTACTGGCTGGACGACCCGGCCCGGCCCCGGGCGCTGCCCGCGCTCACCGGCGAGGAGGAGTGCGACCTGCTGGTCGTCGGCGGCGGGTACACCGGGCTGTGGACCGCGCTGCTGGCCAAGGAGCGCGACCCCGGGCGCGACGTCGTGCTCGTCGAGGCCCGGCGGATCGGCTGGGCGGCCTCCGGGCGCAACGGCGGCTTCTGCGCCGCCTCGCTCACCCACGGCCTGGCCAACGGCCTCGCCCGCTGGCCCGAGGAGGTGACCGAGCTGGAGCGGCTGGGCCGCCGCAACCTCGACGGGATCGAGGAGACCCTCACCCGGCACGGCATCGACTGCCACTTCGAACGCACCGGGGAGATCGACGTGGCCACCGCCCCGCACCAGGTGACGGAGGTGCGGGAGACCATGGCGCGAGCCCGGGAGGCGGGCCTGGACGCCGGGGAGTTCCTGGACCGCGACGCGGTACGGGCCGAGGTGGACTCGCCGGTCTTCCTCGCCGGGCTGTGGGACCGCACCGGGGTCGCCATGCTGCACCCCGCCCGGCTCGCCTGGGGCCTGCGCGACGCCTGCCTGCGGCTGGGCGTACGGATCTACGAGCACACCCCCGCCGGACGGCCGGCCCCCGACGCCGGGGGACTGGCCGTCACCACCCCGTACGGCAGGGTCCGCGCCCGGGACGTGGCACTGGGCACCAACGCGTTCCCCTCACCGGTGCGCCGGCTCCGCCCGTACGTGGTGCCGGTCTACGACCACGCGCTGGTGACCGAACCGCTCACCGGCGCGCAACTGGACGCCATCGGCTGGCGTCGGCGGCAGGGGCTGAGCGACCTCGCCAACCACTTCCACTACTTCCGCATCACCCGCGACCACCGCATCCTGTGGGGCGGGTACGACATCGTCTACCGGTTCGGCGGCGGGGTCCGGGCCGAGTACGACCACCACCCGGACACGTACCGCACCCTCGCCCGGCACTTCTTCCGCTGCTTCCCGCAGCTGGAAGGGGTGCGATTCAGCCACGCCTGGGGCGGCGCCATCGACACCTGCTCCCGCTTCTCCGCCTTCTTCGGCACCGCGTACGGCGGGCGGGCGGCCTACGCCCTGGGCTACACCGGGCTCGGCGTCGGGGCGTCCCGCTTCGGGGCCGAGGTGATGCTCGACCTGCTCGCCGGGGAGGAGACCGAACGCACCCGGCTGGGGATGGTCCGCAGCAAGCCGCTGCCCTTCCCGCCCGAACCGCTGCGCTGGGCGGGCATCGGCATCACCCAGTGGTCGATGGCCCGCGCGGACCGGCACGGCGGCCGCCGCAACCTGTGGCTCCGGGCGATGGACCGCGCCGGACTGGGCTTCGACTCCTGACGGCGGGACGGACACCCCCCCGGGGGCTTGGTGGGGTGACGTGGTCCGGGTGGCGTGGTCGGAGGAGGTGGCCTGGCCGGTGACGTGGTCGGGGGAGGTGGCCTGGCAGGTGTGGCCGGTGGTGGTCGCCGTCCGGCGTGGTCGGTGAACGTGCGTTCGTGCCCGCCTGGGGGGAGGGCGGTTCGCCCGGTGTGGCCGGCGGCCACCGTCCGGGGTGGTCCGTGCCGCTCTGCCGTGGACGGGCTCGCCGTGGGGCGGCGCGGCGCCGCCCCCTGCCGTGCGTACGGTCCCGTCGTGCGCGTGGCCGTGTGACGGACCCGCGACGCGTGCGGTCACGTCGTCGGTGCGGATGCGCGACGCGTGCGGCCCGGCCGTGTGTACGGATCCGCCGTGCGTACGACCCACCGTGCGTGCGGTGCGGCCGTCCGGTGGGCGTGCCGGGCGGCGGTGCTGTGACCCGTCTCACTACCGATGGGTAGGCGAAGCCGGGTAAGGATCGCCGGCCGCCCCTCTCTCCTCTACCGGCGCCATCGGCCGGTGGCACCGCCAGGGAGTGGAACGGGAGGAGCCGGGATGGGCGACACGGGGGCGAAGCGGGCGGTGGAGTGGCTGGTGTCGGCGGCACCGGACCCCGGTGCGTGCCGGTGGGCATGGGAGCGGCACCCCCTCGGTGTCGCGCTGCTGCCGGCCGGCCGGGTCTGGGACGTACTGGTGGTGCCGGGGCGGCTGGGCCGGCGGACCCTGCGGGTGCTGGGCCGTCGGGCCGAGCCCGCCGGCCCGGTGCTCGGCGACGCGCGGGGCGACGGGGACGCCCGCGTGGGGTTCCTGGTGCCCGCCGGAACCGCGGCGCACTGGGTCGGCACCGGCATCCGCGGCCTGGGCCCCGGCAGCTGGGTGGTGGTCCCGCATCCGGGCCGTACGGCGGGGCGGGTGCGCTGGCTGGCGGCCCCGGACGGCTCCGGCCGGCTCACCACCCCAGGCCTGCTGGAGCTGGCCCTGCACCAGGCGGTGGTGGAACTCGCCGACGAGGACCGGTACCGCCGGGGGCGCGCGCACCGGTGAGGGCCGGGTGACCGGAACGCGGTGCAGGACCGCCGGGCCGTCGCGGTGCCGGTCCGGCGGGCGCGGCCCCGGGGCCGGAGGGTGACGGCCGTCGGCAGACCGCTGGTGGTGGCGCGGGTCCGGGGTGGCGCGGGTGACGGCCGTCGGCCGGGCCGAGAGGGACGCCCGGCGGGACGGCCGTCTCCGCCGTGAAGGGTGGGCGTGGTTCGGGCGGCCGGGCGGGGAGGGGCCGCAGCGCCGCCCGGCCGGGTGTCGTTCAGCCGCGGGGGACGAGCCACCGTCGCATCGTCAGGGACAGCACGGTGAGCAGCGCCGCGGACAGGCACCAGCTGCCGGCCACGTCGAGCGGCCAGTGGTAGCCGCGGACCACCAGGCCGGTGCCCACGCCCGTGCTGAGGAGGGTGACCGTCACGCCCGCCACCACCGGTCCCCGGCGGGACGGTCGGTGGCCCCGCCGTCCGGAGGGGTCGGCGGCCCGTGCCCGGTGCGCCGCCAGGAGCAGCATGGCGGCCGCCCCGTACGCCACCGTGGCGGTCGCGGTGTGGCCGGACGGGTAGAAGCCGTCGGTGCCGGCGAGCGGGCCGGGCGGCGCGGGCCGGTCCAGCAGTGCCTTCACCGGGGCCACCAGGGCGGGCACCACCGCCAGGGCGAGCAGCGCGGACAGCGGCGGGAGCCACCACCGGGGGGTCACGCGACGCAGCCGCCGGGCCGTGTATGCGGCGGCCGCCCCGAGCACCGGGAGCGCCACCGCGGTGCCACCGAGGTCGGCGAGGAACTCCGCGAACGCGCCCGGCAGCAGACGGCCGCCGGCGGCCCGGCCGGCCCGCTCGTCCATCCCGCGCAGCGGGCCGTCGACGGCCACCTGCCAGGTCACCAGGGCGAACAGCAGGACAGCGGACGTCAGGACACAGAGCGTGAGGAGAGAGACCGGCGGCCCAGGAACAGGGGGGGTGGCTCCGGGGCCGCCGGGGCGACCGGCGGACCGCGCGCCCCGGGGGGTCTGGGGCGGGCGGCCGTCCGATCGGTGAGGAGATCCGGAGCCGGAGGCTCCAGTGGTGTGCGCAAGGGCACGGCCGGGACGGAGCTGGGGAAGCGCCGCCTCGGCGTCGCTCGCAGTCCCCCCTGCGAGCGGGGTGTTTCTCTCATCTGCAGAAACCGTACGGCACCCCGGGGCCGGGCCGACAGCCGGATCACCCGTCCGACATGGCCCCCGCACATCTTCTTCACGCCGTCGCCGCCGGGCCATGGTTCCGGTCACCGACCGTCACGGCGGGGAGGGCGGTCCGGGCCTTCGGTCGGGCGGGCCGATATGGAGCCGGGGCGACGGACGGAGCGGGCGGAAGCGGGGCGGGGACGGGATGGCGCGGGGCGGGGACGCGGCCGGGCCCGGAAGGCGGCGGGCCGGCGTGGGGTGGGGACGGCCGGGCCGGCGTGCCGACGAGGGGGACCGGCCGGGACGGCGGCCGGGCCGGGGCCGTGGAACAGGACGGCCGGGCCGGGGAACAGGTCCCCGGCCCGGCCGTCGGTCCGGTGCGGCGGATCAGAGCGCGGCGAACGCGCTCTCGATGATGTCCAGGCCCTCGTTGAGCAGGTCCTCGCCGATCACCAGCGGCGGCAGGAAGCGGAGTACGTTCCCGTAGGTGCCGCAGGTGAGGACGATCAGGCCCTCCGCGTGGCACGCCTTGGCCAGCGCGCCCGCGGCCTCCGCGTTCGGCTCCTTCGTGGCCGGGTCCTTCACCAGCTCGATGGCGATCATGGCGCCGCGGCCCCGGATGTCGCCGATGATGTCGTACTTCTCCTGCATCGCGGTGAGGCGGCCCTTCATGACCTCCTCGATGCGCTTGGCCTTGGCGTTCAGGTCCAGCTCACGCATGGTCTCGATGGAGCCGAGCGCGGCGGCGCAGGCGACCGGGTTGCCGCCGTAGGTCCCGCCCAGGCCACCGGAGTGCGCGGCGTCCATGATCTCGGCGCGGCCGGTCACGGCGGCCAGCGGCAGACCGCCGGCGATGCCCTTGGCGGTGGTGATCAGGTCCGGGACGATGCCCTCGTCCTCACAGGCGAACCACTGGCCGGTGCGGCAGAACCCGGACTGGATCTCGTCCGCGACGAAGACGATGCCGTTGTCGTTGGCGAACTTCACGATGGCCGGCAGGAAGCCCTTCGCGGGCTCGATGAAGCCACCCTCACCCAGCACCGGCTCGATGATGATCGCGGCGACGTTCTCGGCGCCGACCTGCTTGGTGATCTGGTCGATGGCCTGGGCCGCGGCCTCCGGGCCGCAGTTCTCCGGACCGGTCGGCCAGCGGTAGCCGTAGGCGACCGGGACCCGGTAGACCTCGGGGGCGAACGGACCGAAGCCGTGCTTGTACGGCATGTTCTTGGCGGTCAGCGCCATCGTGAGGTTGGTCCGGCCGTGGTAGCCGTGGTCGAACACGACGACCGCCGGGCGCTTGGTGTAGGCGCGGGCGATCTTGACGGCGTTCTCCACGGCCTCGGCGCCCGAGTTGAACAGGGCCGACTTCTTGGCGTGGTCGCCCGGGGTCAGCTCGGCCAGCTGCTCGCACACCTCTACGTAGCCCTCGTAGGGGGTCACCATGAAACAGGTGTGGGTGAAGTCCGCCAGCTGCGCGGACGCCCGGCGGACCACGGCCTCGGCGCTGGCGCCGACCGAGGTCACGGCGATGCCCGAGCCGAAGTCGATCAGGGAGTTGCCGTCCACGTCCTCGATCACACCGCCGCCGGCGCGCACGGTGAACACCGGCAGCACCGAACCGACGCCACCCGCGACCGTGGCGCTGCGGCGGGCCTGCAGCTCCTGGGACTTCGGGCCCGGGATCGCGGTGACGACGCGGCGCTCCTGGGGAAGGGACGGACCTCCGGACAGTTCGGTCATGAGGGGCTCCAGGGGAGAACAGGGGTTTTAGAGGCAGGCTAGGGGTGCGGCCGGCACCGAGGCATGTTCCGTTCGGGAGCACTGCGCGCGCCGCGTTGTCCGCGACGGACATAGCGCACGGGACGTGAGCCGAATGGCCGACCGGGCGTCGGCGGGGGGCGGGGCGCGGGAGGGCGCGGGAGGGGTGGGGTGTCGGGCATCGGGGACCTGGGCGGGCGCGGGGACCCGGGGTGCGGGGTGCGCGCGGTGGGTGGAGGGGCACGGGATCGTGGGTGCGCGGCGGCGGGGACGTGGGGCGTGGTGGAGGCGGGACGGGTGTGAGGGACGAGGCAGGGGGCGGTGGGAGGGGCCGATGGGGTGTGGGGGGCGTGATGGGAGCGAAGGGAGAGGTCGGCGGGGTGTGGGGGGCGTGATGGAGGGCGGAGTGGGGGTGCCGGTGGGCCGGGGGCGGGTGATCGTGCGGCGGTCTGCGGGCGCGGCATCCCGCACGGTCGCTGAACTCCCTGCGCGGGGCCACTAGATTGAACGTCGGCGTGTGCACGCCGGTACGCACACGCGTGCGTGCAGGGACGCACACACCGCTACACGGTTCGTGTGGGGCAGACGACGGCTTGGCTGGTCAGGGGGCAAGGGGCGGCGCATGGACACCGAGGGCACGCACGACTCACGGGGCACACGGCGGGACGCGGTCCCGAACCCGGCGGCCCCGCCGCCTCCGGTGGGACCGCCGCCGGTGGCGCCGGCGATGCCACCGGTGCCACCGCGCCCTGATCAGGCGGGGGCCGGCGTTCCGGTCCCGGTGCCGCCGCCGGCCGTGCCGCCGCGTCCGGCCCATCCGGCCTTCGCGCAGGTCTCCGGCGCCTACGACCAGCCGTCCCCGCCGGCGCCCCGGCCGCCTGTCGACCCGGCCTCCGTCCGGTCCCCGTTCATCGACTGGCTCCGGACCGTGCGCCCGGCTGCCGCCCCGGGGATCTGGACCTACGGGTACAAGCCCAAGCCCCCGGAGGACCCGGACCGGGTGCCGGCACGGAGACTGCTGAGTGGGGCGCTCATCGCCGCGCTCTGTGCCTGGATGCTGTGGCAGGTCGTCATCAATGGTTACCTTGGTGGCTGGTACATGTGGTTTTTCTACGTGTTCACCGATGACGCCTGGTATGAGACCAGCGACGGAACGTTCGACCCAAGAAGTTTCGCGGAAGCCGCCCGTATTTACGAGCTGATCCTCGGACTGGCGATTTTCGCCTTTTTCGGCCGGGTGGGTCAGTGGGCTGAGGTATGGCGTCGCTACGTAGTCCCCATCTTCCGCACCAGCGACCTGCCCCCCACCCCCGCCCCCCACGCCGACCCCGTCGAGTGGCCCGAGGTGCGGGCGGCCGGGGGGCACGGGGCGGCGGACCGGCTGGCCGCCGAGGCGCGCGGCGGCCGGATGAACGACGTGGACCACACCCGGATCGAGCGCGTCTGGCAGTCCGTGCGCGCCCAGCCCGGCCGGCTGGCGTCCTTCGTCGACACCGTGCTGCGGCACGGCGCCGCCGCCTACACGCACCCGTCCGGCGCGCGGGACCTGCCGGTCCGCACGGCCCGGCACGACCTGCTCGCCCAGCAGGTGCGGATCGGGGCGGCGACCGAGGATCTCCGCAACCCGTACGAGTTCCGCGGGGTGCCCCTGGCGCTGGACCCCGCGGTGCTCGGCACCTCGCTGCTGGCCGTCGGCCCGCCCGGGTCGGGCAAGACCGGGCGGCTGGTGCGGCCGGTGGTGGAGTCGTTGTGCCTGCAGGCGCTCGCCGGGCGGGTCGCCGTGGTGGCCGTCGGCGCCGCCGGGGCGGGCATCGGACCCGACGACGCCTTCGACGTGGTGGTGAAGATCGGCCGCCCCGAGTCGGCCTACGACCTGGACCTCTACGGGGGGACCACCGACCCGGACGAGGCCGCGGGAGTGCTCGCCGAGGCGCTGGTCGGCGACCTGGCGCACACCCTGCCGGGCGGTGACAGCCGGCGCGCCGCCACCGCGCTCGCCCAGCTCCTGGGCCCGTTCCGGGCCGCGCACCAGCGCTTCCCGTCGGTGCCGGAGCTGCGGGAGCTGCTGGACTGCGCCCCGGCCGCCGTCGACGCACTGCGGGCCGCGCTGGACGCGGCGGGGGAGCCCGCCCACGCCCGCGAGCTGGACGCCCGGGTCCGGCAGTCGGCCGCGGCCGGCGACGTGGGGGCGCTGCTGGCGGACCGGATCGCGCTCCTGGACCGCCCCGCCTTCGCCGACTTCTTCACCACCACCGGCGACCGCCGGCCGTTCTCGCTGCGCGCGCTGGAGCACCCGCTGCGGGTCCGCATCGACCTTCCCGAGCGCGGCCACGCGGAGGCCTCCCGGATGCTGGCCCGGCTGGTCCTGGCCCAGTTCACCGAGTGCGCCACCGGCCGCGCGGACCGCTCGCTCTTCGCCTGCCTGGTGCTCGACGACGCCTCGCACACCATCACCCTGGAGGCGCTGCGCGGCATCCAGCGGCTGCGGGCGGCCAACGCCGGCGCCGTGCTGACCCTGCGCACCCTGGACGACGTGCCGGACACCCTGCGCAGCGCGCTGCTGGGCGCGGTCGGCTGCCGGATGGCGTACGCCGGCATCACCACCTGGGACGGGGCCCGCTTCGCCGAGGTGTGGGGCACGGCGTGGGTGGAGGCGCGGGACGTCACCGACCGGCAGTTCGTCTCCGACGAGCCGATGACCAAGGTGCTGCACTTCATCCGCAAGGTGGTGACCGGCAAGGACGCGACCGTGCAGTCGGTGACGGTGCGGAAGGTGGAACGGGAGCGGTGGTCCGCCTCGGAACTGGCGCACTCGGTACCGCCCGGGCACGCGGTGCTCTCGGTCACCTCGGTCCGCGGGGAGAGCGCCCCGCCGGTCCTGGTGGACCTGCGCGGGTGACGGGGATTGCGACACTGAGGCAGAATTGAGCCCAGTCGTTCATACGCAGCGGCGTACAGGGGTGGTGGTCCCGCGGCCGCCGGCGGTGGTCGAGGGTGCCGTGACCGTACGGTGCCGTGACCGTACGGTGCCGTGCGGGCCGGGGGTGTCCGTCCGCGGCCCGCGGCTCCCGGCGCGTTCCACCGGGCGCGGCGGCACCGGCCCGTCGCCCCGCCGCCCGCCACCGAAGCCCCGAAAGGTGCCATGCCTCCCACGCTCGCCTCGCTCGTCCACCACTCCGCGCTCAAGCTCACCGTCCTGGCCGGGGAGGACCGGCTGGACACCCCGGTGCGCTGGGCCCATGTGAGCGAGCTGGCCGACCCGGTGCCGTATATGGACGGCGGTGAGCTGCTGCTGATCACCGCGATGCAGCTGGACGCCGAGGACCCCGAGGCGATGCGGCGCTACGTGCTCCGGCTGGCGGGCGCCGGCGTGGTCGGGCTGGGCTTCGCGGTCGGGGTGAACTACGAGAGGGTGCCCGACGCCCTCGTCACCGCCGCCCGGGAGGCCCGTCTGCCGCTGCTGGAGGTGCCGCGCCGCACCCCGTTCATCGCCATCACCAAGGCGGTGTCGGCCGCCATCGCCGCCGACCAGTACCGGGCGGTGACCGCCGGCTTCGAGGCGCAGCGCGAGTTGACCCGGGCCGCGATCGGAGCCGAGGGGCCGGCCGCGCTGCTGGCCCGGCTGGCCGCACACCTGGACGGCTGGGCCGCCCTCTACGACGCCTCCGGCTCGGTGGTGGCCGCCGCCCCGGACTGGGCCGCCCGCCGGGCCGCCCGGCTCACCGCCGACGTGGACCGGCTGCGGGCCCGTCCGGCCCCGGCGAGCGCGGTGCTCGGCGGCGGCGCGGAGGCCGGTGAGCCGTCCGCCGACCGGGTGGAGCTGCAGTCGCTGGGCACCGGGCGCCGCGCCCGCGGGGTGCTCGCGGTGGGCACCGGCGCGCCGCTGGGCACGGCGGAGCGGTACGCGGTGAACTCCGCCGTCGCCCTGCTCACCTTGACCACCGAACGCTCCCGGGCGTTGCAGGAGGCCGAACAGCGGCTCGGCGCGGCGGTGCTGCGCATGCTGCTGGCGGGCGAACCCGACCACGCCCGGGCCGTCGCCGGTGCCCTCTACGGCAGTCTGCTGGACGCGCCGTTCCGGCTGCTGGTCGCCGAGCCGGCGACCGGCGCCGGGGGACCGGGTGGCCCCCGGGCCGCGGCCGGGCCGCCGGGCACGACCGGACCGTCCGGCGCGGCCCGGCCCACCACCGCCCCTCGGCGGCCCCGGCCCCCGCCGCCTCCGCCACGGCCCCGGTTTCCGCGACGGCCGCCCCCGCCACGGCCGCCGCCACCGGCCCCGGCCGAGCCGCCGGCGGCCGGCCCCCACGGCCCGCCCGGGGCCGGCCGGCGAGGAACCGCCGTCACCGGCCGACGGCGGCCCGCGGGCCCCGGCGGCACCCACCACCCCCGCCGCGCCCGGCCCGGCCCGGCCCCCCGCCGCCGCGCCCGCCGGTCCCGATCCGCTGGGCGCGCTGGCCGACGCCATGGAGTCCGCCGCCGCCCGCACCGGGGAGGCGCTGCTGGTGGTGCCGGACGGCGAGCGGCTGATCGTCCTGGCGCCGGACGGCGGCGCCGCGGTCGCCGCCTGCGCCGCGCACGCCGCGGCGGTGGACGCCCGGCGCGGCACAACCACCCGCCCACGGGACCGGACCGGCGCCGCGACCGCCCCCGGTGACGACGTGGTCATCGGGCTGGCCGCACCGGCCGGCCCGATCGCCGCGGCGGGCGCCTACCGCCAGGCCGAGCAGGCGCTGTCGGTGGCCCGCCGGCGCGGCCGGGTGCTGGTCGAGCACGAGGAGGTCGCGGCCGGCTCGGTGCTGCCGCTGCTCGCCGACGACGCGGTACGGGCCTTCGCCGACGGGCTGCTGCGCGCGCTGTACGAGCACGACGCCACCGGACGCGGCGACCTGGTCGCCTCGCTGCGGGCCTGGCTGTCCCGGCACGGCCAGTGGGACGCGGCGGCGGCCGACCTCGGCGTGCACCGCCACACCCTGCGGTACCGGATGCGCCGGGTGGAGGAGATCCTGGGCCGCTCGCTGGACGACGCCGACGTACGGATGGAGCTGTGGCTGGCGCTCAAGGCCACCGCGGCGACCCCGGCGGACGGCCCCATAGCCGAGAGCTGACCGGACACCCCGGCCCCCGGCCCCACCCCGCCCCGCCCGGCACGCCAAACCGGTGCGGGGCGCCGGGGGACTGCTCCGCGACGGACAAACGCCGTGCGGGCGCCCCACCCCTACGGTGGGGGAGCAGACCAACCGCACCAACCCACCACTTCGGAAGGGCCGGGATCCGCTGTGACAACCTCCCGCGAAGCTCCTCACGCGTTCTGGCTCGCCGGCCGCAAGGCCACCGGCGAGGACACCTTCGACGTCACCTCCTCCTGGGACGGCCGTCTCGTCGGCACCGTGAGCGTTCCCACCGAGGCGCAGGTCGAGGAGGCCGTGGCCGCCGCGCACGCGGTGCGGGACGAGTTCGCCGCCACGCCCGCCCACGTCCGGGCCGCCGCGCTGGACCACGTCTCCAAGCGGCTCGCCGAGCGCACCGAGGAGATCGCCCAGCTGATCTCGGCGGAGAACGGCAAGCCCATCAAGTGGGCGCGCGGCGAGGTCGGCCGTGCCCTGTCGGTGTTCCGGTTCGCCGCCGAGGAGGCCCGGCGGTTCAACGGCGGCGAGGCGCAGCGTCTGGACACCGACGCGGGCGGCACCGGCCGGCTCGCCCTCACCCGGCGCTTCCCGCGCGGCACCGTGCTGGGCATCGCGCCGTTCAACTTCCCGCTGAACCTGTGCGCCCACAAGATCGCCCCGGCCATCGCCGTCGGCGCGCCGATCATCCTCAAGCCGGCGCCGGCCACCCCGCTGTCCGCGCTGGTCCTGGGCGAGCTGCTGGCCGAGACCGAGCTGCCGGCCGGCTCCTGGTCGGTGCTGCCGGTGCCCAACGACCGGATGCCGGCCCTGGTACAGGACGAGCGCCTCCCGGTGATCTCCTTCACCGGGTCGGACAAGGTCGGCTACGCGATCATGGACTCGGTGCCGCGCAAGCACTGCACCCTGGAGCTGGGCGGCAACGGCGCCGCCGTCGTGCTGCCGGACTTCTCCTCCGAGGAGGACCTGGACTGGGCGGCGACCCGGATCGCCACCTTCTCCAACTACCAGGGCGGCCAGTCCTGCATCTCGGTGCAGCGGGTCATCGCCGACGCCTCGGTGTACGACCGGCTGCTGCCGAAGATCGTCGCGGCGGTGGAGGCCCAGGTCACCGGCGACCCGTCCGACGCCGCCACCGACGTCGGCCCGCTGGTCAACGAGGACGCCGCCAAGCGCGTCGAGTCCTGGGTGGACGAGGCCGTCCGCGCCGGCGCGGCCCTGCTCACCGGCGGCAAGCGGGACGGCGCCACGTACGCGCCGACCGTGCTCGCCGACGTGCCGGGCGATGTGACCATCGCCTGCGAGGAGGTCTTCGGCCCGGTCCTCACCGTCACCAAGGTGAACGGGGTGGACGAGGCGTTCGCCGCGGTCAACGACTCCAAGTACGGCCTGCAGGCGGGCGTGTTCACGCACGACGTGCAGACCGCCTTCCGGGCCCACCGGGAGCTGGAGGTCGGCGGCGTGATCATCGGCGACGTGCCGTCCTACCGCGCCGACCAGATGCCGTACGGCGGCGCCAAGCAGTCCGGCGTGGGCCGCGAGGGCGTCGCGTACGCGATGGAGGACTACACCTACGAGCGGGTCCTGGTGCTCACCGGCATCGCCCTCTGACCGGCGACCGCTCACCCGTCCCACCACCGGGCCGGGAGGCGAGGCCCCGACCGGGCCCCCGCCTCCCGGCCCGGCCGCCGTTCCCGGCCGGTCACCGTCTCAGCGGGATGCCTGTTCCCGCCTCCCGGCCACCGGGGGCGTACGGCCGGTGCCGGCGCGGCGACGGGGGCTCAGCGGCACCCGGGCGGTGTGTCCTCCGGCCCGTGCTGGTCAGGGGCCCATGTGGAGATGGGCCGCCCACAGGGTGGGCAGTGCCGGGTCGGCCTCGCGCGCCGCGCGCACCGCCTGGTGCAGGGCGTACGCGGCGTGCCGCGCGGTGGGTGGTGAACCCGCGGCGAGCGAGCGGTAGAACGCCGCGGCGATCCGGCCCGCGGCCGGCTCCTCCACCGCCCACAGCGCACCGATGACATGGGCGTACCCGGCCAGCTGGAGCACCCCGCCCAGGTGGACCGCCTCATCGGCCGGGGTCCCGCCGGCCCAGCTGGTGGTGCACCCCGGCAGGTACGCCAGCTCCGCCTCCAGCGGACCGGGCCGGGTGATGTCGCGCGGCCCCAGCCACGTCGCCGGCCGGTCCGACAGCACCAGGCGGCTCGACGCCGCGTCGTCCAGGGAGCTCACCGCGGGGCACGCGAAGTGCGCCCAGCGGTGCCGCGGCAGCATGTCGAGGACCACGTCGCGCCGGGCCCGGTCACCGGCGAGGAGCAGGCTGCCGGGGAGTTCGGCGGTCAGCAACGCCGTGCGGTAGCGCGCGTCGGCCAGTTCGGCCGCGCCCGCGCCCGCCACCGGCGCCACCACCAGCGCCTCCGGCAGCACCGGTGCGGCCGGGCCGTCGGGCCGCGGAACCGCACGGCGGGCCGGGCGGCCGTCCGCGCCGGCCCGGTCCGCGCCGGTGCCCCCGCCACCGCCGGCCGGACCACCGCCGGCCGGACCGCCACCGCCCGACGAGCGGCCGCCGGCCGGGCCGGTACCGGTGCCCGTGCCCGTCGCGGATCCGGCCCGCGCCCGGGCGCGGACCAGTGCGCCGACGCTGGGCGCGTACGAGGAGACCACCCGGTCCAGCACCGCGTCCGTCACCGTCCCCGACGGCGTGCGGCGCTGCGCCGCGTGCAGCGGCAGCACGGTCAGCGGTCCGGTCGGCACCCACCACAGCCGCGGCAGCCGGCGGTCCCGGCGCTGCCGGCCGGTCAGCCGCAGCGCCTTGAGCACCGGGTCGGCCACCGTCTCCCACAGCCACTCCAGCAGCTCGTGGACCTCGCCCTGCGCCGAGTGCCGGCCCGCCGCGGCGACCGCCGGGTCGTGCGCGGCCCGCACGGCGGACAGGAACCGCTCGGTGCGCCGCAGCAGTTCGGCGTAGCGCAGCTCGGGCAGCGGTACGGCGCGCACCCCCTCGTCCGTCAGCAGCAGCGCGTCGCACCGCAGCCAGCTGGTGTTGAGCACGACCACCGGACCGTGGCCGTGCGCCGCCGCGAGCAGCTCCGAGTCCTCCGGCGGGTGCAGGAACCCCTCGAACCCGGGGTGCCGCCGGATCCGGTCGACCAGCTGCTCCCACTCCTCGGCGAGCGCGTGCCGGTCCTCCCCGGGCGAGGTGCCGCCCGGCGCGCCCACGATCCGCCCCGACGGCCCCGGCACTCCGGCGGGTTCGGCGGCGAGGAGGTCCGCCGGCGGCGGGTCCAGCGCCTCCCGCAGCCGGTGGTAGCGCTCCACCAGCCCCGGGTGCAGCCGCTGGAGCGCGGCCGCGTCGGGGCCCGCGCCCACGGCGTGCGCGAGCAGCACCGTCCGGCCGTGTTCCAGCAGGCGCAGTGCCCGCCACGGGTCGCCCAGTTCGATCGCGCAGGCCGCCGCGTACGAGGCCGGGCCGGCGAACGGTCCGCGGGCACCCTCCGCACCCGGGCCCCGGACGGCCGGCCGCCCGGAAGCGGCGCCCCGGCCCCCGGCGCCGTCCCCGGTACCGCCGTCGGCCCCGCTCCTGTCCCCGGCGCCGGCCTGGGCGTCCGCGCCGCTCGCCGCGGACACCGGCCGGTCCGGCCGCGCCCGGAGCGCCGCGCCGCGACCGGCGCCGGCGTCCCGGACGTAAGGCCCGTGCCGGCCGTCCTCGCCGTCCCCGGCCGCGCCCGGCGCCGTGGTGAGGGCCGCTGCCCGCGCCCCGTCCGGTTCCCGGGGCCCGCCCGGCCGGTCCCGCTCCGCGGACCCCGGGGCCCGCTCGCCGCCCCCGGACGGGGGCCGCGGCGCCAGCCGGGGCAGCAGCTCCACGGCGAGGGCCGAGGGCGCCATGGCGCGCTCCGCGCCCCCGATCCGGTACGCGTGGTAGGCCCACTGCTGGGCCGCCCGCACCCGGTCGGCGACGGCCGCCGCGGCGTCCTCGGCGACGTGCCGGTAACCGTCCTCGGCGGCCGACAGGTCGTGCGGGTCCCGGCGCGCCGCGGCACGCACGCCCAGTGCCCAGGCGTACGAGGTGAGTGCCCGGACCCGGACCGGATGGCCGGCCGGTGTCTCCCGCGCGGTCCGCTCGCAGACCTCGATCAGCTCGTCCAGCACCGGACCGCTGCGCAGCCGCTCGTACTCCAGCCGGGCGATGGTCACCAGCGTGCCCAGCCGCTCCGGCCGGTCGGGGTGGTCGGCCGCGGTCCCGGCCACCGCCGCCCGCCCGGCCGTGGCCGCGGCCGCCAGGTCGCCCGGATCGCGCTGGGCGAGGTAGCGGCGGAGCAGCCCGCGGCTGAGGTTGGACAGGAACCGCTGGTGCAGCGGCAGGTCGGCGGGGACCGCCGCCGATGCCGCCCGGATGAGGGCCACCGCCTCGTCGAGGGCGTCCGCCGCCCCCGGACCGCCCTGCTCGGCCCGGGTGAGGAGGGCCTCGGCGAGGTTGGAACGGGCCCATGCCTGCTCCACCCCGCCCCGCGGGGAGAGCGCCTCCGCCTCCCGGAACACCTCCACCGCCTCGGTCAGCACCGCGGGATCCGCGCTGTGGGCGTACCCGGCGGTCAGACAGGTCCCCAGGCCCAGCAGGCGCCCGCAGCGGCGCGGGTCCCGCCGCGGGGTCGTGGCCAGCGCGCCCCGGGCCAGCTCGATCGCCGCGGCCAGGTCCGCGGCGCTCCCGGTCCGCAGCCAGCGCAGCCGCAGCACCGCCGAGAGCCGGGCCCGGACCGCCTCGGCGGTCGCGTCGCCCCCCGGGTGCCCGCCGGCGTCCTCCCGGCCGGCGCCGCGGTCCTGCCCGGCCGCCCCGCCCTGCCCGGCCGCCCCCGCCGGGGCCGTGCCCGTCGTGGTACGCACCGCCGGCCCCGTGCCCGCGGTCCGCCGCGTGCGCTCCACCCGGCCGGATGTCGTGCGCTCCGTCCCACCGGATGTCGTCGAACACCTCGTCGCCCGCCCGGAGCCCGTCGTCGTCCCGCCCCGGGTCGCCGGGGCGCGCACGGTCGTCGCCGTAGGGCGGCCGGTCGCGGACCGGTCGGGCCGTCGTCCCGTCCCCCCGCCCCCCGGCGTACCGGTGGCGGCCGTCCTGCCGGGCGGGGCCGTGCGGCCGGGGCGCGCCCGCGCCGTCCGGGACCACGGCGGAACGGGCCGGCCCGCCGCGCCCCGCACCTGCCGCGTCGTACCCCGGACCTGCCGTGTCGTACCCCGGACCGGCGGCGTCGTGCCCCGGACCTGGCGCGTCGTGCCACGGCGCGGGGCCGGGGCCGCCGGCTTCCCCGCCCGTGACGTCGCGCCCCGCGCCGGGGCCGTCGAGGTGCCCGGTCCCGTCCCGGGGCCCGGGCACCGGAGCGTCCCGCCACGTCTTCCGGGGGACGGGCCGGAAGCCGCCGCGTCCGGCGCCCGGGCCGTACGCCGGCGGCGCGGTGAGCAGCGCCTCCCGGAACAGGTCGACGGCCTGGTCCAGATCGCGGCGGTCCCCGCCCCGCTCGTACCGGGACCACAGGGCGATGCCCAGCCGCAGCACCGCCGCCTCCCGGAGCGCCGGGCCGGCCGCGCCGCGCAGTGTCGCCTCGAACCCGGTGACGGCCCGCTCCAGGTCGGACAGCTCACCGGTCAGCTCGTACTGGGCGAGGAAGGCCGAGGCCCGGCGCAGCTCCTCCTCCCACGACCCGTGTCCCGCGGCCGGCCGCGGGGAGCCGGGCGCCCGGTCCCGTTCCCGGGCGGCGTGCAGCACCCGC
Organism: Streptomyces pactum; assembly: GCF_016031615.1. Classification (GTDB taxonomy): domain Bacteria; phylum Actinomycetota; class Actinomycetes; order Streptomycetales; family Streptomycetaceae; genus Streptomyces; species Streptomyces pactus. Next base: position 5,563,183 of record NZ_JACYXC010000001.1, read on the forward strand.
CGGGAGCGCAGACAGCTGTCCAGCGCGGTACGGACCGTGCGGCGCGCGGGGTGGCCGGAGGGCAGCGCCGACAGGGCCCGCCGGTAGACCTCGATCGCCTCGTCCAGTGCGGTCAGGCTGGAGGTCCCTATGGCGTACTGGAGCAGCGCGGCACCCAGGTCGGCCAGGCGCACCGGGCCCTGCGGATGGCCGGTGGGGGTGGAGCGCACCGCCGCCCTGCCGAACCGGACCGCCTCGTCGAGCACCTCCGGGTCGGGCTCGTACTGGGCCCGCCGGAGCAGGGCGCCGCTCAGCCCGGCCTGGATCCGGGCGTACTCCGGATGGAAGGACGGGCACACCGTCAGGCCGCGCCGGTACAGCGCGATCGACTCGTCGAGCACCGCCAGGTCGCAGGTGCGGGTGAACAGCTCCAGCAGGGAGGCGGCGAGAGCGCACAGGTGACGGCTGTACTCGGGGTCCTCCGCCACCGCCTCCGCGACCGCGGTGCGGCCGGCGGCCACGGCCTCGGTGAGCGTGCCCACCGACCGGTCGCGCTCGTGTCCGAGCCGCAGCAGCTCACCGAGCGTGGAGAAGCACCGGGTCCGGTACGGGTCGCCCGCCGGCCGGCCGGCACAGTCCTCCACCGCGATCCGGCACAGCCGCAGCGCGGTGTCCAGCAGCTCCGGGTCCCCGGTCCGGTCGTAACCCAGCCACGCCTGCTCGGCGGAGAAGAGCGGGCCGGACGGCTCGGCCGCGGTCCCGGCGGACGGTGCGGACGACGCGGCCCGCGGCTCCGCGCCGTCCGGCCCCGCGGCGAACGGGCCCGGACGGGCGGCGCGCCCGGCTCCGGCGGTCCCGGCGGGGTACGGGTGCCGGGGCACCCCCGTCCCCGCGGCCGGGCCGGGGGGACGGGACGCTCCGGCCGGCCCGGCGTACCCGACAGGTCGTCCTCCGGGCCGGGCGGCCGGGAAAGGCCAGCGTCCGGACATCTGAGCACCCCCCACATACATGCCCCAGGCTCCTGTTTCCTCGGCCGAGTGTGGCAGCCGGCGGTGACGGCCGAACCGAAATCGATGTTCTCGGCCATGCGCGGTAGCCGTTCCGGACACCCGGATCGCCGCCCGCCAGCCACCCGTGCCACACCCCGCACCGGCCACCGCCCCTGCCGGGCGTCCGCCACCTTCGGCCGGGACGCGCGCCGCGCACCGGCCGTCGTTCCTGCCGTGCGCCCGCCCGCCCCGCACCGGCCGCCGGGAGGCGCGCCGCGTGCCGCCGCCCGGTCGCCATCCGCCCGAGGCCCCCGCACCGGCCGCCCTGCCAGGGAATCCGCCCCCACCCCCGGCCGCCGCGGCGAGCGCCTCCCGCACCGCCGCCTCCCGTGCTCCGTCGGCCGCCCCGGTCTCACCGGTCCTCTCGGGGCCCCTCACCGTGGCCCGACCGCCCGAAGCCCGACCGCCTGGGCCCCTCACCCGGCCCGACCGCCTGAAGCCCGGCCGCCCGGGGCCCGCCGCCGCACCGCCGGACCGCCGCCCCGGCCGTCGCCACCCCGGTGGCCCGAGGGGATGACATCGGGCACATCGCCGGTACGCACTGCGGACAACGGGTACATACCGGACGGTGACCCCGGTTCGGCCGGCCGGCGGACGGACCGCGACGACAGCCCCGACCCCGCCGCGAGGTGAGCCCGCATGACCGCTCATGCCGTCCCCGAGCGCGACCCCGCCCGTACCGTGTCCGAACGCGAGGCGCGGGAGGTGGCCGAGGCGGCCCGGGAGCAGCGGTGGCACCGGCCCAGCTTCGCCAAGGAACTGTTCCTCGGCCGGTTCCGGCTGGACCTGATCCACCCTCATCCCGCCCCGGACCCGGAGGACGTCCGCCGCGGCGAGGCGTTCCTCGCCCGGCTCCGGCACTTCCTGACCACCGAGGTCGACGGTGCGCGCATCGAACGCGAGGCCCGCATCCCGGACGAGACGGTCCGCGGCCTGAAGGAACTGGGCGCGCTGGGCATGAAGATCGACACCGCCTACGGCGGACTCGGCCTCAGCCAGGTCTACTACAACAAGGCACTCGCCCTGGTCGGCTCGGTCAGCCCGGCCGTCGGCGCGCTGCTCTCCGCCCACCAGTCCATCGGCGTCCCGCAACCGGTCGAACGTTTCGGCACCCAGGCGCAGAAGGACGCCTTCCTGCCGCGCTGCGCCCGTACCGACATCTCCGCGTTCCTGCTCACCGAGCCGGACGTCGGGTCGGACCCGGCGCGGCTGGCCACCACCGCCCGCCCGGAGGGGGACGACTACGTCCTGGACGGGGTGAAGCTGTGGACCACCAACGGAGTGGTCGCCGACCTGCTGGTGGTGATGGCCCGGGTGCCGGCCGGTGAGGGGCACCCCGGCGGCATCACCGCGTTCGTCGTCGAGGCGGACTCGGAGGGGATCACCGTCGAGAACCGCAACGCCTTCATGGGCCTGCGGGGCATCGAGAACGGCGTCACCCGCTTTCACCGGGTGCGGGTCCCGGCGGCCAACCGCATCGGTGACGAGGGTGCCGGGCTGCGGATCGCGTTGACCACGCTGAACACCGGGCGGCTCTCCCTCCCCGCGATGTGCGCCGGCGCCGGCAAGTGGTGCCTGAAGATCGCCCGCGAATGGTCCGCGTCCCGGGAGCAGTGGGGCCGGCCGATCGCCCGGCACGAGGCCGTCGGCGCGAAGATCTCCTTCATCGCGGCCACCACCTTCGCCCTGGAGGCGGTCCTGGACCTCGCCTCCCAGATGGCCGACGACAAGCGCACCGACATCCGCATCGAGGCCGCGCTGGCCAAGCTGTACGGCAGCGAGATGTCCTGCCGGATGGCGGACGAACTGGTCCAGATCCGCGGTGGGCGCGGATACGAGACCGCGGAGTCCCTCGCCGCCCGCGGCGAACGCGCGGTTCCCGCCGAACAGCTGCTGCGCGACCTGCGGATCAACCGGATCTTCGAGGGCTCCACCGAGATCATGCACCTGCTGATCGCCCGGGAGGCGGTGGACGCGCACCTGGCGGTGGCCGGTGACCTCGTCGACCCGCGGACCCCGCTCGCCGACAAGGGCCGGGCGGCCGCCCGCGCGGGCGGCTTCTACGCCCGCTGGCTGCCCGGCCTGCTCGCCGGCCCCGGACAACTGCCGCGCTCTTACCGGGAGTTCGCCGGGCCGGTCGATCTCTCCGGCCATCTGCGGTACGTCGAACGGTCGGCACGCAGACTCGCCCGCTGCACCTTCTACGGGATGTCGCGCTGGCAGGGCCGGATGGAGACCCGGCAGGGGTTCCTCGGCCGCATCGTGGACATCGGAGCCGAACTGTTCGCGATGAGCGCCGCCTGCGTCCGGGCCGAGATGATGCGGGCGGCGGGCGACCACGGGACCGCGGCGTACCGGCTCGCCGACGCCTTCTGCCACCAGGCCCGCATCCGGGTGGCGGAGCTGTTCGGCCGGCTGTGGACCAACACCGACGACCTCGACCGCCGGGTCGTCTCCGGGGTCCTGTCCGGGGCCTGCACCTGGCTGGAGGAGGGCATCCTCGACCCCGGCGACGACGGGCCGTGGATCGCCGACGCCACACCGGGCCCGTCCCGGAAGGAGAACGTCCGCCGACCCTTCCGGTGACCGGCCCCCACCGCCGCCGCGTCTCCGCCCACCCGCCGGGGGCCGTCACCCGCCCGCCGGCCCCGGCCCCCGCGCCCCCCGCCCCCTTCCGTCCCCACCCGCGGCCGTCCCGGCACCTCCGCCACCCCGCCGTCCCGTCCCGGCACCCTCCGCCACCCGGCGGCCGTACCAGGGCCGGCCGCCGCCCGGCCGACCCACCCCCGCCCCCGGCCGACCGCCGCCCCGACCGCCCCCGGCCCGCGGCCGCCCGGCGGCCCCGCCGCACCGGCCGGCCGCACCCGCGGCCCGGCGACCCGACACAATGGGGGGATGACGGATTCCCTGGCTGACCCGCATCTCGGCCGCCCGGCGGCCGCCGCCGCACCCGGAGCCGGTGACCGGCGTGACATCGTGATCCTGGGCTCCACCGGATCCATCGGCACCCAGGCCATCGACGTGGTGCTGCGCAACCCCGACCGCTTCCGGGTGACCGCCCTGTCCGCCGCCGGCGGCCGGGTGGGCCTGCTGGCCGACCAGGCCCACACCCTCCGGGTGGGCACCGTCGCGGTGTCGCGGACGGACGCGGTGCCGGCCCTGCGGGAGGCGCTGGCGGAGCGGTACGGGCCCGGGGAGCCGCTGCCGGAGATCCTGGCGGGTCCGGACGCGGCGACCGAGCTGGCCGCCTCCGAGTGCCACTCGGTGCTCAACGGCATCACCGGTTCCATCGGGCTGGCGCCCACCCTGGCCGCCCTGGAGGCCGGGCGGGTCCTGGTGCTGGCGAACAAGGAGTCGCTGATCGTCGGTGGACCGCTGGTCAAGGCGGTGGCCCGGCCCGGCCAGATCGTGCCGGTGGACTCCGAGCACTCCGCCCTCTTCCAGGCCCTGCTCGGCGGCAGCCGGGGCGAGGTCCGCAAGCTGGTCGTCACCGCCTCCGGCGGCCCCTTCCGCGGCCGTACCCGGCGGGAACTGGCCGGCGTCACCCCCGAGCAGGCCCTCGCCCACCCGACCTGGGACATGGGGCCGGTGGTGACGATCAACTCGGCGACCCTGGTCAACAAGGGCCTGGAGGTGATCGAGGCGCACCTGCTCTTCGACATCCCCTTCGAGCGCATCGAGGTCGTCGTCCACCCGCAGTCCTACATCCACTCGATGGTGGAGTTCACCGACGGCTCGACGCTCGCCCAGGTCAGCCCGCCGGACATGCGGATGCCCATCTCGCTGGGCCTGGGCTGGCCCGACCGGGTCCCGGACGCCGCCCCCGGCTGCGACTGGACCAAGGCCGCCACCTGGGAGTTCTTCCCGCTGGACACCGAGGCCTTCCCCTCCGTCGGGCTCGCCCGGCAGGTGGGCGGCCTCGGTGGCACCGCGCCGGCGGTCTTCAACGCGGCGAACGAGGAGTGCGTGGCGGCCTTCCTCGCCGGGAAGCTGCCCTTCACCGGCATTGTCGATACGGTCGCCGAAGTGGTGCGTGAACACGGCTCCCCCGCCGAGGGAACCCGGCTCACCGTCGCGGACGTCCTCGAAGCGGAGACCTGGGCCCGTGCACGCGCCCGGGAACTGGCCGCCCGTGCGGCGAAGGAGACGGCGATCCCGGAGGCTCGCGTATGACCACACTGATGACGGTCCTCGGGATCATCGTCTTCGTCCTGGGACTGCTCTTCTCCATCGCCTGGCACGAACTCGGCCACCTCTCCACGGCCAAGCTCTTCGGCATCCGGGTCCCGCAGTACATGGTCGGCTTCGGGCCGACGATCTTCTCCCGCAGGAAGGGGGAGACCGAGTACGGCATCAAGGCGATCCCGCTGGGCGGCTACATCCGCATGATCGGGATGTTCCCCCCGGGCGACGACGGCCGGATCGCCGCCCGCTCCACCTCGCCGTGGCGCGGGATGATAGAGGACGCCCGGTCGGCGGCGTTCGAGGAGCTCCAGCCCGGCGACGAGAAGCGGCTGTTCTACACGCGCAAGCCGTGGAAGCGCGTCGTGGTGATGTTCGCCGGGCCCTTCATGAACCTGGTGCTCGCCGTGGTGATCTTCCTCGGCGTGATGATGACCTTCGGCATCAACACCCAGACCACCACCGTCGGCACCGTCTCCAAGTGCGTGATCAAGGCGTCCGCCGACGCGGACACCGACACCTGCCCCAAGGGCGCGAAGGACTCCCCGGCCAAGGCCGCCGGGCTGCGGCCCGGTGACCGGATCGTCGCGTTCAACGGTCACCCCACCGACGACTGGAGCACCCTCCAGACCGACATCCGCAACGGGATCGGCGAGGCCACCATCACCGTCGAGCGCGACGGTGTCCGCAAGGACCTGCACGCCGTCCTGGTGGAGAACGAGGTCGCCAAGACCGACGGGCGCGGCGGCTACGTCGAGGGGGAGACCGTCAAGGCGGGCTTCCTCGGCTTCACGCCGGCCAGCGGGGTGGTCAAGCAGTCCTTCGGCGAGTCGGTGGAGCGGATGGGCACCATGGTGCAGGACGGCGTGGATTCCCTCGTCGCGCTGCCCTCCAAGATCCCCGACCTGTGGGACGCCACCTTCGGCGACGGCGAGCGCAAGGCGGACTCCCCGATGGGTGTGGTCGGCGCGGCCCGGGTCGGCGGCGAGATCCCCAACCTGGACATCCCGCCGTCACAGCAGGTCGCGACCATGCTCTTCCTGGTCGCCGGCTTCAACCTCTCGCTCTTCCTGTTCAACATGCTGCCGCTGCTGCCGCTGGACGGCGGACACATCGCCGGGGCGCTGTGGGAGTCGGTGCGCCGGCACTTCGCACGGCTGTTCCGGCGGCCCGACCCCGGCCCGTTCGACGTGGCCAAGCTGATGCCGGTCGCCTACGTGGTCGCGGGCATTTTCATCTGCTTCACGCTCCTCGTCCTCATCGCGGACGTGGTCAATCCGGTACGGATCACCTGAGCGGGCCGGCCGCGGTTCACCGCGGCCCCGCCGTGACGAGGCACGACGGCCGGGCGGTGTTCCCGCCCGGCCGTCGGCATGCGGGTGACGGTCGGCGGTGCACGGGGAGCGATGTGCCCGGCGGTGGTCCGGTGCCGTAGGCTCGACTGCCGGAGCCCGCCGATTCGGGGACATGGATCCATACCTTGGGGTTGCTCGCCAGATGACTGCCATCTCGCTCGGAATGCCGTCCGTACCGACCAAGCTCGCCGACCGGCGGCCCAGCCGGAAGATCCAGGTGGGATCGGTGGCGGTCGGGGGTGACGCGCCGGTGTCGGTGCAGTCGATGACGACCACGGTGACCGCGGACATCGGGGCGACGCTGCAGCAGATCGCGGAGCTGACCGCGGCCGGCTGCCAGATCGTGCGGGTGGCCTGCCCGTCCCAGGACGACGCGGACGCGCTGCCGGTCATCGCGCGGAAGTCGCAGATCCCGGTGATCGCCGATATTCATTTCCAGCCGAAGTACGTGTTCGCCGCGATCGACGCGGGATGCGCGGCGGTCCGGGTGAATCCGGGCAACATCCGGCAGTTCGACGACAAGGTCAAGGAGATCGCCAAGGCGGCCTCCGACGCCGGGGTGCCGATCCGGATCGGGGTGAATGCCGGGTCGCTGGACAAGCGGCTGCTGGCGAAATACGGGAAGGCGACGCCGGAGGCGCTGGTGGAATCCGCGCTGTGGGAGTGCTCGCTGTTCGAGGAGCACGGTTTCCGGGACATCAAGATCTCGGTGAAGCACAACGACCCGGTGGTGATGGTGAACGCCTACCGGCAGCTGGCGGCCCGCTGCGACTACCCGCTGCACCTCGGCGTCACCGAGGCCGGCCCCGCCTTCCAGGGCACCATCAAGTCCGCCGTCGCGTTCGGTGCGCTGCTGAGCGAGGGCATCGGCGACACCATCCGGGTCTCGCTCTCCGCGCCGCCGGCGGAGGAGGTCAAGGTCGGTATCCAGATCCTGGAGTCGCTGAACCTGCGGCAGCGGCGGCTGGAGATCGTGTCGTGCCCGTCGTGTGGGCGGGCGCAGGTGGACGTGTACAAGCTGGCCGACCAGGTGACCGCGGGGCTGGAGGGCATGGAGGTGCCGCTGCGGGTGGCGGTGATGGGCTGCGTGGTCAACGGGCCCGGCGAGGCGCGCGAGGCGGACCTGGGCGTGGCCTCGGGCAACGGCAAGGGCCAGATCTTCGTCAAGGGCGAGGTGATCAAGACCGTGCCGGAGTCCAAGATCGTGGAGACCCTGATCGACGAGGCGATGAAGATCGCCGCGGAGATGGAGAAGGACGGCGTGGCCTCCGGCGCCCCCGAGGTCAGCGTCGGCTGAACGGCGGTGCCCACCCCGGCGGCCCTCACCCGTCCGGGTGGCGTTGTACAGTGCGGGAACCGAGTCCCTTGACGGGCCCCGCGGCCCGCGCACGGTGAGGCAGACCGACACGTGCTCACGACGACCTCCACCCGCGTTCTCGAACCCGCCGAGCTCGAAGCGGCGCTCGCGGTGCTCGACCGGGACCCGGTCGCCAACGCCTTCGTGACCGCCCGGGTGCGCGCCGCGGGCCTGGACCCGTGGCGGCTCGGCGGTGAGATGTGGGGCTGGTACCAGGACGGCCGGCTGGAATCCCTGTGCTACGCGGGCGCCAATCTCGTCCCCATCTGCGCCGGCTCCGAGGCGGTCCGCGCCTTCGCCGCCCGCGCCCGCCGCTCCGGCCGCCGCTGCTCCTCCATCGTCGGCCCCGCCGACAGCACCGCCGAGCTGTGGTCGCTGCTGGAGCCCAGCTGGGGCCCGGCCCGCGACGTCCGCGCCCACCAGCCGCTGATGGTCACCGACACGATGCCCGCCGACATCGTCCCGGACCCGCTGGTGCGCCGCGTCCGCAAGGACGAGATGGACGTCATCATGCCCGCCTGCGTGGCGATGTTCACCGAGGAGGTCGGGGTCTCCCCGCTCGCCGGTGACGGCGGACTGCTCTACCAGGCACGGGTCGCGGAGCTGGTCGGTGCCGGGCGCTCGTTCGCCCGCGTCGAAGACGGCCGGGTCGTCTTCAAGGCCGAGATCGGTGCTGCCACCCCGCACGCCTGCCAGATCCAGGGCGTGTGGGTGGCCCCCGAACACCGGGGCCGCGGACTGTCCGAGACCGGCATGGCGGCCGTGCTGCGGTACGCCCTGGACGAGGTGGCGCCCGTCGTCAGCCTCTACGTCAACGACTACAACACCGCCGCCCGCGCCGCCTACCGGCGGGTCGGATTCCGGGAGGTCGGCGCGTTCATGAGCGTGCTGTTCTGATCCCGCGCCCGGACACCCCGCCGCCCAGTAGGGTGCCGCCATGGATGGAGTCGTCGTCGGACCGCTCGACCTCGCCGCACGGGTGGACGACGCCCTCGCCGTGCAGGCCGTCGCCTTCGGGCTCACCGCGGAGGAGGTCGGCGTACGGCGCCACATCGTGCTCCGGCACCTCACCAGCCCCGGAGCCCGTGCCCTGGGCGCCACCACCCGCACCGGCCGGCTCGTCGGGTTCGTCTACGGCATGCCCAACGACCGCACCCAGTGGTGGTCCACCGTGGTCGAGCCGTACCTGCGCGCGGCCGGCCACGCGGACTGGCTGGAGGACTCCTTCGTGGTCACCGAACTCCACGTCCACCCCGGCTACCAGCACCGGGGCATCGGCCGCGCCCTGATCACCACCCTCACCGACGGCGCCGCGCAGCCGCGTTCGATCCTCTCCGCGATCGACACCGAGAGCCCCGCCCGGGAGCTCTACCGCACCCTCGGCTACCGCGACCTCGCCCGCCCGGTCCACTTCCCCAGCGCACCGCGCCCGTACGCGGTGATGGGCGCGCCGCTGCCGCTGCTCCGCTGATCCCGGGCCCGGGCAGCGCCCGCAAACCGCCGGCCCGTCCCGGGGAGCCCGGCCGTGGCGTGCCGGGCGTGGCGTGCCCGGGTACACCGGCGTGCCGCGGCGGCGTGAATCCGTTTCGGGTTCCCCGCCACCGGCGGCTAACCTTCCTGCCGTTCCCCCGACGCACGCAGGAGACCCGTATGGCCCACGCCGCCGCCCACGCCCAGCGCATGTCCACGATGATGCTGAAGACGCTGCGCGACGACCCGGCCGACGCGGAGACCGCCAGCCACAAGCTGCTGGTCCGCGCCGGGTACGTGCGCCGCACCTCGGCCGGGGTGTGGACCTGGCTGCCGCTCGGCAGGAAGGTGCTGGAGAACGTCACCCGCGTGGTGCGGGAGGAGATGGACGCCATCGGGGGCCAGGAGGTGCTGCTCCCCGCCCTGCTGCCGCGCGAGGCGTACGAGGCGAGCGGCCGCTGGGACGAGTACGGCGACCTGCTGTTCCGGCTGAAGGACCGCAAGGGCGCCGACTACCTCCTCGGGCCCACCCATGAGGAGATCTTCACCCTGACGGTGAAGGACCAGTGCACGTCCTACAAGGACCTGCCGGTGATCCTCTACCAGATCCAGACCAAGTACCGGGACGAGGCGCGCCCCCGCTCCGGCGTGCTGCGCGGCCGCGAGTTCCAGATGAAGGACTCGTACTCCTTCGACACCACCGACGAGGGGCTGGCCGAGTCCTACCGCCTGCACCGCGAGGCGTACCGGCGGATCTTCGCCCGCCTGGGCATGGACTACCGCATCGTCTCGGCCGTCTCCGGGGCGATGGGCGGCTCGGCGTCCGAGGAGTTCCTCGCCCCCGCCGCAGCCGGCGAGGACACCTTCGTGGACTGCCCGCAGTGCGACTACGCGGCGAACACCGAGGCCTACACCGTCACCGTGCCGCCGGCCCAGGACACCGGCCACGGACCGGTGGAGGAGCTGGACACCCCCGACACCCCGACCATCGAGACGCTCGCCGACCACCTGGGCGTCCCGGCCTCCGCCACCTTGAAGAACCTGCTGGTCAAGGTGGACGGCGAGATCACCGCGGTGGGCGTGCCCGGGGACCGCGAGGTGGACCTCGGCAAGCTCGCCGAGCACCTGGCGCCCGCCACCGTGGAACTCGTCGGCGCCGAGGACTTCGTGGACCGGCCGGACCTGGTGCGCGGCTACATCGGCCCGCAGGGCATGGCCGGCACCGCGTTCCGCTACCTCGCCGACCCGCGCGTGGCCCCCGGCACCGCCTGGGTGACCGGCGCCAACAAGCCCGACACCCACGCCCGGAACGTGGTGTGCGGACGCGACTTCGAGGTGGACCGGTACCTGGACGTGGCCGTGGTGCGGCCGGGCGACCCCTGCCCCCGGTGCGGCGCCGGCGTCGAGCTGGGCCGGGCCATCGAGATCGGCCACATCTTCCAGCTCGGCCGCAAGTACGCCGACACCTTCCAGCTCGACGTCCTGGGCCAGAACGGCAAGCCGGTCCGGGTCACCATGGGCTCGTACGGCATCGGCGTCTCCCGGGCGGTGGCCGCGCTCGCCGAGCAGACCCACGACGAGGCCGGGCTGTGCTGGCCGCGCGAGATCGCCCCGGCCGATGTCCACGTGGTGGCCGCAGGCAAGGCGCTGCAGACCGAGCTCGCCCTGGAGCTGGGGGAGAAGCTCGCCGCGGCCGGCGTCCGCGCCCTCGTCGACGACCGGACCGGGGTCTCGCCCGGCGTGAAGTTCACCGACGCGGAGCTGATCGGGGTGCCGACCATCCTGGTGGTGGGCCGCGGGGCCAAGGACGGCCGGGTGGAGCTGAAGGACCGGCGCACCGGTGAGCGCGAGGAACTGTCCGTGGACGAGGCGCTGGCCCGCCTCACGGCCTGAACCGGCCGGGCGCCTACCCGGCCGGAGCCGGGTGCGTACCCGGGCCGGCGCCGAGGTGTGGACGGGGCTGGGACCGGGTGGCACCGTCATCTGGGCGCGGCGCCTCCGTAGGGGAGAGGGCGCACCGCGGGAGGGTCGGGGGCGTACGGGGCCGGGCTGTGCCCCGCCGGGCCGGGGTGCGCGCCGGGCCGGAGCCGGGTGCGCACCCGGCGGGGACCGGATGCGCCCTCGCCCGGGCGCACCCGCGGGGGAGAGGCGCGCTGCGGGGCCGGGTGGGGCATCCGAGGGGCCGGCCACCACAGGGCCGGGGTGCGCGCCGCCGCCGGTCCGCGGCCTCCAGCCCGGTGCGCGGATCGGCGGCGGTCGGCCAGGGGAGGCGTGCCCGTGGCGGCATGCCTGTAACGGCGTGTCCGGGCAGCACGTCACGGGCCCGCTCGTCACGGGGGCCGCACCTCCGGGACGGGGTGTTCGGGTACGGCCCGCCGGAGGCCGGACCTCCGCGGCGGTGTGCCGGGATCGCGGGCTCGGCGCGCCCATGCCGGCGAGGCGCTTGTCGGCGAGGCTCACGTCCGGCGGGGGTCCGTTCGGCGAGGCTCCTGCCCGGCGCGGCGCGCCGAGCCCGTCCGGCACCGCCGCCGTCCGGCCGTCGGCGGGGCGTTCCGCGCCGGGCGCGGCGCCGGGGGCCCGGCCGCTGCCCCGGGCAGCCCAGGCGGGGAGGGATGTCAGCGGGCGGGGCGGCGCGCCCGCTGACGTCCGCGAGGCCGGCCCCGCGTCCGGGCGGACCCGATGACATCCGGCCCCTGGCACCCGGGCCCCTGCACGGCACCTGACACCCGGCGCCGACCCGCGCGGCACCGGTCACGTCCGGCGCGTGCACCGCCGCGCCGTCGGCCCGCCGCCGGCCTGTCCGCACCCGTTCCGCCCGGCGTCGCGGTGCCGCGGTGCGCCGGGCGGTGAGCCCCGCCGTCCTGTCCGTGCGTCCGCCCGGGGCCGGGCCCCGCGGGCCGCCCCGTGCGGGGCGCGCGTTCCGGGCCCGGCGGTCACCCCGCCGGCCGCCTCACAGCCACCCGGCGAACTCCAGCAGCAGCTCGCCGCGGGCACGTTCACCGGCCGCCAGCCGGCGCAGACCCAGCTCCGCGGCCCGGTACAGCGCCCAGCCCCGCAGCCGCTCCCGGTCCACCTCCAGCGAATCGGCCAGCCGGGTCACCCGGCGGCGGAGGACGGCGGCCGGGCCCGAGCCGGCGGCCACGTCCTCGAACCGGTCCAGCACCAGCCGGGCCAGGTCGTAGGCGCGCTCGCCCACCAGCGGCGCGGGGCCGACCGCCAGCCAGGGTGCGCGCTCCCCGGACAGCACCTTGCCCTGCTGGAAGTCGCCGTGCAGCAGCAGTTCCTCGGGCGCGTCGGCGGTCAGCGCCGCGCGCAGCTCCAGCGCCTCGTCCAGCAGCGGCCGGGCCTCCCGCGCCCGCGGCCCGGCGTCCGGCGAGCGGAGTACCGGGACCGCCTCGGCGGTGACCTCCGCGACCGAGCGGAAGCCGTGTCCGGCGGGTGGCTCGACCCACAGCCGGCGGACCGTACCCGCCGCCTCCAGCAGCGCCTTGGCCTCCGGCAGCGACCGCAGCGACACGCTCTCGTGCAACCGCTCCAGGAGCAGTGCCCCGGTCGGCGGGTCGTGGCGCAGCAGCCGCACCGCCCCCCAGCCGTCCCACCGCCGCAGCGCCTCGGCCTCCGGCGCAGCGTCGGGTCCGGGCGCGGGGAACTTCAGTGCCGCGGGCGTGCCGTCCGCCTGCGTCACCAGCACCACCATGCTGCCCCGGCCGCCCGGATTGACCACCCTTGGGGCGGACAACTCCCAAGTCGCCAACTGCCGTTCGACGATCGCGGGCAGGTCCTCCAGCCACCGCCGGGCCGGTTCGCCGGGGACCTGGCCCAGTGCCGTCAGCAGCCGCCGCGGCGGGTCGAAGGAGGCCGTGCCGTGGCCGCCCGGCTGCGTGTGTGCTGCCATTCCTGAGCTGTCCCCTTGTCCTTGAGTCGACCGTGGAGTTGTCCCTGAGGTTGCCCTTGAGGCCAACGGCTGTGTCGTCCGGTGGTGCGTGGTCCGCGGTACGTGGTGCTGTGCCGCCGGGCCCGCGCGCGGCCCGGACCCGGGGCCCCGCCGCCCGGTCCGTGCGCGCGCCGGCCGGCCGCCGGTGGCACCGCCGCCGCGCCCGGCGGTGGCCGGACGGGCCGCCCGCGCGGAGGGCCGGAGGGGCCGGTTCCGCCCGGGCGGGGCCGCAGCGTCCATCCCCGGGGCCGGTCCGTCCGCCGCCGCCGACGGTACGATCCTCCCCCCGTTCGGCCCGGCTCAGCCGCCGGACGTCCGCCCGGTCCGGCCGCTTCCGGTCGCCGCCCGCCCGTGGCCGGTCCGCGGGGCCCCGGACCACCGGTGTCCCGCCGCGCGGCCCCGGCCGGTCACAGCTTCCCGGCCCCGCCGCTCGGGGCGGCCGAGGGGCCTTCCGCGTCCGCGCGTTCGGGGAGCCCGGGGAAGGCTACGCCGTCACCGCCCCAGCGCACCGCCCGGACCGCCGCCTCCCGCAGCGCACCCGCCGCCTCCCGGCGCAGCACCCCGTCGGCGGCCCCCACCAGATCGGCGTAGACGGCCGCCACCCGGTTCTCCAGTTCGGCGGCGAGCCGGACCGCGGCGGCCGGGTCCGGCACCGGGAACGGCAGGGCGTACGCCGGGGCTGCGGCGACCGGGGTACCACCCAGCTCCCGCACCGTGCGGCGCAGCGCGTCCCGCCGCGCCCGGTGCGCCGCGTAACCGTCCCGGGCCTCGCGGAGCCGGTCGTCACCGATCCGCGCGCCGAGCACGCCGTAGCCGTACACCGCGGCGTGCTCGGCGGCGAGGGCCGCCTGGGCGGCCCGGAGGACCTCCGGGCGCCGGGCGCCGGTACCGGCCGGCCGTGGCGTGGAGGGTGTGGTGGTGGTCATGCCGGCGTCCTTCCCCGGTGGTCGCGTCCTGTCCCGGCCGTGAGCAGGGCCGGGCGCACCGTCCCAGCCGCGAGCCGGGCCGTGGCGGTACGTCCCGTCCCCGCCGCGAGCCGGGCAGCGGCCGTACGTCCCGTCCCGGCGCTACACCCCGCTCCGGCCGTACGTCCTGCTCCGGTGGTACCCCGGGAGGGGGCCGGCCGGCGGTGGCACGGTGTCCGGCCGCCGTCCGGCGCCGCCGGTCCGGCCCCCGGGCACGTCCGGACGCCACCGGACGGGGTGGGCCCGGCGCCGGGCCGCGCGGCGGCGGTCACGAGCCGCCCCCGGTGAGCAGGAAGGCGTGCGCGGCGCCGCAGGCCGCGACCGAGGCGAGCAGCCGGGCGAACTCGGCCGGGGCCCCGGCCAGCGCCGTGGTCCGGGCGTCGGCGGTCTCCCGTTCGGCCCGGGCCAGCGCCGCCAGCGCCTCCCCGGGCCGCTCCGGGACCCGCGGCGGAGCGGCCGGTGCGGCCGGGCGGCCGGAGCCGGGCGCGGCGGAGGCTGACCCGCCGGCGGAGCCGGACGTGGCGGACGGGCCGGGCCCGGCGAACGCCGCGAGGTGGCGGGCGGTCTCCGCGCGCAGCGGGCGCAGCCGCTCCGCGAGCCCGGGGTGGGCGGCGAGGGTGGCGTCGTAGCGGGCCAGCAGCGCCGCGCTCTCCCGGTGGGCGCGGGCGCGCAGCCTGCCGGCCGCCGCGGACCCCCCGGCCGCGGCGGTGCCGGGGGCACCGTCCCCGGAACAGCCGGTGAGCAGGGCGGCGCCGGCCGCGCCGCCGGCCAGCAGCAGGGCTCGTCTGCGCGGGCCGTCGGGGTCCCGCTGGTACGTGGTGGGCGGCACGGTCCTCTTTCCTCGCGTTCCTCGCGTTGTCCTCGCGGTCGGGCGGTGGTCGCGGCCGGCGCGGTGGCGACCACGGGCGAGCGGTCCCGCCCTCCGCCCGGCGGCCCCCGCCCCCCGGCCCGCCCGGCAGGTACGGACCGGGCGGCCCGCCCGGCGGCGCACCGGGGTGCCGGGCGGCGCGGTACCGGCGGGTGGGCTCGTCAGGACGGACGGGTCCGGGTGCCGGGCCCGGGCTGCGGGTGGAGCGTGGGTCCCCGTCCGGGCGGGCGGGGGTGCGGTGGGGTGCGGGCCGGTCCGCCGTCCGGGGCCGGACGTTCCGGTTCCGCCCTCCGGTCCGGCCCTCCTCGGAGGGCCGGACCCGTCCCTCCGAGGAGGGCCGGACCGAAGTGATCACCGCAGGGGAGCGTACCCAGCCGTCCCCGGCACGCCGTGACGCCCCCGCCACATTCCCCCGCAATGGCCCGCGGACCCCGCTGAGCAGCCGAATCGTCAGCCGAGCGCGGGAACGGATAGGCTTTGCCCGACACGCGACCTTCCCACAACAGCACACGCGGCCGAGGAGTCACCCGGATGAGCACCACCCAGAGCGAGAGGCTGCGCGGACTGCTGGAACCGCTGGTCACCGCGCGAGGTCTGGACCTGGAAGAGGTCGAGGTGACGCCGGCCGGCAAGCGGCGGGTGCTGAGGATCGTGGTGGATTCCGACGAGGGCGTTCAGCTGGACGCCTGCGCGGAGCTGAGCCGGGCGGCGTCGGAGAAGCTCGACGCCACCGATGCGATGGGACCGACCCCGTACGTGCTGGAGGTCACCTCGCCCGGCGCCGACCGCCCGCTGACCGAGCCGCGGCACTACCGCCGCGCCACCGGCCGGCTGATCAAGGCCCGCCTCGCCGACGGCGGCGAGCTGGTCGCGCGGATCACCGCGGTGGACGACGAGGGCGTGGACGTGGAGGTGCCGGGGGTCAAGGGCCGCCGGCCCACCGCCCGGCGGCTCTCCTTCGGGGAGATCGCCAAGGCTCGCGTGGAGATCGAGTTCAACCGCAAGGCCGCAGGGCAGCCGGACACCGGTGAACGCGCGGACGACGAGCGCGCGAACGACGAGAGCAAGGAGGAGGCGTAGCCGTGGACATCGATATGAGTGCCCTGCGGGGTCTGGTTCGGGAGAAGGAGATCTCGTTCGACCTGCTGGTCGAGGCGATCGAGTCGGCCCTCCTCATCGCCTACCACCGCACCGAGGGAAGCAGCCGCCGGGCCCGGGTGGAGCTGGACCGCTCCACCGGCCATGTGACGGTGTGGGCGACCGAGGACCCCGCCGACCTGCCGGAGGGGCAGGAGCCGCGGGAGTTCGACGACACGCCGTCGGGATTCGGCCGGATCGCGGCCACCACCGCCAAGCAGGTCATCCTGCAGCGGCTGCGGGACGCCGAGGAGGAGATCACCTTCGGCGAGTACGCGGGCCGCGAGGGCGACGTCGTGGCCGGCGTCGTCCAGCAGGGCAAGGACCCCAAGAACGTCCTGGTCGACATCGGCAAGCTGGAGGCCATCCTGCCGGTGCAGGAGCAGGTCCCGGGCGAGGAGTACACCCACGGCACCCGGCTGCGGACCTACGTGGTCCGGGTGGTCAAGGGCGTCCGCGGACCGTCGGTGACGCTCTCGCGCACCCACCCCAACCTGGTGAAGAAGCTCTTCGCCCTGGAGGTGCCGGAGATCGCGGACGGCTCGGTGGAGATCGCCGCCATCGCCCGTGAGGCCGGCCACCGGACCAAGATCGCGGTGCGGTCCACCCGTTCGGGCCTGAACGCCAAGGGCGCGTGCATCGGCCCGATGGGCGGCCGGGTGCGCAACGTCATGGCCGAGCTGCACGGCGAGAAGATCGATATCGTGGACTGGTCGGACGACCCGGCGGAGCTGGTGGCCAACGCGCTGTCACCCGCCCGGGTGAGCAAGGTCGAGGTGGTGGACCTGGCGGCCCGTTCCGCCCGGGTCACCGTCCCCGACTACCAGCTCTCCCTCGCCATCGGCAAGGAAGGGCAGAACGCCCGGCTCGCGGCGCGGCTCACCGGCTGGCGGATCGACATCCGTCCGGACACCGAGCAGCCCGCGGGTCAAGGCTGAAACAAGACGATCGCGTCGAAAAAGTTCGACTGCGAGGTTGTCACGAGTAACCGTTCGATCACTCCCCCACGGGGGTGAGGTCGCTGCGGGGAGGTAGACTAAAGCAGTGTCTGGCCGGACGTGTGCCCGCGTATGCCCTGAGCGCACCTGTGTGGGTTGCCGGGAGCGAGCGGCCAAAGGCGATCTGCTGCGCACCGTGCTGGTCGAGGACGCCTGCGTCCCCGACCGACGCGGTACGCTGCCCGGCCGGGGTGCCTATGTGCACCCCACCACGGTCTGCCTCGACCTGGCGGTCCGCCGCCGGGCCTTCCCCCGGGCCTTCAGGGGTCCGGGGCCGCTCGACACCGCGGCCCTGCGCCGCTACATCGAGCAGTCTGCGCGGGCAGAGCAGACGACACCGTAAGAAGCAGCAAAGAAGAACGGCACGGGACACCGTGCGGTCAGGTACCTCGCGAGTCGGAAGTAGGTCGAGATTGCGATGAGCACTCGATGAGTACGCGATGAGTACGCCCATGAAGTAGCGACGGTCCGGCGTTTAACCGGACCTCAAAGGAGCGAAGTGGCTAAGGTCCGGGTATACGAACTCGCCAAGGAGTTCGGTGTGGAGAGCAAGGTCGTCATGGCCAAGCTCCAGGAACTCGGTGAATTCGTCCGTTCGGCGTCCTCGACGATCGAGGCGCCGGTGGTACGCAAGTTGACTGACGCTTTCCAGGGTGGCGGCTCCGGCCGCGCCGCAGGCAAGCCGTCGGCGCCGCGCAAGGCGGCGCCGTCCCCCGCAGCCGGACGCCCGGGTGGCGCCCCCGGCCGCGTCCCCTCGCCCTCGGCGGCCGGTCCGGCCCCGGCGGCACGTCCCGCCCCCCAAGCCCGGCGCACCCGGACCCCGTCCGGCCGCGCCCGAGGCCCCCAGGAGCACTCCGGCCGCGGGTCCGACCCCCGGGCCCCCCGTCCGGCGCCCGGCCCCAAGGCGGCCCCGGCTGCCCCCGGCCCCCGGCCGGGTCCGGCGCCCGCCGCCCCGGCTCCGGCGCAGCCCGAGTTCACCGCCCCGCCGTCGGCCCCCGCAGGCCCCGCGGCCCGGCGCCCGCCCCCGGCGCGCCCGGCAAGCCCTGGCGCCACCCCCGGCCCGCGGCCCGGTGCCCGTCCGGGCGCCGGCGGCCAGGGCCCGTGACCAGGGTGCCGGCGGCCGTCCCGGCGCGCCGCGCCCCGGTGGCCAGGGCGGCCCGCGTCCGGCGCGCCGCCCGGCCGGTCCCCGGCCCGGCAACAACCCCTTCACCTCCGGCGGCTCCACCGGTATGGCGCGCCCGCAGGCGCCCCTGTCCCGGCGGCGCGCCGCGCCCCGGCGGCCAGGCCGGCCCCGGCGGCCCGCGTCCGCAGGGCGCCGGCCAGGGCGGTCCCCGTCCGCAGGGTCCCGGCGGTCCCCGCCCGACCCCGGGCGGCATGCCCCGTCCGCAGGGTGCCGCGGGTGGCCCGCGTCCCGGCCCGGCCGGTCCGCGTCCGAACCCCGGCATGATGCCGCAGCGTCCGGCTGCCGGCCCGCGCCCCGGCCCCGGTGGCGGCGGTCGCGGCCCGGCCGGTGCCGGCCGTCCCGGCGGCGGCGGTCGTCCGGGCGGCGGCGGCTTCGCCGGCCGTCCCGGCGGCGGTGGCGGTCGTCCCGGTACCGGCGGCGGTTTCGCCGGTCGTCCCGGTGGCGGCGGTCCCGGTGGCGGTGGCGGCGGCTTCGGCGGCCGTCCCGGCTTCGGTGGTCGTCCCGGCGGCCCCGGCGGCCGTGGTGGCACGCAGGGCGCCTTCGGCCGTCCCGGCGGTCCGGCGCGCCGCGGGCGCAAGTCCAAGCGCCAGCGGCGCCAGGAGTACGAGGCCATGCAGGCCCCGTCGGTCGGCGGCATCATGCTGCCGCGCGGCAACGGTGCGACGGTCCGGCTGTCGCGCGGTGCCTCGCTGACCGACTTCGCGGAGAAGATCGGCGCCAACCCGGCGTCCCTGGTCCAGGTCATGCTGAACCTGGGCGAGATGGTCACCGCGACCCAGTCGGTCTCCGACGACACGCTGGAGCTGCTGGCCGGCGAGATGAACTACGTCGTCGAGATCGTCAGCCCGGAGGAGGAGGACCGGGAGCTCCTGGAGTCCTTCGACATCGAGTTCGGCGAGGACGAGGGCGGCGAGGACATGCTCGCGCCGCGTCCGCCGGTGGTGACCGTCATGGGTCACGTCGACCACGGTAAGACCCGTCTGCTGGACGCCATCCGCAAGACGAACGTGGTCGCCGGCGAGGCCGGTGGCATCACCCAGCACATCGGTGCCTACCAGGTCTCCACCGATGTCAACGGTGAAGAGCGCCGCATCACCTTCATCGACACCCCGGGTCACGAGGCGTTCACCGCCATGCGTGCCCGTGGTGCCAAGTCCACCGACATCGCGATCCTGGTGGTCGCCGCGAACGACGGCGTCATGCCGCAGACGGTCGAGGCGCTCAACCACGCCAAGGCGGCCGACGTGCCGATCGTGGTGGCGGTCAACAAGATCGACGTCGAGGGCGCGGACCCGACCAAGGTGCGCGGTCAGCTGACCGAGTACGGCCTGGTGGCCGAGGAGTACGGCGGCGACACCATGTTCGTCGACATCTCCGCCAAGCAGGGTCTGAACATCGACAGCCTGCTGGAGGCCGTGGTCCTCACCGCGGACGCCGCGCTCGACCTGCGGGCCAACCCCGAGCAGGACGCGCAGGGCATCGCGATCGAGGCGCACCTCGACCGCGGCCGCGGCGCGGTGGCCACCGTGCTGGTCCAGCGAGGCACCCTCCGGGTCGGCGACACGATGGTGGCCGGCGACGCCTACGGCCGGGTCCGGGCCATGCTCGACGACAAGGGCAACAGCGTCGAGGAGGCGGGACCGTCCATGCCGGTCCTGGTGCTGGGTCTGACCAACGTCCCGGGCGCCGGCGACAACTTCCTGGTTGTCGACGAGGACCGCACGGCACGTCAGATCGCCGAGAAGCGCGCCGCCCGCGAGCGCAACGCGGCCTTCGCCAAGCGCACCCGCCGGGTGTCCCTGGAGGACCTCGACAAGGTGCTCAAGGCCGGCGAGGTGCAGCAGCTCAACCTCATCATCAAGGGCGACGCGTCCGGTTCGGTCGAGGCCCTGGAGTCCTCGCTGCTCCAGCTCGATGTGGGCGAGGAGGTGGACATCCGCGTGCTGCACCGTGGCGTGGGTGCCGTCACCGAGTCCGACATCAACCTCGCCTCCGGCTCCGACGCCATCGTCATCGGCTTCAACGTGCGCGCCGAGGGGCGCGCCACCCAGATGGCCGAGCGCGAAGGCGTGGACGTCCGGTACTACTCGGTCATCTACCAGGCGATCGAGGAGATCGAGGCGGCCCTCAAGGGCATGCTCAAGCCGGAGTACGAAGAGGTCGAGCTGGGCACCGCGGAGATCCGCGAGGTCTTCCGCTCCTCCAAGCTGGGCAACATCGCGGGTGTGCTCATCCGCTCCGGCGAGGTCAAGCGGAACACCAAGGCACGCCTCATCCGCGACGGCAAGGTCGTGGCGGAGAACCTCACCATCGAGGGGCTGCGTCGCTTCAAGGACGACGTCACCGAGATCCGCGAGGGCTTCGAGGGTGGTATCAACCTCGGAAACTTCAACGACATCAAGGTGGACGACGTCATCGCGACCTACGAGATGCGGGAGAAGCCGCGCGGCTGAGGCCGGGCACGGCCGGGCGTCCCGTACGCCCGGCCACGCACGGCCGATGCGACGCGGCGGCAGGTCCGGGGCCGGTCGGCGGAGGTATTTCCGTCGATCGGCCCCGGCCGTTGCGTGTACGGTTTCGGTGTCCCCGCCGGTTCGCGGCAGGGCACCGGACGAGGCCCCACAGGTGGCTTGACCTGTCTCACATGTATGTAGGGACGCTGTCCTTCGACATCCTCCTCGGCGACGTACGGTCGCTGAAGGAGAAACGCTCCGTCGTCCGGCCGATCGTCGCCGAGCTCCAGCGCAAGTACGCGGTGAGCGCGGCGGAGGTGGGCGACCAGGACCTCCACCGCCGGGCCAGGATCGGGCTGGCGGTGGTCTCCGGGAGCACGGAGCACCTCAACGACGTACTCGACCGCTGCGAGCGCCTGGTCGCCTCACGGCCCGAGGTGGAGCTGCTGTCGGTGCGGCGGCGGTTCCACGGCGACCATGACGAGTGACCTCGTCGGCGGCGCCGGAAGCACAATGGTGGAAGAGAAGAAGGAGACGGACCAGTGGCCGACAATGCGCGGGCGAAGAGGCTGGCGGACCTCATCCGGGAGGTGGTCGCCCAGAAACTGCAGCGTGGCGTCAAGGACCCGCGACTCGGCTCGCACGTGACCATCACCGACACCCGGGTCACCGGCGACCTGCGGGAGGCGACCGTCTTCTACACGGTCTACGGCGACGACGAGACGCGCGCCGAGGCGGCGGCCGGCCTGGAGAGCGCCAAGGGCGTCCTCCGCTCCGAGGTCGGGCGCGCGGCGGGGGTCAAGTTCACCCCCACCCTCACCTTCGTGGCCGACGCGCTGCCGGAGACCGCCCGGACCATTGAGGACCTCCTGGACCAGGCACGGGCCTCGGACGCCCGGGTCCGGGAGGCGTCCTCGGGCGCCCGCTACGCCGGCGACGCGGACCCGTACCGCAAGCCGGCCGAGGACGACGAGGACGGCGCGGCCGGGGAATGAAGCGCGCCGCAACCGGGCCGGACGGACTTGTCGTGGTGGACAAGCCGTCCGGCTTCACCTCTCATGACGTCGTCGCCAAGATGCGCGGCATCGCCCGGACCCGCCGGGTCGGGCACGCCGGCACCCTCGACCCGATGGCGACCGGCGTGCTGGTCATCGGGGTCGGGAAGGCCACCCGGCTGCTGGGCCACCTGGCGCTCACCGAGAAGGAGTACCAGGGCACCGTCCGGCTCGGCCAGACGACCGTGACCGACGACGCCGAGGGCGAGATCACCGCCGCCGCTGGCGCCACGGCCCTCGACGCCGACGCCGTGCGGACGGCGATCGCCGGACTGACCGGCGACATCCAGCAGGTGCCGTCCAAGGTCAGCGCCATCAAGATCGACGGGAAGCGGTCCTACACCCGGGTCCGGGAGGGCGAGGAGTTCGAACTCCCCGCCCGCCCGGTGACCGTCTCCTCGTTCACCCTGCGGGAGCGGCGGGACACCGTGGCGCCGGACGGCACCCCGGTGGTGGATCTCGACATCACCGTCGTCTGCTCCTCCGGCACCTACATCCGGGCGCTCGCCCGCGACCTCGGTGCCGCGCTCGGGACCGGCGGCCACCTGACCGCCCTGCGCCGCACCCGGGTCGGCCCGTACGGGCTGGCGGACGCCCTGACCCTGGACCAGCACCAGGAGGCGCTGGAGGTCATGCCGATCGCCGACGCCGCCGCCGCGGCGTTCCCCCGCTGGGACGTGGACGAGGACCAGGCCCGGCTGCTCGGCAACGGCGTGCGGATCGCGACCCCCGGCCTCCCGGCCGGCCCGGTGGCGGTCTTCGCGCCCGACGGGAGCCTCCTCGCCCTCATCGAGGAGCAGGGCGGCAGGGCCAGGAGCCTGGCCGTCCTCGCCTGACCTCCCGCCCGTTCCCCCGCGCCGGCCCGCCCGGCGCCCGCCCCACCCCGCCCCACCGGATCGGCCACCCGGCCGACCGGTGGGGCGGGGTGCGCTGCGTGGCGGGGGGAGTACGGAGGCGGGCGTGCGCCGGGGTGCGGGGGGTGGGGATGCGAGGGATGGGGCCGGTCGGCACGTGAGCCGCGGAGTGGACGGGGCCGGCGGGGCCGGCGCGCCGGGTACGGGCCGTGGGAGGGAGTGGTCCGGGGGGCGGGCGGGGTCGCGGAGCGCCGGATGGCAGGGTGCGCGGGGCGGCGCCGGTGGCGTGGCGCGATGCGGCCGGTGGTGGGCGTGGCCCGGTGCGGCCGGTGGCAGGCGCCGCGGTGGCCGCCGCGACGGTGTGACGGTGTGAGGGCGGTGCCGTACGCCCCGGGCGGGGCCCAGGAGCACCGGGACGGTGCGCGGGGCTGGGGCAGGGGCCGGCGTTGGCTGGGACGGGGCTGAGGGCCGGGGAGGTGCGGCCGAACGGGGCGCACACCGGCCGAGTCGCGAGCGGGGTGGTGGGGGCGGCGGTTCGGTGGAGTCGGCGGGGCCGTGGAGAGTCGGCCGGGATGCCGCGCGCCGCAGGGCCGGAGAGGTCGTACCGGCGGGGGACGGGGAGCGGGGGCCGGGCCATGTGGAGCGGCGGCAGCGCGGTGGGAAGCCGGCGCCGGCGCGGCGGGGCGTACCGCGCGCCGCCGGGCTGGAAGCGCCGGCCGCCGTGCGGGGGAGGCGGCCGGAGGCGAGCGGGAGCCGGTGGCGGCCGGCCGGCCGAAGCGTGGGCCGGCGAAGTGGGGGGCCGGCGGGTCGGGGCGCTCCGGCGGCCGAGCACGGGGTGGCCGATTCTCGCCCTGGCCCACCACACCACTTATCCGTGTCGTGTCGCATATTCACCCCATCGTGCAGGCGCTCGACGTGAACCCTGGGGGTGCAGGGGGGCGCGTTCACCGTGGGACCTGTCCCACTGATCACCGACTGCCTACCGTCGGAACGGAAGGGGCACAAGGGTACGAACCCGTGCGCGATCAGGGAGCGGAGGCGGGTGCGGGATGGCGACGGCACCGGACGGTGTGGACCGGGCGCTGGTGCGCATTCGCGACCTGGCGGGACGGCCTCGCGGGGTCGGGTTCCTCGCCGACGGGCACGGCACCCTGGTCACCAGCCACGAGGCGGTGGACGGCCTGGCCCGGCTGGTGCTGACCACCCGGTGCGGTCTGACCCGGGTGCTGGAGTCCGGGGCCGTGACCGCGCTCCCGGACGCCGACCTGGCCCTGGTGCGTACCGGCGGGCTGCCCCTCGCCCCGCTGCCGGTGGCCTCCGGCGGGACACCGGCGCCGGGCACGGCGCTGCTGGTGTGGGCGGAGCGGTGGCTGACCGCCCGGGCACTGGCCGCCCGCCCCGTCACCTACGCCGCCACCGACCGGTTCCGGCTGATCGCCACCGCGCTGGAGCTGCGCCTGGACGGCCAGCGGGACCGGCCCGGCGGCCCCGCGGAGCCGGTGCCGGCCGGTGGGGCGGCCGGCGGCCCGGTGCTCGACGCCCGCACCGGTTCCGTCGTCGCGGTCCTCGGCACGGCGCTCCGAACCGGGCACCGGGCCGCCGTGTTCGGCATCCCGTTGCGCGCGGTGGCGGCGGCGGATCCGGACGGCCCGCTGGCGGCGGTGCTGGAGCGCAACGGTGACTCCGCGCCGGCCTACGGGCCCGACCTCAACCTCGCCGGCGTCCTCCGTCTCACCGCGGCCACCCTCACCCCACCGGGCCCGGCCGGCGGGGCGTGGGAGGCCGCCCGGGCGGTGGGCCCGGTGGACTGGCGGCCGGTGGGCCGCCCCCCGGCCCCCTCCCGCCGGCGCACCCGGCCGCCGGCCTCCGGACCGGGCGACAGCCGAGGCGCGCCGTCGGCGCCGTACGCCGGCGAACGGACGGTGGCGCCCGCCGCCGGCGTACGGCGGGCGGCGTCGGTCATCGGTGTACGGGAGACCGCGCCCGCCCCGGACGGAGGGGCGGCGGCCCGGGCGGAGGACAGCCGGGGCGGCCAGGACGGACCGGACGGGCCGTACCGGGCCGACCGGGAGGACGTTGGTCCCGGTGGTGCGGGCGGGGCCGCTTTCCGCCGTGGCGGTCCGCTCCGGACGGTCGATGGCCGGGGTGGGCGCGAGCACGGCGGTGCGGGGCGCCCGAGCCGGGACACCCGGGGCGACGACCGGGGGGACCGCAGCCCCGAGCGGCGCGGCGACGGACAGGGGGCGCAGACCGGGGAGGAGGAGCGGGGCGGCCGGGGCCCGTGCGGCCCGGAGGGCGAGGCCCGGGCGGGCGCGGGTCCGGAGCCGTACGACCGGGACCGGACGGGCCCGCAGGACCACGGGGGACGGTCGGCACGGGCGGCCGGCGCCGAGGAGGGACGGACGGCGGGGCAGGGGCCCGCGGCGGGCGGGGGAGCCGTGGTCCACGGTCCGCCGGGGCGGCACGGCGGTGGGCGCGACCGGCAGTGGCCCCGACCTCGGCCTTGGCTCCGACTCCGGCCTTGGCTCCGACTCCGGCCTCGGCCTTGGCCCCTGGCCTTGGCCCCGACCCCGTCCTCAGCTCCGACCCCGACCCCCGGCTCCGGTACCGACGCAGGCAGCGGCGGCCGGCCGGAGCAGGCGGACCCGGCGCCCGGTCCCCCGGCACCGCCCACCGGTCCTACGGGCCCCACGGTTACCGCGGCTTCCGAGAACCCCAGGGCTTCCGCGGCTCGCACCGGTCCCACCGGGCCCACCGGCCCCACCGGTCCCACCGGGCCAACGGCTTCTGCGGATTCCGCGGGGCCGTCCGGTCCGGCGGGGCTCGCGAACCCCGTCGTCGGCAGGTGCGCCGACGGTCGTGCCGGTCCTGGTCGTGCCGGTCCCGCTCGGGGCGGCGGCCAGGATCCCGAGCCGGACCTCGCAGTTGCCACGGAGGATGCCGCCCACGTCGAACGGCATACGGTCGCCGAGGAGTTCCGGCGATTCGCCGAAGAGGGCCGGGGGACCGTTCTCGGACTGGTCGGCGATCCCGGAACCGGCCGGTCGACGGAGTTGTCCGCGCTGGCCGCCCGCCGGTCCCGCGGTTCCGCGTCCGCCCCGACGATCCGCCTGAGGGGCGCGGAGCTGCGGGCGGGGGACCGGAGCGTCCGGGACGCGGTGGCCCGCGCCCTGATCACCGCCGGCCGGATCGTCGCCTCGGCCGACCGGGCGTCCCCCGTCCACGACCTCGCCGCCGTCCCCCCGGAGGCGGTGGCGGCCTGTGCCCGTGAAGCCGGCCGCCGGCTGTTCGTCCTCCTCGACGCGCCCGAGGAGATGCCCCCATCGCTGGCCCACCGGCTCGCCGGATGGGTCGCGGAGACCGCCGCATGGCTGCGGGAGGCGGACGTCCGGCTCGTCATCGCCTGCCGGCCCGAGTACTGGGAGCGGGCCGGCGCACTGTTCCCGCCGGAGGCCCTGTACCGCCCGTCGCGGCGCACCGAGGACGTGGCCGGGCGGCACACCGGACACCCCGTTCCGCTCGGCCGCCCGCTGCCCGACTGCGTCCGGCTCGGCGATCTGTCACCGCGGGAGGCGGAGGTGGCCCGGGCGCGGTACGGGCTCCCCGCCGAAGCCCTGGCCGAACGGGACCGCCGCCATCCGCTCGCCCTGCGCCTCCTGGCCGAGATCCGCGCCGCACTCACCGGGCCCGGCACCGGCTCCCGGGAGCGTACGGGGGAGACCGGCGGTGGGCCGGAGGGCGGCGGACCTGGCACGGCCGGCCGGGCCGGGCGGCCACCGCACGGGGAGCGCGACGCCGTTCCCGCCGTACCTCCGCCCGACCGGTGGGAGATCTTCGCCGCCCACCTCGATCTGGTGTGTCTGCGGATCGCCGTCCGGCTGGTGGCGGCCCGGAACCCGCCGGTGAGCGGCACGGTGGTGCGGCGGCTGGCGGCGAAGGTCGCCGGGCAGGTCCACGAGGCGGCGCGCCGCTGCCTGGGCCCCGGGCAGGGAGAGCTGGACCGGGAGACCTTCGAGGAGATCTTCCCCTGGCGTACCGGGTGGGCGTCGGCCGTTCTCACCGAGGAGCTGCTGGTGCCCGCCGGGAGCGGCTTCCGCTTCGCCCACGAGGAGTTCGCGGACTGGCTGCAGGGCACGCACCTGGATCTGGACGCCGCGCTCGACGCCCTGGTCCACCCTCGTGGCTCGCACCGGGGAGCCGCCGCGGAACTCGCCGGTGGCGATCCGGACCGGGCGGCGGGGGACCCGAGCACCCGCAACGTCCCCCCGGAGCCGGCGGGGCCCGGCCCCGACGGAGGGGCGCGGCGCCGCCGTGCCGAGCAGGATCCGGCCGCGGAAGCCGGGGCCGCGCCGCCGCCCGCCCCCGCCGGCCCGGTGAGCGTCCCCGGGCCCGCCGGCGGCGCTGTTCCGCCACCCGGCGTTGGTCCCTCGACCGACGACGCTCCGGCCGCCCCCCACTGCCCGGAGCGGGAGCCGGCCGCCCACCCGGTCCCGGCCGGCGGCCACGACCTGGTCCGATGCGGCCCCGCCGCCGGCCCGGATCCGGCCGCCGACCACGGCCCGGTCGCCGACGGCGTTCCGGTCGCCGACGGCGGTCCGGGCCACCAGGGCGTTCCGGCCCACGGCGCGGCCCCCGGTGGCGACGACCGCTCGGCGGCCGGCGGCGATCCCCCCGGTGCCGGCCGCTCCTTTGCGGAACGTGCCCTTCCGGCCGTCGAGGAACCGTTCACCGGTGCGTCCGCCGGGCCCGGGGCGGCGGTCGCGTGGAGCGGGGCCGCCGACGCACGCTCCGTCGACCTCGACCGTTCGGGAGACCATGGCGCCACGTTCGCGGGCGGGGGTGTACGCCATCCGGACGCCGGCCCCCCGCCGGTGATCGACCCCCGGGACCTGGAGCCCTGGTTCACCGCACCGGCCCCCCGCAACGGGGACGGGGGTCGTCCGGCACCTCGGCCGTCCTCCTCGCCGGATGTCTCCGCCGTACGCCCGTCCGGTGCCGTACCCCCGTCCGGCGCCGGGCCGACGGGGTGGACGGCCGCCCCGGGGCGGCGGGCCCGGGTGCCACGGCAGCCCGTCGCGCACGACGGTCACCACCCGGCCCGGGGACCGGCCGAAGGCGGTGGCGCCCGTGGCCCCGCCCACGACCACGCCCTCCCTCCCGCTGAGGGCCGGACCCCCGGCCATGACGCCGGCCACGCCTCCGGCCGTGCCACCGCCGTCCACGCCTCCAGCCGTGACGTCGGCCGCGTTCCCGGCCGGGCCACCGTCGGGCGTGAGGCCGGCGGCGTTTCGGACCTGGCCACTACCGGCCGCGACGCCGGCCACGTTCCGGACCGGGCCACCGCCGGCCGTGACGCGGGCCACGCCCCCGACCGGGCCACCGCCCGCTCCGCCGCGCCGGGCGGCGGTGCTCCGTCCGACGGCCCGGATGCCAATCCCGCGTCCACCGGCCCCGCCGCACCCGGCGGCAGCGCCTCGTCCGACGGCCCGGACGCCGTCCCCGCTCCGGCCGGCCCCGGGTGTGCCCGCCGCGCCGGTCCGGAGGTGGCCGGTGAACCGTCCGGGCCCCGGACGCTGCCGGTGCCCCGGCACCGGATCGGCCCGGTGGTGGTGGCACTGTTGCTGGTCGCCCGTCGGCGCGGCCCCGCCGCCCTCGCCCGTCATCTCGCCGCCCTGGCGGACGTGGTGGTGTCCCACCTGCCCGGGGCGCCGGGATCCGGTATGTCCGGGGAGACGGCGGACCCCGGCCCGGACCCGGGCCCGGCGTGGTGGGCCGCGCATCTGCTCGGCGAGACGGTGCTGCGGGTGCCCGATGCCGCCCCGTATCTGGACGTCCTGTCCGGGCTCGCCCGGCGGTTCGCCGAGCGCGCGGGCGCGGTCCCCGCCGCACCACCGGAGCGCTCCCGGCCCGGGGCGGTACCGGCCGTGCCCGAGGAGTTCGGCCCCTGGTTCTGGCTGCGGCTGCCGCTGGCCGTCGAAGACCGCATGGAGCTGCTCCGGCTGCTGCTGCCGGCGGATGCTCCGGCCCCGGGCGCGGCCCGGCGGGAGGAGAGAGGGGCCGCCACCGCCCGGGTCGGCCCGGCGCCGGACGCCCAGCCGGACACCGCCGCGACCACCCGGCCCGCCGGGCCCGGCTCCGCCGGCCTCGCCGGCCTCGTTCGGCCGGGCCGTGAGGGCGACGTCCTCGACCGACCTTCTCAGGGCCCCGGTCCCGCCCGGTCCGGCTGTGCGGGCTCCGCCCGGCCCGCGGGTGAGGCCTCGGCCGGGACCGGCTCCGCCACCGCCCGCCCCGGGTACCGCTTCCTGCAGGCCGCGGCGGCGCTGCTCGCCGATGAACCGCGGACCGTGCAGCCGGCGCTGTGCCGCTGGTTCACCGACGAACGGCCGCTCGTCCCCACCGGGGCGGCGTCCCCCGGACGGCCGCCCACCGTCGCCGCGGCGGCCCAGGCCCTCCTCTACGCCCACCGCGACCGGGCGACGGACGGACTCGTCGAGGCGCTGGCCGGGTCCGGGCACCCGCGGGCCGCGGAACTGCTCGCCGTACTCGTCGCGGAGGAGCCGGCCGCACTGTGCCGGGCGGTGGAGCGCTGGGCGCACGACCCCAGGCCGGAACGGCGGGCCGCCGCCGTCGGTCACGCGGCCACGGCCGCCGAAGGGGCGCACCGGGCCACCGACCGCGAGCGGCTGCGGCGGGCCGCGCTCGCCCTGCTCGCAGGCCCTGCCGAGGGGGCGGCGCACGGTGTCGCCCTGTCCCTCCTGGTCCGGGACCCGGCGACCCGCACCCGCCATCTGCCGCGCGCCCTGGAGGTGTTCACGGCCGGTGACCCCGCTCTGCCGCCGACCGCGCTGCTCCCCGCGGTGGATACCCACCCGGAGCCGGTGCTCGCCGCCTTCCGCGACCGGATCGACCGGGACGGCGGGGCGGCGGAACCGCTGCTGCGGGCGCTGGCGGAGGTCCGCCCGCCGGCGTCGGCCGCCCGGGTGACCGCTCTGGTTGCGGAGGTGGCCGACCGGGGCCCGTGGGGCGCGCGGCACGCCGCCGCGTTCGTGGCCCGGCGGCTGGACGAAGGCCCGCCGGTGCCCGGCGACCTCCGCCCGTTCGTCCTGGAACTGCTGCGCAGCCGGCCCGCCGAGGTACGGCGGGCGCTGGCCCCGGTCCTCGCGGCCCCCGGCGCGCCGCACGCCCGGGCGGTGCGCGAGGACCTGCTGACGGCGCTGCTGGAGCGTGAGCGGTACGACGCGTACGCCTGGCCCCCGGCGGGATGCGGCAACGCGGCGGTCCTGACGGCCCTGCTGCGCGCCGCGGCCGAGGGGGCGGCGGAGCGGGGCGAGGACCGTACACGGGACCTGGTGCACCGCGTCGGCACCCTGCTGGCCCGCACCCCGGAAGGCGCGCGCTGCTTCGACCTGCGGCTGGTCCGGCTGGCCCGGGAGGTTCCGGGGTTCGCCCGGCTGGTGTGCGGCTGGGCGGCCTCCGCACCGGAACGGTGGGCCGGCGTCCTCGGCACGGCGGCCCGGCAGGAGTGCGAGCAACTGGCCCGGAACAGCGCCCGGACGCCGGACGCCCGCCCACCGGTGCCGGCCGGCACGGTGTTCGGCGCGGCGCCCGGCCCGGTGGTGGCGTCCCGGTACGCGATGCTGCCGGAAACCCCCGGGGGCGAGCCGCGCCCGGTCCCGGCGGACGCCGGCCGGCTGGTCGGTGCCGCGGCGGACGGCGCCCACCCGGACGACCGCGCCGGCCCCCGCCCGACCGCCGGCCCCCGCGACGGCCGGTAGCCGCCGGGAACGGCGGTCGCCTCCCGGGCATCTCCGGTGGCTCGAACGGTGGGCGGGCCGGGCCCGGCCGGTGATCCGGAACGGCGGAGCGGGGCGGGCGCGGCCGGTGCCATGTGAACCCCGGCCGGTGGCACCCCGGCATGAGCGGGCCGTCGAGGGCCGCGGGGCACCAGGGCACGGCCGGTGGCGGCTCCCAACGGCCGATCGACCCTGAACGGCCGGTGGCCTCGGCGCGAGCGGGCGGCTCCCCGGTGCGACGCGGTCCGGAACGCGGGCGCGCCGGATGATCCGCCGGAAGTGCCCGCGAGTCCGGGCGTCGGGGCCAGGAGTCCGGAAGCCTGGAAGTCCGGGAGCCCTGAGCCCGGAAGCCCAGGGATCCGGGGGCCGGACGCCGCGCCCGGCCGGTATCCGGTGTGCGGGGGCCCGCGTTCCACCGCACGGGCGGCGGGCCGGACCGTACGGGCGGCGGGGCGCATCGTACGGCGCGCCGGCCACCCGGCAGGGCGAGGCGCGGTACCGCCCGCCCCGCCCGGGCCGTACCGTGGCCGCCGGGGGCGTCAAGCGCTGTACGGGACCCGCCGGACCGGCCCGGCGAGGGCCGGCGGCGGTGTGCCGGGCCGGTGATCGCGGGGATGAGACGCGGGTCGCACCATGACGGGGCTGGCCGATGCCGGACCCGGGCCGCGGGCATGGCAGTCTTAGAGCTGAAATCGACAGACAAAGGTTCGGGCGAGGAGCGGGCACAGTGCAGCGCTGGCGTGGCTTGGAGGACATCCCCGAGGACTGGGGACGCAGCGTCGTCACCATCGGCTCCTACGACGGGGTGCACCGCGGGCACCAGCTGATCATCGGCCGCGCCGTGAGCCGGGCGCGTGAGCTGGGCGTTCCCGCGGTCGTGGTCACCTTCGACCCGCATCCGAGCGAGGTGGTGCGCCCCGGCAGCCACCCGCCGTTGCTCGCGCCGCACCACCGGCGCGCCGAGCTGATGGCCGACCTGGGCGTGGACGCGGTGCTGGTGATCCCGTTCACCCCCGAGTTCTCCCAGCTCGCCCCGGGTGACTTCGTGGTGAAGGTGCTGGTCGACCGGCTCCACGCCCGGCTGGTGGTGGAGGGGCCCAACTTCCGGTTCGGGCACCGGGCCGCCGGGAACGTCGCCTACCTCCAGCAGCTGGGCGCCACCTACGACTACGAGGTCGAGGTCATCGACCTCTACGAGCGGGGTACGGCCGGCGGGGGCGAGCCCTTCTCGTCCACGCTCGCCCGCACCCTGGTCGCGCGGGGGGACGTCGAAGGGGCCATGGAGGTCTTGGGACGTCCGCACCGGGTCGAGGGCGTGGTGGTGCGCGGTGCCCAGCGCGGGCGGGAACTCGGCTACCCGACGGCGAACGTGGAGACCCTGCCGCACACCGCGGTCCCGGCCGACGGCGTCTACGCCGGGTGGCTGACGGCCGACGGGGAGAAGATGCCGGCGGCGATCTCGGTCGGCACCAATCCGCAGTTCGACGGGACGGAGCGGACCGTCGAGGCGTATGCGATCGACCGGGTCGGGCTCGACCTCTACGGCCTCCATGTCGAGGTCGACTTCCTCGCCTACCTGCGGGGCCAGGAGAAGTTCGCCTCGATCGAGGCGCTGCTGGAGCGCATGGCGATCGATGTGAAGCGGGCCCGGGAGCTGGTCGAGGCGCACACCGCCGCCGAGGACTCCGGGACCGCCCCCGGCAGCGAGCCGGACTCCGGCCCGGAAGCGGCTTCCGGGGCGGGGACGGACCCCGGCGCCGAGCGCGCCGAGTGAGCCCCGCGCGACCCGTGGCACCCTGACGCGACCGGGACCCGCGCGCAAGCGGGACCCGGGCGCCAGCGAGCGGGACGCCCGATCGCATGGTGGAGGGCGGTGGGCCGGTGCCATGGCACCGGCCCACCGCCCTCCACCCGTCTGCGCCTGGTCCCGGATGTGGCACCACCGTCCCCGGCCACCGGAGTCCGGTCCCGACCTCCGGCGTGCACCGCGCGGCGCCCGTACCGCCGGGGGAGCACCACCACCTTCTGCCGACCGACGGTGGACCCGTCCACGCCCAACCGGCCCCACTGGCCCCTCTGTTGCCCGCGCCGGCCGGGGAAGTCGGCACCGGGCCGCGCCCGACGACGAACCGTTGTACGGACCGCTGCACGGGCCGCATCCGGTGACGGGCCGTCGGGCACGGGCCGGGCCCGACGTCGGGCGTTGGGTGCCGGTGCGACTGCGACGGCCCGTCCGGCTCCGGTCGGGGCCCGACGACGAAGCTTTTGGGAGGCCGGCCGCGCGGGGACCGGAGCCCGGGCGGGCGACGGCGGTTGAGCCCCGACGCAGGGGCCCCGCTCCGGATCTCCGCGGTCCCGGACCGGGCCACCACGGTCGGCAGCCGTCGCCGCCACGGTGGGACGACGGCTGCCGGCGAGAGGCGGAGAGCCTGCCGGGGACCCGGCGTTGACCGAAGGTCAGGACCGGGGCGGCGCCGGCGGCTGCGGGAACCCGTAGCCGTCTCCCGGAGCGGGCTCGCCGCCCTGCTGCGGGGCGGGCCCCTCCGGCTGCTGCCCGGGCCGGGCCTCCTGTCCGGGCTGGGGCGGCCAGCCCTGGCCCTGCTGCGGCGCGTACGGCTGCCCCGGCACCTGACCGCCGTGCCCGGCCGCCGCGGCCTGCCCGCCCTGGTCCGGGACGCCGTGCGCGGGCTGCTGCCAGCCGCCCTGCGCCGTACCCGGCCGCTCCGCCCCGGCCTGCGGGTATCCCGGGTACTGCTGCTGCGGGTGGTACGCCTGGCCGGGCTGGTACGGCTGCTGTCCGGCCGGGTACTGCTGCCCCGGCTGCGCCCCCGTTCCCGGCTGGGCCGCCGGCTGGGGCTGTCCCGGCGCGTACGCCCCCGGCTGTCCCTGTCCCTGACCCGGCATCGGCGGCGCCAGGTGCGGCGGCGGCTGGCCGGAACCGTCGCCGGTCCACAGCCCCTGGGCCTGCTGGGCGCGGATGAAGTCCTCCGCGACCAGGGCCGAGAGGTTGAAGTACGCCTCCCGGGTCTTGGGCCGCATCATCTCCAGGTCCACCTCGGCGCCGGCCGCCAGGTGCTCGTCGAACGGCACCACGATCACACCGCGGCAGCGGGTCTCGAAGTGCGACACGATGTCCTCGACCTTGATCATTTTGCCGGTCTCGCGGACCCCGGAGATCACCGTGAGGCTCCGGGACACCAGGTCGGCGTACCCGTGCGCGGAGAGCCAGTCGAGGGTGGTGCTCGCACTGCTCGCCCCGTCCACCGAGGGGGTGGAGATGATGATCAGCTGGTCGGCGAGGTCCAGGACCCCGCGCATCGCGCTGTACAGCAGACCGGTGCCCGAGTCGGTGAGGATGATCGGGTACTGCTTGCCGAGCACCTCGATGACGCGCCGGTAGTCCTCGTCGTTGAACGTCGTCGACACGGCCGGGTCCACGTCGTTGGCGAGGATCTCCAGACCCGACGGCGCCTGCGAGGTGAACCGCCGGATGTCCATGTAGCTGTTGAGGTACGGGATCGCGGTCACCAGGTCCCGGATCGTCGCTCCCGTCTCGCGCCGCACCCGGCGGCCGAGCGTACCGGCGTCCGGGTTGGCGTCGATCGCGATGACCTTGTCCTGGCGCTCGGTCGCCAGGGTGGCACCCAGAGCCGTGGTGGTGGTGGTCTTGCCGACGCCGCCCTTGAGGCTGATCACCGCGATCCGGTAGCAGGAGAGCACCGGTGTGCGGATCAGCTCCAGCTTCCGCCGCCGCTCGGCCTCCTCCTTCTTGCCGCCGATCCGGAACCGCGAACCGCCCGGGGTGTGCTTCCTGGGCTTCGGCTTGCTGCGGAGCAGACGGTCCGAGGACAGCTCCACCGCGGCGGTGTACCCCAGCGGCGCACCGGCCGCCTGCGCGGACCGCTGGCGCTGCTCGGCGGAGACGGCGGGCCAGCCGCCGGCGCGCGGGTCCGCCGGCCCGGCCGGCTGCCCGGCACCGGGCTGCGCCGCCCCGGGACCCTGCGGCGGATAGCCGTAACCGTCCGCTCCCGGCGCGGCACCGGCCCCGCCCGGCTGCCCCGGGTACGGCGTGGGCGCGCCGGCGGACTGCTCCGCCGCCCCGCCCCGCGGGTCCTGCGGCGCGCCCTGGGCCTGCGGATACCCGTATCCGGGCGCGGCACCGGCACCGGCCGGACCCGGTTGGCCCGGTGCCTGCTCCGGCGCCCGCCCGTCCGTGGCGCCGGGCACCTGCTGCCCCGGGTACCCACCGGCCTGCGGGAACCCGTAACCCCCCGGCGGAGGCGGTGCGTCCGGCCCGGCCGGGACGGGGCCCGCCGCCGGTCCGGCCTGCGGGAACGGCTGCCCGCCCGCCGGGCCGGGCTGAGCGGGGGCTCCGGCGGCCGGCGGCGCGCCACCGGGCACGCCCGGTACCGGCTGCCCGCCCTGCTGCGGGTACGGCTGGTGCTGGGGGAAGCCGTACCCACCGGCCGCCGCGGGGGAGTGCGGAGCCGGCGGCGGACCGCTCTCCGCCGCCGGACCGGCCCCGCCCCGGGCGTCCGGCACCGGAGGCGGCCAGGACCCGGCCTGGCCCGCGAGGGAACCGCCGCCGGCCTGTGCCGGGTCCGGCGCGCCGCCCGCCACCGGCCCCGGCGCCTGGACACCACCGTGCTGGGGCGCACCACCGTGCTGGGGCGGTGCCGGGGGCCAGGAATCCACCGGGGCGGCAGCCGCTCCGGCCCCGCCCGTGCCCGGCGTGGCGGGCTCGAAGTCCGGCGGCAGCGGCGGCAGTCCGCCCTGCGGCACCGGGGGCGGCGTCCAGGCGGCCGCGGGCCGGTCACCCGGACCATGGGGCGGCGGGGCGTCCTGCGGCTCGGCACCGGACGCCGGACCGGCGGCCGCCGCCTGCTGCTGGGCCACCTTCCGGCGCAGCGCGGCGCCGGAGAACTGCATGGTGCCCTCACTGCGCAGGGTGCCGTCCGGAGCCGGGCCGCTGTCCGGACCGGCCGGCCCGCTCCCGTTCGCCCCGACGTCCGCGCCGCCCGGCGCCGCCTGTTCGGCGATCTGCCGGTGCAGCGCCGCGCTGGAGAAGCGCATGGTGGCGCGGCTGCCCGCCCCGGCCGGAGCGTCGTCCCGCGCGACGGAGGACGCGTCCTCCGGGCCGGCGTCCGCGGACGCGCCGTCCCGGCCGGCGCCGGCAGGTGTGCCGCCGGTACCGGTGCCGGACGACGAGCCGTCCCGCCCGGTGCCGACGGGTGCGTCGTCCGGGACGGCCTCCGAGGGCGTGCCGTCCCGGCCGGCACCCGTCTCGGCGGTGCCGAACGAGAAGGAGTCGGCGGCCACCGGCTCCGGTCCGGAGGCGTCGTCGTCCTGGGACCGGTCGTCGGCGCGGTCCCCCACGATGACCACGGCGTAGTCGCCGTCGGCGTCCTGTTCACCGGTCCGGGGCGACCCGCCGGTCCGGGGCGAGGGGACCGGGGTGCCGTCACGGCCGCCGTCGGGGGTGCCACCGGAGCCCGCCGTACCGTCGCCGGAACCGCTCTCGGCGTCCGCCGGCCCGTCCGTACGGTGACCCGGAGCGGCGTCCGCGGCGCGGTCGGCGCCGGCACCGGGGCGCTCGTCGGCCGCGGCGCCCTGTGCCGTGGCACCCCCGGGCGACGCGGAGGCCGAGGTGCCGCCCGAGGTGCTGCCCGAGGTGGAGGTCAGCAGGTCCCAGTCCGCCGACACCGCGTCCAGGAGTTCGTCGAGGGTCCGGCGGCCCGGTTCGCGCGCGGCAGCGGGCCGGGCGCCGTCCGTGGAACCCGTGGCATCTCTGTCCCGCGGGGCCCTGGTGCCCGCGGCGTCCTGACCGGCGCCGGCGCTCTCCGGGGTGCTCCGGTCCGCCGCGTCCGCACCGCTCGCACTCCCGTCCGGGCCCGCGGACTCCCCGCCGGCGGCTGCCGCCGCACCGGTACCGCCCGCGCCACCGGTACCGCCCGCGCCACCGGAACCGCCCGTGGCACCGGAACCGCCCGTGCCACCGGTACCGCCGGTGCCGCCGGGTTCGGCCGGAACCGCGCCACCGGGCACGTGCTCGGGCGCGGCCGGGGGCGGTGTCCAGGCCGGCGGGGCGGCGTCCGGCTCCGGCGTCCCGGGGAAGGGCGCCGGGCTCCCGGTGGGCGGCGGGGGCGGAACCGGGCCGGCTCCGGAAGCCGTACCCGGCGAAGCGGCCGACGACGACGCGGCGTCCTGCGTGTACCAGGAGGGCGTGCTGTAGTCGATGGTGAACTCGCCGGTGTGCTCGGCCTCCGCGTCGGACCGATCATCGCCGGGTGTGGTTCCGCCCGTGCGGATCTCGTCCCGATCGCTGCTCACAATGCCTCCTGGTGTGGTCGAGCACCTTGAAAATGTCGTGGCGGGGCCGCCCAGTACCGTCGGACGTCCGACTGCTCGGCCTTCCCCTCCAGGACGCCGGTGCCTGTGGGCGGGTTCTCCACCGCGCACAACAAGACTAATCACGGCGGGCGTCAAGAGGGCAGGCCCGTCCCCGCCTCCTGCCCGACCGCCGGCACCCTCCCCGGGGTCACCACACCACGACCACGGAACTCTCCGCCGACCGCGGACCACAGGCGGTCATACTCGTCAAAACGGCTACGACGGACCGGAGGTGACGGGGGTCCTGACCGGTGAAACCGCCGGCCACCTGCGCCGTCCCTCGGCTCAGGGCCCGCCGTCTCTCGGCTCACAACACGTCGGCCGCGGATCACAGGCGGTCATACCCGCCAAAACGGCTACTGCGGACCGGAGCTGACGGGGCCCTGATCGGTGAAACCGCCGACCACCCGCGCCGACCGTCAGTCCGCCCGCTGCCGACCCTCGGCTCACGGCCCACCGACCGTCGGCCCGCCCGCCCACCCCTCGGCCCACGCCCCGCCGACGGTCAGTCCACCCGGCGCGGTGCCCCGAGCAGACCTGACTCGGCGTCGGTCGCCTGCAGCGACACATACAGGCGACGCCCCGGAGTGCACCAGAGGGTCACCCAGTCCGGAAGGGTCGGCAGTGCCGCCACGTCCTCCCGCGGCAGGGCCATGATGCGGCCTATCTCCTCCGCCTCGTCGGGGGAGACCCGCTGTACCCCCACCAGCGCGGCGTGCTCCAGCAGCCGGGGTGCCGCCGGGCTCAGATACGGCAGCAGCGTCAGCACCGACTGCCACGGCGCCGCGGTGACCCTGCCGCGCGGTGGCCGTACCCCGCAGTCGCGGACCACCAGCACCGGGCCCCGGACGGAGGCGCCCTGTGGCCCGACCCGGCCCACCTCGTGCGTCACCATGCAGGGATGACCGCCTCCCGCGGCCTGCACCAGAGGGGCCCAGGACTGCGCGCGCCCGGTCTCGATCGCCACCCGCGCACCCGTCCCCGCCGTGCGCAGCGCCAGGATCTGCGCCGTCCACAGCCCACCGACGAGCACCACGTCGAACGGCGCCGGCCGGCTCAGTCCGAGCAGCACCGGCCGTCCCTCCGGGTCCACCCCGGCGACCACGCCGTCGTCGCCCACCGGCAGGGTGAGGGTGGAGAGCTGGTCCAGCGACACCCCGTGCCGGGCACGGCGCGGCCCGAGCAGCCCGAAGCCCAGCCGGGCCCCGCGCCGCCCGTGCGGCTCGCGCTCCGGATCCGGTTCCGGCCCGTCCCCCGCGCCGGGCACCGGGCCCGGAACGGGCTCCGGCCGCGCGGGTGCGTGGACCGCAGGGGACGGCGCCGGGGCGTGCGGGACCGCTGCCGACGCGGGCGCGTACGGTGGCATCGCGCCTCCCGCCGGCGCACCGGCGCCGGGCGGGAACGCCGTGGCACCGGGCGGACTTCCCCACGTCGGGGACGGCGCCCCCGTGATGCCCGGAGAAGGACCCACGGCGCCCGGCGGAGCCGCACCGGCGCCGGGCGGGGGCCCCACGGCCCCCGGTGCTCCTCCCGCGGTACCGGAAGGGCCCGCCGCACCGCCCGGCGTCGTCCCCGCACCGCCCGGCGGTGTCCCCGTACCGCCCGGCGGCGTCCCCGCGGCACCGGACGGGGCTCCCGTGCCGCCCGGCGGCATTCCCGTACCGCCCGGTGGGGTCGCCGCGGCCCCCGGCGGGATCCCGTGGCCCTGCGGTGGTACCGACATCACCGTGTCCCTCCCAGCGGCAGTGTGGCCAGCACCCCGGGCACCTGCTCGCGGTCCAGCCGGACCAGCCCCGTCCGGGCGCCGCGGGCCAGCTGCTCCAGCTCGCGCCTGGCCTGCACCAGTTCGTCGTCGCTGCGGGCGGTGATCCGCAGATGACCGCAGACGACCGCCTCGTGCCGGCCGCCCCGGCTCAGCGTCAGGCTGAACGTGGTGGCCAGCACCCGCACCGAGGTGAGCAACGAGACCAGCCCGGCCAGTGGCACCGGGCCGGAGCCCTCCCCGGCGGGACCGGCGGACCCGGCCGCCAACTGGGGCCAGCGCCCCAGCCAGTACGTGGTGTGCCGGCGGTCGTCGCACCGCCAGGTACGCGCCGTCTCCACCGTGCGCCGCACCGGCGTGCCCGCCCGCCCCGCGCCACCCGACTGCGCGGCGGACGCCGCCGCGATCGGGTCCGCGCACGCGGCCGCCGCCACCGCCGCGACCACCCCGTCCTCGCTGAGCACCCGGGCCCGGAAGCCGGCCCCGGTGAGCCGGCTCGACAACTGGTCGGCGGCGCGCAGCAGACACCGCTGCGCCCCCTCCAGCCCGCCGCCGCGCGCCGCCACCGCCTCCGGACACAGCTCCGGATCCAGCTTCAGGGCTACCCAGGTCAGGCGCACCGCGGGCGCCCGTGTCCCGGCCTGCAGCGGCGCGTAGTTGCGGGTGGCCACCGCCTGCGGGGGCAGGTGCGCCGCCGGGGCGGGCTGGGTCTGCTGCAGGATCTGCGCGGACTCCAGCCGGATGCCGTCCACCTCCAGCGCGTCGTGCACCAGCGCCAGCGGCAGCCCGCGCTCGCCGCCCGGCGGGCGCAGTGCGGCGTCCCGCGGTTCGACCTGGAGCACCGCCGTCAGGAACGTGCCGTCCCCGATCATCCCCACCGGCCGGCGCTCCCGGTCGTGGAAGGCGTACGTGCGCAAGGCCGGTTCGCACTCGACGGCGGGCACCAGCCCGGCGTCGGTGTCCGGCGGGACCGCCGAACTCCGCGCCCGCCGCAGACGCCGCCGCATCGCCAGCGCGGTGCCCAGCCACTCCGGCAGCGACCGGCGCCGCCGCCGGAGGACCGCCAGGCCCACCAGCGGGACGGCCACCACCGCGGCCGGGACCACCAGCACCCGGTCGGTCACCCAGGCCACCAGCAGCAGCGCGGCCGCCAGCTCCACCAGCACGATCTGCTGCAACGGCAGCGCACCGGACCGCCCGGGGCGCGACGCCACCCGCAGCACCGCCGGCCCGGGGGACGACCGCCCCGCTCCCTGCCGCGCCCCGGGCGCGCGGACCTGACCCTCCGCCGGCCGGCCGGCCGCGGACCCGCGTCCGGGCCCCCCGGTGTGCCCTGGCCACCCGGTGCCGCAGGCGCCGTGCCCCGCGCTCCCGCTGCCATCCCGCATTCCCCCTCGAACCGCCGTCTCCCCGGCCGCGCCCTCGGCGCGGCCACCCCCTGGACCCACCCGGCCGGCCCGCGGCCCCCGCCGCGTCCGTCCGTACAACGTCGTCCTGACCCTCCGAATTCCCGTCGGGACGGGCTGTGACCGACCCGCACGCACCGTGGTGACTCGTACACGGCATAGTAGGGGGCCGGTTGGACCAACACGGCCCGGGGGAGAGACGAACCGATGGCATCGCGGCGGGACGAACTCAACGCCTACACCTACGCGAAGAAGCGGATGATCGCCGCCTTCCTCCAGCCCACACCCGCCGGAACCGAGGAGGGCGCGCCCCGGCCGCTGCGCGCCGTCCTGCCCGGCATGATCGTCGGGGCGCTGATCCTCGCCGGCTTCGGGGCGTGGGGGATGTTCAAGCCCAAGGCACCCGAGGGCTGGGACAAACCGGCCACCAACGTCATCATCGGCAGCGACTCCACCACCCGCTACGTGGTCCTGGTGACCAACAAGAAGGCGCAGCTCCACCCGGTCCTCAACCTCGCCTCCGCCAAACTCCTGCTGGACCCGGGCAAGGGCAAGGTCATCAAGGTCGACGAGAAGGTGCTGGACAGCGGGGACCTCCCGCACGGCCCCACCCTCGGCATCCCCTACGCCCCGGACCGGCTGCCCGCCCCGGGCGAGGCGGGGAAGGCCAAGCGCTGGGCGGTGTGCCAGCAGCCGGGCGGCAACGGCGGCACGGTGCAGGAGGCCACCTTCGTCTTCGCCGCCCGGGAGGCGGACCGGCGGACCGACGGCCAGCAGCGACTCCGCGGCGGCGAGGTGCTCTACGTGGAGAGCGCCCGCACCAAGGCCCGCTACCTGGTGGACGCGGCCGGCACCAAGTACCTGGTCGGCGGGGACGAATGGCGCCGGCACGCGCCCGCCGCCACCGCGGGCCACAACGACCTGCTGCTCAAGGCGCTGGTCGGCAACCGCCGCCCGCAGCACGTCACCGACGACTGGCTGGCGACGCTGCACACCGGTGACCCCGTCACCTTCCCGGAGCTGCCCGCCCCCGTCGGCACCCGCGCCGGGGTGCCGGGCCTCACCCCCGACGAGGACAGGGTCGGCATGGTGCTGCGCACCGAGACCGGCGCCGGCCCCCAGCAGTACGTCGTGCTGCCCGGGAAGGTGGCACCGGTCTCCGACTTCACCGCCCGGCTGCTGCTCGGCTCGGAGGCGTCCAACCGGCTCGACCAGGCGGGCCGCCCCAAGGGCGTCGATCCCGGCGCCACCCGGTCCGGCGCCGTGGTCTTCCAGGGCGACCGCGACTGGCCGCGGCAGGCGGTGCGGCAGGTCAACGCCCCGTCCGGGGCCGGGGCCCGGGACACCGTGTGCAGCGTGCTCCGCGACGTCGGCCCGCGCGGCGCGACCCGGCTGAGCACCTGGGCCGGCACCGCCTTCCCCGCCACCATCGTCGAAGGCGGCAGCCGCACCTACGTCACCCCCGGCACCGGCCTCCTCTACCGCCAGGTCGCCGGGGACCAGTCGGAGTCCGGCTCCCTGTTCCTGGTCACCGACACCGGACTGCGCTACGCGGTGCAGAACAACAGCGACAGCAGCGCCGGGAAGTCGAAGATCGGCTCCGGGGCGCAGCGTGACGGTGCCACCGGCCCCAAGGAGGGCGAGGCCCGGATCCGCCTCGGCTACAAGGACGTGGAACCGGTGCCCGTCCCCGGCCGGTGGTCGCAGTTCCTCTCCCGCGGGCCACGCCTGGACACCAACAGCGCCCAGCAGCCGCAGGGTTCCTGAGACGGAGGGGGGAGACGACCATGCGGCAGACGAACCGGCCCGCGGCGCTCACCGCGGCCCTGCTCCTGACGGCCTGCGCCGCGGCCTCCGGGACCGGCCCCACCGACGATCCGCCCGCGTCCGGCGACGCGGCCCGGGGCCCGGCCCCCGCCGCGCCGGCCGGCCCGGCCCTCTCGGGCGTGGGGGAGTGCACGTACCCCATGAAGGAGCAGTACAAGGCCCGTCCCTGGGCGCTGCAACGGGTGGTGCTCGACGAACTGTGGCGCGACACCAGGGGGGAGAACGTCCGGGTCGCGGTGATCGACACCGGCGTGGACGACCGCAACCCGCAGCTGCGCGACGCGGTGGACCGGGCCGCCGGACTGGACCTGCTCGGCAAGGGCAAGGCCAAGGACCCCACCCACGACGAGGTCGGCCACGGCACCAAGGCCGCCGGCATCATCGCCGCCCGGCCCCGCAAGGGCACCGGCTTCGTGGGACTGGCACCCCGCGCCACCATCATCCCGATCCGGCAGAACGACGAGAAGGGCAAGGGCACCACCCGGACCATGGCCACCGCCATCCGGCACGCCATCAACCGCGAGGCCGACGTCATCAACATCTCCCAGGACACGGTGAAGCCGCTGTCCGCCGACTCCGACCTGGCCCGGGCCGTCCGCGAGGCGGTGGAGCGGGACATCGTCGTGGTGGCCTCCGCCGGGAACGACGGCCTGGACGGCAAGCGGAAGAACACCTACCCGGCCGCCTACGACGGCGTCCTGGCCGTCGCCGCCTCCGACCGCAACGACGAACGCGCGCCCTTCTCGCAGAGCGGCGACTTCATCGACGTCGCGGCGCCCGGGGTGGACATGATCTCCACCGTGCCCGGGTACGGCCACTGCGCGGACAACGGGACGTCCTTCTCGGCGCCCTACGTCGCCGGCGTGGCGGCCCTGCTCAAGGCCCGGTACCCCACCTGGACCGCGCACCAGATCGTCACCCAGATCCAGCAGACCGCGGACCGGGTGATCGACGGCCACGACCCGTACATCGGCTGGGGCGTGGTCAACCCGGTCCGGGCCCTGCAGGAGGACGCCGGCCGCCCCATCGACAAGGTCACCCCGGACCGGGGACCGGCCGCCGGCGTCACCGCGCCCCGGCCCGCGGCCCTCACCCTGGGCGAGACCCCCCAGGAGCGCAGGGCGCGGCTGGCGACGTACGCCATGGGCGTGACCGCCGTCCTGGTGGCCGTCGTGGCCGGCACCGCCACCGTGGCCCGGGACCGGCGCCGCCGCTCCTGACCCGCCCGGCCGGCTCCGTGGCACCCGCGGCCGCCGAGGCGCCCGCGCGCCCCTGACACGCCCCCGTGGAAGGCCGGCCGGCGGTGCCCCGGCGCCAACCCGGCCGTACGAGGGGCGGGTTCACCCCGGGCCGGGACGGGTTCATCCCGGGCGCCGGCGGGCCCGCCCCGGCCGTCGTACCCGGCCGGTCTGAGTACGCGTACTCAGATGAACGACTCAGCTTCGACAGCGCGTCGCGAATGTCCCGGAATCGCCGGGAGCCCGGTAGGGATTTGTAGTTGGTCGGTCACGCTCAGGGGTCTACAGTGGCCGTCGAAGCCATCTACGCCGTTAGGGGAGAGCGGAGTAGTGATGAGCAGGCATGAGGAGCCGGGCGACCGGCGCGCCCATGGCGATCCTGATTTCCAGCGCGAGGTCGAGTCCCTCCTGGACTTCAAACGGCAGATCGACCGCATCGTGGCAGATCTGGGGGATTCGCCGGCAGCACAGGGGGAGATCAGCCGGCAGAGCATCGTCCGGTCCGCATTCGGACAGGGCTTCGCCGCCGCCGACGACCTCGCGGCCGCGTACGACGCCGTGCACCGGCGCCTGGAGAAGTTCTCCGAAACCCTCGGGGAACAACTGGAGGCGCTGGGCATCGCGGTGCAGATCGCGGACCGTGGCTACGACGGTGTGGAGGCGGACCAGGTGGAGCGCTTCCGCCGGCTGCAGAAGAAGACCCGCGACGACTATCCCGAGCTGTACGAGACCGCACCCGGGACCGAGGAGCCCGAGCCCGCGGCCCAGGGCACCGGTGACACCGCCGGCGCCGGCGGCGACTTCAGCTGACGGAGGAAGAGAACCCATGGGGGAGTTCGACGGCAAGTCCATGGCGGAGCTGCACGCCATGCTGGCCGGCTCCGACGCCACCGCACTGACCGGGGCGGGGGAGGCGCTGAGCGCGGCGAGCCCGCGGATCACCGCCATCGGCGAGGGACTGAAGCGGTACGCGTCCCGCGTCGAGTGGAAGGGCCGGGCGAACGACGCCTTCCGCGAGTGGACGCACGACTTCTCGCTGGAGGTGCTGCGGCTCGCCGAGTTCACCGACGCGGTCGGCACCCGGATCGCCGAAGCGGGCGGCGCGCTCGCCCTCGCGAAGAAGGCGATCCCCACCCCGGTGGACGCCGCCGGGTCCCATGGCG
Organism: Streptomyces pactum; assembly: GCF_016031615.1. Classification (GTDB taxonomy): domain Bacteria; phylum Actinomycetota; class Actinomycetes; order Streptomycetales; family Streptomycetaceae; genus Streptomyces; species Streptomyces pactus. The sequence goes on from NZ_JACYXC010000001.1 coordinate 5,607,601, forward strand.
ACCCGGACCTGGGCAAGGCGCTCAAGGCCGAGGCCGGCAAGCTCAACGAGGCCGTCCACCAGATGGAGAAGCTGTCCTCGGTCTACACGGTGACCCGCGAGGACCTCACCGCCCAGAAGGAACCGCGCTTCCGGCCGCTGCCCGGCGGCAGCCGGCGAGCTGACGCCATCGGCCCGGTCCCCGTGGCGGGGGCGCCTGATACGGGGGGTTCGACAGCACCGGCATCACCGCACGGAACACCCACCTCGACAGCTGGGTTCAGCAACGGGGCGGTGGGCCCGAGGGAGAGCCTCGTGGCCCCGCAGGTTCCCGTCGGGGCTCCACCGGAGCGCGGAAGTCACCACCGTATGGAGATCGACTCCGTGGAGGCGCCGCCAGCACCGTTGGCTCCAGGAAGTGAACGGCTCGGCGAGCCTTCCACCGGGACGGAGACGACGGCGTCCAGGAACACCTCTTTCCCCGCTGGTCCCCCGGTCACCGCACCACTGTCGGGGGACAAGGGCGTGCCGGGCCGCGGCGCGGGTGGCCCGTCGTACCGCCCACCGGCCGGTGGTTCCGTGAAAAACGGTCAGCCGGTACGGCCACCCTTTCCGCCGAGGGCAACCGCGGGTCGCGACATCGTCGGAGGAAGTCCTCCTCCCGCGACGACCAGCCCGCCACGTCCTCGCGGCGTCGTCGCCGGAGAAGGACAGGCACATCCGTCCCGTGGTGGCTACCCGGCAACGGGATATCCGGGGCCGCCTGTCGGAGCCGCGGGGGCGCCGGGTCCGGGCGCCGCCCGGGCGGTACCGGGCAGTGGTGCTCCAGCACCGGCGCCCCGTTCTGCGGCGCCAGGTTCCAGGTACCGGGGAACGGGAGCGGCGATCGGAGAAGAGGCCTCCGGCAGGCCCAGAGGACCGGTGGGCCACGCGCTGTCAGGCAGTCCTGCGTCTCCCCGGTCGGGGTCCAGCCGTACCCGCAACCGGTTTCTCAGCTGTGAGCCCGGGGGCGCCGTCGTCCGGGATACCGGCCGGCCCCCGCTCCGCACCGCATACACGCCGGGAGGCAGCGGACTCGTCCGCGACGAGCCGACCGGCGAAGCAGAGCCCCGCGGCGGCCGGACCGCTCGACATGCGAATGCCGACGGCACAAAACCCCGCCCGGAGGTGGACGAGTGGGGATTGGCGCGGAGGAACACGGTTCCCCCGGTGATCGGGTGAGGCCGCAGCGAATGTCCAGTACGCCTATGAGTAGCGAAACGCCTCATGGAGACTCCGTGCGGAGGAAGTGGCTCCCGGGCGTCACGGCCGTCGCCGCGGCCGTGACGGTGCTCGGCTTGCCCTCCACTCCCGCGACGGCGGCGGAAGGCGCGCGGAGCGACCAGTGGTACCTGGACGCCATGAACGCTGATGCCCTTTGGTCCACGACCACGGGTGAGGGCGTGACCGTTGCCCTGATTGACAGTGGTGTCAACAAAGCGGTTCCTGAATTGCGTGGTCAGGTGACGTCGGGTCAGGACTTCATCGGTGAGCCGAAGAACCCCTACGACGACAGCGGCTCAAATCACGGCACGTGGATGGCGGCCCTGATCGCGGGGACCGGAGCGGGAGGCGGCGTCAAAGGACTTGCTCCCGGAGCAAGGATCCTCTCCTTGAAGACGATGGACGATAAATACGCCATCGAAGACGGTCGGCTGATGGCTGCAGCAATACGGTTTGCCGCAGAAAGTGATGCCCGCATCATCAATATCTCTCAGGGCGTCCAGTACGGGGATACGGCAGATCTGCAAGAAGCCGTCGACTATGCGGTGAGCAAGGGAAAATTGATTTTCGCGGCCACGGGAAACGATGGCGATCAGGGAAACGAACCGGACGCGCCGGCCACACTTGACGGAGTCGTAGGGGTGAGCGCCGTTGACAAGAAGGGGACCGTGACCAAGTGGTCAGCACACGGCCCCCACGTGGCCCTGGCCGCGCCGGGGGACCAGATCCCGGGACGCTGCGAGCAGCGAAGCGGGATGTGCCTCCACAGGGGAACCAGCCACGCCACCGCCATCACCTCCGCCTCCGCCGCGCTCATCTGGTCCAGGCACCCCGACTGGACGGCGAACCAGGTCCTCCGGGTCATGATGCAGACGGCGAGCAAGCCGGCGGGCAAGATCCCGAGCCGTTACCTGGGATACGGGGTGGTCCGGCCGGCCCAGGTGCTCGTCCGGCACAACGGTGATCCGGGCGATCCCGAGGTGAACCCGCTTTTCCCGGACTACCGGCCCGGGTCCGGAACCACGTCTCCGCCGTCGCCCGAAAACGGGGCGAACGGTCGGCCCGCGCCCTCTCCGGAGCGGGAGGAGCCGGCGGAGAACATCTCCGCGGCTCCGGATGACGAGAACGACAGTGACAACACCGTGGTCTGGGTCGGTGTTTCCGTTCTGGCGGCCGTGGTCATCGCCGCCGCGTGGCTCGGACTGACCCGGATGAGGAAATCCCGTACATGAAATCGATACCCGCAGGGTCGAGAAATGAGGAACGATGGGCCTTAAGCTCACGAACGAGCAGCTGATCAAGCTGGAGAACCAGATCGACGGCGTCATCTCCAGCATGAACAACCAGGTCAACGACCTGGAGAGCGTCATCGACATGCTGGCCACGCAGTGGCGCGGTGTCGGTGCCGCCCAGTTCAGCGCGGCGCAGCGCGACATCAACAACTACCAGCGGAATCTGACCAACCTGATGGGCAAGGTCCGCGAAGCGGTCGAGATGACGCGTAAGAGCAACGGTACGAACGACGTCGGCGTCGCCGACGCCATGAGCCGGGTGGATGTCAACGGCGCCGCGGCCGGCAGCGGCATGGTTGCCGCCGGTTCGTACGGTGAGACCGGCGGTCAGTACCAGCAGCACTCCAAGCTCAGCGACCTGTGATCCTTCCGGACACGCTGAGCGATGAGATGACCGATTCTTCAGGGAGGGGCCCGGCATGAGCGTCAACAATTTGGATGAGATCGCCGTACAGTACGGCTCCCTCGCGGCTGCTGCGGAGAGCATCAGGAACTCCGCGCGGCGGCTGCGAGGCGACATCGAGACGATCCAGGGCGAGGTGGCCCGCGTGGCCGAGTCCTGGGAGGGCGAGGCGCACAGCGCGTACGCCCGGGTGCAGACCAACTGGGACATGCAGGCCGACGGTCTGCACAACACGCTGATGAAGATCGCCGCCCTCGTCGAGCAGGCGAGCTCGGACTACCAGACCACGGACAAGAAGGCCGCCACGTACTTCGACATCTGATCGAGGAAGTTGCTCGTCACGCGCGGCCGAGGCGGGGCCGCTCCCACCCGGGAGCGGCCCCGCCTCTTCCTGTGGTCGCGCCCGCGCCGTCGTGCCCCGACGCGGGCGGGTCAGCTCTTGTCGTCCGGGTCTGGAAGGACGATGCGGTTATCGCATTCAAGGCGGACCAAGAATTTCTTCGTGCCTGCCGTCAGGATGCGTTTCCGGGTGGTCGTGGAGAGCCCCAGATGCTCGTTGAGAGCGACGTTGAGGGCCAGCGGCTCCCGGTTCTTTCTCTTGGCTGCCAGATCCGGACGCTGGCAGTCAACGATAAGTTGTGCAATGGATTGATGGTTCTTGGGCAAGACCCATACGGCGGTCCGACCCGCTTTCCGGCTCTCCTTCGGGAATTCGACAGGTCCCCAGGAAAACTTCAGCTCCAGGAGGCGCTTGGTGCCGGTTTCATCGTTCATCTCGCACGGAATTGCTCTTTCCTCCGGATTCATTCTGCGGTTGAGAATTGAGGCGCCGGAAAGAAAGAACAGAAGGTCGTCTCGCATGACATCGACTCGCGCGAGGTGGCCTTTGTTGCGGATCTCCGATGCGGCTTTTTTATCGAAGAGCCCCTCGCAGGCTTCGGAAAGCGGCTTCAGTAGCACCTCTCGCGTCGGGGTTCCGGAGTTCTTCTTCGGCTCCGAGTCCGTGGAACAGGATGAGGCGAGGAGAATGGCGCTGATGACCGCAGTGACGGTGACCTTGCGGCCTGCTTGAATTTCCATGGTCAGTCCCGGTCCCGGGCGTCAATGGAGTGACGCCCATTGTTATAGGCCGTCTCGATATTCCTCTTGGTGTCGATGAACCAGTCGCTGTTCTGCAGTTCGGGGTGCAGAGCTGCGTAGACATCCAGGGCATTGGCTGCGCGAACCTCCGCTTGATCGTGGAAGTCCTCCTTTGTTCTGACTCCCTCGATGTCGATCTTTTCCTCGGCCTCTTTGATTTTTTTCTCGACGTTGTCGTCGATGGAGAACCCGGTGGCTGTCTCGATGAGCCCTGCCCCGGTCTCGATGAGGGCGGGGACGGCAATCGCCACTCCGGCGCTGGTGGTTGGTCCACCGAAGGGCGCGGACGCTGCGCCGGCCACCAGGCCGATGCCTTGACTGAAGAGGGCCTTCTTCCACTCTCCCTTTCCTGTGATTTCCTCTTCCGCGTCTTCCTTTTCGTTGTTGATGTCATCCTGGATGGAATATGCGCGCGCTTCGTTGAGGGCGCCGTGGGTCTTGGCTCCCGCTTCCAAGATGGTGGAGAGTTCATCCCCGGGTTCGGAATGTGCCGTGATGGCGCTCGTGGTGTAGTGGTGCTGGGCGGCGGAAAGGATGTCGTACCCCTGTTGGGAGGCTCCTACTTCCCTGAGGAATCCCAAAGCTGTGCCGTCGTTCAAAGTGATATGTCCCGACTGGCTGTTATGGAATGCCTTTTCGAGCATTCCGGCGTTCCCCTGGGTGTCGCCAAAGTTGATGACACCATGGTCGATGTCGTCAATGTATCCTGCCCCGATCTTTGCGAAGCTCTCCAACAATTGGGGGTGCTCCGCCACGAACCCGGATTCCCCTTTGCCGATGGTGCTGATCACCTGGCTTGCCACATTGGCGCTGTTCTCTGTCCGCTGCAGTCCTAGTTCTGGTCTTCCGTGGGGATGGCCGAGCGATGCTGCTTCGAGAGCGTGGCCGAAGTCCTTGTATCCCTCTTCATTCGGCCACTCACGTTCCTTCAGCAGATAGAGGAGGTCAGGATTGGCTTCCAATCCTGAACGTGCCAGATATTCCTTTCGATGGAACACCTCCTGCCCCGCCTCCGGGTTGTTCCCCAGAGCTGCCATGTAGCCGCCCATGGGGTCGAAGCCCTGCTCGGCCTTCTTTGCGAAGTCCAGGTTCGGCTTTCCCCAGTCCGACTCCCAGAAATCCTGCAGGTCGTCCTTGTGCTTCCGGTCGAACTCGATCAGGCCGCCGCTGCGGCCGTCCTTGGCGTTCGGGTCCTTGACTCCCTTCCCGTAGTCCACCAGGAAGTCCGCGTCATAGGTTCCGTACCTCAGGAGCGAGCTCATGACGTGGAAGCCGTACGGCTTTCCGAAGGGGCCCTCCTTGGAGATGCGCTCCGGGCCGAGCTCCACGATCTCCCGCTTCCATTTCGCCATCGCGTCCGAATCGGAATGGGAGGCGGTGGCCAGCGTGAAGCCCAGCGACTTCTGGAGCTTCTCCAGATCCTTGGCGCGGGCGTCCCCGGGTTCGGTGTCATCGGTGGCCTGCTCCCAGAACTCCAGCGTTCCGCGGGCACCCAGGCCGGTCGCGAACTTCTCCGCGAAGAAGGGATCCCCCTCGTGCCGGGCGAGGATGGTGTTGGCCTTCTTGAGCTGCTCCGGGGAGAACCTCCCCTCGGACTCGGCGATGTCGGTCAGCGTCTTGAGGTCCGCCAGCGCCTTCTTCCGCCCCGCGATGCCGTCCTTGATGGAGTGGTACCCGTCGCCGGTGAAGCCCTTCCCCCGGCCGTTGAAGTCCTGCGTGAGGATCCAGCTGAGCACGTCGTCGGCGCCGGTGGCATCGCCGACGGCGGTCTGGATGGCACGTTGGTAGTCGGCGACGGCCTGCTGGTAGGCCTTCGCCTGGCCCTGGAGCGCGGCGGCATCGAGGTCGTCGGCGTTGGCGGCCTTGTAGGTGATCTTCCCCTGGCCGTCGATCGACAGGTGTTTGTCCTCGTCGATGAGCTTCTTGTAGTCCTTGACGGTCTTCTGGGCCGCCTTGAACTTCTCGTGGGCGTCCTTGAGTAACGCGTGGACGTCGGCGGCCTCCTCGCTCCACTCCGTCAGCTGTTTGGCGATGGACCGCACCGCCTTGAGTGCCTGGTCGCCGGCCTTTCCCTCCCAGTCCGCCTTGGTCAGCGGCGTCTCCAGCTGGTTGCGGAAATTCGTCTCCACCTGCCTGATCTTGCCGGGCACCGTCCCCCACTTGGTGACGGCTTCCTCCAGCGGGGTGAGATCGGCCTTGAGCAGGTCGTGATACGTCACCATGAGCGCCTCTTCCGTTCCGTGTCGTGGGTCTGTCGGGGGCGGGGCCCTGGCCCGGGATTCGGGCTCCGCGGTACGGCCCCGGGCCCGGCGGCGGGGCTCCGCGGTACGGCCCCGGGCCCGGCGGCGGGGCTCCGCGATACGGAGCCGGGCACGGACCGCGATACAGGGTGGGGCCTCCCCGGTCCGGCGCCGGGCCCCCGCGATACAGAATCGGCGGGCGGTGTCCGCGGCGCGCGGCGCGCCGGCATCGGACGGGTCGCGCCGTCCGCCGGGCTCAACGGGCCACCCTCCGGTTCCCGCCGCTGCCGCCGGCCTCCTCGGCGCGCTGCCCGGTCTTCTTGTCGTCCTCCTCGAACGTCGCCGCGGCGGTCCGGAGCGCCATGGCCAGGCTCTGGTTCAGCAGCCCCGCCAGGTACCGGGTCTGGTCGCCCCAGCGCTCCTGGAAGGTCTCGAACGCGGCGGCACAGGCGAACCCCTTCAGCCCGGCCTTGACCTGACCGGTCTCCTTCAGCGCCTCGTCGTCCACCGCGCCGACCGACTTGGCGACCTCCTCGGCGCTACGGGCCTTCCCCCGTAGCGCCGAGCCGGAGACCTTCAGCCCTTGCCCGGCGCCCGGGGACTTGTCCCCGCCCGCCTCGTTCAGACGCATGCCGACGGACTGCTTCGCCTCCGCCTGCAGCGCCGCCCACTCCTGTTCGAACGACATGGATCCTCCGTGACGGTGTGCGGCCGCACCGGGGCGGCCGGCTCGGGAACGGACAGGACGAATCGAGGCTCGTGCCGGGCCGGCGGCGCCGGATCACCGGTCGGGCAGCCAGCCCGTCTGGATCAGGGGGTTGCCGCGCCGGCGGGTCACCAGGACACCGCGGCCCGGGGGCATCGGCCGAGGCCGCACCCGGCCGAGGATGTCCCCCTCACCGGGATCCCCGGAGAGGATCAGGCCCTGGGCGCCGAGCTCCTTGATCCGCTGCATGAACGGCTCGAACAGCGCCCGCGAGGCCCCGGCGGAGTTCCGGGCGATGACGAACCGGACCCCGATGTCCCGGGCGAACGGGAGGTGCTCGGTGAGCACGGCCAGCGGATTGCCGTTGGAGGTGGCCACCAGTTCGTAGTCGTCGATCATGATGAAGACCTTCGGGCCGGTCCACCAGCTGCGGTCCCGCAACTGCTGCGGGGTGACGTCCGGCTGCGGCGCCCGGCGGTTCATCAGCCCCTGGAGGGCCGACATGTGCACCTCCAGGGAGTTCGCCATCGGCGCGTACTCCAGCAGATGGGACTCCGGCACCGCCTCCAGCAGCGAGCGGCGGTAGTCGCCGACCACGATCTTCGCCTCGTCGGGCCCGTACCGCTCCGCGATCTGCCGGGCGATCAGCCGCAGCAGCGCCGTCTTCCCCGATTCGCTCTCGCCGAAGACCAGGAAGAACGGGTCGGCCTCGAAGTCGAGGAAGACCGGCTCCAGAGCCGTCTCGTCGATGCCGATGGCGATACCGCGCTGCGGGAACTCGAAGCCCTTGGGCAGCTGGTCGGCGAGGAGCCGGCGGGGCAGCAGCCGCACCCGCGGGGCGTGCGGCCCGGACCAGTGGCCGGCGACGGCACCCACCATGGCGGCGGTCGCCCCGGCCAGCCCCTCGGCGTCCCCCGCGACCCCGTCGGTACGCGGCAGGGCGGCCATGAAGTGCAGCTTCTCCGGCACCTGCCCGCGCCCGGGGACGCCGGCCGGCACGTTCGCGGCCACCTTGCGGTCGAACTCCGAGTCCAGCGCGTCCCCCAGGCGCAGCTCCAGCCGGCCCAGCATCTGGTCCTTGAGGGAGGCGCGCAGCTCCATGTAACGGGACGCGGAGACGACCAGGTGGACGCCGTAGCCCAGCCCCCGGGCGGCGATGTCGGTGACCACCGGCTCCAGCATCTCGTAGTCCTGTTTGAAGGAGCCCCAGCCGTCGATGACCAGGAAGACGTCGCCCCACGGCTGGTCGGGCAGCTCACCCGCGGCCCGGCGGCGGCGGTAGGTGCCGATGGAGTCGATGCCGTGGGCGCGGAAGTACTCCTCGCGGCGGCCCAGCACCCCGGCGACCTCGGCGACCGTACGGCGGACCCGCTCCGGGTCCAGCCGGGAGGCCACCCCGCCCACGTGGGGGAGGTCGGCGAGCGAGGCCAGGCCGCCACCGCCGAAGTCCAGCCCGTAGAACTGCACTTCGTGCGGGGTGTGGGTGAGCGCGAAGGCGGTGATGAGGGTGCGCAGCAGGGTGGACTTGCCGGACTGCGGGCCCCCGACGAGCAGCATGTGACCGGCCGCGCCGGAGAAGTCCCGGTACAGGATCTCCCGCCGCTGCTCGAAGGGCTTGTCCACCAGGCCCAGTGGCACCACCAGCCCGCCGGGCCGGGCGTAGTCCGCCGAGTGCAGCCCGCGCTCGGCGGTGGTGACCAGCGGCGGCAGCAGCTGGTCCAGCGGCGGCGCCTCGTCCAGCGGGGGCAGCCACACCTGGTGCGCCGGCGGCCCCTGGCCCTCCAGCCGCCGCACGATGACGTCCAGGACGGTGTCGGCGAGGGCGTCGTCACCCCGGCGGACCGGCGCGAGCAGCGCGTCCGGGTCCGGCACCGCGTACGTCACCGGCACCGGGGCGGCGGTGAACAGCGCCGGCCGGCGCTCGACCGGCAGCGGCCCGCCGACCGGGGCCGCCGGACCGGTGCGGTAGGCCCCGGAGACGTACGCCGCCTTGAACCGGGTCATCTCATCCGTGCCGAACTTCAGGTAGCCGGACCCGGGCACGGACGGCAGGTGGTACGCGTCCGGCACGCCCAGCGCGGTCCGCGACTCGGCGGCGGAGAAGGTGCGCAGACCGATGCGGTAGGACAGATAGGTCTCCAGACCGCGCAGCCGGCCCTCCTCCAGACGCTGCGAGGCCAGCAGCAGATGGACCCCCAGCGACCGGCCGATGCGCCCGATCTGGATGAACATGTCGATGAAGTCGGGCTTGGCGGTGAGGAGTTCGCTGAACTCGTCGATCACCAGGACCAGCGAGGCCAGCGGCTCCAGCGGGGCGCCCGCGGCCCGGGCCTTCTCGTAGTCGTGGATGTTGGCGTAGTTGCCCGCCGACCGCAGCAGCTCCTGCCGCCGCTGCAGCTCGCCGCGGATCGAGTCGCCCATCCGGTCGACCAGCGTCAGGTCGTCCGCCAGGTTGGTGATCACCGCGGAGACGTGCGGCAGCTGCGCCATCCCGGTGAACGTCGCGCCGCCCTTGAAGTCCGCGAGGACGAAGTTCAGGGTCTCCGAGGAGTGCGTGACCGCCAGCCCCAGCACCAGGGTGCGCAGCAGCTCGGACTTGCCGGAGCCGGTGGCGCCCACGCACAGGCCGTGCGGGCCCATGCCGTCCAGCGCGGCCTCCTTCAGGTCGAGCATCACCGGATGGCCGTCCTCACCCACCCCGATGGGCACCCGCAGCCGCTCGGACTGGGTCCGCGGCCGCCAGGTGCGGGCGGCGTCCACCGCGCCGGCGTCCCCCAGCCCGAGCAGCTCGGTGAAGTCCAGGTTGGCCAGCAGCGGTTCGTCGTCGTCCCCGCCGCCCATCCGCAGCGGCGCCAGCTGCCGGGCCAGCGCCTCGGCGGCCTCCGGCGACAGGGTGTCGGGCACCCCCTCGTAGACGGCGCCGTCGGCGGACCGCAGCTCCAGCCGGCCCGGACGCGCCACCACCGACAGCCCGCCGCGCGGCTCGTCGAGGTCCCCGGGGACCACCTCGACGACGGTGACCCCCTGGATGCCCTCGGCCGCCGCGAACACCGAGTCCGGCGGCACCATCCCGCCCTCCAGCACCACCACCAGGTGCGGCTGGTCCAGCAGCGGCTGCCCGTCCCGGCTGAACCGCGGCCGCTCGTCCAGCCCCTCCAGCAGCTCGGACAGCTCCCCGAGGTCGTCCCCGAACAGCCGCTTGGTGCCGGCCCCGTCGGTGCTGCCCGGCACCTGCGTGTGCGGCAGCCACTTGGTCCAGTCCCAGCGGCTCTGCGCGCCCCGGGCGGCCACCACCGCCACCCGCAGGTCCTCCGGCGAGTGCAGCGCCACCAGCTGCGCGACGAGCGCCCGCGCGGTGCCGTGCACCGTCGCCGGGTCACCGGAGACGGTCAGGTGGTAGAAGCGGCGCAGCGCCACGGCCACCGGCAGCCCCTCCAGCGCCGCGTGCACCGCCAGGAACCGCTGCATCGCGCCCGCCGTCAGCGGCTCCAGCTCGTCCACCGGCGCGGTCTCCGGCGCCACCAGCGGGGTCGACAGCGTCTGCGCGCCCAGCCCGATCCGCGCCTGGGCGAAGTCGTCGTCGGCGATCCGGCGCTCCCACACCCGGCCGCCCTCGGCGACCAGAGCCCACAGCTGGTCGGGTGCCGGGTGCAGGTACAGCTGCGCGTCCCGCTGGGCGCGCGCGGTGCGCCGCACCACACGGCGGGTCTGCGCCAGGTACTTCAGGTAGTCCCGGCGCACATCGGCCATCTGCCCCTGGGTGCCGCGCCGGTAGCGCACCACCTGGGCGATGACCAGCGCCACCGTCGACACCGCCATCAGCGCGCCCATGACGCGCATGAACGGCGGCGTGTTCGGCATGAAGAAGAAGACCACCGACGAGCCCATGCCGAGCATCGGCAGGACCTGCATCAGCACGCCCTCCTGCTGCCCGCGCGGCAGCTCCGGAGGCGACTCCAGCAGCAGCTCCCCCGTGGGTACGTCGGGCGGCAGCGCCCGTGGCGGACGCTTGACGACGATATGGCTCACCGGCTGACCAATCCCCCTAGAACCGGGCGGAATTATCCGCTGCCGCCCTCCGTCGGACGGCACCCCACCACACAGCAGGTGAGCCTACCGACACGGAACGAAACCGTGGTGGATAGGGTGTCGCCCGGCAGGCGCGCCCGGCCCCGGGCGGCCACGTGGACAGCAGGGGGTATCCACAGGTGAGTCCGACCGCAGCGACCGGCTTCTGCCGCGTCACCGTCGTCGCACCCGACAGCCGTGTCGATGTCGCCCTTCCCGACGACATCCCGGTCGCCGACATCTATCCGGAAATTCTCCGCCTGACCGGCCAGACCCAGCCCGTGGGCGCCCCGGTCGGCTACCACCTGGTGCGGCGGGACGGCACCGTGCTGGACGGCGCCCGGTCGCTCACCGCCCAGCGGGTCCTCGACGGGGAACTGCTGACGCTGCGGCCGTTCGCCGAGTCGCTGCCGCCCGCCGTCCACGACGACGTGTCGGACGCCGTGGCCACCGCCGTCGTCCGCGACCGGCACCTGTGGAGCGACGACCTGCTACGCGTCGCCGGCCTCGCCGGCGGGGTGCTGCTGCTGGTCATGCTCGGTTTCGTGCTCTGGTACGCCGACCCGGTCCGCCACGACATGCACAGCCTGCCCGGCATCGTCGCCGGCGCCGCCGGGCTGCTGCTCACCGTGCTGGCGGGGGTGCGGGCGCGGATCTACGACGACCGGGCCTCGGCGGTGGCGCTCGGCCTGGGCGCCGTGCCGCACCTGCTCATCGCCGGGTCGGGCATCATCGAGGCCGATCCGGGGGAGGGGCCCGGCCGGCTCCAGTTCCTGCTCGGCTGCGTCACCGTGCTGGTGGCCGCCGCCGCCCTGGTCGCGGTCACCCCCGACGGGGACGCGCCGTTCGTCGCGGTGCTCTTCGCCGCGACGGTGGGCTCGCTGGCCACCTTCTGCGCGATCCTCGCCGACGCGACCCCGACCGGGACCGCCGCCGTCACCGCCCCGGTGGCGGTCGGGGCGATGGCCTTCCTGCCGGGGCTGTCGGCCCGCTTCGCCCGGCTGCCCATCGGCTACGCCGCGCCGCGCACCCCCGCCCGGATGGACTTCGACGCCGACCCCGACGAGCCGCCGGCCGCCGACCCGGTGGACGGGGAACGCGTCGCGGCCCAGGCCCGGCGCGGCCACGAGACCCTCCTGGGCCTGGTCGGCGGCTGCGCCGCGGTCGTCATCGGCTCCGCGGCGGTGCTGGGCTTCTCCTCCTCCGGCTGGGGCCGGCTGCTCGCCCTGGCCACCGGGCTGGCCATGCTGCTGCGCGCGCGGCTGTTCCGCTACACCTCCCAGGTGGTGTGCACCCTGGTCGCCGGCATCGCCGCCGTCGGACTGCTGCTGCTGGGCCTGTCGCTCAACCCGCCGGACGCCGCGGTCCGCGCGCTGCTCGACGGCGACCGGGCCGACATGGACGTGCGCACCGTGTGGCTGGCCGCCGCGGTCGCCGCCGGCGCCGCGCTGATCACCGCCATCGGCCTGATCATCCCCCGGAAGGGCCTCACCCCGTTCTGGGGCCGCGTCTCGGACCTCGCCGAGGCGGCGTTCCTGCTCTCGCTGGTGCCGCTGTGCCTGGCGGTCCTCGACGTCTACGACGCGGCGCGCAGCATGACCAGCGGCTGACCCGAGGAGGTCGCGTACCCCTGGGCGTCGCCCCGCGCCCGGCGCCCCGGCCCGTACGCCCCCGGCGTGGCGTGCGGCCTGCCCCCCGCCCGGCCGGCCCCGGCGCCCCGTCGTCCGTCCGGCCGCCCGCGTGCGGCGGCCGGACATCCGTGCCGTCCGACCCTCCGCACCTGGCGTCCCCGCCCGTATGCCCGGACCCACCGACCGCATGCCCGAACGCGCCCGCACCCCCGGGGGCCCCGCGCCGCTCCGCGGACGCTGCCGGCGCGGCCGCTGCCGCACCGGCCCGCTGCCGGCGGCGGAACCCGCCCGCCCTCGCCCGGCCACCGGCAAAGCCCGGCCCCCGCCACCCCGCTGCCGGGCCCGCCGCGCACCCCCGTCCGGCCCCCGTCCCGGACCCTGGTACGCTGTGTGACGGCCGTTTGTGTACGCGCCTCCGGTCCGCCTGGACACCAGGCACTGGGGACAGCGCCCAGCGTGCCCCGCCTCCCGAGTAACGGAAGCTCCCCTGAGACCAAGACCAGGGGCACTCGGTGGCCGCAACGAACCATCCCGAGGAGTACCGAGTGTCGCTCGACGCCGCCGTCAAGAAGCAGATCATCGCCGAGTACGCGACCAAGGAGGGTGACACCGGTTCCCCCGAGGTCCAGGTCGCGCTGCTCACCCGTCGCATCTCGGACCTGACCGAGCACCTCAAGACCCACAAGCACGACCACCACTCGCGCCGTGGTCTGCTGCTGCTCGTCGGCCAGCGCCGCCGGCTGCTGCAGTACCTGGCGAAGAAGGACATCACGCGCTTCCGCGCGCTGGTCGAGCGCCTGGGCATCCGCCGCGGTGCGGCGGGCGCCAAGTAAGTCGTCGTGAAGGGAGCGGTTCCCGCGCCAGGGGGCCGCTCCCTTTGCCGTACGCGCGGCCCGCGCCGCCCCGTCCGCCCGTATCCGTACGGTGCGGACCGGCGGCGGCCGCGCGACGGCGGTCCCGGGCGCACCGCGCAGCCGCGCGGCGCGCCGGGGACGGGCCCCGCCGGCACCACCCGCACCCCGTGTGCGCCGGACGGCACCGGGGCACACGACGGCCGACGGAACCGTCAGCCGTCGTGAGGCGGGCCGAAGCTTTGTAGGCTGGTGCCAGACAACGCCATAGTGAAAACGCCATAACGAACGAGGAGGAGCGCCTCATTCCCGCCGACTCGGCGCCGCAGGCGCCGGTCCTCGGTAGTGGCTCCCGGAACTGGCACTTCCGGTGGCTTCGATCGAAGACCGGCCCGGCCGCCGCACCACCGGCCAGGGGCGCTCCGCCGCCACCGTCCCCCGTCACACGGACGAGGGACGCAGACGAGGAGAATTCCCTGGTGGAGAACGAGACCCACTACGCCGAGGCCATCATCGACAACGGCTCCTTCGGCACCCGCACCATCCGTTTCGAGACGGGCCGGCTGGCCCGTCAGGCCGCCGGCTCCGCCGTGGCCTACCTGGACGACGACACCATGGTGCTGTCGGCCACCACCGCTTCCAAGAACCCCAAGGACCAGCTCGACTTCTTCCCCCTGACGGTGGACGTCGAGGAGCGGATGTACGCGGCCGGGCGCATCCCCGGCTCCTTCTTCCGCCGTGAGGGCCGCCCCTCCGAGGACGCCATCCTCACCTGCCGCCTGATCGACCGCCCGCTGCGCCCGTCCTTCAAGAAGGGCCTGCGCAACGAGATCCAGGTCGTGGCCACGATCATGGCGCTCAACCCCGACCACCTCTACGACGTGGTCGCGATCAACGCCGCCTCCGCCTCCACCCAGCTGGCCGGCCTGCCGTTCTCCGGCCCGATCGGTGGCGTCCGGGTGGCGCTGATCAAGGGCCAGTGGGTCGCCTTCCCGACCCACACGGAGCTGGAGGACGCGGTCTTCGACATGGTCGTCGCGGGCCGCACCCTGGCCGACGGCGACGTCGCGATCATGATGGTCGAGGCCGAGGCCACCGAGAAGACCATCCAGCTGGTCAAGGACGGTGCCGAGGCGCCGACCGAGGAGGTCGTCGCCGCCGGTCTGGAGGCCGCCAAGCCCTTCATCCGGGTGCTGTGCAAGGCCCAGTCCGAGCTCGCCGCCAAGGCCGCCAAGCCGGTCGCCGAGTTCCCGATCTTCCTCGACTACCAGGACGACGTCCTGGAGGCGCTGACCGCCGCGGTCCGCGACGAGCTGGCCCAGGCGCTGACCATCGCGGGCAAGCAGGAGCGCGAGACCGAGCTGGACCGCATCAAGGGCGTCGCCGCCGAGAAGCTGCTGCCGCAGTTCGAGGGGCGCGAGAAGGAGATCTCCGCGGCGTACCGCGCGCTGACCAAGACCCTGGTCCGCGAGCGCGTCATCAAGGAGAAGAAGCGCATCGACGGCCGCGGGGTCACCGACATCCGCACCCTGGCCGCCGAGGTCGAGGCGATCCCGCGGGTGCACGGCTCGGCGCTCTTCGAGCGCGGCGAGACCCAGATCCTGGGCATCACCACGCTGAACATGCTCCGCATGGAGCAGCAGCTGGACACGCTGTCGCCCGAGACGCGCAAGCGCTACATGCACAACTACAACTTCCCGCCGTACTCCACCGGTGAGACCGGCCGGGTCGGTTCGCCCAAGCGCCGCGAGATCGGCCACGGCGCGCTGGCGGAGCGGGCGCTGATCCCGGTGCTGCCCAGCCGCGAGGAGTTCCCGTACGCCATCCGGCAGGTCTCCGAGGCCCTGGGCTCCAACGGCTCCACCTCCATGGGCTCGGTCTGCGCCTCCACCATGTCGCTGCTGAACGCCGGTGTGCCGCTGAAGGCCCCGGTCGCCGGTATCGCCATGGGCCTGATCTCCCAGGAGATCGACGGCGAGACCCACTACGTCACCCTCACCGACATCCTCGGTGCGGAGGACGCCTTCGGTGACATGGACTTCAAGGTCGCCGGCACCAAGACCTTCGTCACCGCCCTGCAGCTGGACACCAAGCTGGACGGCATCCCGGCGTCCGTGCTGGCCGCGGCGCTGAAGCAGGCCCGCGACGCCCGCCTGCACATCCTCGACGTGATGAACGAGGCCATCGACGTCCCCGACGAGATGTCCCCGAACGCCCCGCGGATCATCACCGTGAAGATCCCGGTGGACAAGATCGGTGAGGTCATCGGCCCCAAGGGCAAGATGATCAACCAGATCCAGGAGGACACCGGCGCCGACATCACCATCGAGGACGACGGCACCATCTACATCGGTGCCGCCGACGGCCCGGCCGCCGAGGCCGCGCGCAGCGCCATCAACGGCATCGCCAACCCGACGATGCCCGAGGTCGGCGAGCGCTACCTGGGCACCGTGGTGAAGACCACGACCTTCGGCGCCTTCGTCTCGCTGCTCCCGGGCAAGGACGGTCTGCTGCACATCTCGCAGATCCGCAAGCTGGCCGGCGGCAAGCGGGTGGAGAACGTCGAGGACGTGCTCGCGGTCGGCGCCAAGGTGCAGGTCGAGATCGCCGAGATCGACCAGCGCGGCAAGCTCTCCCTCATCCCCGTGATCGAGGGCGAAGAGACCGCCGAGGGCGAGAAGGACGAAGCCGCCAAGTGACGTCCCGTACGCAGAAGGCGACGGCCCGCACCTCCTCGGAGGGGCGGGCCGTCGCCCGTACCCAAACGCTTCTCAAGGGCGAGAACGGCATCGGCACGGTCCGCCGGACCGTGCTCCCCGGCGGGCTGCGGGTGGTCACCGAGACCCTGCCGTCGGTGCGCTCGGCCACCTTCGGCATCTGGGCGCACGTAGGCTCCCGCGACGAGACCCCGGCGCTCGGCGGTGCCACCCACTACCTGGAACACCTGCTGTTCAAGGGCACCGCACGGCGCAGCGCGCTGGACATCTCGGCGGCGATCGACGCGGTCGGCGGTGAGATGAACGCGTTCACCGCCAAGGAGTACACCTGCTACTACGCGCGGGTGCTCGACACCGATCTGCCGCTCGCCATCGACGTGGTCTGCGACATGCTCACCGGCTCGCTGATCGAGGCCGCGGACGTGGACGCCGAGCGCGGGGTGATCCTCGAAGAGATCGCGATGACCGAGGACGACCCGGGCGACTGCGTGCACGACCTGTTCGCGCACACCATGTTCGGCGACACCCCGCTCGGCCGCCCGGTGCTCGGCACGGTGGACACCATCAACGCGCTGACCCGCGACCGCATCGCGCGCTTCTACCGCAAGCACTACGACCCCACCCACCTGGTGGTGGCCGCCGCGGGCAACGTGGACCACGCCAAGGTGGTCCGGCTGGTGCGCCGGGCGTTCGAGCGCGCCGGGGCCCTGGACCGCGCCGACGCCGTCCCGGTCGCCCCGCGCGAGGGCACCCGCACCCTCCGCACCGCCGGCCGGGTGGAGCTGCAGGGGCGCAAGACCGAGCAGGCCCACGTCGTCCTCGGCATGCCGGGCATCGCCCGCACCGACGACCGCCGCTGGGCGCTGGGCGTGCTCAACGCGGCCCTCGGCGGCGGCATGAGCTCCCGGCTCTTCCAGGAGGTGCGGGAGAAGCGCGGCCTGGCGTACAGCGTGTACTCCTACACCTCCTCCTTCGCCGACTGCGGCCTGTTCGGCGTCTACGCCGGCTGCCGGCCGGGCCAGGTGGCGGACGTGCTGAAGATCTGCCGGGACGAGCTGGACCACGTCGCCGAGCACGGGCTCACCGACGAGGAGCTGCGCCGCGCCGTCGGCCAGCTGTGCGGCTCCACCGTGCTGGGCCTGGAGGACACCGGCGCGCTGATGAACCGCATCGGCAAGAGCGAGCTGTGCTGGGGGAGCCAGATGTCGGTGGACGACATGCTGGCCCGGATGCAGGCGGTCACCCCGGACGAGGTCCGCGAGGTGGCGCGCGATGTACTGGCCCAGCGCCCCTCGCTGTCCGTCATCGGCCCGCTGAAGGACAAACAGGCGGCGCGGCTGCACGAGGCGGTCTCCTGACAACCGCCCCCGCCGGGCCCGGGGTCCGGGGAGCGGCGCACCGGACCTCCGGCGCGCCGCCCCGGCCCGGACCCGGGCACCGGGCCGGCGCCCGGGCCACCCCCCGGCCGCCGGCCCGCTCCCGGCCGTGACCCGGCCGGGGACCCAACCGCCAGGACCGGAGGAAGACGAGGAATGAGCAAGCTGCGAGTGGCCGTCATCGGCGCCGGGGGCCGCATCGGCTCCGAGGCGGTACGGGCCGTGGAGGCGGCCGACGACCTGGAGCTGGTGGCCGCGCTCGGCCGGGGCGACCGGCTGGAGACCCTGGTGGAGACCGGCGCCCAGGTGGCCGTCGAGCTGACCCACCCGGACGCGGTCATGGACAACCTCGACTTCTGCGTCGGGCACGGCATCCACGCCGTCGTGGGCACCACCGGCTGGACCGACGAGCGGCTGGACCGGCTGCGCGGCCGGCTGGCGGAGGCGCCGGGGACCGGGGTGCTGATCGCCCCCAACTTCTCCATCGGCGCCGTGCTGACCATGCGGTTCGCGCAGGCGGCGGCCCGCTTCTTCGAATCCGTCGAGGTCATCGAGCTGCACCACCCGGGCAAGGCGGACGCCCCCTCCGGCACCGCCACCCGCACCGCGCAGCTGATCGCCGCGGCGCGGGACGAGGCCGGCTGCGGTCCCCAGCCGGACGCCACCAGCACGGCGCTGGACGGCGCCCGCGGCGCGGACGTGGCCGGGGTGCCGGTGCACTCGGTGCGGCTGCGCGGCCTCCTCGCCCACCAGGAGGTGCTCCTCGGCGGCGAGGGGGAGACGCTCACCATCCGCCACGACTCGACGCACCACCGGAGCTTCATGCCCGGCATCCTGCTCGGCGTGCGCCGCGTTCCCACCACGCCGGGGCTGACCTTCGGCCTGGAACACTTCCTGGATCTGGACTGACCACCGTGCGCGCAAAGATCACGTACTTCGTTCTCGCCGCCGTCCTCGTCGTCTACTTCGTCCTGGTCGGCAGCCGCGGGGTGCTGCTGATCGAGCAGGGCACCCCGGTCACCGTCGCCTTCGGGGTGTCGGTGCTGGTGCTGCCGTTCATCGGCGCCTGGTTCCTGTGGCAGACCACCCGGTTCGCCCGGAACGCCGACCGGCTCGCCCGGGAGCTGGAGGCGGAGGGCGGACTGCCGGTCGACGAGCTGGTGCGCACCCCCGGCGGCCGGATCGACCGCGCCTCGGCGGACGCGGTGTTCGCCAAGCGGCGCGCGGAGACCGAGGAGGCGCCGGACGACTGGCGCTCCTGGTTCCGGCTGGCCGTGGCCTACCACGACGCCCGGGACACCCCGCGGGCCCGCAAGGCGATGCAGCGCGCCATCGCCCTCCACGCCAACCCCCGGCGCTGACGCGGGCGGGCCCGGGCACCTGTGCCCGGGCCCGCCCGCCTCGCGTCCGTCCGCGCGTCCCGCCGCGTCCGCCGGGTCCCCGCCCGGCCGGCGGCCGCTCAGCGGCGCCCGGCCGCCCACCGCTCGACGGCGTCGGCGGCCATGTCGAACGCCTCCGGCCGGCCCAGGAAGTCGGCGCTGTGGTCGGTGATCACCGCGCGCAGCGGCTCGCCGCCCACCGGTTCGACGACCACCGCCTGGCCCTGCACGGTCCGCGGCAGGCCGAGGAACTTCACCGGCCGCTGCACGGTGCGGACCGCGCCCACCCGGGACCAGGGGACGGTGGTGGTGCCGAAGAGCGTGATCTGCCGCAGCCCCTGTCCGCTCATCCACACGCCGGTGCGGACCAGCCGGACCGCCCCGACGATCACACAGGCGGCCACCGCGAGGCAGATCCCGGCCGCCGGCAGCGCCCCCGCCAGCGCGATGATCAGCGTGGAGAACAGGATGTACGAGGCGAGGAGCAGCAGCAGCGCGGCGCCGGCGACCCGCCAGGGCCCGGGGCGGTAGGGGCGCCGCCAGCGGTCCCGCTCGTCGTACGGCAGCGGACCGGGGTCGGACGCGTGGTCGTCGGCGGAGCGGTCGGCGGTCAGGAACGGCAGGGGCACGACAAGTCCTCACTCACACGCGCGATCGGGGGCTGTGGTGGGTGAGGCTATCCCAGCCGTTCTCAGCGGCCCTGCGACGCCTCCGTGCGCTGCACCTCACGGGTGTCGTGCGACTGGGACCCCAGCGCGGGCAGCCCGAACAGCAGGGCGCCGACGAACCCGGCCACGATGACCAGCGCCACCAGGACGTTCCCGGCCAGCTCCGACAGCCCGGCCCGCTGCCGGGGCGGCGGGGCGACGTTGCTGCGGAACTGCTCCGCCTCGGCGACGAAGGCGAACGGCACGGACTCGGACCTGCGGACACCGCCCGGCGACGGCGGGGAGAGGGGCATGCTGGCACTCCTGTGGGAACGACGGGGCACTCGGCGGCGGACCGCCACCTCGGAAGACGACGGATCGCCCGCTCGGGATGCCCGTTTTCGTCATCTTCGAAGAAAAATACCAACCGTCGTCCGTCTCCTCCGGCGACGAACCGCTTCGGACCGCCCCCTCGGCAGCTCCCGACGCCCTCCGCCGCCCCCGGCCGTGGTCCGGCGGCGTCCGGGGCGGGGTCCTCCGCCGGCACGCCCCCCGCGGGGCGGGCCGGGAGCCGGTGCGCGGGGCGCCCGTCGAGGACGCCCGGCGGCGGCCCGTAAGCTGGGCGCGCCCGAGCGACGCAACTGGAAGGACCCCCGCCGGTGACCGACACCCCCGCAGAGAACGCGCAGCAGGCCAGCTTCCGCAGCGATGTGACCGTCGAGCTCGTCAAGCACAGCGCGGCCGACTCCGACGTGCTGTGGGCGGCCCGGGTCTCCACCGCCGGTGAGCAGTCGCTGGACGAGCTGCGGAAGGACCCCGAGCGTTCCAAGGGTCTGATCAACTTCCTGATGCGGGACCGGCACGGCAGCCCGTTCGAGCACAACTCGATGACGTTCTTCATCAGCGCCCCGATCTTCGTCTTCCGCGAGTTCATGCGGCACCGCGTGGGCTGGTCCTACAACGAGGAGTCGGGCCGCTACCGGGAGCTGGAGCCGGTGTTCTACGTACCGGGGGAGTCCCGGAAGCTGGTGCAGGAGGGCCGTCCGGGCAAGTACCGGTTCGTCGAGGGCACCCCCGAGCAGCACGAGCTGACCGGCCGGGTGATGGAGGACGCCTACCGGCAGGCGTACCGCGCCTACCAGGAGATGCTGGCCGCGGGGGTGGCCCGTGAGGTGGCCCGCGCGGTGCTGCCGGTGGGCCTGTTCTCCTCGATGTACGCCACCTGCAACGCCCGCTCCCTGATGCACTTCCTGGGCCTGCGCACCCAGCACGAGCAGGCGAAGGTGCCGTCCTTCCCGCAGCGCGAGATCGAGATGGTGGGGGAGCGGATGGAGGCGGAGTGGGCGAAGCTGATGCCGCTCACGCACGCCGCCTTCAACGCCAACGGTCGGGTGGCCCCCTGATCCGGCGGGTGGCGCGGGACCGTACGGGCCAGTAGCAAGAAGTGTCCGGTTTGCGGCATTTCGCGACATTCATTTAGGCTGACCGTACGGGTCCGGCACTGCCTGAACCCCCGAGCAGGCAGTGCCGGGCTCCATCTCGCCCGCCCCGAACGAGCGCCTCGGGGCAACGTACGAGTAGCGTTGGTCCCATGGCTCCGACTTCCACTCCGCAGACCCCCTTCGGGCGGGTGCTGACCGCCATGGTCACGCCTTTCACCGCTGACGGCGCTCTCGACATCGACGGCGCCCAGCGACTCGCCGCCCATCTGGTGGACGCCGGCAACGACGGTCTGATCGTCAACGGCACCACCGGCGAGTCCCCGACCACCACCGACGCGGAGAAAGCGCAGCTGGTACGGGCCGTGGTCGAGGCGGTCGGAGACCGTGCCCACGTGGTGGCCGGAGCCAGCACCAACGACACCCGGCACAGCGTCGAGCTGGCCCGTGCCGCCGAGCAGGCGGGCGCGCACGGCCTGCTCGCGGTGACCCCGTACTACAGCAAGCCCCCGCAGGAGGGGCTCTTCCGCCACTTCACCGCGATCGCCGACGCCACCGGCCTGCCGGTGATGCTGTACGACATCCCGGGCCGCAGCGGGGTCCCGATCAGCACCGAGACGATCGTGCGGCTCGCCGAGCACCCGAGGATCGTCGCCAACAAGGACGCCAAGGGCGACCTGGGGCGCGCCAGCTGGGCCATCGCACGGTCCCGGCTGGCCTGGTACTCCGGCGACGACATGCTCAACCTGCCGCTGCTCTCGGTCGGCGCCGTGGGCTTCGTGTCCGTGGTCGGCCACCTGGTGAGCGGGGACCTGCGGGCGATGCTCGACGCCCACCTGTCGGGCGACGTGGCCAAGGCCACCGAGATCCACCAGAAGCTGCTGCCCGTCTTCACCGGCATGTTCCGCACCCAGGGCGTGATCACCACCAAGGCCGCGCTGACCCTGCTGGGCCTGCCCGCCGGCCCCCTGCGGCTGCCGCTGGTGGAGCTGTCCGCGGAGGAGACCGAGCAGCTCAGGCGCGATCTCGCCGCCGGCGGGGTACAGGTGTAAACACCGACTTCACAACTGAATACCGCCCCATCAGCAAGTGCACGAATGTCACGCGCGCCATGTGCCCCGACGGGCATGTGGCGTGTGTGGTGAGGAGAGTCTTTTGAGTCATCCGCATCCCGAGCTCGGCCCCCCGCCGAAGCTTCCCCAGGGTGGTCTGCGGGTCACCCCGCTCGGCGGCCTGGGCGAGATCGGCCGCAACATGACGGTCTTCGAGTACGGCGGCCGGTTGCTGATCGTCGACTGCGGAGTGCTCTTCCCCGAGGAGGAGCAGCCCGGAGTTGATCTGATCCTGCCCGACTTCACATCCATCCGGCACCGCCTCGGCGACATCGAGGGCATCGTGCTCACCCACGGTCACGAGGACCACATCGGGGGAGTGCCGTTCCTGCTGCGCGAGAAGCCGGACATCCCGCTGATCGGCTCCAAGCTCACGCTGGCCCTGATCGAGGCCAAGCTGCAGGAGCACCGCATCCGGCCCTACACCCTGGAGGTGGTGGAGGGGCACCGCGAGCGCATCGGACCCTTCGACTGCGAGTTCGTGGCGGTCAACCACTCCATCCCGGACGCCCTGGCGGTCGCCATCCGCACCCCGGCGGGCATGGTGGTGCACACCGGCGACTTCAAGATGGACCAGCTGCCGCTGGACGGCCGCCTCACCGACCTGCCGGCCTTCGCCCGGCTCGGCGAGGAGGGCATCGACCTGCTGCTGTCGGACTCCACCAACGCCGAGGTACCCGGCTTCGTCCCGCCCGAGCGCGACATCTCCAACGTGCTCCGCCAGGTCTTCGCCAGTGCCCAGAAGCGCATCATCGTGGCGAGCTTCGCCAGCCACGTCCACCGCATCCAGCAGATCCTGGACACCGCGTACGAGTACGGGCGGCGGGTCGCCTTCGTGGGCCGGTCCATGGTCCGCAACATGGGCATCGCCCGGGACCTGGGGTACCTGCGGGTGCCGGCCGGGCTCGTGGTGGACGTGAAGACGCTCGACGACCTGCCCGACGACGAGATCGTGCTGGTCTGCACCGGTTCCCAGGGCGAGCCGATGGCGGCGCTGTCGCGGATGGCCAACCGCGACCACCAGATCCGCATCGTCCAGGGCGACACGGTGATCCTCGCGTCGTCGCTGATCCCCGGCAACGAGACCGCCGTCTACCGGGTGATCAACGGGCTCACCCGCTGGGGCGCCAACGTCGTGCACAAGGGCAACGCCAAGGTGCACGTCTCGGGGCACGCCTCGGCCGGCGAGCTGCTGTACTTCTACAACATCTGCAAGCCGAAGAACCTGATGCCGGTACACGGCGAATGGCGCCACCTGCGGGCGAACGCGGAGCTGGGTGCCCTCACCGGAGTGCCCAAGAACCGCTGCGTGATCGCCGAGGACGGCGTGGTGGTGGACCTGGTGGACGGCATCGCCAAGATCGTCGGCAAGGTGCAGGCAGGTTATGTGTACGTCGATGGCCTGTCGGTCGGCGACGTCACCGAGTCCTCGCTGAAGGACCGCCGGATCCTGGGCGAGGAGGGCATCATCTCGGTCTTCGTGGTGGTGGACAGCACCACCGGCAAGATCGTGGGCGGCCCGCACATCCAGGCCCGCGGCTCCGGTATCGACGACGCCGCCTTCGGCGACGTGGTGCCGAAGGTCGAGGAGGCCCTGGCCCGGTCCGCCTCCGACGGCGTCGCCGACCCCCACCAGCTCCAGCAGCTGGTGCGCCGGTCGATCGGCAAGTGGGTCGCGGACACCTACCGGCGCCGGCCGATGATCCTGCCGGTCGTCGTCGAGGTCTGACGGAGCATCAGGACGCTGACCAGGAGCGGGGCGCTCGATTTGCATCGGGCGCCCCGCTCCAGTACGTTTACGGCTCCGCCCAACGGGGAACCCCGCGAGCGCCACGGCGCCGCTGAGGGTCCGTCAGGTGGGTGGGAAACCGGCTCAGAGAATTCTGATAAAGTCGGAACGCGCCGGAAGGTGCGAAACAAACCCCCTCCAACGGGGACCGGAAAAGAGATCCGAACCGGGAACGGAACGGAAAACGGATCTGGTAAGGTTGGAAACACCGAAGGGAAGCGCCCGGAGGAAAGCCCGAGAGGGTGAGTACGAAGGAAGCGTCCGTTCCTTGAGAACTCAACAGCGTGCCAAAAGTCAACGCCAGATATGTTGATACCCCGTCTCCGGGCCGGTGAATGGCCGGGAGTCGAGGTTCCTTTGAAGAAACACACACAGCGAGGACGCTGTGAACCGTCGGGACTATTCCTCCCGGCGGTTCCGCTCAACGCGAGTGACGCCCCGAGTACGGGGAAGCATTCACGGAGAGTTTGATCCTGGCTCAGGACGAACGCTGGCGGCGTGCTTAACACATGCAAGTCGAACGATGAACCCGCTTCGGTGGGGGATTAGTGGCGAACGGGTGAGTAACACGTGGGCAATCTGCCCTGCACTCTGGGACAAGCCCTGGAAACGGGGTCTAATACCGGATATGACGCGTGACCGCATGGTCTGCGCGTGGAAAGCTCCGGCGGTGCAGGATGAGCCCGCGGCCTATCAGCTTGTTGGTGGGGTAATGGCCTACCAAGGCGACGACGGGTAGCCGGCCTGAGAGGGCGACCGGCCACACTGGGACTGAGACACGGCCCAGACTCCTACGGGAGGCAGCAGTGGGGAATATTGCACAATGGGCGAAAGCCTGATGCAGCGACGCCGCGTGAGGGATGACGGCCTTCGGGTTGTAAACCTCTTTCAGCAGGGAAGAAGCGAAAGTGACGGTACCTGCAGAAGAAGCGCCGGCTAACTACGTGCCAGCAGCCGCGGTAATACGTAGGGCGCGAGCGTTGTCCGGAATTATTGGGCGTAAAGAGCTCGTAGGCGGCTTGTCACGTCGGATGTGAAAGCCCGGGGCTTAACCCCGGGTCTGCATTCGATACGGGCAGGCTAGAGTTCGGTAGGGGAGATCGGAATTCCTGGTGTAGCGGTGAAATGCGCAGATATCAGGAGGAACACCGGTGGCGAAGGCGGATCTCTGGGCCGATACTGACGCTGAGGAGCGAAAGCGTGGGGAGCGAACAGGATTAGATACCCTGGTAGTCCACGCCGTAAACGTTGGGAACTAGGTGTGGGCGACATTCCACGTTGTCCGTGCCGCAGCTAACGCATTAAGTTCCCCGCCTGGGGAGTACGGCCGCAAGGCTAAAACTCAAAGGAATTGACGGGGGCCCGCACAAGCGGCGGAGCATGTGGCTTAATTCGACGCAACGCGAAGAACCTTACCAAGGCTTGACATACATCGGAAAGCGCCAGAGATGGTGCCCCCCTTGTGGTCGGTGTACAGGTGGTGCATGGCTGTCGTCAGCTCGTGTCGTGAGATGTTGGGTTAAGTCCCGCAACGAGCGCAACCCTTGTTCTGTGTTGCCAGCATGCCTTTCGGGGTGATGGGGACTCACAGGAGACTGCCGGGGTCAACTCGGAGGAAGGTGGGGACGACGTCAAGTCATCATGCCCCTTATGTCTTGGGCTGCACACGTGCTACAATGGCCGGTACAAAGAGCTGCGATACCGTGAGGTGGAGCGAATCTCAAAAAGCCGGTCTCAGTTCGGATTGGGGTCTGCAACTCGACCCCATGAAGTCGGAGTCGCTAGTAATCGCAGATCAGCATTGCTGCGGTGAATACGTTCCCGGGCCTTGTACACACCGCCCGTCACGTCACGAAAGTCGGTAACACCCGAAGCCGGTGGCCCAACCCCTTGTGGGAGGGAGTCGTCGAAGGTGGGACTGGCGATTGGGACGAAGTCGTAACAAGGTAGCCGTACCGGAAGGTGCGGCTGGATCACCTCCTTTCTAAGGAGCACATGGCCGACTGCGAGCGAATGTCTCGCACGGTTAGCTCATGGGTGGAACGTTGACTATTCGGCGCATCTGGTTCGGTGGAACCACTAGTACTGCTTCGGCGTGGAACGTGGGTCTGATCGGCCGGGTGGGCCGGGCACGCTGTTGGGTGTCTGAGGGTGCGAGCGCTGCTCGCCCTTCTCGATGCCGGTCTCGGTGAACTCCGCACGTGGTGTGGGGGTGACGGGGGACGGGTCGTTGTTTGAGAACTGCACAGTGGACGCGAGCATCTGTGGCCAAGTTTTTAAGGGCGCACGGTGGATGCCTTGGCACCAGGAACCGATGAAGGACGTGGGAGGCCGCGATAGGCCCCGGGGAGCTGTCAACCGAGCTGTGATCCGGGGGTGTCCGAATGGGGAAACCCGGCAGTCGTCATGGGCTGTCACCCGCTGCTGAACACATAGGCAGTGTGGAGGGAACGCGGGGAAGTGAAACATCTCAGTACCCGCAGGAAGAGAAAACAACCGTGATTCCGGGAGTAGTGGCGAGCGAAACTGGATGAGGCTAAACCTTGAGTGTGTGATACCCGGCAGGGGTTGCGCTCAGGGGGTTGTGGGAATGAGCTTCAGTCGTCTGCCGGCGGCTGGGCGAGTCAGAAACCATTGCGATAGGCGAAGGGCATGCGAAAGGCCCGGCGTAGAGGGTAAGACCCCCGTAGCTGAAATCGTGGTGGCTTGCTTGCTCATCTCCCAAGTAGCACGGGGCCCGAGAAATCCCGTGTGAATCTGGCGGGACCACCCGCTAAGCCTAAATATTCCCTGGTGACCGATAGCGGATAGTACCGTGAGGGAATGGTGAAAAGTACCGCGGGAGCGGAGTGAAATAGTACCTGAAACCGTGTGCCTACAAGCCGTGGGAGCGTCGCACATCGAGCTTGCTCGGTGTGTCGTGACTGCGTGCCTTTTGAAGAATGAGCCTGCGAGTTTGCGGTGTGTTGCGAGGTTAACCCGTGTGGGGAAGCCGTAGCGAAAGCGAGTCCGAATAGGGCGGTTGAGTAGCACGCTCAAGACCCGAAGCGGAGTGATCTAGCCATGGGCAGGTTGAAGCGGAGGTAAGACTTCGTGGAGGACCGAACCCACCAGGGTTGAAAACCTGGGGGATGACCTGTGGTTAGGGGTGAAAGGCCAATCAAACTCCGTGATAGCTGGTTCTCCCCGAAATGCATTTAGGTGCAGCGTCGTGTGTTTCTTGCCGGAGGTAGAGCACTGGATAGGCGATGGGCCCTACCGGGTTACTGACCTTAGCCAAACTCCGAATGCCGGTAAGTGAGAGCGCGGCAGTGAGACTGTGGGGGATAAGCTCCATGGTCGAGAGGGAAACAGCCCAGAGCATCGACTAAGGCCCCTAAGCGTACGCTAAGTGGGAAAGGATGTGGAGTCGCAGAGACAACCAGGAGGTTGGCTTAGAAGCAGCCACCCTTGAAAGAGTGCGTAATAGCTCACTGGTCAAGTGATTCCGCGCCGACAATGTAGCGGGGCTCAAGCGTACCGCCGAAGTCGTGTCATTGCAGTACATACCCCCAACGGGGACTGTGATGGGTAGGGGAGCGTCGTGTGCCGGGTGAAGCAGCACCGGAAGGTAGTTGTGGACGGTTCACGAGTGAGAATGCAGGCATGAGTAGCGATTCACACGTGAGAAACGTGTGCGCCGATTGACTAAGGGTTCCTGGGTCAAGCTGATCTGCCCAGGGTAAGTCGGGACCTAAGGCGAGGCCGACAGGCGTAGTCGATGGACAACCGGTTGATATTCCGGTACCCGCTTTGAAGCGCCAAACATCGAGGCGAGCGATGCTAAGTCCGTGAAGCCGCCGGGTGATCCTTCGGGTGATCTCGGAGTGGTGGAGCCGATGACCCAGACTTGTAGTAGGTGAGTGATGGGGTGACGCAGGAAGGTAGTCCAGCCCGGGCGGTGGTTGTCCCGGGGTAAGGGTGTAGCCCGAGAGATAGGCAAATCCGTCTCTCATATGAGGGTGAGACCTGATGCCGAGCCGATTGTGGTGAAGTGGATGATCCTATGCTGTCGAGAAAAGCCTCTAGCGAGTTTCATGGCGGCCCGTACCCTAAACCGACTCAGGTGGTCAGGTAGAGAATACCGAGGCGTTCGGGTGAACTATGGTTAAGGAACTCGGCAAAATGCCCCCGTAACTTCGGGAGAAGGGGGGCCATTTCTGGTGATCCGATTTACTCGGTGAGCTGGGGGTGGCCGCAGAGACCAGCGAGAAGCGACTGTTTACTAAAAACACAGGTCCGTGCGAAGCCGTAAGGCGATGTATACGGACTGACGCCTGCCCGGTGCTGGAACGTTAAGGGGACCGGTTAGCTTGGTTTCGACCAGGCGAAGCTGAGAACTTAAGCGCCAGTAAACGGCGGTGGTAACTATAACCATCCTAAGGTAGCGAAATTCCTTGTCGGGTAAGTTCCGACCTGCACGAATGGCGTAACGACTTCTCGACTGTCTCAACCATAGGCCCGGTGAAATTGCATTACGAGTAAAGATGCTCGTTTCGCGCAGCAGGACGGAAAGACCCCGGGACCTTTACTATAGCTTGATATTGGTGTTCGGTTCGGCTTGTGTAGGATAGGTGGGAGACTGTGAAGCATGCACGCCAGTGTGTGTGGAGTCGTCGTTGAAATACCACTCTGGTCGTGCTGGATGTCTAACCTGGGTCCGTGATCCGGATCAGGGACAGTGTCTGGTGGGTAGTTTAACTGGGGCGGTTGCCTCCTAAAGGGTAACGGAGGCGCCCAAAGGTTCCCTCAGCCTGGTTGGCAATCAGGTGTTGAGTGTAAGTGCACAAGGGAGCTTGACTGTGAGACCGACGGGTCGAGCAGGGACGAAAGTCGGGACTAGTGATCCGGCGGTGGCTTGTGGAAGCGCCGTCGCTCAACGGATAAAAGGTACCCCGGGGATAACAGGCTGATCTTCCCCAAGAGTCCATATCGACGGGATGGTTTGGCACCTCGATGTCGGCTCGTCGCATCCTGGGGCTGGAGTCGGTCCCAAGGGTTGGGCTGTTCGCCCATTAAAGCGGTACGCGAGCTGGGTTTAGAACGTCGTGAGACAGTTCGGTCCCTATCCGCTGTGCGCGTAGGAGTCTTGAGAAGGGCTGTCCCTAGTACGAGAGGACCGGGACGGACGAACCTCTGGTGTGCCAGTTGTTCTGCCAAGGGCATGGCTGGTTGGCTACGTTCGGGAGGGATAACCGCTGAAAGCATCTAAGCGGGAAGCCTGCTTCGAGATGAGGGCTCCCACCCACTTGATGGGGTAAGGCTCCCAGTAGACGACTGGGTTGATAGGCCAGATATGGAAGCCGGGTAACCGGTGGAGTTGACTGGTACTAATAGGCCGAGGGCTTGTCCTCAGTTGCTCGCGTCCACTGTGTTGGTTCTGAAGTAACGACCGTGTTGTGTCCGGTTGGTTAACTTCATAGTGTTTCGGTGGTTATTGCGTTAGGGGAACGCCCGGTTACATTCCGAACCCGGAAGCTAAGCCTTTCAGCGCCGATGGTACTGCAGGGGGGACCCTGTGGGAGAGTAGGACGCCGCCGAACAATCATTGTGGTGAAGCCCTGGCGGGAACTTCGGTTCCTGCCAGGGCTTCGCTGCGTTGTGCTCCCGGTCACTCACCGTTCATGTTGCCTCGGCACCATGCCGCGCATGGGGACTCCTGCGGAAGATCTGCGACGCGAGTTGACGGAGTCGGGCGTACGTCCCGGCGACGAGGTGATCGTGCCGTCCTACGGCACACCCGAGGCCGCGGAGGCGGTCCTGCTGGCCGGCGCACGGCCGGTGTTCGTGGAGATAGACCCCGGCACCTTCTGCATGGACCCGGCCGCGGCCGCCGCGGCGGTCACCCCGCGGACCGCCGCCGTCATCCCGGTCCGCACCTTCGGATACCCGCTCGACCTGGTGCCCTTCGAGGAGATCGGGGTCCGGTACGGCGTGCGGATCATCGCCCACGGCCCCGGGCCCGAGCCGGCCGCCGAGCTCGCCCTGCGCCGTGCCAACGCCGCCTATCTGGACCGCAAGTTGCGCGGCGTGGTCACCCCGCCGGTGGCTCCCGGCGCCGAGCACAGCTACCAGCAGTACGTCGTGCGGGTCCCCGGCAACGGCCGGCCCGACCGGGACGCGTTCGCCCGCGCCCTCCGCTCCCGCGGCGTGGTGTGCCACGTGCCCGTACAGACGCCCGTGCACCGCACCCCGCGGTTCCGGCGGGAGCTGTGGCTGGAGGCCACCGAGCGGGCCGCGGACGAATGCCTGGCGCTGCCGGTGGACGCCGCGATGACCCGCCGGGAGCTGCAGCGGGTGGTGTCCGCCTGCAACGCGCTGGGCGGGCTGCTCCAGCACGCCGCTGCCTGAGCCGTTGCCGCGCCGCCTCCGCACCGGGTGCCCGGACAGGGCGGGTGCCCGGTGACAGCGGTACCGGTGTGGCCCGGTGTGGCGGATGAGAAGGGTGGTTCGGAGCGCACCCAAGTTCGGGTATGATTCTTCTTGTTGGCCCGCCCCAATAGCTCAGTCGGCAGAGCGTCTCCATGGTAAGGAGAAGGTCTACGGTTCGATTCCGTATTGGGGCTCGACAGAAGGCCCCCGCCACACGGCGGGGGCCTTCTCCGTATTCCCGGCCCGGTCGGCGGAGTTCGGTGGGTGTTCCGCGCGACCGCGGCTGTCAGTTCCGGGCCGGCGGCTGGTCGGGAGCGGTCCGCGGCTCGGGCACGCGCATCGCCAGGATCGCCATGTCGTCCGACGGCGGGGCGGCGGCGAACCGCTCCACCGCCCTCAGCACCCGGGCCGCCACCGCGCCGGCGGTCAGCCCGGTGCAGGTGGTGAGAACGTCCGCCAGCCCGTCGTCCCCGAGCATCCGGGATCCCTCGCGGCGCTCGGTGACCCCGTCGGTGACGCACAGCAGGACGTCACCCGGATCGAGCGTCACGCTCTCCTCGTACAGCTCCAGGTCGTCCATCACCCCGAGCAGCGGCTGCGGTTCGGCGGCGGGCTCGACCCGGCCGTCCGGCCGCAGCCGGAGCGGCAGCGGATGCCCGGCGCAGACCACCTTCAGCCGGGCGCTGCCGTCCGGCTGCGGCCACAGCTCCCCGTAGAGGAGGGTCAGGAACCGGCTGCGGGCGCCCTCGTCGAGGATGGCGGCGTTGAGCCGCTCCAGCACGGCCGGGCCGCCGAACCCCTCCCGGGCCAGCAGGCGCAGCGCGTGCCGGGCCAGGCCGGTGACCGCCGCGGCCTCCGGGCCGGTGCCGCACACATCGCCGATGGCGAAGCCGTACGCGCCGTCCCGGATGGGGAAGACGTCGTAGAAGTCGCCGCCGACCTCGTTGCCCTCACCGGCCGCCCGGTAGATCACCTCGACCTCGACGCCGGGCACCTCGGGCAGCTCCGGCGGCAGCAGACTGCGCTGCAGCGACTGGCTGATGGCGGTGCGCTCCGAGTACAGCCGGGCGTTGTCCAGCGCCAGGGCGGCCCGGCGCGACAGGTCCTCGGCCAGTTCCAGGATCTCCTGGCGGAAGTGCTCGTCGGTCGGCTTGCCCAGGGTCAGCATGCCGATCGCCCGGTTGCGGGCCACCAGCGGCAGGACCACCGTCTCGCCGCCGACCGCGGCGGCGGTGGCCAGCGTGGCCCCCGGCCCGGACGAAGGGCGGGCGGAGTCACCGAGGTTGAGGCTGCGCAGCGTGGTCCGCAGCGCCGCGGCGTTCGCCGCCTCCGCCGGCGCCGACCAGACCCGGGCGCCCGGCGCGAGCACCGGCTCGGGCGGGGGCACCTTCGCCAGCAGCGCCTTCAGTCCGTCGATCCGGTCCTCGTCCTCGTGCAGCACATAGCTCAGCTCCGGGTCCGAGGAGGGGTCGGCGATGGTGTACACCGCGCACCAGGTGGCCAGGGTCGGCACGGTCATCTGGGCCATCAGCGCCAGCGTCTGGTCGCGGTCGAGCGTGCCGGCCAGCAGGTCGGAGGCCTCGACCAGGAACGACAGGGAGCCGCGGCGCAGCCGCTCCAGCTCGGTCAGCCGCGCCGACTCCACCGCCAGCGCGATCCGGTCGGCGGCGAACTGCAGCCGCAGCGCCTCCTCGTTGGTGTAACGGCCGGGCGCCTCGGCGGCGACGCCGATCGAACCGGTCAGCCGGCCCTCGACCTTCAGCGGGACCGTCACCACCGAGCGCATCCCGGTGTTGGCCAGCAGCGGCACCGCGCCGGGCACCACCGTGAGGTCCTCGTGCACCGCGGGCATCCGCGCCGACCCGTAGCGGCCCGAGCCGGCCTCCACCGGCACCCGGGCGAAGCGCTGGCGGGCCGAGGGCAGCCCGGTGGAGGCACGCACCTCCAGCTCGGTCTCGTCGTCGGTGGCCAGCAGCAGGTAGGCGGCGTCGCCGTCGAGCATGTCGCGGGCGCGCTCCACGGTCCGCTGCAGCAGTCCGTCGAGGTCGTCGGGGGCCGGGGAGCCGATGAAGACCTCGAAGGCGTCGGCGGGGCTGCCGCGGTCCGCCGGGCCGGTGCCGTCGCCGGCGGCCGGGCCGCGCACCGGGCTCTGCAGCACCGCGCGCTCGTGGTCGCGGACCAGCAGGCAGACCGTGGACGGCTCGCCGTCGGCGTTCCGTACCCGCAGGTGGGAGGCGTAGACGGGGATGATGCGGCCGTCCGCGCCGCGGATGCCGTAGCTGCCCTCCCAGCGGGAGAGCTGGAGCGCCTCGGCGATCCCGGTCCCGGTGCCGGGGGTGTGCGGCCAGGCCGCCAGGTCGGTCAGCGGCTTGCCGACGACCTGCTCGGGAGCATGGCCGAACAGGGCCCGGGCGTCGTCGTTCCAGGAGCTGACCGCGGCGGTGTGGTCGATCTGGACCACCGCCACGCGCACCCGGGCGTCGGTGACCGGCAGCGCCTCGGGCGGCAGGGCCGGGCCCGCCGAGCGGGTGCCGGCCGGGCGGTCGGGGAAGTCGAGCTGGAACCACACGCGCTTGCGGGCCGCGCTGTACTCCACGCCCCAGCGGGAGGCGAGGGCGGCGCACAGCAGCAGGCCCCGGCCGCCCTCGCGGTCCGGCGAGCCGTAGTTGCGCCCGGCGTTCTCCACCGGCAGTTCGCGCTCCGGGTACCGGTCGGCGACCTCCACCCGGACGCCGTCGTCGGCGCGGACGCAGCTGACCTCGGCGGCGGTGCCGGCGTGCACGACGGCGTTGGTGACCAGCTCGCTGGTGAGCACCACGGCGTCGTCCACGATGTCGCCCAGGCCCCAGCCCTGCAGGGTGTCGCGGACGAAGGTGCGGGCGGAGGCGACCGAGCGTCCCACCGGATCGAAGGTGGCGGCCGCCCGCGCCGTGATCACAGCTCTCCTCATGTGCGTCCCGGCGATCTGCTCACCCATGTGCAGCGCCCCTCCGATGCCCTAGCCGGATGCCAGGTTACTTACCTCACCGGCGCGCGCGAATGCCGGTCGAGGTCTTTCCACCCTGAGAGTGCCCTGTCCGGTATGCGATGCTGCCCAACTGTTACGGCCCGGCGGTCCCGGAGTGAAACACTGGGAGCTCGGAGACGGAAGAACCCGGCGAGGACGTTCGACCTGCGGGAGGGACACGGTGGAGTCTGGCGCAGCGGCGCGGGGCAAGGGCACGCGCGCGAAAGGCGGACAGTCCCGGGTCAGGCGCGGCGGGACGATCGAGGTGGAGACGGCCGGCCTGAACCGTCTGCTGGAGGTCATGACGGCGATGCGGGACGGCAACTTCCGCAAGCGCCTCACCGTCTCCGGCGACGGCGTGATGGCCGAGATCGCCGAGGTGTACAACGAGATCGCGGAGCGTAATCTCCAGCTCACCGGGGAGCTGGCCCGGGTGCGGCGGGTGGTGGGCCGCGAGGGCAAGCTCACCGAGCGGCTGGACGCCGGTCCCTGCGAGGGCGCCTGGGCGGCGGCGATCGACGCCTCCAACGCGCTCGTGGACGACCTGGTGCGGCCTGTGTCGGAGGTGGGCCGGGTGCTCACCGCCGTCGCCGAGGGCGACCTGGACCAGCGGATGGACCTGCGGGCGCAGGGGCCGGACGGCACCGCGCCGCATCCGCTGCGCGGGGAGTTCCTGCGGGTGGGGCGGACCGTCAACGGGCTGGTGGACCAGTTGTCGGCGTTCACCGACGAGGTGACCCGGGTGGCCCGCGAGGTGGGGACCGAGGGGAAGCTCGGCGGCCAGGCCCGGGTGCGGGGCATGTCGGGTTCGTGGAAGGACCTGACGGACTCCGTCAACACGATGGCCTCCCGGCTCACCGCCCAGGTGCGTGACATCGCTCACGTCACCACCGCGGTGGCCAAGGGCGATCTCTCCCGCAAGGTCACGGTGCACGTGGACGGGGAGATGCTGGAGCTGAAGAACACCGTGAACACCATGGTGGACCAGCTCTCCTCGTTCGCCTCCGAGGTGACCCGGGTGGCGCGGGAGGTGGGGACCGAGGGCGAGCTGGGCGGCCAGGCGCAGGTGCCCGGGGTGGCCGGCGTCTGGAAGGACCTGACCGACTCGGTCAACCTGATGGCCAGCAACCTCACCGCCCAGGTGCGCGGGATCGCGCAGGTGACCACGGCGGTGGCCAGCGGTGACCTGTCGCAGAAGGTGACGGTGAGCGCGCGCGGCGAGATGGCGCAGCTCGCCGAGACGATCAACACCATGACCGAGACGCTGCGCACCTTCGCCGACGAGGTGACGCGCGTCGCCAGCGAAGTGGGCGCCGAGGGGCTGCTGGGCGGTCAGGCGCAGGTGCCGGGGGCGGCGGGGACGTGGAAGGACCTCACCGATTCGGTGAACACCGCGTTCCGCAACCTCACCGCGCAGGTGCGGGACATCGCGCAGGTGACCACGGCGGTGGCCAACGGCGACCTGTCGCAGAAGGTCACCGTCGACGTGGCCGGGGAGATGCTGGAGCTGAAGAACACCGTCAACACGATGGTGGACCAGCTCCAGTCCTTCGGTTCCGAGGTGACCCGGGTGGCGCGGGAGATCGGCGTCGAGGGCGAGCTGGGCGGTCAGGCGCAGGTGCCGGGGGCGGCGGGGACGTGGAAGGACCTCACCGACTCGGTGAACACCGCCTTCCGCAACCTCACCGGCCAGGTCCGCAACATCGCCCAGGTGACCACGGCGGTGGCCAACGGCGACCTGACGCAGAAGGTCACCGTCGACGTCTCCGGCGAGATGCTCCAGCTGAAGAACACCGTGAACACCATGGTGGACCAGCTGTCGTCGTTCGCCGACCAGGTGACCCGGATGGCCCGGGACGTGGGCACCGAGGGCCGGCTGGGCGGTCAGGCCAAGGTGGACGGGGTCTCCGGCACCTGGAAGGACCTCACCGACTCGGTGAACTTCATGGCCGGGAACCTCACCTCGCAGGTCCGCAACATCGCCCAGGTGACCACGGCGGTGGCGCGCGGCGACCTGTCGCAGAAGATCGAGGTGGACGCCCGGGGCGAGATCCTGGAGCTGAAGAACACCATCAACACGATGGTGGACCAGCTGTCGGACTTCGCCGAGCAGGTGACCCGGGTGGCCCGCGAGGTGGGCACCGACGGGCGGCTGGGCGGTCAGGCCCGGGTGCCGGGCGTGGCCGGGGTGTGGCGGGACCTGACGGACTCGGTGAACGGCATGGCCAGCAACCTCACCGCCCAGGTCCGCAACATCGCCCAGGTCGCCACGGCGGTGGCGCGCGGCGACCTGTCGCAGAAGATCGACGTGGACGCCCGGGGCGAGATCCTGGAGCTGCGGAACACCCTGAACACCATGGTCGACCAGCTCTCGTCGTTCGCCGAGCAGGTCACCCGGGTGGCCCGGCAGGTGGGCACCGAGGGCATCCTCGGCGGCCAGGCGGAGGTGCAGGGCGTCTCCGGCACATGGAAGGACCTGACCCAGTCGGTCAACTTCATGGCGGCCAACCTGACCTCCCAGGTGCGCAACATCGCGGAGGTGACCACGGCGGTCGCCAAGGGCGACCTGTCGAAGAAGATCACCGTGGACGCCAAGGGGGAGATCCTGGAGCTGGTCACCACCGTGAACACGATGGTGGACCAGCTGTCGGACTTCGCCGAGCAGGTGACCCGGGTGGCCCGCGAGGTGGGCACCGAGGGCCAGCTGGGCGGTCAGGCGCGGGTGCCGGGCGTCACCGGCATCTGGAAGGACCTGACCAGCAATGTGAACCTGATGGCGAACAACCTCACCAACCAGGTGCGCAACATCTCCCACGTGGCCACGGCGGTGGCCAACGGCGACCTGACCAAGAAGGTGACCGTGGAGGCGCGCGGTGAGGTGGCGCAGCTCGCCGACACCGTCAACACCATGGTGACCACGCTGTCGTCGTTCGCGGACGAGGTGACCCGGGTGGCCCGCGAGGTGGGCACCGAGGGCATCCTCGGCGGCCAGGCGCGGGTGCCGGGGGTGTCCGGGACGTGGAAGGACCTGACCGAGTCCGTCAACTCGATGGCGAACAACCTCACCGGCCAGGTGCGCAACATCGCGATGGTCACCACCGCGATCGCCAACGGTGACCTCACCAAGAAGATCGACATCGACGCCCGGGGCGAGATCCTGGAGCTGAAGACCACCATCAACACCATGGTGGACCAGCTGTCCTCGTTCGCCGAGGAGGTCACCCGGGTGGCCCGTGAGGTGGGCACCGAGGGGCAGCTGGGCGGTCAGGCGCGGGTGCGGGACGTGGCCGGCACCTGGCAGGACCTGACCGAATCGGTGAACGAGATGGCCGGGAACCTCACCCGGCAGGTGCGGGCCATCGCCGAGGTGGCCACCGCGGTCACCCGCGGCGACCTCAACCTGCGGATCGACGTGGACGCCCGGGGCGAGATCCTCAAGCTCCAGGACAACATCAACACGATGATCGCCAACCTGCGGGAGACCACGCTCGCCAACAAGGAGCAGGACTGGCTCAAGGGCAACCTCGCCCGGATCTCCGGCCTGATGCAGGGCCGGCGGGAGCTGGAGGACGTGGCCGGGCTGATCATGAGCGAGCTGACCCCGGTGGTCTCCGCCCAGCACGGCGCGTTCTTCCTCGCGGTGCCCGCCGCCGAGGGGGAGACGGCTGGCGCGGACGGTGTGGACGACGACACCTACGAGCTGAGGCTCATCGGCAGCTACGGCTACGCGATGGGCTCGATGCCCACCTCGTTCCGGCCCGGTGAGACGCTGATCGGCACCGCGGCGAAGGAGAAGCGCACCATCCTGATGGAGAACGTGCCGCCGGGCTACCTGAAGATCGCCTCCGGGCTCGGCGAGGCGACCCCGGCGCACGTGATCGTGCTGCCGGTGCTCTTCGAGGGCAAGGTCCTCGGCGTCATCGAGCTGGCCTCCTTCCAGCCCTTCGCGCAGATCCAGAAGGACTTCCTCAACCAGATCGCCGAGATGATCGGCACCAGCGTCAACACCATCAGCGTCAACACCAAGACCGAGGAGCTGCTCAAGCAGTCCCAGGAGCTGACCGAGCAGCTGCGGGAGCGCTCGGCGGAGCTGGAGAACCGGCAGAAGGCGCTGCAGGCGTCCAACGCCGAGCTGGAGGAGAAGTCGGAGCGGCTGGCCCGGCAGAACCGGGACATCGAGGTGAAGAACACCGAGATCGAGGAGGCCCGGCAGGTCCTGGAGGAGCGCGCCGAGCAGCTCGCGGTCTCGATGCGCTACAAGTCCGAGTTCCTCGCCAACATGTCGCACGAGCTGCGCACCCCGCTCAACTCGCTGCTGATCCTGGCCAAGCTGCTGGCCGACAACGCCGACGGCAACCTCTCGCCCAAGCAGGTGGAGTTCGCCGAGACCATCCACGGGGCCGGTTCGGACCTGCTCCAGCTGATCAACGACATCCTGGACCTGTCCAAGGTCGAGGCGGGCAAGATGGACGTCAGTCCCACCCGGATCGCCCTGGTGCAGCTGGTGGACTACGTCGAGGCCACCTTCCGGCCGCTGACCGCGGAGAAGGGCCTGGACTTCTCGGTGCGGGTCTCCCCGGAGCTGCCGGCGACCCTGCACACCGACGAGCAGCGGCTGCTGCAGGTGCTGCGCAACCTGCTGTCGAACGCGGTGAAGTTCACCGACTCCGGCGCGGTGGAGCTGGTCATCCGGCCCGCCGGGCCGGACGTGCCGGACGCGATCCGGGAGCAGCTGCTGGAGGCGGGCGCGCTGCGCGACGCGGACGCCGAGATGATCGCGTTCTCGGTGACGGACACCGGCATCGGGATCGCGGCGAGCAAGATGCGGGTGATCTTCGAGGCGTTCAAGCAGGCCGACGGCACCACCAGCCGCAAGTACGGCGGTACCGGCCTGGGTCTGTCCATCAGCCGGGAGATCGCCCGGCTGCTGGGCGGGGAGATCCACGCGGACAGCGAGGTCGGGCGGGGTTCGACCTTCACCCTCTACCTGCCGCTGCATCCCAGCGAGCTGCCGCCGCACGGCTATCCGCAGCAGGCGCCCGGCGGCGGGGCCGGGATGGCGCTGCCGCCGGCCGCCGAGGAGCCGGCCGAGGAGGTCCCGGCGGTGGCGGAGGAGCCGCCCGCCGGGCCGGCGGCCCCGGCCCGGCAGTCCGGTGCCGCCGGGCTGTCCCGGCGGCGGCAGCGGGCCGCACGCGCCGGCCAGGACGCGGGCCGGGCGGCCGGCCAGGCGCCCGAGCCGTGGCTGGTGGGTGGTCAGGACCTGGTGGCCCCGGACCCGGGCACCGGGTTCCACGGGGAGAAGGTGCTGATCGTCGACGACGACATCCGCAACGTCTTCGCGCTCACCAGCGTGCTGGAACAGCACGGTCTGCAGGTGCTCTACGCGGAGAACGGCCGGGAGGGCATCGAGGTCCTGGAGCAGCACGACGACGTGGTGCTGGTCCTGATGGACATCATGATGCCCGAGATGGACGGGTACGCCACCACCGCGGCGATCCGGCGCATGCCGCAGTTCGCCGGGCTGCCGATCATCGCGCTCACCGCCAAGGCGATGAAGGGCGACCGGGAGAAGAGCATCGAGGCGGGGGCGTCGGACTACGTCACCAAGCCTGTCGACACCGATCACCTGCTGACGGTGATGGAGCAGTGGATGCGCGGGGAGTGACGGACGGGGTGCCGGCGCGGCAGTTTGCTGACACTCCGTCGCCCCGGGGGTGTGGGAGGGGGCCCGGTGGGGAACCTTCCGGACCCCCACCGCGTTTCGCTCATGTGCGCAGTGACATCGCGGTGACAGGGTGTGTCGGCGGGCGGGGTACGGCTACCATGACCGGCACAAGGACGGGCGGCGCGAGGGAGTCGTCCCCAGGGGCGGCGCACGG
Organism: Streptomyces pactum; assembly: GCF_016031615.1. Lineage (GTDB taxonomy): Bacteria > Actinomycetota > Actinomycetes > Streptomycetales > Streptomycetaceae > Streptomyces > Streptomyces pactus. Next base: position 5,646,929 of record NZ_JACYXC010000001.1, read on the forward strand.
AGCTTCCCCGCGCTCGACGAGCAGGGGCGGCCCGATGCCAGGGCGAGGAGGACGGTCGGCCATGGTGCAGAAGGCCAAGATCCTCCTGGTCGATGACCGGCCGGAGAATCTGCTGGCGCTGGAGGCCATCCTCTCCGCGCTCGATCAGACCCTGGTACGGGCATCGTCAGGGGAGGAAGCGCTCAAGGCGCTGCTGACGGATGACTTCGCGGTCATCCTGCTGGACGTCCAGATGCCGGGCATGGACGGCTTCGAGACCGCGGCGCACATCAAGCGGCGGGAGCGCACCCGGGACATCCCGATCATCTTCCTCACCGCGATCAACCACGGGCCGCACCACACCTTCCGGGGTTACGCGGCCGGCGCGGTGGACTACATCTCCAAGCCGTTCGACCCGTGGGTGCTGCGCGCCAAGGTGTCGGTCTTCGTCGATCTGTACATGAAGAACTGTCAGCTGCGGGAGCAGGCCGCGCTGCTGAGGCTGCAGCTGGAGAACGACCAGTCGCTCGCCGTGGACGGCAAGGAGCCGGCCGGTCTGCTGGCGGAGCTGTCGGCCCGGCTGGCCGCCGTGGAGGAGCAGGCGGAGGCGCTGTCCAAGCAGCTCAACGAGTCCGCGGACGCGGCGGTGGTGGCCACCGCCGCCCATCTGGAGCGGAAGCTGACCGGGCTGCGGCGGGCGCTGGACGCGCTGGAGCCGGGCACCGGCGGCGGCCCGCCGCCCGCCCAGGGCTGACGACGCGCCGGCCGCGGCACCCGGGCGGTCCGCGCCGCCCTCCGGGAGCCGGCCGACCGCGCTGACGCCCGGTCAGGCGGGTGGCCGCGGGGCGGGGTCGGCGCCGCCGGTACGCCGGCGGAAACGGGCGGCCCTACGTGCCCCGTACGGTGGACGCGGGTAGTCTCGCCCCCATGGCCTCTCGTACGTCCGGCAAGGGTTCCCAGAGCACGGCGGGCACCTCGAAGCAGCGCGCCGGGCAGTCCGGAGGCGCCGTCAGGAAGGCCCCCGCGAAGAAGGCGGCGGCCGGGAAGGCGCCCGCCGGGAAGCCCGCCGCGCCCGCGCGGAAGCCGCCGGCGAAGAAGGCCGTGGCCAAGGCGCCGCCCAAGCCGGCGCCGTCCCCCACCAACGGTGTCCTGCGCATGGTCCGCGCGGTGTGGATGGGCCTGGCCCGCGCGGTCGCGGCGCTCTTCCGCGGCATAGGGCGGGGCGCCCGCGGCCTGGACCCGGCCCACCGCAAGGACGGGGTGGCGCTGCTGCTGCTCGCCCTGGCGCTGATCGTGGCGGCGGGCACCTGGTCCAGCCTCCGCGGACCGGTCGGCGATCTGGTGGAGATGCTGGTGACCGGGGCGTTCGGGCGGCTGGACCTGGTCGTGCCGATACTGCTGGGCGTCGTCGCCACCCGGCTGTTCCTCCACCCGGAGCGGCCGGAGGCCAACGGGCGGATCGTCATCGGACTGTCCGCCCTGGTCGCCGGCGTCCTGGGACAGGTGCACATCGCCTGCGGCTCCCCGGCGCGCGCCGACACCGAGGCGGTGCAGGACGCCGGCGGCCTCATCGGCTGGCTGTTCTCCGCCCCGCTGATCTACGCGATGGGCGCGGTGCTCGCGGTCCCGCTGCTGGTGCTGCTCACCGTCTTCGGGCTGCTGGTGGTCACCGCCACGCCGGTGGCGGCGGTCCCACAGCGGCTGCGGTCGCTGGGCGTCCGGCTGGGCCTGCTGCGCGACCCCGGGTACGGCTACGGCCACCCGGAGGACCCGGTGGAGGAGGAGTTCGAGGAGTACCCGCCGCCGGCCCGCCGTCCGCGCCGGGCCGCCGCGCCGCCCGCCGTCGGTCCGGGGCCGGCCGAGGAGGAGGCACCCGCCCGCCGCCGCCGGGCCGTCCCGGTGGAGCCGCCGGCGGCCGGCCCGCCGGACGCGGTGGACGTGGCCGCCGCCGCGGCGGCGGCGCTGGACGGGGCCGTGCTGCACGGGGTGCAGCCCTCGCCGCTGGTGGCCGGGCTCAGCTCCGGGATCTCCACCGAGCGGGGCGCGGCGGTGCCGCCGGCCCGGGAGTCCGCCCCGCCGGGGGCGGAGCGGGCCGGTGCGCAGGCCGCCCCGTCCGCCGGGGCCGGGGAGCGCACCGCGGTCGTCCCGGACCTGACCCGGTCCGCGCCCGAGCCGGCGGAGCCGCTGCCGCCGCGCGCCGAGCAGCTCCAGCTGGCCGGCGACATCACCTACGCGCTGCCCTCGCTCGACCTGCTGCGGCGCGGCGGTCCGGGCAAGACCCGCAGCGCGGCCAACGACGCGGTGGTCGCCTCGCTCACCACCGTCTTCGCGGAGTTCAAGGTGGACGCCCGGGTGACCGGCTTCACCCGGGGGCCGACGGTCACCCGCTACGAGGTGGAGCTGGGTCCGGCGGTCAAGGTCGAGCGGATCACGGCGCTCACCAAGAACATCGCGTACGCGGTCGCCAGCCCGGACGTGCGGATCATCAGCCCGATCCCCGGCAAGTCGGCCGTCGGCATCGAGATCCCCAACAGCGACCGGGAGATGGTCAACCTGGGGGACGTGCTGCGCTCGGCGGACGCGGTCGGTGAGGACCACCCGATGGTGGTGGGGCTGGGCAAGGACGTCGAGGGCGGTTACGTCTCGGCGAACCTGGCGAAGATGCCGCACGTGCTGGTGGCCGGTGCGACCGGGTCCGGCAAGTCGTCCTGCATCAACTGCCTGATCACCTCGGTGATGGTCCGCGCCACCCCGGACGACGTGCGGATGGTGCTGGTGGACCCCAAGCGGGTGGAGCTGACCGCGTACGAGGGGATCCCGCACCTGATCACGCCGATCATCACCAACCCCAAGCGCGCCGCCGAGGCGCTGCAGTGGGTGGTGCGGGAGATGGACCTGCGCTACGACGACCTGGCGGCGTTCGGGTTCCGGCACATCGACGACTTCAACGCCGCCGTCCGCCGCGGCAAGGTCACCCCGCCCGAGGGCAGCGAGCGGGAGCTGCGGCCCTACCCGTACCTGCTGGTGATCGTGGACGAGCTGGCGGACCTGATGATGGTGGCGCCGCGTGACGTGGAGGACTCCATCGTCCGCATCACCCAGCTGGCCCGCGCCGCCGGCATCCACCTGGTGCTCGCCACCCAGCGGCCCTCGGTGGACGTGGTGACCGGTCTGATCAAGGCGAACGTGCCCTCCCGGCTCGCCTTCGCCACCTCCTCGCTCGCCGACAGCCGCGTCATCCTCGACCAGGCCGGCGCCGAGAAGCTGATCGGCAAGGGCGACAGCCTCTTCCTGCCGATGGGGGCGAGCAAGCCGGTCCGGATGCAGGGCGCCTACGTCACCGAGGAGGAGGTGGCCGCCGTCGTCGCGCACTGCAAGGCGCAGATGGCGCCGGTCTTCCGGGACGACGTGACGGTCGGGACGGAGCGGAAGAAGGAGATCGACGAGGACATCGGCGACGACCTGGACCTGCTGTGCCAGGCGGCCGAACTGGTGGTGTCCACCCAGTTCGGGTCCACCTCGATGCTCCAGCGGAAGCTGCGGGTGGGCTTCGCCAAGGCCGGACGGCTGATGGACCTGATGGAGTCGCGGGGGATCGTGGGGCCCAGCGAGGGATCCAAGGCCCGGGACGTCCTGGTCAAACCGGACGATCTGGATGGAGTGCTCGCGGTGATCCGTGGGGAGGCTCAACCGTGAGGGAACGCCGGGCAACCCTTTTCCCGGCCGGTACGTCAAGGTGGGCAGAGCGGTGGGCGGAGTGCGCCGGCAGCGGGCCGTACGGCCTGTTCTGATGGCGTACAAAGTCCCCCCTCCCGCTTGCCCGACCCTTTCGCACCACCCCTAGACTGAACCTCCAGCAGGTGGCTACACGCTCGAAAGGCGCCCCCGTGTCCATCGGCAACTCCCGCGAAGACGACCGGCTCTCGGTCGGTCAGGCCCTCCAGCAGGCCCGTATCCACGCCGGCCTCTCCGTCGACGAGGTCAGCCAGACCACTCGCGTGCGCGTGCCCCTGGTGCGCGCCATCGAGCAGGACGACTTCAGCCGCTGCGGCGGCGACGTCTACGCCCGCGGCCACATCCGGGCGCTCGCCCGCGCGGTCGGCCTCGACCCGGCCGGGCTCGTCGCCCGGTACGACGAGGAGCACGGCGGGCGGCCGGAGCCCACGCCCGCGGCGCCGCTGTTCGAGGCCGAACGCATCAGCTCCGAACCGCGGCGTCCGAACTGGACCGCGGCGATGGTCGCCGCCATCGTGGTCGTCGTCGGCTTCGTGGGCTTCACGCTCTTCACCGGCGGGGGGAGCGGGGACGGCGGCACGGTCGCGGAGGAGGCGCCCGGAAGACCCCCCGCCGCCACCCCGCCCACCACCGGCAAGCCGGCCGCCCCCCGAACCCGAGCCGACCGGTTCCGCCATCGCCGCGGCCCCGGCGGACAAGGTCACCGTCAAGCTGAGCGCCGACGACGGCCAGAGCTGGATCTCCGCCCGCGACCACAACGGGCGTCTGATCCACGAGGGGGTGCTGCGGCAGGGCGACTCCCGGACCTTCACCGACAGCAAGCGGATCGATCTGGTGCTCGGCAACGCCGGCGCCGTTCAGCTGTTCGTCAACGGCAAAGAGGTCGAGGAGGTCGGCGAGAACGGGCAGGTCCAGCGGCTGAGCTACACCAAGGGAGACCCCGAGGCGGGCTGAGGGGCGACGATCCGCGGCCCTGGGAGCGGGAGGGGTGGCGGGGACGAAGTAGTCTGAGCGTATGCCCGAACGCCGTACCGTCGCCCTTGTCACGCTCGGCTGCGCCCGTAACGAGGTGGACTCGGAGGAGCTGGCAGGCCGCTTGGCAGCGGACGGCTGGGAGCTCGTCGAGGACGCCGCGGACGCGGACGTCGCCGTCGTCAACACCTGCGGTTTCGTCGAGGCCGCCAAGAAGGACTCGGTCGATGCCCTGCTCGAAGCCAACGACCTGAAGGACCACGGCAGGACCCAGGCCGTCGTGGCCGTCGGCTGTATGGCCGAGCGGTACGGCAAGGAGCTGGCCGAGGCCCTGCCGGAGGCCGACGGAGTCCTGGGCTTCGACGACTACGCCGACATCTCCGACCGCCTCCAGACCATCCTCTCCGGCGGGGTGCACGCCCCGCACACCCCCCGCGACCGGCGGAAACTGCTGCCGATCAGCCCGGCCGACCGGCAGCGGGCGTCCGGCGTGGCGCTGCCCGGCCACGGTGCCGACGCCCTCGCCTCGGCGCCCGCGGACCTGCCCGAGGGGGTGGCCCCCGCCTCCGGGCCCCGCGCCCCGCTCCGCCGGCGCCTGGACGCCGGCCCGGTGGCCTCGGTGAAGCTCGCCTCCGGCTGCGACCGGCGCTGCTCGTTCTGCGCCATCCCCTCCTTCCGGGGATCGTTCATCTCCCGCCGCCCCTCCGACGTGCTGGGCGAGACCCGCTGGCTCGCCGAGCAGGGCGTGAAGGAGATCATGCTGGTCTCCGAGAACAACACCTCCTACGGCAAGGACCTGGGGGACATCCGGCTGCTGGAGACGCTGCTGCCGGAGCTGGCCGCGGTGGACGGCATCGAGCGCATCCGGGTCAGCTACCTGCAGCCGGCCGAGATGCGGCCCGGGCTGATCGACGTGCTCACCTCCACCGAGAAGGTGGCCCCCTACTTCGACCTGTCCTTCCAGCACTCCGCGCCCGGCGTGCTGCGGGCCATGCGCCGCTTCGGCGACACCGACCGCTTCCTGGAACTGCTCGACCGGATCCGGGCCAAGGCCCCGCAGGCCGGCGCCCGGTCCAACTTCATCGTGGGCTTCCCCGGCGAGACCGAGGACGACCTCGCGGAGCTGGAGCGCTTCCTCACCCATGCCCGGCTGGACGCCATCGGCGTCTTCGGGTACTCGGACGAGGAGGGCACCGAGGCCGCCGGCTACGACGGCAAGCTCGACCCCGAGGTGGTCGCCGAGCGGCTGGCCCGCGTGTCGCAGCTGGCCGAGGAGCTGACCGCCCAGCGCGCCGAGGAGCGGCTGGGCGAGACGGTCGAGGTGCTCGTGGACCGCATCGACGAGGAGGACGGCCCGGTCGGCCGCGGTGCCCACCAGGCCCCCGAGACCGACGGCCAGACCCTGCTCACCGGTGACGCGGACCTGGCCCCGGGCCGGATGGTCGTCGCGAAGGTGATCGCGACGGAGGGAGTGGATCTCGTGGCGGAGCCGCTGCCGCTGGAAGGCGGCGCGTGTACCGAGGAGGCGGTCGGATGACCCACGTCCCGGCATCCACCGCGGGAGGCGCCCGGTCACCGGCCGTGTCCGCGCGACCGGCCGGACTGTGGAACATCGCGAACATCCTGACCATGGTCAGGCTGCTGCTGGTGCCCGGTTTCGTGCTGCTCATGCTGCACGGCGGCGGGTACGACCCGGCGTGGCGCGCGTTCGCCTGGGCCGCCTTCGCCATCGCCATGATCACCGATCTGTTCGACGGCCACCTGGCACGCCGGTACAACCTGGTCACCGACTTCGGCAAGATCGCCGATCCGATCGCCGACAAGGCGATCATGGGGGCGGCGCTGGTGTGTCTGTCGGCGCTGGAGGACCTGCCGTGGTGGGTGACCGGCGTGATCCTCTTCCGCGAGATCGGCATCACCCTGATGCGGTTCTGGGTGATCAAGCACGGGGTCATCCCGGCCAGCCGGGGCGGGAAGATGAAGACGCTGGCGCAGGGCACCGCGGTCGGCATGTACATCCTGGCGCTCACCGGGCCGCTGGCCACGCTGCGCTTCTGGGTGATGGCGGTTGCGGTCGCGCTGACCGTGGTCACCGGCCTGGACTACGTACGGCAGGCCTTCCGGCTGCGGCGCGCGGGACTGGCCGCCGAGCGCGAGCGGGCCGAGCGGGAGGCGGTGCGGTGACCGGCGGCCCGTCCCCCCTCCCGTCCCGCGGCGCCGACACGGCCGCCCGGGTCCTGGAGCTGCTGGCGGCAGGTGGCCGGACGCTGGCCGTGGCGGAATCGCTCACCGGCGGTCTGGTGTCCGCCGAGCTGACCGGGGTACCCGGAGCTTCCCGGGCTTTCCGGGGCGCGGTCACCGCGTACGCCACCGACGTCAAGCGGGAGGTACTGGGCGTGGACGGGACGCTGCTCGCCGAGCGCGGGGCCGTGGACCCGGATGTCGCGCGGCAGATGGCGCGCGGCGTACGGGGACTGCTGGGCGCCGACTGGGGGGTCGCCACCACCGGGGTGGCCGGCCCGGCGGAGCAGGACGGCCGGCCGGTCGGCACCGTGTACACCGCGGTCGCCGGTCCCGGCGGCGCGGAAGCGGCGGTCGAGCTGCGGCTGGACGGGGACCGTGCCGGAATCCGTTCCAGGAGTGCCGCGGCGGCCCTGGAACTCCTGCTCAGCGAACTGATCGGGAATGCAAGGGCACAGGATACGGAAGAACACGGGGGGATTTGATGTTTGCAGCCCTGAGTGAACACGACATCGCTCCCCGCACGGGCGGAGCCGGAGGCGGTACGGTGGGGCGTGAAGGATCCGGATCCGAGGTCCGAGGAGGGAGCCAGCGATGATTCTGCTTCGTCGCCTGCTGGGTGACGTGCTGCGCCGGCAGCGTCAGCGCCAGGGCCGAACCCTGCGCGAGGTCTCCTCCTCCGCCCGGGTGTCGCTCGGCTATCTGTCGGAGGTCGAGCGGGGACAGAAGGAAGCCTCGTCCGAACTGCTGTCGGCCATCTGTGACGCGCTGGACGTCCGGATGTCGCAGGTCATGCGCGAGGTGAGTGATGAACTCTCGCTCGCGGAGCTGGCGGAGTCGGCCACGGCCGGCGAGTCGGTGCCGGCACCGGTGCGGCCGATGCTGAACTCGGTCTCGGTCTCCTCGGTGACGGGTGTCCCGGAGGAGCGGGTGACCATCAAGGCGCCCGCGGAGGCCGTGGACGTCGTCGCGGCCTGACGGGCCCGCGTCCTTCAACTCGGGCCTCTGCCGTCGCGGGACTCCGGTCCCGCGGGCAGTCCTCGCCTCTCGGGCCTTCCGTCCCTCGCGGTCTGCGGCGAGGTCCTGCCTTCGAGGTGGCGCCCCGTCCGCCCCGCCGGGTGCTCGCGCGACCGCCGGTTCCGGTCCGGGGCCCGCGGTCGGCCCGCCGGATGGTCAGAGCGGCCCGTGACGTGGTGTGCGCTCCGCTGGTCCGCGTCCGTGCGCAGCCTTTCCGCGGGGTGGTGCCGCCTCGCTTTCCTGCGCGGGCCCTCACGTACGCCCCTGCCAGGCGCATATGCCAGACCTGATGGTCGCGGCAGAGCGCGGCAGGGGCATTGACCTGTTTTGAGCCGGTTCGCTGGGTATGTGTCATGGTGGAGAAAGGACCGGGCGGCCGATCAGCCTGTTGACGAATCCCGGCCGGCCACCCGGTTCCAGCGACTCGAACAGGAGGATGCGGATGTCTGTGCTGAAGAGCCCTCTGTCGGACGAGAACCGCCGGATCGTCGGTGACGCGCTGCAGGGCGCGCTGGTGGACCTGGTGGACCTGTCCCTGCTCGCCAAGCAGGTGCACTGGACGGTGGTGGGCCCGCGCTTCCGCTCCGTCCATCTGCAGCTCGACGAGGTGGTGGAGACCGCCCGCCAGCACACCGACACCGTCGCCGAGCGGGCCTCGGCGATAGGCGTGGCGCCGGACGGCCGGGCCGAGACGGTCGCCAAGACCAGCGGCATCGACACCGTCAAGGAAGGCTGGAGCAGCGACGAGGAGGCGGTCCGCATCCTCGTCGGCGCCCTCTCGACCGTCATCGAGCGGATGCGCAAGCGGATCCAGGACACCGAGCAGCCCGACCCGGTGACGCAGGACCTCCTCATCGGCCTCACCGCCGATCTGGAGAAGCACCACTGGATGTTCCAGGCCGAGACCGTGAAGGGCGGGGCGGGCGTCTGACGCCCGCGCCGGCCGCCGGCTGACGTCATGTCAGCCGGGGTGGGCCTCGCGATGACCGAGAGTGCGAGCCCCCGCAGCACCGTGCCCCGGATGACGGTGCTGGGCGTCCAGCCCGGTGAACCGCCGTACCGGCTGGTGGAGATCGGCGGAGAGCTGGTGGGCCAGGCCCATTCCCTGGCGGACGTCCTGGACATCGCCCACCGCGCCGGCCTCGGCCGGCTGGACCTCGACGACCCGGACGACGTCCGGTGGGTGGGTGGCGACAAGTTCACCTGGTTCCCGGGACTGTGGGGGTGACCTGCCGGTGGTGGCCGCCGGACCGGCCGCCCCGTGGATGCGCCGATGCGCCCGGCGTGTTCACGGGGCGGCCGGTGCGGGACGGCCCCGAGCCGGGCAGAACCGTCACGAGGGAGTGCACGTGCGGCGGCGCGCCCGGCGGACGGGCGGCGGACGCCGTACCGTCCGCCACTGACCGGCCGTCAGCCATCCGGACCCGGGTGCGGGTGCTCCCGCAGACCTCCGGCGTCGTCACGGAGCCGGTGGTCCGCGGGGTCACCGGGGCGGCGGGGCCACCGGGGCGGGCGTGTCACCGGACCGGCCCGGCCGCTGTGTGGTCACGGGCGCCTGGTGCTCACGGGCCGGTCGCCGGTGTCGTCGGGGACCCGCGGCCGCTGTTGTCAGGACGACGATCTGTCGCCGGGCCCGGCGGTCGGCGCGGCCGGTGCGCTCCACGACCGGGGGCGCCTCCCGGGCGCCCGTCCCGCCGTGCGGAGGAGGCGACCATGGCGGCCCGCGGAACGGAGGGACACGGGCGCGGGCGGCCGCGCCGCCGGATGACGCTGCTGCCCGTGCTGGGCGTGCTCGGCGCGGTGTGGTGGTGGGCGGCGGCCCGGCTGGCCACCGGGGCGGCCGGACCGGTGGAGGCGGCGATCCTATGCGGGGGCTGGGGACTGAGCCTGCTCCCGGTGCACTGCGTACCCCGCTCCCCGGCGGGACGGTCCGGAGACGGACGCCCGCCGGGGAGCGGGGCGCTGTCGTTCCGGGCCGCCGGGGCCGTTCCCGCGACCCGTCCCCGCCGTGGAACGGCGTCCGGGCCGCGGTGGTGGACGCCGCGGGCGTTCCGCCGGAGCGGCCGGCGCATCCCGCCGCTCCCGCTGGGCCGGGGGAGCGGTGGCCGGAGGGGTCTGGACTCCCCGGCCGGGCCGCGGCCGATGCGGGGGAGTGGGAGGCCGGGACCGGGACGGGGCAGCGGGACGCGCGGAAGCTGACATCCCGGGATGCCGGGATGCGGGGTGTGTACGAGGGCCGGGCCGCGACCGTCCGGACGCGCGCCGGGTGTCAGACCTGGTCCGGGACCGGGCCGGCCTGGCAGCGCGGGCACCAGTAGGTGACCCGTTCCTCCGGGGCCCCGGCGCCGCTCCCGGGGGCCGGCGGGGCCGTCCGTACCGCGGCGCCGCAGCGGCGGCACGGCAGGCCGGCACGCCCGTACACCCACAGCCCCCGGTCCGCCCGTGTCTCGCCGGTGGTGATCCGGGCCGGTCGTCCCTTGTTGACCTCCAGCAGTTTCTTCGCCATCACCGGGATCCGTTCGGGGCGCGGCAGCTCCCCGATCGGCGACCACGGGGTCACCCGCAGCAGGAAGCACATCTCGCACCGGTAGACGTTGCCCAGCCCGGCCAGGCTCCGCTGGTCGAGCAGGGCGTCGCCGACCGGGCGGGACGGGTCGGCGAGCAGCCGCCGGAGCGCCGCCGCGGCGTCCCAGTCCGGGCCCAGCGGGTCGGGGCCCAGGTGGCCGACCACCCGCTCCTCGTCGGCGGTGCGGAGCAGTTCCAGGACCGGCAGCCGGTAGCCGACCGCGGTACGGTCCGCGGTGCCCAGGACGGCGCGGATCTGGTGACCGGGCCCGCCCGTCCACCGCTCCCCGGCCCGGTAGACGCGCCACGCGCCGTCCATCCGCAGATGCGAGTGGAGGGTCAGCCCGCCCTCGACCCGGGTGAGGAGGTGTTTGCCGCGCGGCACCACCTCGGTCACGGTGCGGCCGCTGAGGTCCACCGTCGCCAGCCTGGGGACCCGCAGGTCGCAGCGGGTGAGGCGGTGTCCGGCCAGCGCCCGGTGCAGGGTGCGGGCCACGCGCCAGACGGTGTCTCCTTCGGGCATACGGCCCATGATGCCCGGCGTCCGGTTCGCCAACCCAGGCCAGGCCCGGCCCGTCCCGGCGCCATGCCGGTGCGAAGGTTGCCGTTGGGGTAGCGGTCCACTCCCCAGTCGTCGGCGCACGACTCCGCCGGCGCCGGCCCCCGCCCGCCCTCGTCGTCCGGCCCGGCGGCCCGTGGTCGCGGCAGCCCGGGCGCGGTGTCCCAGACCGCCACCCGCAGGTCGGGTGGCTCCGGCTCCCACTCCATGCTGATGTACGCGTCGGTGGTGGTGTGGTGGTACGCGTTGGTCGCCAGCTCCGACACGGGCAGTTCGCCCCCCGCGGGCCGCTCCCGGCGGGCGTCCCCGCGTCCCTGTGTTCCCATGTCCCCGTGTCTCCGTGTCTCCGGGGGCGCGGGTCGCCACGGCGAGGGTGCTGCGTCCGTCTCTGGGCCGCGGGTCACCACGGCGAGGGTGGTGCGTCTCCGGGGCGCGGCGGTCGCCTCCCTCGCTCGGCGGCCTCCCCGCCCCGCTCTTCGCGCCGGTCCCGGCCGTTTCCGCGAACCTTGCCCGTCTCCGCCGCATCTTCGGCCGTCTCAGGCCGTCTCGCCCGTCTCCGCCGCCTCTTCCGGCCCGGCTGCCTTTCCCGCTTTCCCTGCCCGGCTGCCTTTCCCGGCCCGGACGCCAGGCCCGTTTCGCGTCCCGACCGTCTCGTCCGTCCCCGCCACCGTGCCCGGGCCGGTCGGATCGCCTCGTCCCCGACCGCGGTGGCTCGCCGGGCGCCGGGTGCCGACGGCGCCGTGGGCGGGCGGTGGCGCTGTGACGAAACCCGTCCGGCCCTGGCGGCCTGGTAGGGAGCCGCCACGTCCGGTGCCGTCCGCGGGCGGCGGCACGGCTGCTCTCCCTCCCGGCGCCGGTCGCGGTGCGCCGCCCGCGTCGCCGGGGCCGGGCCAGGACGCGGGACGGCCCGTGCCGGCGGTCCGGGCACGCTGCCGGAGCCGCCCGCGCCCGCCGGGGCAGGGGTGTGCCACGAGGGCGAGCCTCGCCGAGAAGGGGCAGGGGCCGGCGGGTGGGCTACGGAGCGCGGAGGCGGAAGCCGCGCGGGGTCGGGTGGAACCCGGCCGTCTCCAGGGTGCGTCCCCAGGGTCCGGTCAGCGCGGGGGTGCCGTTGACGCGCTCCACCGTGACGGTGCCCAGCGCGCCGTGCCGTCCGGCGGCGGCCAGCGCCTCCACGGCGACCCGCAGCCGGGCGTCGTCGTCCGGGGACTCCGCCTCCGCCGGGCCGGACGGCCAGGCCAGCAGGGACTTTCCGCCCCGCTCGACGTACAGCGTCAGCTCGCCCTCGACGAGCACCACCAGCGACCCCGCCTTGCGCCCCGGCTTGTGGCCGGCCCCGGCCGGCGGCTCCGGCCAGGGCAGCGCCGCGCCGTAGGCGTTGGCCGGGTCGGCGGCGGCCAGGACCAGCGCCCGGCCGGCCGGCGGCGCCCCGAAGACGTCACCGCTGTCCGCGGCCAGGCCCGCCGCGCGGTCCCGGGCGCCGCTCACCGCGCGCAGCCGGTCCACCGCGCCGTCCATCGCGAACTGCGCCGCGCCGAGCCCCTCGACCACGTAACCGCGCCGGGCCTGCCCGGTGTCCTCGAACGCCGACAGCACCCGGTAGGCGGCCGAGAAGCCGCCCTCCACGCCCTCCGCCACCACCGTGCCGCGGGTGACGATGCCGTGCCGGTCGAGCAGCGTACGGGCCAGTGCGTGTGCCCGGTGGGTGGTGTCCGGCTCCCGCTCCGGCAGCATCGACCAGCGGCCGGCGACCGTCGGCGGGCCGCCCCGGGCCCCGCCCGGCCGACCCGCACGGGCGGTCAGGCCGCCGGTTCCGTAGCGGCCGCGGGGCACCGTGCGCCGGGCGCGGTGCGCGGTGGCCCCCGCGGTGCGGCCCGAGCCCAGCAGCGAGCGGAGCGGGGCCAGGGTGTCGTTGGTCAGCCGCCCGGACCAGCACAGCTCCCACACCACGTCGGCCAGCTCGGCGTCCGAGGACTCCGGGTGGGCGGCGCGCACCTGTTCGGCGATCTGCCGGAAGAACAGGCCGTACCCCCCGGACAGGGCGTCCAGGACCGCCAGGTGCAGCGGTCCCAGCTCCAGCGGGTGCGGCGCGGGCAGCAGCAGCGGCGCGGCGTCGGCGAGGTGGAGCGAGACCCAGCCGTCCTTGCCGGGCAGGGCGCCCGCGCCGGCCCACAGCACCTCGCCGCCGGCGGTGAGCTCGTCGAGCATGGTCGGGTTGTAGTCGGCGACCCGCGACGGCAGGACCAGCTTCTCCAGTGCGGACGCCGGCACCGGCGCGCCCTGCAACTGCTCGACGGCGCGCACCAGGCCGTCGATGCCGCGCAGCCCCGGAACCGCCGAGGGCGCCGCGCCCGTTCTGTCCCGGGGCTGCGGGTGGGGCGCCCCCACGTGCTGCCACTGCGGGAGGAAGGCGGCGAGCGCGGCGGGCGGCACCGGCTCCAGCTCCTCCCGCAGCGCGGCGAGCGACCTGCGGCGCAGCCGCCGCAGCACCGCCGCGTCACACCACTCCTGGCCGATGCCGGCCGGATGGAACTCGCCCTGCACCACCCGGCCCGACGCGGCGAGCCGCTGCAGCGCGCCCTCGGTGACGGCCGCGCCCAGGCCGAACCGTGCGGCGGCGGTGGCGGTGGTGAACGGGCCGTGGGTGCGGGCGAACCGGGCCAGCAGATCGCCCAGCGGGTCCTTGACCGGCTCGGTGAAGGCCTCCGGCACCCCCACCGGGAGCGCGGTGCCCAGCGCGTCCCGCAGCCGGCCGGCGTCCTCCACCGCCGCCCAGTGGTCCCGCCCGGCGATGCGGACCGGGATGGCGCGCCGGGCGGCGGCCAGCTCCCGCACCCACTCCGGCTCCGCGCCGCGCTCGGCCAGCTCCTCGCCGGTGAGCGGCCCGAGGATGCGCAGCAGGTCCGCCACGCTCTCGGCGTCCTTGGCGCGCCGGTCCTCGGTGCGCCACTGCAGCTCGCGCTCCAGCTCGGTCAGCACCTCCGCGTCGAGCAGCTCCCGCAGCTCGGCCTGGCCCAGCAGCTCGGCCAGCAGCCGGGAGTCCAGCGACAGGGCCGCGGCGCGCCGCTCGGCGAGCGGCGAGTCACCCTCGTACAGGAACTGCGCGACGTACCCGAAGAGCAGCGAGCGGGCGAACGGCGACGGCTCGGGGGTGGTGACCTCCACCAGCCGCACCCGCCGGGACTCGATGTCCCCCATCAGCTCGGTGAGCCCGGGGACGTCGAACACGTCCTGCAGGCACTCCCGGACCGCCTCCAGGACGATCGGGAACGACCCGAACTCGCTCGCCACCTGGAGGAGCTGGGCGGCGCGCTGCCGCTGCTGCCACAGCGGGGTCCGCTTGCCCGGGTTGCGCCGCGGCAGCAGCAGGGCGCGCGCCGCGCACTCCCGGAACCGGGCGGCGAACAGCGCCGAGCCGCCCACCTGGTCGGTGACGATCCGGTCGACCTCGCCCTTGTCGAAGACCACGTCGGCGGCGCCCACCGGCGACTGCTCGGCGTCGTACGCCGCTGCCGGGGCGGCCGGGTCGGCGTCGAGGAAGTCCAGGCCCATGGTGTCCGCGTCCGGCAGCCGCAGCACGATGCCGTCGTCGGCGTGCATCACCTGGGCGTCCAGTCCGTACCGCTCGGTCAGCCGGGCCCCCAGCGCGAGCGCCCACGGGGCGTGCACCTGCGCCCCGAAGGGGGAGTGCACCACCACCCGCCAGTCGCCCAGCTCGTCCCGGAACCGCTCCACCACGATCGTGCGGTCGTCCGGCACGTGCCCGCACGCCCGCCGCTGCTCGTCGAGGTAGCTCAATACGTTCCCGGCGGCCCAGTCGTCCAGGCCCGCCGCGGCCAGCCGCTCCCGCGCCGCCTCCGGCCCCATCCCGCCGACCTCGCGGAGGAAGGCGCCCAGCGCCCGGCCCAGCTCCAGCGGGCGCCCCAGCTGGTCGCCCTTCCAGAACGGCAGCCGCCCGGGCACCCCGGGGGCGGGGGAGACCAGGACCCGGTCCCGGGTGATGTCCTCGATGCGCCAGGAGGTGGTACCGAGGGTGAAGACGTCCCCCACCCGCGACTCGTACACCATCTCCTCGTCCAGCTCGCCGACCCGGCCGCCGCCCTTGCGCGGGTCGGAACCGGCGAGGAAGACCCCGAACAGACCCCGGTCCGGGATGGTGCCGCCGGAGGTGACCGCCAGCCGCTGGGCCCCCGGCCGGCCGGTGACGGTGCCGGCCACCCGGTCCCAGACCACCCGCGGACGCAGCTCCGCGAACGCGTCGGAGGGGTAGCGGCCGGCGAGCATGTCCAGGACCGCGGTGAACGCCGACTCCGGCAGCGAGGCGAACGGCGCCGCCCGTCGCACCAGCGCCAGCAGCTCCGCCACGTCCCAGGTGTCCAGCGCCGTCATGGCGACAACCTGCTGGGCCAGCACGTCGAGCGGGTTGGCCGGCACCCGTAGCGACTCGATGGCGCCCTGCCGCATCCGCTCGGTGACCACCGCGGCCTGCACCAGGTCACCGCGGTACTTGGGGAAGACCACCCCGGTGGAGACCGCGCCCACCTGGTGGCCGGCCCGCCCCACCCGCTGCAGCCCGGAGGCCACCGACGGCGGCGACTCCACCTGCACCACCAGGTCCACCGCGCCCATGTCGATGCCCAGCTCCAGGCTGGAGGTGGCCACCACGGCCGGCAGCCGCCCGGCCTTCAGGTCCTCCTCCACCTGCGCCCGCTGCTCCTTGGAGACCGAGCCGTGGTGGGCGCGGGCGAGCAGCGGCGGCGCGCCCGTGGCGGCACCGGAGCCGCCCATCAGCTCCGCCGGGGAGTGGTCCTCGGGGACCGCGGTGCCGGTGGCCCGCTCGTAGGCGATCTCGTTGAGCCGGTTGCACAGCCGCTCGGCCAGCCGGCGGGAGTTGGCGAAGACGATGGTCGAGCGGTGCGCGGTCACCAGATCGGCGATCCGCTCCTCCACCTGCGGCCAGATCGACGGCCGCTCCCCGGTGTCACCGTCCTGGACCGGGGAGGAACCCAGCTCGCCGAGGTCCTCCACCGGGACCACCACCGACAGGTCGAACTCCTTGCCGGAGGGCGGCTGGACCACCTCCACCCTGCGCCGCGGGTAGAGGAACCGGGCCACCTCGTCCACCGGCCGCACGGTCGCGGACAACCCGATGCGGCGCGCCGGACGGGCCAGCAGGTGGTCCAGCCGCTCCAGGGACAGCGCCAGGTGCGCGCCGCGCTTGGTGCCGGCGACGGCGTGCACCTCGTCGAGGATCACCGTCTCCACCCCGGTGAGCGCCTCCCGGGCGGAGGAGGTGAGCATCAGGAACAGCGACTCCGGGGTGGTGATGAGGATGTCCGGCGGGCGGGTGGCGATCGCGCGCCGCTCGGCCGCGGAGGTGTCCCCCGACCGGATGCCGACCCGCACCTCGGGCTCCGGCAGCCCCAGCCGCAACGCCTCGTGGCGGATGCCGGTCAGTGGACTGCGCAGGTTCCGCTCCACGTCCACCGCCAGCGCCTTCAGCGGGGAGACGTACAGCACCCGGCACCGCTTCCGCGCCTCGGCCGGCGGCGGGGTACTCGCCAGCCGGTCCAGCGCGGCGAGGAAGGCGGCGAGTGTCTTGCCCGAGCCGGTCGGGGCGACCACCAGCACGTCCGAGCCCTCCGCGATGGCCCGCCAGGCCCCCTCCTGCGCGGCGGTGGGCGCGCGGAACGCCCCGGTGAACCATCCGCGGGTCGCCGGGGAGAAGCTGTCGAGCGCTGTCCTCGCCATGCCCCCCATCGTGCACCGCCCCACCGACAACGGCCCGGACCCGCAGGTCAGGGCGGTGCGTGCGGATGGAGAATGAGGGCATGGCGAGCGGAGAGAGCGCACGGCACTGGGCCCACCCGGAGCTGCCCGGGGTCGATCTGCTGCGCGCCCGCTACATCCGCAAGTCGTTCACCCCGCACACCCACGACGCCTTCGCGCTGGCCGCCATCACCCGGGGCGTCGAGGAGTTCCGGCACCGCACCGACATCGAACGGGTCGGCCCCGGCGGGGTGGCCCTGATCAACCCCGACGTGCCGCACACCGGGTACGCCGGCGTCCCGGAGGGCTGGACGTACCGGGTCCTGTACCCCAGCCCGGAGCTGGTCGCGGCGATCGCCGCGGAGAGCGGGGCGGTCCGCGGCACCCCCGCCTTCCGCGAGGTGGTGGTCGAGTCCGACCCGTACAGCCACCGCCTGCTCACCGAGGTGCACCGGGCCGCCGAGGAGGGCAACGCGCTGGCCGCCGACAGCCTGCTGCGGATCGCCGTCGCCCGTCTGCTGCGCCGCTACGGGACGCCACTGGCCGCGCGCCCGGCGCCCGGCGCGGGCGCGCGTATCGCCCTGCGCGCCCGCGCGGTGCTCCAGGAGCGGATGGCCGACCCGCCGTCGCTGGAGAAGCTCGCCGCCGAACTGGGCACCGGTCCCTTCGCCCTGCTGCGTGCCTTCCGCGCCACCTTCGGCATGCCGCCGCACACCTGGCTCACCGACGCCCGGGTGCGGCGGGCCCGGGAGCTGCTGGAGGCCGGGACCGCGCCCGCCGTGGTGGCCGCCCAGGTCGGGTTCACCGACCAGCCCCACCTGAACCGGCACTTCACCCGGATCGTGGGCGTACCTCCCGGGGCCTACCAGCGGGAGCGCGCAAGAACGTACAAGACCGCCCCCGGGACGCCCGCCTAGCCTCCGGGACGTGGCAGAACCAGCAGACATATCCACCGACGGGGCCGGCCGCGGTCGCGACGCCGGTCGGGGTGCCGGTCGGAGTGCCGGCCACGGGACCGCGACCGCGCCCGGCCCGGGCGGCACCGACGGTTTCCCCACCGGCCCCACCAGGCCATCCGGCTCCTCCCGTTCCACGGGCTCCACGGGCTCTTCTGGTCCCACCGGTGGCGGTGGCCCCACGGGCCGCACCGGCCCCGCCGGTGACGGGCTCCCCACGGACCGCACGGGCACCACAGGGCCCACGGGCACCACAGGACCTACCGGAGCCGACGGCCACGCGAGGCCGGACCGGGCGGTGGTCCGGGACGCGCTCGGCGTCGGCGTCGCGGTCGGGCTCTCCGGCTTCGCCTTCGGCGTGACCGCGGCCGGCGCCGGGCTCGACGTCCTCCAGACCGCGGCCCTCAGCTTCTTCGTGTTCACCGGTGCCTCGCAGTTCGCGCTGGTCGGTGCGCTCGCGGCCGGCGGGAACCCGCTGACCGCCGCCGCCGGGGCGTTCTTCCTCGGCGTCCGCAACGCCTTCTACGGGCTCCGGCTCTCCGGCCTCCTCCAACTGCCCCGGTCACTGCGGCCGCTGGCCGCCCACGGGGTGATCGACGAGTCCGCCGCCGTCGCCCTCGCCCAGCCCGACCGGCGCTCGGCGCGGCTGGGCTTCGCGGTCACGGCGGTGAGCGTCTTCGTCCTGTGGAACCTGACCACCGTCATCGGGGCGCTCGGTGCCTCCGCACTCGGCGACACCGACGCCTGGGGGCTGGACGCCGCCGGGCCCGCGGTCTTCCTGGCGCTGCTGGCGCCGAAGCTGACGACCACCACCGAGCGGGCCGTGGCGGGGCTGGGCGTCCTGCTGGTGCTGGCCTGCGTCCCGGTGCTGCCGACCGGGGTCCCGGTCCTGGTGGCGGCGCTCGCCGCACCCGCGGTGCTCGTCGCGGAGCGGTCCGCCGGCCGGCGGGCGACCCGGACGGGGCCCGCGGGGGCCGCCGGGACCGAGGCGCCCGGTCGGGCGGAGGGGACCGGAGGAACCGGACGTGCCGGAGCGGCCGGCGGGTCGGGCCGGACCGCCGGGGCGGAAGTGGCCACCGGGGCGGAAGCGGTCACCGGGGCGGAGGAGACCACACCGGCCGCCGGTCCCGGGACCGCTCCCGCGACCGGTGCGGCCGGTGCCGGGGAGCCCGCGCCGGGGCCCGGCGGGAAGAGGCCCGGACACCGGAACGAGGACGGGTACGAAGACGAGGACGAGGAGGGGGCGCGGTGAGCGTCTGGACCGCCATCGCGGCGACCGCGGTCGGCTGCTACCTGGTGAAGCTGCTGGGCCTGTCGGTGCCGGCCGGGGTCCTGGAGCGTCCCCTGGTCAAGCGGCTCGCCGCACTGGTCCCGGTCGCCCTGCTGGCGGCGCTCACCGCCCAGCAGACCTTCGCCGCGGGACAGAGCCTGCGTCTCGACGCCGGCGCGGCGGGGCTCGCCGCGGCGGCGCTCGCCCTGCTGCTGCGCGCCCCGTTCCTGGTGGTGGTGACGGCCGCGGTGGCCGTCACCGCGGTGGTCAGGGCACTGACCGGCTGACCGGCGCACCGGCCGGCGGCCCGACCGGGGCCGGTGTGCGGACCGACCCGCGCGGCCAGCGGCCGTCCGGCGGGCCCCCGCGGTCCGCCTGTCGGCCGGCCGGCGCATGATGCCGGGCGGCCGGGACCGGCCGGTTTGCCGCGGCAGGTCCGGTCACGGCGCCCGGGCCGCGGCGTTCCGGCGTAACCCGCCGGGCGCGGGTGGGGCCGGTCAGCCGGCCCGGCCGTGCGCCCGCAGCGTCAGCAGCGCCTCGACCGTGGCCAGCGCCCGCCACCCCGGGCCGCTGCACGGCGCCCAGGCGTGCCGGCGGGCCGGCCAGCCGCCGTCCGCTTCCTGGGCCGCCGCGAGGTGGTCCAGCGACCGCTTCATCTCCGCGTCGGTGAACCAGCGGCGGGCCAGCGACCCGGGCTCGCGCGCCACGTCGTGCGGGAAGTGGCGCGCACCGGGGGCGTACCCCTCCGCGACCGGGTGCGCCGCCGCCCGGTCCGGGTCCAGCACCAGCAGCCGCTGCTCCCGGACCCACCGGCCCAGCCGCTCCGCCAGCGCCTCCGCCCGGGGGCGGTCCGGAGCACCGTCCAGGAACGCGACGGCCGCCACGACCTCGTCGGGATGGGCCCGGGCCCCCTCCGCCAGCGCCTCGACCGCCGCCCAGCAGAAATCGGTGGCCCGGAACAGCCAGGCGTGCCACACCCCGTTGCGGTGCAGCAGCCCCACCACGGGTCCGGTGCTCAGCAGCTCGCTCGGCGGATGGTCGCGCACCGGCGGCCAGGGGGCGGCCGGATAGCCGCGCTGCGCCGGCAGCAGCGCGGGCAGCGCGCCGTCCGGGCGGGCGACCGCGGTCAGGAAGCGGCAGATCCGCTCCGCCCGCGGGCCGCCGCAGCGGTCGATCTCGTCCAGCACCCGCAGCGCGAGCGCGGTGGCGAGGGGCTGGCTGACCGGGCCGCGCCGGTCCGGCTCCAGCCCGTACCCGTACCCGCCGTCGTCCCGCTCGTACGCCGCCAGCGCCGTCTCCACGGCCTCCACCCGGCCGCCCAGGAAGTGGTACGCGAAGCGGTGCTGCTCCAGGACGCGTGCGGTGAGCCAGATGAACCGCTCGGCGCGGGCGAGCGGGGTGGCGGCAGCTGTCTGGGAACGGTCCATCCTCCGACGGTAGGGCCCGCCACCCGCGCCGGACGGGCGCACCGGCGCGGCTGCACCCGCAGGGGCGGGATACTGGGCACATGCGGTTGACGGACTTCTGGCAGCGGATGGCGGACCACTTCGGTGAGGCGTACGCCGACTCCTTCGCGCGCGATCATGTGATGGCCGAACTCGGTGGCCGGACCGTCCACCAGGCGCTGGACGCCGGCTGGGAGGCCAAGGACGTGTGGCGCGGGGTGTGCCGGGCCGTGGACGTCCCGCACGACAGACGCTGACCTGCGCCCGGTGCCGCCTCCGTGGCGGCGGCGCGGCGCGACCGCCCGCCGGACGCGGCCCGCGCCCGGCGGACAGGCGCGGCGCCCGGCCGTGCGGACGAGGACCGGGCCGGGCCTCCCGTGCCCGGCCGTACGGACGCGGGACCGGCCGATGACAGCGGTACGCACGGGCGGGCCGTCCGGACGAGGCGCCCGACTGGGCGGACGAATCCCGGCCGCACGGACGCCCCCCGGTCGCACCGCCCCCGTCACCGGGTCGTCGCCGGTACGGCCGGGCCGGTCGTACCGCCGCGGGGGCGGGCCGGTGACGGCCGGCCCCCGGCGGCTCCAGGGGCGGGACGGCCGGAACAACCTGTGGATGGCCGGAACCACCCGTCCCGGTAGGCCACACTGGGCGGGTGGCAACGACAGAACAGACGCCTCCGCTCGACGACGACCGCCCCCGGCCCCCGGCGCGGCCCGCCGCCCCGATGCCGCGCTGGCTGCCCCGTGCCATGGTGCTGGCGCTTGCGCTGGTGGCCTGTTTCCAGCTTGCCACCTGGGCGTTCGACCAGCTCACGGGGCTGCTGCTCAACATCCTGATCGCGTTCTTCCTGGCCCTGGCGATCGAGCCGGCGGTGGACCGGATGGCCGCCCGCGGCATCCGCCGGGGCGTCGCCACCGGGCTGGTGTTCCTCGGCATCCTCGTCTTCGTGGCCGGCTTCTTCACGCTGCTCGGGTCGATGCTGGCGGACCAGATCGTGAAGATGGTCGAGGACTTCCCCGACTACCTCGACAAGCTGATCAACTGGAGCAACCAGACGTTCCACACCGAGCTGTCCCGGGTGGAGATACAGGACAGCCTGCTCCACTCCGAGGTGCTGCAGCGGTACGCCCAGGACAGCGCGGACAACGTGCTGGACGTCTCCGCGGCCGTGCTCGGCGGCCTGTTCCAGGTGCTGACGGTGACCCTGTTCGCCTTCTACTTCGCCGCGGACGGCCCCCGGCTGCGGCGCGGCCTGTGCTCGGTGCTGCCGCCGCACCGGCAGGCCGAGGTACTGCGGGCCTGGGAGATCGCGGTGGCCAAGACCGGCGGCTACCTCTACTCGCGCGGGCTGATGGCGCTGATCTCCGGGATCGCGCACTACATCCTGCTGGAGATCCTGGGGGTGCCCTACGCGCCCGCGCTGGCCGTCTGGGTGGGGCTGATCTCCCAGTTCATCCCGACCATCGGCACCTACCTGGCGGGCGCCCTGCCGATGCTCATCGCCTTCACCGTCGATCCCTGGTACGCGGTGTGGGTGCTCGGCTTCGTGGTGATCTACCAGCAGTTCGAGAACTACCTGCTGCAACCGCGGATCACCGCGAAGACGGTGGACATCCACCCGGCGGTGGCGTTCGGTTCGGTGATCGCGGGCACCGCGCTGCTCGGCGCGATCGGCGCGCTGATCGCGATCCCGGCGACGGCGACGCTGCAGGCGTTCCTCGGCGCGTACGTCAAGCGGTACGACGTGACCGACGACCCGCGGGTACAGGGGCGGCGGTCCCGGCGGGAGCCCGGGGTGTCGGCCCTGGGGCGGGTCCGGGAGGCGCTGGCCCGTCGCGGCTGACCCCCGCCCGGGGCACGCGAGCGTCCGTCTGCCGCCGCCGGCCCGGGCGCGGCCGTGGCCGCCGGCGAGGCCGGGCCGGTACCCCTGCGGCCGGGTGGTGGGGCCGGGTGTCCCGGTGCCCGGGCCGGTGCCGCGGTGGCCGGGTGCAGGGGGTGGCCGGCCCACCGGGCCGGTTGACACCAAAATCGAACATCTATTCTTATGGTCGTCCGGCCGGAAGTCCGACACGGTTTTCCACCGAGGTTTTCCACAGGCCGGCCGCCGTCCGGGCGCGTTG
Organism: Streptomyces pactum; assembly: GCF_016031615.1. GTDB lineage: Bacteria > Actinomycetota > Actinomycetes > Streptomycetales > Streptomycetaceae > Streptomyces > Streptomyces pactus. The sequence continues at coordinate 5,669,557 of NZ_JACYXC010000001.1, forward strand.
TCAGTGGCAGGCGTTAGCGTCGTGGACGTGAAGCGATCGACTCAAGCAAACCGGGTGGAACCCATGGCAGGAACCGACCGCGAGAAGGCGCTCGACGCCGCGCTCGCGCAGATTGAACGGCAATTCGGCAAGGGCGCCGTGATGCGGATGGGCGAGCGGCCGAACGAGCCGATCGAGGTCATCCCCACCGGCTCGACCGCCCTCGACGTGGCCCTGGGCGTCGGCGGTCTGCCGCGCGGCCGGGTGGTCGAGGTGTACGGGCCGGAGTCCTCCGGCAAGACCACGCTGACCCTGCACGCCGTGGCCAACGCCCAGCGGGCCGGCGGCACCGTGGCCTTCGTCGACGCCGAGCACGCGCTCGACCCGGACTACGCCCAGAAGCTGGGGGTGGACACCGACTCGCTGATCCTCTCCCAGCCGGACAACGGCGAGCAGGCGCTGGAGATCACGGACATGCTGATCCGCTCCGGCGCGCTGGACCTGATCGTCATCGACTCGGTGGCCGCGCTGGTGCCGCGTGCCGAGATCGAGGGCGAGATGGGCGACTCGCACGTCGGCCTCCAGGCCCGGCTGATGAGCCAGGCGCTGCGGAAGATCACCGGTGCGCTCAACCAGTCCAAGACCACCGCGATCTTCATCAACCAGCTCCGCGAGAAGGTCGGCGTGATGTTCGGCTCGCCGGAGACCACGACCGGTGGCCGCGCGCTGAAGTTCTACGCCTCGGTACGGCTGGACATCCGCCGCATCGAGACCCTCAAGGACGGCACCGAGGCGGTCGGCAACCGCACCCGCGTCAAGGTCGTCAAGAACAAGGTCGCCCCGCCGTTCAAGCAGGCCGAGTTCGACATCCTCTACGGCCAGGGCATCAGCCGTGAGGGCGGCCTGATCGACATGGGTGTGGAGCACGGCTTCATCCGCAAGTCGGGCGCCTGGTACACCTACGAGGGCGACCAGCTGGGCCAGGGCAAGGAGAACGCCCGGAACTTCCTCAAGGACAACCCGGACCTGGCCAACGAGATCGAGAAGAAGATCAAGGAGAAGCTCGGCATCGGCGTCAAGGCCGCCGACCCCGCGGGCGAGCCCGGAGCCGACGCGGCGACCACCGCCGACCCGGCCGCCGCGCCCGTGAAGGCCGCACCGGCCACCGCGGTGAAGGCCGGGGCGAAGACGGCCAAGGCCACCGCGGCCAAGAGCTGACCCATGACGCGGCGAACCGACTGGCCCGATCCGCCGGACCACCCGGCCGGCGGCGCGGGCACGGACGGAGGGGAGACCCGCCGGGCCTTCGGGGCAGGGGGCCGGGACCGCCGATCCCCGGGCGCGCCCGGTGCCGGTGACGGCGGCGCGGCGGGGGAGCAGCCGCGCAGCCCCGAGGAGCAGGCCCGGGCGATCTGCCTGCGGCTGCTGACCGGGACCCCGCGCACCCGGCAGCAGCTCGCGGACGCGCTGCGGAAGCGGGGCATCCCCGACGAGGTGGCCCAGGAGGTCCTCGCCCGGTTCGAGGACGTGGGCCTGATCGACGACGCGGCGTTCGCCGGGGCCTGGGTGGAGTCCCGGCACCACAGCCGGGGCCTGGCCCGCCGCGCACTCGCCCGGGAGCTGCGCACCAAGGGCGTGGACTCCGCCGTGATTGACGACGCCGTGGGCCGGCTCGACGCGGAGCAGGAGGAGCACACCGCCCGGCAGCTGGTGGAGCGCAAGCTCGCGAGCACCCGGGGCCTCGACCCCGACAAGCGGCTCCGGCGCCTGGCCGGAATGCTCGCCCGCAAGGGGTACCCGGAAGGGTTGGCGCTGCGCGTGGTGCGGCGCGCACTGGAGGAAGAGGGGGAGGACACCGCCCTCCTCGACCACCACCTCCCCGAGGACTGACCACCGGCCCGCACCGCGCCCCTCCGGCCCGCGCCGGCCTCCTCGCTCATGGCCCTCATGGCGCGGCGTCCCCTCGGCCGACGGCGGCCGCGGGGCGCGGACGGGGGTGATCCGGGCCGTGCGGCGCAGGCCGGGAGTTGTCCCCGTACGGGCGGCGCGGGGAAGGCAGACGGCCCGCGTCGGGGGCATGCGGCGGGGGACCTGGCGGTACGGGTCGGGGCGGTGCAGGGGAGACCCGGGGGCGAACCGCGAGGAGCTGCCGGGGACCGGGTCGCACAGGGGGAAGACAGGCGGTACGGGTCCGGGCCCTACGGCACCGGGGTGGTCAGGGACGTACCGGGAGGCCGGCCGCGCGCCATGCCTGGAAGCCGCCCACCAGGTCCGTCGCCCGACGCAGCCCGAGGCGGCGCAGGGACACCGCGGCGAGGCTCGACGCGTACCCCTCGTTGCAGATCACCACCACCGGCAGGTCGTGTCCGGTGGCCTCGGGCAGCCGGTGGTCGCAGAGCGGATCGAGGCGCCACTCCAGTTCGTTGCGCTCCACGATCAGCGCGCCGGGGATGGTGCCGTCCCGGTCCCGCAGTGCCGCGTACCGGATGTCCACCAGGATCCCGCCGGAGGCCCGGAGCGGGGCGGCCTCGGCGGGGGTCACCCGGTCCAGCTCGGCGCGGGCCTCGGCGAGGAGTTCGTCGACGGTGCGGTACGTCATGCCCACTCCTCCGGACGTTCGACCTGCTCCAGACGGAGCAGCGGCCCGGACCGGCTGTAGCGGCGCATCAGCGGCAGGGGCGGGAAGTAGGCGTGCACCGACACCGCGTGCCGGTCGGCCGATGTGTTGAGCACCTGGTGGACGTGGTGCGACCCGAAGGCCCGGCCGCGTCCCGGGGCGAGCCGGCGTTCGCGGTCCACGCCGTCGGCCAGCTCCAGCGTCTTCCAGCCCTCGGTCGGGAGCTGGACGGCGAGGGACTGTTCGACGAGTTCGCCCGCGGCGGTCACGAACGCGCCGTGCGAGCCGCCGTGGTCGTGCCAGCCCGTACCGGTGCCCGGTGGCCAGCCGATCAGCCATGCCTCGCTGCCCCCGGGCCCGTCCAGCCGCAGCCAGGTGCGGCCCTCCGGATCGAGGGGGAGCGCGGAGACCAGAGCGGTGTCGGCGGCGACCCGCCGGGCGAAGGCGAGCAGTTCCGCGGAGCCGGGCGCGCCCGGGGCGGCCGGGGCCGTATCGGCGGCCGGATCCGGTGCCGTGGAACCGGCCGCGTACCGGAACGGGGGGGACGGCCGGCCGGCCGGGGTGTGACAGGGGCGGGAGGAGTGGCGGAAGCGGGGGTGCGCGTGCGCGGCAGGGGCGGGAGGCCGGGCAGGGGTGGGCTGCCCGGCGGAGACGGGCGAAGCGGGTGACACGGAAGACACGGGAACCGTCCTGGGTGATCGCGGAGAGGCGCGGCAGTCAGGGCCGCGCGGTGGGAATCGATCAGCAGGACGGGCGACACACGCAGCCCGCGTAGCGGAGCAGGTCCACGTGGACCCTCCGCCAGAAGCGCGGCAGCCGGGTGTCGGTCACGCTCCGCAGTGAATCATGGGCCGGAATCCACGGTCAACCGGGGCATCGGCGGCCGTGAGGGCGGATGGGGGTCGCGGGGGCACCCGGTCGGTACGCGGTCCGGGCACCGTACGCCGTCGGCCCCGCCGGTGTGACGCCGCACCCGCTCCGGCCCCCGGCCCGCTCGTGGCCCGGCCCCGCACCCTGCCCACCGCACCCCCCGTCCGGGTCCGGCCCACCGCCCTCCCGTCCGGGCCACCGCCTGCCGTCCGGCCCCGCCCCCTGCCCACCGCTGCCGTTCGGCCCACCGCATCCCCCGTCCGGGTCCGGGCCACTGGACCCCCGTCCACCGCCCTCCCGCCCGGGCCACCGCACCCCCGCCCAGGTCCGGCGCACCGCACCCCCGGTCGGGCTCGCGCCGTCATCACCGGGGCGGCATCACCGCGATCCGGGGCCGGTGGCGCGGCCGGTCAGTGGCCCGCCGTGGTGGGGGAGTCCTGCGCCGTGCCGGACGGGGCCTTCCGCAGCGCCTTCCGGGGTGTCTCCTCGTCGGCGGTCCGGGCGCCGGAGGCCGTGGCGCCGCCGCGCAGCGCGTCCGCGCAGGCGTACAGCTCGGCGGGCCGGACCCCGGACATCGCCGCGGCCAGGTGGCCGTCCGGGCGCACCAGCAGCACGGTGTGCGCCGCCGCACCCGGGTACTCCTCGGCGACCAGCAGTTCCGCGGCCAGCGGCAGCGCCGCGATGGCGGCGGAGAGCCGCGGCATCAGCCCCGCGCGGAGCCAGTGCCGGCGGTCCCACACCCCGGTGCCCGGGGCCACCAGCACCACCAGCGGGTCCCCGCCGAGCCGGTCGCGCAGGCCGGCGGTGGTCCCGTCCGGAGTGGTCACCGGGACGTCGGCCACCGGTTCGCCGAGTGCGGTGGCCACCGTGACACAGCCGCTGGGCGCGGTGGCGGGGGCCAGCGGAGACCGGGGGTACGCGGGCGGTGCGCCCAGCGGACCGCGGCCGAGGTGGCTGTCGGTGAGCAGCGCGTCGTGGCCGCGGGCCGCTCCGGGCAGCACGGTGCGCCGCACCGTGGACCAGCCGCCGGAGGCCCGTACCAGCGGCAGTGCCCGGTCCGCGGCGCGCAGCCGGGCGCCCACCGCGCCGCGCCGCTCGGTCTGGTAGCTGTCGAGCAGCACGTCCGCGCCGGTGGCGCCCTCGTGCCAGGCGAGCGCCAGTTTCCAGGTGAGGTTGGCCACGTCCCGCAGCCCTTCGTCCAGCCCCTGGGTCCCCAGCGCGCCGAGCAGGTGGGCCGCGTCCCCGGCGAGGAACGCCCGGCCGGCCCGCCAGCGCCTGGCGAGCCGGTGGTGGACGGTGTACACCCCGGTGTCCAGGAGCTGGTAGGGCGGGGCCGGGTCGCCGCACCAGCCGGTCAGGGTGTCCTCGACCCGGGCCAGCAGCGCCTCGGGGGTGACCAGGTCCCGGCCGGGCGGCAGCAGCCAGTCCAGCCGCCACACGCCGCCGGGCAGCGGACGGGCCGTCACCTCGTCGTCGGCGTCCCGCCACGGCGGCATGCGGTGCAGCAGCGCCTCGCCGGGCCGGGGGAGTTCGGTGCGGAGCGCGGCGACGGCGTGCCGCTCCACCGCGGTGCGGCCGGGGAAACGGATGCCCAGGAGTTTGCGGACGGTGGAGCGGGGACCGTCGCAGCCGACCAGGTAGCTGCCGCGCCACCAGGTGCCCGCCGGGCCCCGGGTGTGCACCGAGACGCCCGCCGCGTCCTGCTCCAGGGTGTCCACCCGGCTGCCGGGCGCGAGGGTGACCAGGCCCGATCCCGCCATGTGGGCGAGGAGGGCGCGCAGCGTCCGGGTCAGGTCGTGCTGCACCAGGTGCACCGGAGCCGCCGTCCCGGTCTCCGCGCCCGCGGGACGCCCGGGGCCGGCCGCCATGCCGGGCCCGTACCCGGCCGGGGCGCCGAGTGGGACCTCCTGGACCACGCCGCGCCGCCGCACGGTCCGCCAGCCCGTCCACCGTTCGTGGCCCAGCGCCTCCGCGCAGCCCAGCCGGGTCACCAGCGCCGCCGTGTCCGGCCGCAGCACCGCGGTCCTGGCCGGGCGGCGCTCGTCCACGCCGGTGCCCTCGTCCAGCACCACCACCGGCACGCCGCGACGGGCCAGCGCCAGGGCCAGGGAGAGGCCGACCGGCCCCGCCCCGGCGATGATCACCGGATCCACGGCGCGGCTCCCGCGGGGTCGGTGCGGACGCCACGGCACACGGCGGTGGCGCCGCGCCCGCTGCTGAGGGGGGCGGTGGGGCGGCTGGCGGAGATGGCCCGGGTCGTGATCACACAGCGTATGCAACCCACTGCGGGCGTTCACGTCAAGCGAGGAAAGCGGGCGGAAACGGCACGGGCGGCGGCGTGTCCGCCGCCGCCCGCCGCTCACGGAGGGTACTGCCGGTCACACGGCCCGGCCGCCGGCCTGGTCGGTCAGCTTCACCAGGTCGTCCGCCGGGTCGCCGGCGGCCTTGGGCGGGACCACGCCGCCGCTCCTGCGGCCGCGCCGCAGCCGGCCCTCCAGCCAGCCGGCGAAGGAGGTGAGCGCGGTGTTCACCACCACGTAGACCAGCGCGACCACGACCAGCGCGGCGATGGTGTTGGCGTAGAAGGAGTCGATCAGCGAGATCTGGGTGAACAGCTCCTCGAAGCCCAGCAGCGCGCCGCCCAGCGCGGTGTCCTTCACGATGACGACCAGCTGGCTGACGAGCGCCGGCAGCATCACGGTCACCGCCTGCGGCAGCAGCACCGAGACCATGATCTGGCCCTTGCGCATGCCGATCGCCTGCGCGGCGTCGTTCTGGCCGCGGGGCAGCGAGAGGATGCCCGCCCGGACCACCTCGGCGATGACCGACGCGTTGTACAGCACCAGGCCGGTCACCACGGCGATCAGCGGGCGCACCTCCGACTCGACGGTGGTGAACTCCGAGTACGCCTGGTTGGCGAAGAGCATCAGCATCAGCACCGGGATGGCGCGGAAGAACTCCACCACCACACCGGCCGGGACCCGCACCCACCGGTGGTCGGACAGGCGCGCGATGCCCAGCGCGGCGCCCAGCGGCAGTGCGATCAGGATGGCCAGCAGGGCGGCCTTGAGGGTCTCGCCCAGGCCCGGGAGGAGGTACTCGGTCCAGACCCGGCCATCGGTGACGAACGGCTTCCACTTGTCGCCGTCCAGCTGGTGCTTCTCCGCCATGGTGTCCAGCACCCACCAGGCGGCGAGGGCGAGGGCGACCACGAACAGGACGGTGTAGAGGTGGTTGCGCCGCCGGGCCCGCGGGCCGGGGGCGTCGTAGAGAACGGAGAGGTTGTTGCTCATCGCTTCACCGCCACACGCTTGCTGAGCCAGCCGAGCAGCAGGCCGGTCGGGAGGGTCAGGACGACGAAACCGAAGGCGAAGACCGAGAACACCAGGAAGATGGCGTCACTCTCGTTCTCGATCATGTCCTTCATCAGCGTCGCGGCCTCGGCCACCCCGATGGCCGCGGCCACCGTGGTGTTCTTGGTGAGGGCGATCAGCACGTTGGCCAGCGGCGCCACCACCGCGCGGAACGCCTGCGGCAGGACCACCAGGGTCAGCACCTGACGGAAGTTCAGGCCCAGTGCCCGGGCCGCCTCGGCCTGCCCGACGGGGACGGTGTTGATGCCCGACCGCAGCGCCTCGCAGACGAACGAGGCGGTGTACGCCGCCAGGGCCAGGACCGCCAGCTGGAAGTTGATGTCGTCGAGCGTGCCGCCGAGGAGCGATATGCCCAGCGTCTGGTACAGCCCCAGGGAGGCGAAGACGATGACGATGGTCAGCGGAGTGTTCCGCACGATGTTCACGTACGCGGTGCCGAAGGCCCGCATGACCGGGACCGGGCTGACCCGCATGGCGGCGAGGAGGGTTCCCCAGATCAGGGAGCCGATGGCCGAGAACACGGTGAGCTTCACCGTGACCCAGAAGGCCGCCAGCAGGTCGTACCCTTCAAGAAAATCGAACACGTTCTACCGCGCTCTCCCCAGGTTCGGATGGTAGGGGCGCGCCGCCCGGAGGGGGCGGCGCGCCGGCGTGCCGATCAGCCCTTCTCGGTGATCTGCGGAGCGGGCTCGTTCTTGTAGTTCGCCGGGCCGAAGTTGTCCTTGACGGCCTTGTCCCAGGCGCCCTCGTCGATCATCTTCTGCAGCGCCTTGTTGATCTTGGTCTGCAGGTCCTTGTCGCCCTTCTTGATGCCGATGCCGTAGTTCTCGTCGCTCAGCTGGAGGCCGGCGAGCTTGAACTTCCCCTTGTGCTTGTCCTGTGCGGCGTAGCCCGCGAGGATCGAGTCATCGGTGGTCAGCGCGTCCAGGTTCTTGTTCTCCAGGCCGGTCAGGCACTGCGAGTACTGGTTGTAGCGCTGCAGCTCCGCGTCGGGCGCGAAGTCCTTCTTGACGTTCTGGGCGGACGTGGAGCCGGTGACCGAGCACAGCTTCTTGGAGTTGATGTCCTTGACGTCCTTGATGGAGTTGTCGTCCGCGCGGATCAGCAGATCCTGGTGGGCCAGCAGGTACGGCCCCGCGAAGCTGACCTTCTCCTTGCGCTCGGGGGTGATCGAGTAGGTGGCGACGATGAGCTTCACGTCGCCGCGCGAGAGCATGTTCTCGCGCTCGGCGCTGGGCGCCTGCTTCCACTCGATGTCCTTCTCGTCGTAACCGAGTTCCTTGGCGACGTACTTGGCGACATCGACGTCGAAGCCCTGGTACTTGCCGTCCGGCGTCTTCAGGCCCAGACCCGGCTGGTCGAACTTGATGCCGATCTTGATCTTGTCGTCGTCGCCGGAGCCGCAGGCGGTGGCGGTGAGGGACAGGGAGAGCACGGCGGCGGCCGCGGCGGCCGTCCTGCGGAACTTCATGGTGTACATCCTTTGGCTTCGTCGAGTCGTCGAGTGGTGGACCTTCGAGCCGTCGGCCCGGTGCGTCGTCGGAACGGTGCGGCACCGCCGGGGCGCCGGCCCGCCCCGGGCGGTGACCGCTCCCGCGGTGCCGGCTGGGGTGCGTCCGCGCGGCGGGGGTTCCCGCCGCGGGCTCACCGGCCGGCACCGCTCGGGGTGCGGGTCAGTGGTGCAGGATCTTGGACAGGAAGTCCTTGGCGCGGTCGCTGCGCGGGTTGCTGAAGAACTGCTCCGGCGCGGCCTCTTCGACGATGCGGCCGTCCGCCATGAAGACGACCCGGTTGGCGGCGGAGCGGGCGAAGCCCATCTCGTGCGTGACGACGACCATCGTCATGCCGTCCTGGGCGAGCTGCCGCATCACGTCGAGCACCTCGTTGATCATCTCCGGGTCGAGCGCGGAGGTCGGCTCGTCGAAGAGCATCACCTTCGGCTCCATGGCCAGCGCGCGGGCGATGGCCACCCGCTGCTGCTGACCGCCCGACAGCTGCGCCGGGTACTTGTCGGCCTGGGTGCCGACGCCGACCCGGTCCAGCAGCGCGCGGGCCTTCTCCTCGGCGGCCTTCTTCTCCGTCCTGCGCACCTTGATCTGGCCCAGAGTGACGTTCTCCAGCACCGTCTTGTGCGCGAAGAGGTTGAACGACTGGAAGACCATGCCGACGTCGGCGCGGAGCCTGGCCAGCTCCTTGCCCTCATCGGGCAGCGGGTTCCCGTCGATGGTGATCGACCCGGAGTCGATCGTCTCCAGCCGGTTGATCGTGCGGCACAGGGTCGATTTGCCCGAACCCGAGGGTCCGATGACGACGACGACCTCACCCCGGGATATGGACAGGTTGATGTCCTGGAGCACGTGCAGCGCGCCGAAGTGTTTGTTGACTCCTGACAGCGCGACCAGTTCGCCCGCCGCCGTCGCGGCGTCCTTGGTCACCGATACTTCGCTCATCGGCGTCTCGCTCCATCCTCCTCGGTTGGGAGGACCTTAGTGACGGGGTGCGACCAGCGTCATTACATCTGAGCGGAAATTGAGCATAACGATCCGGCCGCAAACCGACACTCTGCGTGAACAGGACGCGGAATGTTCCGTACCGGCTGGGTAACGGAACCCGCGCACGTCACGATGCGTCTTGACGTGCACCCCGCCCATCGGAGTGGATTCCCTGGGGCACCGGCCGGCCGCCGTACCGCTTCCGGCCCGGGCCGGCCCCGCGACGACCCCACCGTGCGACACCCGACAAAGGACAGGAGAGGGCGATGAGGCTGCTGCTCGTCGAGGACGACAACCACGTCGCCGCCGCCCTGTCGGCCGTGCTCGCGCGGCACGGCTTCGACGTCACCCACGCGCGCGGCGGCGAGGAGGCGCTCCAGGCGCTGCTCCCCGGCCGGACGCCGTTCGGCGTCATCCTGCTCGACCTCGGCCTGCCGGACCGGGACGGCTTCGAGGTCTGCGGCCGCATCCGCCGGCTCACCGCCACCCCGGTGATCATGGTGACCGCGCGCGCCGACGTCCGGTCCCGCATCCACGGCCTCAACCTCGGCGCCGACGACTACGTGGTCAAGCCCTACGACCCCATGGAACTCCTCGCCCGCATCCACGCGGTGAGCCGCCGCACCGTCCCCGCCGAGACCACCGGTCCCGCCGACGACACCCCGGCCGACGGTCCCCGGCCGCCGCTGCGCCTGGGTCCGCTCACCATCGAACTCCCCACCCGGCAGGTCGCGGTGGGCGGTTCCACCGTCCCGCTGACCCGCAAGGAGTTCGACCTGCTCGCCCTGCTCGCCCAGCGTCCCGGCGTGGTCTTCCGCCGGGAACAGATCATCAGCGAGGTGTGGCGGACCAGCTGGGAGGGGACCGGGCGCACCCTGGAGGTGCACATCGCCTCGCTCCGCTCCAAGCTGCGGATGCCCGCGCTGATCGAGACGGTACGGGGGGTCGGCTACCGGCTCGTCCCGCCGCCCGTCCGCTGACGGCACCCGGCCCACCCGTGCGCGCCCGACTCCTCCCGCTGCTCATCGTGCTCATGGCCAGCGTGCTGCTGGCCCTCGGCTTCCCGCTCGCCGCCAGCCTCGCCGCGCGCGAGCAGCAGCGGGTGATCGTGGACCGGATCGACGACACCGCGCGGTTCGCCGCGCTCGCCCAGTCGGTGACCTCCGGCCCGGGGACGGACATCGCCGATGACGCCACGGCCGCCGAGGAGGAGCGCCGGCTGGCCACGCTCCGCGACGACCTCACCCGCTACCACGAGGTGTACGGCATCAAGGCCGGTGTCTTCCAGCGCACCGGCACCCCGCTGGCCCAGGCTCCGGTGGGCTGGCAGCCGCCCGGCGACGGCGAGGGCGGCCGGGCCTTCGCCGAGGCGCTCGCCGGCCGCCGCAGCCACGACCCCGGCCAGGTGTGGCCCTGGCAGCGGCACACCCTCACCGTCGCCTCGCCGGTGATCCGCGACGGGGACGTGGTGTACGTGGTGGTCACCGAGTCGCCCACCGGACCGATGCGCTCCCGCATCCTGCACGGCTGGCTGCTGATCGCCGGCGGCGAGGCGGCGGCGATGCTGCTGGCCGTGGCCGCCGCCATCCGGCTCACCGGCTGGGTGCTGCGCCCCATCCGCATCCTGGACGCCGCCGCCCACGGCATCGCCACCGGCAAGATGAACTCCCGGGTCGCCGCCGCCTCCGGACCGCCCGAACTCCGCCGCCTGGCCCGCTCGTTCAACGAGATGGCCGACAACGTCGAGGAAGTCCTGGAGCAGCAGCGGGCGTTCGTCGCCGACGCCTCCCACCAGCTGCGCAACCCGCTCTCCGCGCTGCTGCTGCGGATCGAGCTGCTCGCCCTGGACCTCCCCGACGGCCACGCGGAGATCGCCTCGGTACGCGCCGAGGGCCGGCGCCTGGCCCGGGTCCTGGACGACCTGCTCGACCTGGCGCTGGCCGAGCACTCGGCGAGCCGGCCGGTCCTCACCGACATCGCCGAACTCGCCACCGACCGGGTGGGCGCCTGGCTGCCGCTGGCGGAGAGCGAGGGGGTCCGGCTGTCCTGCGCCGGCCCGGCCGCGGCCGCCGGCTGGGCCGACCCGGTGGCTCTCTCCAGCGCCCTGGACGCGGTGATCGACAACGCGCTGAAGTTCACCCCCGAGGGGCAGGCGGTCGAGGTCCTGGTGGCGGTCCCCCCGGACGCCGGCACGGTCACCGTCACCGTCGCCGACGGCGGCCCCGGACTCACCGAGGACGAACTCGCCCGGATCGGCGACCGCTTCTGGCGCAGCAACCGTCACCAGAACGTCTCCGGCTCCGGGCTGGGGCTGTCCATCTCCCGCGCGCTGCTGGCGGCCGGCGGGGCCACCCTCTCTTTCGCCCCCAACCGGCCCACCGGCCTGCGGGTGACCATCACCGTCCCGCGCCACCCCGAGGGGCCGGACCAGGGCTGAGGCGCCACCCGCCGGGTGCCGGGCCGCGCCCGGTACCGGCCCGGCGCGGCCCCCCGGCCGTCCCACGAATACCGGCTCCCACGGATACCGGCCGTCCCACGGATACCGGCGGCCCGGTCCGGCCACGGGGCGCCGGGCACCTGCCGGCCGGGCGCCTGCCGCCGGGCCCTCCGTCGTCGGGCCGTCCGTCGCCGGCTGCCGGGCCGGCCGTCGGTGTCCCCGCGGGCGCCGTCGGCGCGCGGCGCCTACGGCTTGACCGACCGGTAGTAGCGCGCCGCGCCCTCGTGCAGCGGCAGCGGATCGGTGAAGACCGCCGTCCGCAGGTCCACCTTCTGCGCCGCGTGCACCTCCTCGCCGATCCGGTCCCGGCTGCGGATCACCGTGCGGGTGATCGCCTCGGTCAGCTCGGCGTCCGCGTCCTCGGTCGTCACCAGCAGGTTCGCCACCGCGATCGTCTTGATCGCCTCGCCCCGCTGGACCCACGGGTAGGCGTCCGGGGGCATCACCGCGGCCCGGTAGTAGCGGGTGCGCTCACCCTGCCTGTGCAGCGGACCGGCGAGATCGCTCAGCGGCACCAGCCGCACCGGTACGTTCCGGACCAGGTCCTGCAGCGCCTTCGTGGGCAGGCCGCCGGACCAGAAGAACGCGTCCAGCTCGCCCTCCCGCATCAGCCGCGTCATCCGGTCGATGCCCACCCGCTGGGCCCGGATGTCGGTGTCCAGGTCCAGCCCGGCGGCGGTGAGCAGCCGCCGGGAGATCAGTTGGACGCCCGACCGGTCCTCGCCGACGCCCACCCGCCGCCCGGCCAGGTCCGCCGCCGACCGCACCGGCGAGCCCTGCGGGACCACCAGCTGCACGTAGTCGTCGTACAGCCGCGCGCAGGCCCGCAGCCGCTCCGCCCCCTTCCCGCCGTCGGCGGCGTAGGAGGCGGCCGCGTCGGCGGTGGCGATGGCGAACGACGCCTTCCCAGCGGCCACCCGGTGCAGGTTGTCCACCGAGCCCTGGCTGTGCAGCAGCTCCACCTCCACCTCCGGCAGGTCCCGGCGCAGATCGGCCCGGAGCAGGGTGCCGTACCTCTCGTACACCCCGGTGGGCACGCCGGTGGAGAGCACCACCCGCCCCCGCGGCGTGCTGTCCGAGCCGACCGGCAGCAGCCACCACAACAGCGTCACCAGCGCCACGGCCGCCGCCACGGACGACAGCAGACGGCGGCGGCGCGGGGAGGCGGAACCGACGGACATGCCCTGGATCCTGCCAGCTTTCCGGCCGGGGAGGGAGGGCCGGGCGGCGGCCGGACGCGAGCGCCGGCGCTCACCGGCGGTGCGCGGCGCCACCGGGCGGTGACGCGCGCACGCCCCCCACGCGGCGCACCGGTCCGCCCGCGGGCCCCGCCGGCTGCCCGCGGGCCCCCGCCGCCGGACGGCACCCGGCGGTCCGTCCGGTGTGCGGCCCCGGTGCCCGCGCACCCGGGACCTCCGCCGGCGGCGCGCCCGGCGGAGGGGCGGCACGGCCCCGCGCCGGACGGTGATCACCGGCCGCTCCCGCGGCGGGAGGTGTCCCCCGGACGCCCTACTCTTGAACCATGACCAGCAGCAGCGACCGGAGCCCCGACGTGGACGTTCACACCCCCAAGAGCTACGAGATCCGCACCTACGGGTGCCAGATGAACGTCCACGACTCCGAGCGGCTGTCGGGTCTGCTGGAGGACGCCGGCTACGTGCGCGCGCCCCGGGGCACCGCCGAGGGCGAGGCCGACATCATCGTCTTCAACACCTGCGCGGTGCGGGAGAACGCCGACAACCGGCTCTACGGCAACCTCGGCCGGCTGGCCCCGATCAAGGCCCGGCGGCCGGGGATGCAGATCGCCGTCGGAGGCTGCCTGGCACAGAAGGACCGCGACACCATCGTCAAGCGCGCCCCGTGGGTGGACGTGGTGTTCGGCACGCACAACATCGGCAAGCTGCCGGTGCTGCTGGAGCGCGCCCGGATCCAGGAAGCGGCACAGGTGGAGATCGCCGAGTCGCTGGAGGCGTTCCCCTCCACGCTCCCCACCCGCCGCGAGTCCGCCTACGCCGCGTGGGTCTCCATCTCCGTCGGCTGCAACAACACCTGCACCTTCTGCATCGTCCCGGCGCTGCGCGGCAAGGAGAAGGACCGCCGGCCCGGGGACATCCTCGCCGAGGTGGAGGCGCTGGTCGCCGAGGGCGTCACCGAGATCACCCTGCTCGGCCAGAACGTCAACGCCTACGGTTCCGACATCGGCGACCGGGAGGCGTTCTCCAAGCTGCTGCGCGCCTGCGGCCGGATCGAGGGGCTGGAGCGGGTGCGCTTCACCTCGCCGCACCCCCGCGACTTCACCGATGACGTGATCGCCGCCATGGCGGAGACCCCCAACGTGATGCCGCAGCTCCACATGCCGCTGCAGTCCGGCTCCGACACCGTGCTCAAGGCGATGCGCCGCTCCTACCGCCAGGAGCGCTACCTGGGCATCATCGAGAAGGTCCGCGCCGCGATCCCGCACGCCGCCATCTCCACCGACATCATCGTGGGCTTCCCCGGCGAGACCGAGGAGGACTTCGAACAGACCCTGCACGTGGTGCGCGAGGCCCGGTTCGCCCAGGCGTTCACCTTCCAGTACTCCAAGCGGCCCGGCACGCCGGCAGCCGAGATGGACGGCCAGGTGCCCAAGGAGGTCGTGCAGGGGCGGTACGAGCGGCTGGTGGCCCTCCAGGAGGAGATCTCCTGGGCCGAGAACAAGAAGCAGGTCGGCCGCACGCTGGAGGTGATGGTCGCCGAGGGCGAGGGCCGCAAGGACGACGCCACCCGGCGGCTGTCCGGCCGCGCCCCGGACAACCGGCTGGTCCACTTCACCCGCCCCGCCGAGCCGGTCCGCCCCGGTGACGTGGCGACGGTGGAGGTCACCTACGCGGCCCCGCACCACCTGCTGGCCGAGGGACCGGTCCGGGCCGTGCGGCGAACCCGCGCCGGGGACGCCTGGGAGCGGCGGAACGCCGCCCCGCAGCAGAAGCCGCAGGGCGTGATGCTGGGGCTGCCCACCGTCGGCGCACCGGCCGCGGTCCCGGCACCGGCCGCCGGCTGCGGCTGCGACTGACCCGACCGGGCCCGGTGCGGCACCTCACGGACGGGGACCCGCGACGGACGTGCCGCCGGACGACGGCGGTGCCGTGCGACGGGGGTGCTGTGCGACGGCGGTGCCAACGACGGGGGTGCTGTGCGACGGGGGTGCCGGACGACGGGCGGGCCCGGAGCGGGCCCGGTGGACCGGTCGCCCCGCGGCCGGGGTGACCGGTACGGCCGGTACCGCCCGCGCGGCCGGGGACGGGTCGGCTAGGGTTCCGGCCATGCTTGCCGCCGCCGCCATCTGCCCCTGCCCGCCGGTCCTCGTCCCCGAGGTCGCGGCGGGCGCAGCGCCCGAACTGGCCGCGCTCCGTGCCGCCTGCGCGGACGCCGTGGGGGTGCTCGCGGCCGCCCGGCCGGACCGCCTGGTGGTGGTCGGCCCGGCCGGACCGGAGGAGGCCGGGCGGTACCCGCAGGGCGCCCCCGGCTCGTTCCGGGGCTTCGGGGTGGAGGCCGAGGTCCGGCTGGGCGCCGGGGAGCCGGCCGAGGCGAGGCCGCTGCCGGTCTCCCTCGCCGTGGCGGCCTGGCTGCTGGAGCGGACCGGGTGGGCCGCCGCTCCGGTCGAGGGGCTGGCCGTCGCCGAGACGGCGGACGGCGACGCGTGCGCCGCGACCGGCCGTGAGCTGGCTGACCCGGCCGGACGGCTCGCGCTGCTGGTGATGGGCGACGGCAGCGCCTGCCGGTCGCTGAAGGCCCCCGGCTACCTCGACGAGCGGGCCGCCGGTTTCGACGCGGCGGTGGCGCGCGCCCTGGGCACCGCCGACACCGCCGCCCTGGCAGCGCTGGACGCCGGTCTCGCGGCCGAGCTGCGGGTGGCCGGGCGCGCCCCCTGGCAGGTGCTGGCGGCCGCGGCCGGCGGCACCCGGCCGACCGGCGCGCTGCTGTACGACGACGCCCCCTACGGGGTGGGCTACCTGGTCGCGACCTGGTCCTGAAGGACCGCCCCGGGGGCACGGGCACGGGGGCGCGCTGCGCCGTGCACCGGCCGACGGTCGGCCACGGGCGGCGCACCGCCGAGCAGGTCGGAGCGGCTCGCGACGGCTGATGACGGTCACGACGGAACCGCGGCGGCCGGGCACGGTCACGACGGGACCGCGGCGTCCGGGCGCGGTCACGACGAGGTGCCGGCGGCCGCGGGGGGACGGCGACGCCAGCCGGCGGGACGCCGACGCTGCCCGGGGTGAGGGCCGGCGAGGGGCTTCGACGGGCCCGTTGGGACGGCAACGGGGGAGGCAGGGCGCCGACGGGCCCCGGGCGGGACGCGACGGCGCCGGCGGGGATCCGGTGACGGGCCCCGGGTGGGGCGGGGACGGCCGCGGCGGGGCTCTCCGCGGCCGTCGGGCGTTCACCCGCCGGGCGTGGTGCCCGCCGGTCCGGCGCCGTCCTGCGGTCCGGTCCCGGTGCCGCTCTCCGGGCCGGGGGCCGAGCGGTCGCCCGGCGGGGTGGTGCCGGGCCCTGCCGCTTCCTTCCGTGCGAAGCGGCCGAGCGTCTCCTTGGCCTTGCCCGTGCCCGTCTCGATCCGGCCGCGGTACTTGCCCTTGGTCCGGGAATCCACCGTTCTGGCGGCCTTGTCCAGACCTCGCTGGATCTGGTCCTCGTGCTGCTGCACGAAGTCACCGGCCTTGCTCTTCGCGGCGCCGGCCCTCGCCCTGAGTGTGTCCAGCAGGCCCATCGGGTCACCCTCCCTGATCAGAGGTGCTACGCGCGGGCGTCCTCACCGGTCTCGTTGTCCGCCGCCTCGTCCGCGCCCTGCTGCTTGGGGATGCCCACGCCCTCCGACGCGGGGGCCGGCTCTGCGTCGGCCCGGTCCGCCGGAGCGGGTTCCGAGTCAACCGCAGCGGCGGCGGAATCATCCTTCTGGGCGACGGTCGCGGCCTCCTCGGTTGACGCCTCGGCCTTGCGTCGGCGAAACCTTGAAAAAACGCCCATATCCACTCCATACCTTACTCGTGTGGGTGAAATTCCGTGATGACGGGGGCGTCCCAGGGCGCTGCCCGCCGATCCGGTACCGGGACCGGATCACGGCATCTCGCTCGGGCAACGACTCCGCCCGGCAGGCGTCACGTCACTCGTTCCGGGGGTGTCCGCGAGGTTTGCGAAACTGTCCCTCGTGAACAGCGCAGTCCCCGCACCGCGGGTCATCGCCGTCGTCGGGCCCACGGCGGCCGGCAAATCGGATCTGGGCGTGGCCCTCGCCCGCCGCCTCGGCGGCGAGGTGATCAATGCCGACTCCATGCAGCTCTACCGCGGCATGGACATCGGCACCGCCAAGCTCACCCCGGCCGAGCAGCAGGGCATCCCGCACCGCCTGCTGGACATCTGGGACGTGACGCGGACGGCCAGCGTCGCCGAGTACCAGCGTCTGGCGCGGGCCGAGATCGACCGGCTGCTCGCCCAGGGCCGCACCCCGGTCCTGGTGGGCGGCTCCGGCCTGTACATCCGCGGGGCCATCGACGCCCTGGAGTTCCCCGGCACCGACCCGGCGGTCCGGGCCCGGCTGGAGGCGGAGCTGGCCGAGGTGGGTTCCGGCGCCCTGCACGCCAGGCTGGCCGCCGCCGACCCGGACGCGGCCCGCGCCATCCTGCCCAGCAACGGCCGCCGGGTGGTGCGCGCGCTGGAGGTCATCGAGATCACCGGCCGGCCCTTCACCGCCAACCTCCCGGGGCACCAGGCCGTCTACGACACGCTCCAGATCGGTGTCGATGTGGCGCGGCCGGAACTCGACGAGCGGATCGCCCGGCGGGTGGACCGGATGTGGGAGGCCGGACTGGTCGAGGAGGTGCGCGCGCTGGAGGCCCGGGGGCTGCGCGAGGGGCGTACCGCCTCCCGCGCGCTGGGCTACCAGCAGGTGCTCACCGCGCTGGCGGGGGAGTGCACCGAGGAGGAGGCGCGGAGCGAGACGGTCCGCGCGACCAAGCGGTTCGCGCGCCGCCAGGACTCCTGGTTCCGGCGCGATCCGCGGGTCCACTGGCTCAGCGGCGCAATCGCCGACCGGGCGGAACTCGAAGCCCGCGCGCTGGCGTTGGTCGAACGAGCGGTCACAGCCTGATCACGTGATGGCATCGGGACGCTCCGGGGGTCAATGGGGCCCCCGCGCCCGTGCCATCATCGAGCTTCGATCGTGCCGTGTCTGGAGTTGGGAGGGCGTGTGGCGATGGAGGCCGGCCCTCGCGACACTTCACAGCAGCAGGGTGATCCGGGGACGTTCCCGCCGGACGGGCCCGACGACGACCCCACCGGCGGCCCCGCGGACGCCGGCGGCCTCACGGACGGGGACGGCGCCCCCCGGCTCCCCGGCGGCACCGCCGTGGACCCGGCCGGCCCGCCCCCGCTGACCGGCGAAGACCCCGGTTCCCCGGACGGCGAGGAGCTGCCGGGAGCCCCCGGCGCCTCCGGGGAGTCCTTCCGCGACCTGCGCCCGCCCCGGCGGTTCCGGATCTGGCAGATCGCCCCGATCGTGGGCCTGGCGATCCTCGGCTCGCTGATGTTCGCCTTCCCGCTCGCCTTCGAGTTCGGCGACGGCGGCGCGGTGGTCGCCATGCTGGGGCTGCTGCTCAGCTGCTGCGCCGCCGGATGGGGACTGATGGCCGCCCGGCGGGTGGGCTACACCTGGCCCGGCCTGCCCCCCCGGGGCTCCGGACGCCGCCCCGACTGGCGCTTCGTCGCCCTCTACGTGGCCGTGGTGGCGGTGCTGGCCGCCCTCGCGATCTGGCGCGTGGCGCGGCTGCGCTAGCCGCTCGGGCCGGTGCCGTCCCCGCCCCTCCGCGCGGGCCGCCGACCCACCGGGATGCGCCGGAGACGCCCTGGAGGCTGCGTACCGAAGATCCTCCGCGCGTACCACCCGTCGGAGACCCCCGGGCGGTACGCGCGCCGGGCCGGGCCGGTACCGGGGCCCGCCGGACACCGGGAGCCGCCGCAGCGAGCCGTGCCGGGAGCCGCCGCGCCGGGCGGTCCCGGGCACACCCACCGGGCCGCCGTCACACCCCGCCAGGGGCTGCCGTCGGTCCCCGTCCCCGGGGCGCCGGTGATCGCGCGCCTCCGGCCGGACCGGCGGATCACCGCGGCTCCCCGTAGGATCGTTCAGGTGAGCACTACCGCACCCCTTTCCTTCCTCAAGGGCCACGGCACCGAGAACGACTTCGTGATCGTCCCCGACCCCGACGGTACGACCGAGCTGTCCCCGGCCCAGGTGGCCCGGCTCTGCGACCGCCGCGCCGGCATCGGCGGCGACGGGTTGCTGCGGGCCGTCCGGTCCGCCGCCCACCCCGAGGCGCGCGGCATGGCCGGCGAGGCCGAGTGGTTCATGGACTACCGCAACAGCGACGGCTCCGTCGCCGAGATGTGCGGCAACGGCTCGCGGGTGTTCGCCTGCTACCTGCGGCACGCCGGCCTCGTGTCGTTCGGCGACGTGGCGATCGCCACCCGGGACGGGGTGAAGCGGGTGCACCTGGCCAAGAACGGCGACGTCACGGTCGGCATGGGCCGGGCCCGGTTCCCCGACGGACAGGTCACGGTGACCGTCGGCGAACGCAGCTGGCCGGCCCGCAACGTCGACATGGGCAACCCGCACGCGGTGGCCTTCGTCGAGGACCTGGACCACGCCGGATCCCTGCTGTCGGCCCCGGCGTACCACCCCGCGGACGTCTACCCCCGCGGCGTCAACGTCGAGTTCGTGGTCGACCGCGGCCCGCGCCACGTGGCGATGCGGGTCCACGAGCGCGGCTCCGGCGAGACCCGCTCCTGCGGCACCGGCGCCTGCGCGGTCGCGGTGGCCGCCGCCCGCCGGGACGGCGCGGACCCCGCGGTGACCGGCACCCCCGTCACCTACACCGTGGACGTGCCCGGTGGCACGCTGATGATCAGCGAGCTGCCGGACGGCACCGTGGAGATGACCGGGCCGGCGGTGATCGTCGCCCAGGGGCGGATCGACCCCGACTGGTGGGCCGGCGCGTCCACCGGTGCTCCGGCGAACCTTCACGCATAACCGAGTTCCGGGAAAAATAACTCGCTCGAATGGGTGATCCGTTTCACTCTCGGCGAGAGGCGGTCGGCCGTGCGTGGTGGGCTCGGTAGCATCAAGCACCGGCCCCGGGGGTGAACCCCACCACGCCGGTCCGACCAGCCGGAGGTGCCCATGAGCGCAGAGGCCACGGAGCACACTGCCCTCGGCCGCAGGCGCGGCCTCCCCCGTATCGACCTGCGGAACATCCGCCGGTTCAGCAGGACCGCCGTGCTCGGGCCGGCCTCCCGCGGCCGGCTCCCCGACGCCATCGAGCACATCGCCAAGGTGCACCGCGCCCATCACCCCGGGGCCGATCTGGACGTGCTGCGCCAGGCGTACGTGCTGGCCGAGTCCTCGCACCGGGGCCAGATGCGCAAGAGCGGCGAGCCCTACATCACCCACCCGCTCGCGGTCACCCTCATCCTGGCCGAACTGGGCGCGGAGACCACCACGCTGACCGCCTCGCTGCTCCACGACACCGTCGAGGACACCGAGGTGACGCTGGATCAGGTGGGGGAGCAGTTCGGGGAGGAGGTCCGCTACCTGGTGGACGGCGTCACCAAGCTGGAGAAGGTGGACTACGGCGCGGCCGCCGAGCCGGAGACCTTCCGCAAGATGCTCGTCGCCACCGGCAACGACGTCCGGGTGATGTCCATCAAGCTCGCCGACCGGCTGCACAACATGCGCACCCTGGGCGTCATGCGACCCGAGAAGCAGGCGCGTATCGCCAAGGTCACCCGCGACGTGCTCATCCCGCTCGCCGAACGACTGGGCGTGCAGGCCCTCAAGACCGAGCTGGAGGACCTGGTCTTCGCCATCCTCCACCCCGAGGAGTACGAGGAGGCCCGCGCCCTGGTCCTGGCGCACGCCGGCCGCCCGGACCCGCTCGCCGGGTTCGCGGACGAGGTGCGCGCGGTGCTCCAGGAGGCGGGCATCACCGCCGAAGTCACCGTGCGGCCGCGGCACTTCGTCTCGGTGCACCGGGTGCGGGTCAAACGCGGCGACCTGACCGGCTTCGACCTCGGCCGGCTGCTGGTGCTGGTCGGCGAGGACGCCGACTGTTACGCGACCCTCGGCGAGCTGCACACCTGTTTCACCCCGGTGATCTCGGAGTTCAAGGACTTCGTCGCGGTCCCCAAGTTCAACCTGTACCAGTCGCTGCACACCGCCATCGCCGGCCCCGACGGCCGGATCGCCGAAGTCCTCATCCGCACCCACCAGATGCACCGGGTGGCCGAGGCCGGGGTGGTGGCGCTGGGCAATCCGTACGCCCCGGCCGGTGGCGACGGCGGCACCGACGCCCCGGACGGCGAGCGCGCCGACCCCACCCGCCCCGGCTGGCTCTCCCGGCTGCTGGACTGGCAGCGCGCCACCCCCGACCCGGACGCCTTCTGGAGCTCGCTGCGCGACGACCTCGCCCAGGACCGGGAGATCACCGTCTTCCGCGCCGACGGCGGCACCCTGGGCCTGCCGGCCGGCGCCAGCTGCGTGGACGCCGCCTACGCCGAGCACGGCGAGGCGGCGCACGCCTGTGTGGGGGCCCGGGTCAACGGCCGGCTCGCCGGCCTGGGCACGGTGCTGCACGACGGCGACACCCTGCAACTGCTGATGGCCCGCGACGCCGCCGCCAGCGGCCCCTCCCCGGAGTGGCTGGACCACGCCCGCACGCCGGCCGCCCGGATCGCCATCAGCCGCTGGCTGGCCGCCCACCCGGTGGTGCCCGAGGGGCCGGCCGCCAACGCCCCCGGCCGCGACCGCCCGACGGCGCCCGGGCCGGGCGGCGGGGCTCCCCGGGAGGCCGGGGTGGTCACCGACACCGCCGCCACCACGGTCCGGCTCGCCGGCTGCTGCACCCCCGTACCGCCGGACGCGGTCACCGGCTTCACGGTGCGCGGCGGGGCGGTCACGGTGCATCGGCGTGGGTGTCCGGTGGTGGCCCGGATGCGGGCCACCGGGCGGGTGCCGGTGGGGGTGCACTGGCGGGACCCGGACCACGGGCCGGCCGGCGGCGACTACCGGGTGACGGTGCGGGCCGAGGCGTTCAGCCGGCCGCATCTGCTCGCCGACATCACCGAGGCGATCGCCGCCGAGGGGGTCGCGGTGATCTCGGCCGCCGTGGAGCCGCCGCACGAGCAGCGCGTCCGCCACACCTACACCGTCCAGCTGCCGGACGCGGACCGGCTGCAGAACCTGATCCGCGCCATGCGGCGCGTCCCCGGGGTCTACGACGTCACCCGGCCCGGCCGGCCGGTGGCCGCGCACCAGCCCTGACTCCGGGCCCCTGAACCGGGGCTCCTGCCCCCTGACCCTGGCCCCAGGCCCCCGGCCCGGTCCCGATCAGCCGGCCCGGCCTCCTCGGCCCGGCCCTCGCCCCGGCTCCGACCCTGGCCGGACCGGCTCGTCCTCGATCCGGCTCCGTCCTCGGACCGGTCCCCACCCCCGCTCGCCCGCGAGCCCGCTGCCCCCGGCCGCGTGACCCTCCCGGTCCGGCGGCCGCCGGCTGCCTGGTTCACCGCCCGGTCCGTCTCCCGGCCCGGCCGTCCGCCGACCCGCCTCCCGGCCCGGCGTGCCGCCCACGGCCCCCCGCCGAACGGGTGGCCCGGGCCCGCTGTCCGGCGTGGCGCTCGACGGGCGCTGGTAGCGGTAGCCCATGCCGATCGCACACCCCCGCCGCGCCCGCCGCCGCGGCGCGGTCCTGGCCACCGCGGCCCTCGCCGTTCTCGCGGTCCCGGCCGCCGCCCCACCCTGCCCCGCCCGCCCCGCTGGGCATCGGGGACCGGCTCTTCCCGCACCTGGGCAACCCCGGGTACGACGTCCTCGCCTACGACATCGCCCTGGACTACCACGGCCCCAGCCGCCCGCTCGACGCCGTCACCACCGTCGCGGCCCGCACCACCGGGCACCTGCGCCGGATCAACCTCGACTTCACCCACGGCACCGTGCGGTCGGTCCTGGTGGACGGGGTGCGCGCCGGGTACGCCACCGCCGGCGAGGACCTGGTGGTCACCCCGCGTGCGGCGCTGCCGGCACACCGCCGCTTCGCGATCACCGTCCGGCACACCAGTGACCCCCGCGGCCCGGCCCGGGGCGGCTGGGTCCGCACCCGCGACGGCCTGGTCATGGCCAACCAGGCCAACGCCGCCCACCGGGTCTTCCCCGGCAACGACCACCCCTCCGACAAGGCGCTGTTCACCTTCCGGGTCACCGCTCCGAAGGACCTCACCGTGGTGGCCGGCGGCCTGCCGGCCGGCCGTACCCGGCACGGCTCCCGGACCACCTGGCACTACCGCGCCCGGCATCCGATGGCCACCGAGCTGGTCCAGATCGCCATCGGCCGCCTGGCCGTCGTCCGGCGCTCCGGCCCCGGTGGACTGCCGCTGCGGGACGCGGTGCCGGTGGCGGACCGTGCCCGGCTGGAGGCCTGGACGGCCCGGACCCCGCGGCAGATCTCCTGGATGGAGCGGCAGGTGGGCCGCTACCCCTTCGAGACCTACGGTGTGCTGGTGGCCGACGCCACCACCGGCTTCGAGCTGGAGACCCAGACCCTGTCGCTGTTCGAACGAGAACTGTTCACCGGGGTCGGCGGACTCGCCTGGTACGTCGAGTCAATCATGGTGCACGAGTTGGCCCACCAGTGGTTCGGCAACAGCGTCACCCCGCGCCGATGGTCCGACCTGTGGCTGAGCGAGGCCCACGCCACCTGGTACGAGGCCCGCTACGCCGACGAGCACGGCGGAGCCCGGCTGACCGAGCGGATGCGCCAGGCGTACCTGCTCTCGGACATCTGGCGGCGGGAGGGCGGGCCGCCGGCCGACCCCCGGCCGGCCGACCCGGGCGACCAGATCGGCATCTTCCGGCCGGTCCTCTACGAGGGCGGCGCCCTGGTCCTGTACGCCCTGCGGCAGGAGATGGGCCCCGCCGCCTTCCAGCGGCTGCAGCGGGCCTGGGTGCGGCGGCACCGCGACGGCGTGGCCGGCACCGACGACTTCGTACGCCTCGCCTCGCGCACCGCGGGCCGGGACCTGACCGGCTTCCTGGGCCGCTGGCTGCACGGCCGGACCACCCCGCCGATGCCCGGCCACCCCCGCTGGCGGACGGTGGAGCGTGAGGAGC
Organism: Streptomyces pactum; assembly: GCF_016031615.1. Classification (GTDB taxonomy): domain Bacteria; phylum Actinomycetota; class Actinomycetes; order Streptomycetales; family Streptomycetaceae; genus Streptomyces; species Streptomyces pactus. Next base: position 5,693,579 of record NZ_JACYXC010000001.1, read on the forward strand.
CGCGGAAGGGGGCTCCCGCGGCTCTCCCGGCGGCGAAACCCGGGTGACGCCGGGCCGGGGGCGTGGGACCATCGACAGGTCGGCGACGCGGCCGGGCCCCGGGAATCAACCGGGGGCGCCGAGCGTTGTCACCGTAGACAGCTTCCCACGACGTAAGGAACGCATTGACCTTCTCCTCTTCCCTTCCGCAGGAACGGCAGCCGCGACTCGCCGACAGCCTTCGGGCCGACGCCCTGATGGAAGAGGACGTCGCCTGGAGTCAGGAGATCGACGAGGAGCGTGACGGCGACCAGTACGACCGCTCCGAGCGGGCGGCGCTGCGCCGTGTCGCGGGCCTTTCCACCGAGCTCGAAGACGTCACCGAGGTCGAGTACCGGCAGCTGCGCCTGGAGCGCGTGGTGCTGGTGGGCGTCTGGACGTCCGGCACCGTGCAGGACGCCGAGAACTCCCTGGCCGAGCTGGCCGCGCTGGCGGAGACCGCGGGCGCGATGGTGCTCGACGGTGTCATCCAGCGCCGGGACAAGCCCGACCCGGCCACCTACATCGGCTCCGGCAAGGCCCAGGAGCTGCGGGACATCGTCCTGGAGACCGGGGCCGACACCGTCGTGTGCGACGGTGAGCTCAGCCCGGGCCAGCTGATCCACCTGGAGGACGTCGTCAAGGTCAAGGTGGTGGACCGCACCGCCCTGATCCTCGACATCTTCGCCCAGCACGCCAAGTCCCGGGAGGGCAAGGCGCAGGTCTCGCTGGCGCAGATGCAGTACATGCTGCCGCGGCTGCGGGGCTGGGGCCAGTCCCTGTCCCGGCAGATGGGTGGCGGTGGCTCCGGCTCCGCGGGCGGCGGCATGGCGACCCGTGGTCCCGGTGAGACCAAGATCGAGACGGACCGGCGGCGCATCCGCGAGAAGATGGCGAAGATGCGCCGGGAGATCGCGGAGATGAAGACCAGCCGCGACCTGAAGCGGCAGGAGCGCCGACGCAACAAGGTCCCCTCGGTCGCCATCGCCGGCTACACCAACGCCGGCAAGTCCTCGCTGCTCAACCGGCTGACCGGGGCGGGCGTGCTGGTGGAGAACGCGCTGTTCGCCACCCTTGACCCGACCGTGCGCCGGGCCGAGACGCCGAGCGGCCGGATCTACACCCTGGCGGACACGGTCGGATTCGTCCGCCACCTGCCGCACCACCTGGTCGAGGCGTTCCGCTCCACGATGGAGGAGGTCGGTGACTCCGACCTGATCCTGCACGTGGTGGACGGCTCGCACCCGGTGCCCGAGGAGCAGCTGGCCGCCGTACGCGAGGTCATCCGCGACGTGGGCGCGCACGACGTGCCCGAGGTCGTGGTGATCAACAAGGCGGACGCGGCCGACCCGCTCACCCTGCAGCGGCTGCTGCGGGCGGAGAAGCACGCCATCGCGGTGTCCGCCCGCACCGGCCAGGGCATCGCCGAGCTGCTCGCCCTGATCGACCGGGAGCTGCCGCGCCCGGAGGTCGAGATCGAGGCGCTGGTGCCGTACACGCTCGGCAAGCTGGTGGCGCGCGCCCACAGTGAGGGCGAGGTCCTCTCCGAGGAGCACACCGGCGAGGGCACCCTGCTCAAGGTCCGGGTGCACGAGGAGCTGGCGGCCGAACTCCAGCCGTACGTGCCCGCCTCGGCGTGACCGCGGGCGGGGCGGGTGCCGCCGGTGAGCGGCCCGGTCCCGCGCCGGTCCCGCATGGTCCCCGCCCCGGTCCGTCGCCGGCCGTACGGGAAGGGATCCGTGCGAAGGGCCCGCCCCCTGCCGAGGGGGCGGGCCCTTCGCCGTGTCCCGCCCGGCCCCCTTCGCGGGGGCCGGGCGGCGGGGCTCAGTTGTTCGCGAACTTGCGGCTGACCGCGTTGTAGACGCCCTTGGCCTCCGGGCCCAGGTGCGGGCCGGCCAGCCAGGTGGCGTTGGACGGGCCGATCGAGGTGTTCGAGACCAGCGCCGGCTTGCCGTCCGAACCCGTGGCGACCCAGCCGCCGCCGGAGGAACCGGCCGTCATCCGGCAGCCGATGCGGTACATCGTCGGCTGTGCGGTGTCCAGCGACAGGCGGCCCGGCTTGTCGGTGCACTGGTGCATCAGCTGCCCGTCGAACGGCGCTGCCGCCGGGTAACCGGTGGCCGTGAGGCTCGTGATGTCCTTGACCTGCGGGGCGTTGAACTCGACCGGCAGCGCGCCGCCGACCGTCTCCTCCAGCGACTTGCCGCCGCCGCCCTCCGGCTTCACGTGCAGCACCGCGAAGTCGTACGGGGCACCCTGGCCGCCGACCGGCGCTCCGGTGTCGATCCACTGCGAGGACGTCTGGGCCCAGTCCGCCCACCACACGCCCTTGGGGGCCAGCTCCTCGCGGGTGGCGTTCTCCAGCTCCGCCGCGGACCTGCCGGCGTCGTTGTACGACGGGACGAACGCCAGGTTCTTGTACCAACCGCCGCCCTTGCCCGCGTGGACGCAGTGGCCGGCGGTCCACACCAGGTTGGACTTGCCCGGGTGCGCCGGGTCCTGCACCACGGTCGCCGAGCAGACCATCGAGCCCTCGGGCCCGTCGAAGAACACCTTCCCGGCCTCGGGAGCCCCGGCGCTGTACGGGGTGGAGACCGGCTGTGCGTCCACCGGCTGGGGGTCGGGGTCGGTGACGCCCTGGTCGCCGGAGATGTCCTCCTCCTCGACCGGCTTGTCCGGCTCCCGGGCCTCCTTCATCCGGTCCGGCTTCCACAGGTCCTCGATGATCGGGTTGATGAACTCCCCGGCCTCACGGAGCCACTTGTCCTTGTCCCAGTTGTTCCAGGCCCCGTCCTTCCACTTGTCCAGGTCGATGTCGAGGTCCTTCAGCGCCTGATCGAGGTCGGCGGGCAGGGAGAAGTCCTCGCGCTGCTGATCCGCGGAGGCGCTGGGGCCGGCGTCCGCGTTGTCGTCCTCCGGGCCGCAGGCGGTGGCGGTCAGCGCCAGCACGGTGGCAAGAGCGGCAGCCGCCACGGCGGACGAGCCCCGGCGGGCGCGCGGGCGTATGGATCGCATCGGTGGAAACTCCCCCTGAGACGTTCTGGACTGCTCCGTACGAGCGTGTGGACTTGTCATGCACCACCCCGGCGCAGCGGGGTGGCCCCCCACTATGCCGGTGCCGCCTACGACGGACTTCATCGGGTCCGCGGTTCCCCGGCCGGCCGAAGTGATCTTCGTGTGGGCCGTGATCCGCGGCGCTCCGCGTCGTTGGTACGGCGGGGGCACCCGCCGACCGCGTCCCCGCACCAGCGCACCAGCAGGAGGGCCGACACCGGTGGCCGCGACCCGGCCGCCGGCCGCCAACCCCTGTCCGGCCGCACCCGGCCGGTTCCGGCCGTACCCGGGGAGGCGGGCCGCCGGCCCCGGGCCGGTGGTCCCGACCGGGACCGGCGGTCCGGGCGGCCGGTCCGGCCGGGGCGGCTCATCCGGGCAGGTCCGACCGGGGGACACGGCCGGGCGGTCTCCCGGGCGCCGTTCACCCGGGGTGGTCCGCCGCCGACCGCAACCGGCCGTGGTCCGCGCCGGGCGCGCCCCGGCCCGCATGTCCGCCGTTCGCACCACCGAAGCCCGGCCCGCACCGTCGAAGGAGGCAGGCGCCCGCAGTCCCGGCACGGCCGCCCGGACCCCGCGCCACCGAAGAGATGCCACACTCCACCACGGCCGGGGCGGCGCCCCGCAGCCAGCCCTTGCCACCGGAGCACCACACCGGCGCGGCAGACCCGGAGTGCGCCCCGCCGTCCCGTCCGGGAACCGGCTCTCCGGCCCACGCCGCCCCGGTCCCCGCCGGATCCGCGCCCGTGGGCCCGGTCTCTGCCGGCCCCGCGTCCGTCGGCCCGGCCCCCGCCGGATCCGCGCCCGTCGGCCCGGTGGTGACGGCGGCACCCGGGGTACGGGGAGTGCCTGCAGCACCGGGGGCGTCCGGGGCGCCCGCGGCGGCGGAGGGACCCGGGGCATCGCGGCCGCCCGGGGCGGCGGGGGTGGGGTCACGGCGCCCGGGTGCCGCGACAGGGCCGCTCCGGGAGGACATCACGCCCGGTCCGGGTACGCCGTGCCCGGACCGGAAGGGGCGCCCGGGTACGGCGGTGCCGACCGGGCCCCCGCGCCGGCCGGTGCCGCCCCGGCGCACGCGGACCACTCCGCGCCCCCGGCGTGCGGTGACGGCGGAACGGACGCCCGCACGGGGCCTACCGCCTCCGCCGCGCCGGGGGCCGCCTCCTCCCCGCCGGGGCGTACCGCTGCCTCCGCGCCCGGGCGCGCCGCCTCCGCGCCGGGGGCCGTCATCACTGCCCGGCCGACGGGCGCCGCGATCCTTGCGCCCGAGGCCGGGGCCGTACCGGGGCCGCCCCGGCCCCTTCCAGGGCCCCGGGAACGCCGTCCCCGTACCGGCGAACGCCACGGTCTCCCCGCCCCGGACGGCCGCCCCCCAACCCATGACAGCTCCCCAACCCACGACAGCTCCCGAACCCGGGACAGCCTCCGCGCCGGGGGCCGTCGCCATGCCCGGGTTCGCCTCCGTACCGGCGGACGCCGCCCTACAGGGGGCGGCGCCGGCTGCCGTACCGGAGACCTCCGTCGCCTCCGAGCTGGTCATCGTGCCGGAAGCGTGGTCCGCCACCGCCGTCCCGGGGGTGCGACCGGAGGCCGCCACGGCCACCACCCACGCGACCACCGCACCGCACAGCACCGTCCCCCACGCGCCGGGTGACCCCCGCCGCCCGGCCGCCGGAGCCTGCCCGGATGCCCCCGGTCCGGCAACCGGAACCTCCCCGGAGGCCCGCGGCCGGGTCGCCTGCACTCCGCCCGGTGTACCCGGTCCGGTCCCCGGCGGGGCGCCGGACACCGCAACCGCCGCGGGCGCTCCCCAGCCGGCCGGCGCCGTTCCGCCGGGTCTCCCCGCGATGGCCGCCGGACGTGCCCGGGGTACCAGGGGCGCCCCCGGACCGTACGCCGGGGACCTGCGGCGCGACCCCGGTCCGGTCTTCCGGGACCCGCTGCACCACCCCGAACCGTCCGTCGCCGCCGACGCCGCGGCGGTGGAGAACCTGCTCCGCTGCTGGGTCCGGGAGACCGGCGCGCCGCGTCCCGACGGCGGATGGCTGCGGATCGTGCCCGCCGCCGGCGGCCCGGCACTGCGGGCGCCCGTCCGCTACTGGTCGGCCACCGGCTGGCACCGCTTCGGGCACCCGGTCGTGGAGGGCGGCCCGGAACAGGCGCCCCCGGTAGACGCGGTCACCCTCGCCGCCCTGCTGGGACGCGAGGCCCGGTACGCCGTGGCGCCCGCCGGTGCGCCCGGGGCGCAGGGCGGCCACGCCGGCGGGGACGGCCGACGGCCGACCGCCCCGGGCACGGCAGCGGTCGCCGATCTGGTCGGCCGGGTCGCGGAATCGGTGTGCCGTACCGCGGTGTTCCTCGCCGCGCGCCGCACCGGCCGGCCCGCCGAGGGGGAGCCGAGCCGGTTCCTGGACGGCGAGCAGGCGCTGCTCTGGGGGCACCCGCTGCACCCCGCCCCGAAGAGCCGCGAGGGGTTCACCGAGGCCGAGGCCCTGCGCTACTCCCCGGAGTCGTACGGGTCCTTCCCGCTGCACTGGTTCGCCGTCGCCCGGTCGGTGCTCGCGTCGGACTCCGCCTGGACCCGGCGCGGCCGTGCCGTCTCCGCCGAACAGCTCGTCCGTTCACTGGCCGGACAGGTCCCGCCCGGACTGCCGGACGCGGCCGTGCCCCTGCCCCTCCACCCGTGGCAGGCGCGGGAGATCCGGCACCGGCCCGAGGTGGCGGCCCTCTTCGACGCGGGCCTGCTGACGGATCTGGGACCCGCCGGCCCCCGCTGGTGTCCGACCTCCTCGCTGCGCACCGTGTACCGCCCCGCCGCGCCGGCCATGCTGAAACTGTCGCTGGCGGTACGGATCACCAACTCCCGCCGCGAGAACCTCCGCAAGGAACTGAACCGCGGCGTCGAGGTGCACCGCCTGCTGCGGACCGGACTGCACGGGGAGTGGCAGGCCGCCTGCCCGGCCGGCTCCGGATCGTCCGGCGGATGCTTCGACATCGTCCGTGACCCGGCCTGGCTCGCGGTGGACGCGCCCGACGGCACCCCGGTCACGGGCCTGGACGTGGTGATCCGGCACAACCCGTTCGGAGCGGCGGACGACGCCCTGTGCCTCGCCGGTCTCACCGCGGTGCGGCCCGGGCCGGAGCCCGGCTCCACGCTGGCCCGGGTGGTGGCCCGGCTCGCCGCCGGCACCGGCCGCACCCCGCACACGGTCGCCACCGAGTGGTTCCTGCGCTACCTGCACACCGTGGTCCGGCCGGTGCTCTGGCTCGACGGGGCGGCCGGGGTTGCCCTCGAAGCCCATCAACAGAACACCGTCGTCCTGCTGGACCGCGCGGGCTGGCCGGTGGGCGGCCGGTACCGGGACAACCAGGGCTACTACTTCCGGGCCTCGCACCGCGCCGCGCTGGACCGCCGGCTGCCCGGCATCGGGGAGCACAGCGACACCTTCGTCGAGGACGAGGTGGCCGACGAGCGCTTCGCCTACTACCTGGGGATCAACAACGTCCTCGGTCTCATCGGGGCGTTCGGCTCCCAGCGGCTCGCCGACGAAGGCGTGCTGCTCGCCGCCTTCCGTCGCTTCCTGGCGCGGGCCGCCGCCGAACCGGCCGGCACCCGCTCGACCCTGCCCGCCCGGCTGCTGGACTCGCCCACGCTGCGCTGCAAGGCGAACCTCCTCACCCGGCTGCACGGGCTGGACGAGCTGGAGGGCCCGGTGGAGTCCCAGTCCGTCTACGTCACCATCGGCAACCCCGTGGCCCGGTCCGGGTGAGCACCGCCCGCCCGGCCCGGCCCGGTCCCCGGGGGCCGCGCGACCACCCGCCGTCCCGTACCCGTACTCCCGCATCCACCGGAGGAGACCGTCCCGTGCCGCTCCCCGAACCCGCCACCGCGGGCCCCGACGCCCGCTCCGACGACACCCTGGACCTGCGGCTGTCCGAGGAGCCGGTGCCGCCGCTGCCCGCCGACGCGTTGCTGCCCCGGTCCGGGCCGGACGGCGCCGACCTGCTGGACAACGTCGGCGGCTGGGGTCCGGTCGCCACCGCGGCGGGCGCCTTCCAGCTCGTCCCGGTCCGGGTGGAACGGGACCTGCGGCTGATCACCCGGTGGATGAACGACCCGGCGGTGGCGGTCTTCTGGGAGCTGGAGGGCCCCGACCACATCACCGAGAAGCATCTGCGGTCCCAGCTCGAAGGCGACGGACGCAGCGTGCCGTGCCTGGGCGTGCTGGACGGAGTTCCGATGAGCTACTGGGAGGTGTACCGGGCGGACCTGGACCCGCTGGCCCGCCACTGCCCCACCCGCCCGCACGACACCGGGCTCCACCTGCTCATCGGGCGGGTGGCGGACCGGGGCCGCGGGCTGGGCACCCTGCTGCTGCGGGCCGCCGCCGACCTGGTGCTGGACCGCCGTCCGGCCTGCGGACGGGTGGTGGCCGAACCCGATCTGCGGAACACCGCCTCGGTGGCGGCCTTCTTCGGCGCGGGCTTCCGCTTCGGCGCGGAGCTGGACCTCCCCGGCAAACGCGCCGCGCTGATGATCCGCGACCGGGCGCTGCGCGCGGTCCTGTGACCGGCCGCCCGCGCCGCCCTGTGGCCCGCACATCCCCGGCGTGAGGCGCCCGCACACACCCCGCCGCAGGACCCGCACACACTCCGCCGCACGGCCGGGCCACCCGCCCCGCCGGCCACAACCCGGCCACCGTCCCGCGCCCGGTGGGGCGGTGTTCGCGGTGGTGGAGCCCGGTCCCCCGGGGGCCCGGACGCCGGGGGAGGCCGGTCCCCCGGGGGAGACCGGACACCCGGCCACGGAAGGACGGATTCCGGCCTGCTCCCCGGTTGTGACCTCCGCTGTCGGTGGTGCGCCGTAGGGTGGTGGGGCTATGACGAAGCCCTCTCTCCCCGAGCTCCTGCACGCCGCCGTGACCGCCGTCGGCGGCTCGGAGCGCCCAGGCCAGGTCACCATGGCCGAAGCCGTCGCCGAGGTGATCGACGGCAATTCCCACCTGCTGGTCCAGGCGGGCACCGGTACCGGCAAGTCGCTCGGCTACCTGGTGCCGGCGCTCGCCCACGGGGAGAGGGTGGTGGTGGCCACCGCCACCCTGGCGCTCCAGCGCCAGCTGGTGCAGCGGGACCTGCCGCGGACGGTGGAGGCGCTGCACCCCCTGCTGCGCCGCCGGCCCGGCTTCGCGATGCTCAAGGGCCGGTCGAACTACCTCTGCCTGCACCGCCTCCACGAAGGGGTTCCGCAGGACGACGAGGAGGGGCTGTTCGACGCCTTCGAGGCCGCGGCGCCCACCAGCAAGCTGGGCCAGGACCTGCTGCGGATGCGGGACTGGGCGGACGAGACGGAGACCGGCGACCGCGACGACCTGACCCCCGGGGTGTCGGACCGCGCCTGGTCCCAGGTCTCGGTCACGTCCCGCGAGTGCCTGGGCGCCTCCAAGTGCGCCTACGGGGCCGAGTGTTTCGCCGAGGCCGCCCGGGAGCGGGCCAAGCTCGCCGATGTCGTGGTCACCAACCACGCGCTGCTCGCCATCGACGCCATCGAGGGCGCCCCGGTGCTGCCCAGCCACGAGGTGCTGATCATCGACGAGGCCCACGAGCTGGTCTCCCGGGTCACCGGTGCGGCCACCGGCGAGCTCACCCCCGGCCAGGTCAACCGGGCGGTGCGCCGTGCCGCCAAGCTGGTGGACGAGAAAGCCGCCGACGCACTGCAGACCGCCTCCGAGACGTTCGAGCGGATCATGGAGCTGGCCCTGCCCGGGCGGCTTGAGGAGATCCCCGAGGACCTGAACTACGCCCTGATGGCGCTCCGGGACGCCGCCCGTACGGTGATCTCCGCGATCGGGGCCACCCGGGACACGTCGGTGCAGGACGAGGACGCGGTCCGCAAGCAGGCACTGGCCTCGGTGGAGAACGTGCACGCCGTGGCGGAGCGGATCGTCCAGGGCTCCGAGTACGACGTGGTCTGGTACGAGCGGCACGACCGTTTCGGGGCCTCGCTCCGGGTCGCGCCGCTGTCGGTGTCCGGACTGCTCCGCGAGAAGCTGTTCAGCGAGCGCTCCGTGGTGCTCACCTCCGCCACCCTCAAGCTGGGCGGTGACTTCAACGGCGTCGCGGCCTCGCTGGGACTGGCACCCGAGGGGACCGGCGGGGACGATGTCCCGCAGTGGAAGGGCATCGATGTGGGATCGCCCTTCGACTACCCCAGGCAGGGCATCCTCTACGTCGCCAAGCACCTGACCCAGCCCGGCCGGGAGGGCAACCGCGGCGACATGATGGACGAGCTGACCGAGCTGGTGGAGGCGGCGGGCGGGCGCACCCTGGGCCTGTTCTCCTCCATGCGCGGGGCCCAGGCCGCCGCCGAGACACTGCGCGGCCGGGTCGACCTGCCCATTCTCCTGCAGGGTGAGGACACGCTGGGGGAGTTGATCCGGGCCTTCGCCGCGGATCCGCGCACCTGCCTGTTCGGCACCCTCTCGCTGTGGCAGGGCGTGGACGTGCCCGGGCCGAGCTGCCAGCTGGTGGTGATGGACCGCATTCCGTTCCCCCGGCCCGACGACCCGCTGATGAGCGCCCGGCAGAAGGCCGTGGAGGAGGCCGGGGGGAACGGCTTCATGGCGGTGGCGGCCACCCACGCCGCGCTGCTGATGGCGCAGGGAGCCGGCCGTCTGGTGCGGGCCTCGGGCGACCGCGGCGTCGTCGCGGTGCTCGACCCCCGGCTGGAACGCGCCCGCTACGGCGGCTTCCTCCGCGCCTCGATGCCCGATTTCTGGTACACCACCGACCGCAACCAGGTACGGCGTTCGCTCGCCGCCATCGACGCGGCGGCCAAGGCCGACGGCTCCCGCTAGCCGGCACCGCCCGGCCAAGCCCGGCTCGGCTCGGGTTCGCGCCCGCTCGGGCCGGCGTCGCATCACCCCCGTCGAGGCGCCCCGGGCCCCGGCGCCCGCGGTGCCGTTGCGGCCGGAGGTGATCCGGAGCGACGGTGCGCAGCGGGCGGGGCGCGGAGAGGCACGCGGATCACCCGGCGCAGCGGCGCGGGAGGGCCCGGGGCGGGGTAGGCCGAGCGGGGCGCTGTGCGGTGGCGCAGGGCCGCGCGGGTTGATCACGGCACACACGTACGTCAGGGGCTACGCGTGTGCGGGCGGCCGTGTGAAGGCGCGCTCGGACGCGTCCGCGGACGTGGACGAGCCCCGGAACCGGCGCAGGGATTCCGGGGCCCGGTCGTCGGGCGGCGCGGGGCGGGCGCGGGCCTGCGTCAGACGCGCCGCAGCACGGCGACCACCTTGCCGAGGATGGTCGCCTCGTCGCCGGGGATCGGCTGGTACGCCGCATTGTGCGGCAGCAGCCAGACATGGCCGTCCTCGCGCTTGAAGCGCTTGACCGTCGCCTCACCGTCGAGCATCGCGGCCACGATGTCCCCGTTCTCGGCGACCGGCTGCCGGCGCACCGTGACCCAGTCGCCGTCGCAGATCGCCGCTTCGATCATCGAATCGCCGACGACCTTGAGCACGAACAGCTCACCGTCGCCGACCAGCTGCCGTGGGAGGGGGAAGACGTCCTCCACCGACTCCTCGGCCAGGATCGGGCCACCGGCGGCGATCCGGCCCACCAGGGGGACATAGGAGGCGGCGGGCTTGCCCGTGGTGTCGGCCGGCTGCGTGGCGGGCTGGTCGGAGCCGCGGACCTCGTAGGCCCGGGGCCGGTGCGGATCGCGGCGGAGGAACCCCTTGCGCTCCAGCGCCATCAGCTGGTGCGCGACCGACGAGGTGCTGGACAGGCCCACCGCCTGGCCGATCTCCCGCATCGACGGCGGGTAGCCCCGGCGCTGCACGGAGTCGCGGATCACCTCGATGACCCGCCGCTGCCGGTCGGTCAGTCCGGAGCTGTCGGCCCGGATTCCTGGAGGTCGGCCAGGGAGTGAGCGCGTGGGCTTCGCGCCCTCGGTGTTCGTGGCGACGTCATTCATCGCATGCGGGTGTTCGAGCCGGCTCTGGGAGCGGTCCTGAGCGGCGATGGTGGCACTGTCTGTAGTGGTGGTCACGGCGTCGGCCCCTCTCGAAGATGTCTCCCTGGCTGGTCAACGGTAGTTGCTTTCGAAAGGTTGCGCCAAACACACGTTCGAGTGAAAAAACGGTGTTTGGCTGACGAGCGCCGTAGATCAGGTGTATAGGCCAGGGCTCCGGAAGCGGGCGCGAGGCGGTCAAGTCTGGCATCCGGGGGCCCCGGCATCGGTCACCGGGGTCCGTCGCGTAGTCTCGTGTCGTCCCTCCGCGCCGCGACACGCCAAAGGCGCGGGCCGGTATCCGGTACCACATCTAGTGGTAGGGCGGTTATCGGTCACTACGGGTTGTGGTCCGCGGGATTTCCTCGCGCCGACGTCCCTTATGCTGGTGACCTCTCCGGAGGGGCTCGCGACGAGCCCGCCGGAGCAGTCGGTCGTACCTGGTCGTACGCAGTGATCCCGAGGGCGGAGAAGGGTGGGAACCGTGCATTGCCCCTTCTGCCGGAACCCCGACAGCCGTGTCGTCGACAGCCGGACCACCGATGACGGCTGCTCCATCCGCAGGCGCCGGCAGTGCCCGGACTGCTCCCGGCGGTTCACCACCGTCGAGACCGCGTCACTCATGGTGATCAAGCGCAGCGGGGTCACCGAGCCCTTCAGTCGCAGCAAGGTCATCTCCGGGGTGCGCAAGGCGTGCCAGGGCCGGCCGGTCACCGAGGACGCCCTGGCCCAGCTCGGACAGCGGGTGGAGGAGGCGGTCCGGGCGACCGGGAGCGCCGAGCTGTCCACCCATGACGTGGGGCTGGCCATACTCGGCCCGCTCAAGGAGCTGGACCTGGTCGCGTATCTGCGGTTCGCGTCCGTCTACCAGGCGTTCGACTCGCTGGAGGACTTCGAGGCGGCGGTCGCCGAGCTGCGCGCACAGGCGCGGCCCCCCGTGCCCGCCGAAGACGGGTCCTCCGGCGCCGGCGGGGCCGCGGCCTCCGCATCCGCCGCCGCGGCCGACTGAGCCGCGCGGCCACCGAACGTACCCGGGCGCGCCGTCGTGCGCCCGGGTGAAAGATCAGAACACCGTGCCTGGGAAGAATCGGGCACATCAGGGCGTTTTCGCCCGTACAGGGAGGCGGAATGACAGAGACGACGAGCGGCCCGGCACGAGGCGCCCGCTCCTCCAAGGGCGGCAAGGCCGGTGCCCGGCAGGGCATGCGCATCGAGCGCATCCACACCACCCCCGGCGTGCATCCGTACGACGAGGTGGTCTGGGAGCGCCGTGACGTCGTCATGACCAACTGGCGCGACGGCTCGGTCAACTTCGAGCAGCGCGGCGTGGAGTTCCCCGACTTCTGGTCGGTGAACGCGGTCAACATCGTCACCAGCAAGTACTTCCGCGGCGCGGTGGGCACCCCGCAGCGCGAGACCAGCCTCAGGCAGCTCATCGACCGCATCGTGAAGACGTACCGGAAGGCGGGCGAGGACCACCACTACTTCGCCTCCCCGGCCGATGCGGAGATCTTCGAGCACGAGCTGGCGCACGCCCTGCTGCACCAGATCTTCAGCTTCAACTCGCCGGTGTGGTTCAACGTCGGCACGCCGCAGCCGCAGCAGGTCAGCGCCTGCTTCATCCTCTCCGTCGACGACTCCATGGAGTCGATCCTCGACTGGTACAAGGAAGAGGGGATGATCTTCAAGGGCGGTTCGGGCGCCGGTCTGAACCTCTCCCGCATCCGCTCCAGCAAGGAGCTGCTCTCCTCCGGCGGCAACGCCTCCGGCCCGGTGTCGTTCATGCGCGGCGCCGACGCCTCCGCCGGCACCATCAAGTCGGGCGGTGCCACCCGCCGCGCCGCCAAGATGGTCGTGCTCGACGTCGACCACCCGGACATCGAGGACTTCATCCAGACCAAGGTGAAGGAGGAGGAGAAGATCCGCGCGCTGCGCGACGCGGGCTTCGACATGGACCTGGGCGGCGAGGACATCACCTCCGTCCAGTACCAGAACGCCAACAACTCGGTCCGGGTGAACGACGAGTTCATGACCGCCGTGGAGAACGGCGGCACCTTCGGCCTGCGCGCCCGGATGACCGGCGAGGTCATCGAGGAGGTCGACGCCAGGTCCCTGTTCCGGAAGATGGCCGAGGCCGCCTGGGCCTGCGCCGACCCGGGCATCCAGTACGACGACACCATCAACCGGTGGCACACCTGCCCGGAGTCCGGCCGGATCACCGCGTCGAACCCGTGCAGCGAGTACATGCACCTGGACAACACCTCGTGCAACCTCGCCTCGCTGAACCTGATGAAGTTCCTCAAGGACGACGGCGAGGGCAACCAGTCCTTCGACACCGAGCGCTTCGCCAAGGTCGTCGAGCTGGTCATCACCGCGATGGACATCTCCATCTGCTTCGCCGACTTCCCCACCGAGAAGATCGGCGAGAACACCCGCGCCTTCCGCCAGCTGGGCATCGGCTACGCCAACCTCGGCGCCCTGCTGATGGCCACCGGCCACGCCTACGACAGCGAGGGCGGCCGGGCGCTGGCCGGTGCCATCACCTCCCTGATGACCGGCACCTCCTACCGCCGGTCGGCCGAGCTGGCCGCCGTGGTCGGCCCGTACGACGGCTACGCCCGCAACGCCGAGCCGCACCAGCGCGTGATGAAGCAGCACGCGGACGCCAACGCGGCCGCCAAGCGGATGGACGACCTGGACACCCCGATCTGGGCCGCCGCCACCGAGGCGTGGCAGGACGTGCTCCGGCTCGGCGCCAAGCACGGCTTCCGCAACTCCCAGGCCAGCGTGATCGCGCCCACCGGCACCATCGGCCTGGCGATGAGCTGCGACACCACCGGCCTGGAGCCGGACCTGGCGCTGGTCAAGTTCAAGAAGCTGGTCGGCGGCGGCTCGATGCAGATCGTGAACAACACGGTCCCGCAGGCGCTGCGCCGCCTGGGCTACCAGCAGGAGCAGATCGAGGCGATCGTCGCCCACATCGCCGAGCACGGCAACGTGATCGACGCGCCGGGCCTCAAGCAGGAGCACTACGAGGTCTTCGACTGCGCCATGGGCGAGCGCGCCATCTCCCCGATGGGGCACGTCCGCATGATGGCGGCCATCCAGCCGTGGATCTCCGGCGCGCTCTCCAAGACGGTCAACATGCCGGAGACGGCGACCGTCGAGGAGGTCGAGGAGATCTACTTCGAGGCGTGGAAGATGGGCGTCAAGGCGCTCGCCATCTACCGGGACAACTGCAAGGTCGGCCAGCCGCTGTCGGCCAAGAAGAAGGAAGCGGACAAGGTCGCCGAGAAGACCGAGGAGACCATCCGCGAGGCGGTCGAGAAGGTCGTCGAGTACCGCCCGGTCCGCAAGCGCCTGCCCAAGGGCCGCCCCGGCATCACCACCTCCTTCACGGTGGGCGGGGCCGAGGGCTACATGACGGCCAACTCCTACCCGGACGACGGCCTGGGCGAGGTCTTCCTCAAGATGTCCAAGCAGGGCTCGACGCTCGCGGGCATGATGGACGCCTTCTCCATCGCCGTCTCGGTCGGCCTCCAGTACGGCGTCCCGCTGGAGACCTACGTCTCGAAGTTCACCAACATGCGGTTCGAGCCGGCCGGTATGACCGACGACCCGGACGTGCGGATGGCGCAGTCCATCGTGGACTACATCTTCCGCCGCCTGGCGCTGGACTTCCTGCCGTTCGAGACCCGCTCGGCGCTCGGCATCCACTCCGCCGAGGAGCGCCAGCGGCACCTGGAGACCGGCTCCTACGAGCCGGCCGACGACGAGGTGGACGTCGAGGGCCTGGCCCAGTCCGCCCCGCGCCAGACCGAGACGCTGAAGGCCGTGGCCACGCCGCGGCCGGAGCAGGTGGCCGCCCCGGCGCCCAAGGAGGCGCACACCTCGGCCGAGCTGGTCGAGATGCAGCTGGGCATCAGCGCCGACGCGCCGCTGTGCTTCTCCTGCGGCACCAAGATGCAGCGCGCCGGCAGCTGCTACATCTGCGAGGGCTGCGGCTCGACCAGCGGCTGCAGCTGATGCCGGGCGGGACCGCGCCGGGGGCACCACCCGGCGTGGCCCGAGCCGAGGCGTGATCTGTGTGAGGGAGGGGCACCGGCCCGGAGTCGGTGCCCCTCCTTCCGTGTGATCGCCCACGGGCGCGCGCAGGCGCCCGGGCAGAGGGAAGGTGCGGTACGGAGCCGCCCGGCCCTCCCGCGGCGGAATCACGCAGGACAACCGCCACCGATGTCCGGGACGATCGGCCCGTGACCACAGAACCGCAACGGCTGTCTCTCCGTGTCGTCGTGCCACCACTGGGAAGCCGGCAGGGCACCGTGGAGTGCCGACCGGTCGTCGACGGACGGGATGTCCTGGCCGACGTGTTCGACGAGGGACCGGCAGGTGACCCCCGGTATCTGCTGGGGCCGGACGCACCGCTCCGGGCGACGGACACCCCTCGCGAGGTGCGGCTCGCCGAGGCCGAGTGCACGGAAGGGTGCTGCGGTGCCGTCTACGTGACCATCAAGCGCGAGGGACGGCGCGTGATCTGGAGCGGCTGGCGCAACCCGGACGAGGACGACCTCGACCTCCCGGAATTCCGCTTCGACGTCGAGCAGTACGAGGCGGAGGTCGGCCGGGCCTCGACCGACCACGGCTGGGAATGGCCCGCCCGAACCGTCGCCAGGCTTCTGGAAGAGCGGCTCCGCGGGCATGCCGACCTGCTGGCGGCCTGGGAGTGCGAACTGGGAGCGGTCTCGGCCTGGCACTGGGAGCCTGACCGGATCAACGTCTTCCTCTTCCATCCGCGCCGTTCCGCGATCAGGGAGGGTCGTCCCTGGCTCCAGTTCCGGATGACCCTTCCGGTCTCCGGAGACGACCCGGCCGGCCAGGCGGACCGCCTTGCGGCGCGTCTCACGGCCGAGGACCCGTGCGAGATCGCCGAGGTCAGTGGGGGTTCCCAGGAGTTCGCCCGGCGGCTCGGGTACCCGTGGCCGGGCCCTCGGCGACGACGCGCGTGAAGCCCGGCCCGGGTGCGTCACGGCGCGCGCCGGGGCTGCCTTCCGCCGGTATCCGGTGACCTCGGCCGCCCGATGGCGGGCGGGCGCGGCGGCCCGGGCCGTCGTACCGAGAGGTGGGGAAGGTCCACGGTGCGTCCCGGCGGGCGGCGCGTCCGGCCCGGTGGGTCGGGTCTCGCGGCGTGTCCGGCCCGGTGTGTCCGGCTCCCCGGGGCGGCCGGAGGGCGGCGGGCCCTGGGAGTCCGGGCCGGTGTTCCCGGCGGAGGCCGCACCGGGCCTGTGGGGGGACGGGGCCGGCCGGGGCGGGGGCGTTAACGGCCGCCGGATGTGCCGCCGGTGTCCAGGGAGCGGACGTCCCCCACCGCCCCCCGGCGCGCGCCCGGGCGCACGGCGGCACCACGCCGGGACCGGCGTGCCCGCTCTGGATTCCGCTGCCCGCCACCGCCATCGCCCCGCCCCCACCGCTCCGGTCCGCCGGTCCGCCGGGGGCGCTCCGCTGTCGTGGCCGGGCCCGGATTTTGACAGGATGGCGCCGGGGCGTACGGGAACCGGGGGAGTGCTCCGAAAAGCCGGTGGTACGCACGGAACGAGGAGACGGAGGGGCGCGTGCGGCGGCGGACCATGTGGGGCGGCGGGGAGCTGGACCTGGACGCGTATCTGGAGCGGATCGGTTTCTCCGGCGACCCCAAGCCGGATCTGGACACGCTCCGCGCGGTGCACCGGGGGCATGTGGCGGCGTTCCCCTTCGAGAACCTGGAGATCGTGCTCGGGCGGCCGATCGTGCTGGATGTCGCGGGGCTCCAGGAGAAGATGGTCGGCGGGGCCCGCGGTGGTTACTGCTACGAACAGAACCTGCTCTTCGCCGCCGCGCTGGAGCGCATCGGGTTCGGTTTCACCGGGCTCGGCGCGCGGATCCGGATGGGCAGCGACCGGGTGCGCGCCGTCACCCACATGCTGCTGCGGATCGAGGCGGACGGCCGGCAGTGGCTGACGGACGTCGGCTTCGGCGGTGAGGGGCTGCTGGAACCGGTCCTGTTCGAGGACGGAGTGGTGGACCGGCAGGGGGAGTGGACGTTCGGTGTCGCGGCGGAGGACGACGGGGTGCGGGTGCTGCGCTCCCTCCACCACGACGGCTGGTTCGACCTGTACTCCTTCACCCTGGAGGAGCGTTTCCCCGCCGATTACGTCGTGATGAACCACTACACCGCGACCCATCCGCACTCGCCGTTCGTCGGCCGGCCGGTGGTCCAGCGGACCGGGCCGGAAGTGCGGCACAACCTGGTGGGAACCCTGCTGTCGGTCGCCGGGCCGGACGGCACCGTCGAGGAACGCCCGGTCCGGGCCGGGGAACTGGGAACGGTGCTCGCCGACGTCTTCGGGGTGCGGCTGCCGGCCGAGGACATCGCGGAACTGGAGCGAAGGTACTTCGGCCGTACCTGACGTGGCCCTGCCCGGGCCGTAGGATGGCGCGGTGCTGGTCAAGTGGATGCGCTGCACCGTGGTCGATCGCCGTGGTTTCGAGCGCGGACAGCGGAAGTGGGCGGGCCTGCTCGGCGAGGCGGGCTTCCGGGGGCAGGGCGGCGGGTGGAGCCAGCGGCGCGACGCGGTGGCCCATGTGTTCAGCTTCTGGGAGAGCCGCGCGCTCTACGACGCCTTCATGGCGAACTCGCACGACCGGCTCGCCGCGGCACAGTCCGGCACCTACCAGGAGCGCCAGGTCCGGCTGTTCGAGCACCGGTTCGATGTGAAGGTCGGTTTCGAGCCGAAGTTCACCGATGTGGACGTGCTGCGTATCGCGCACTGCCGGGTGCACGAGGACCGGGTGGAGCACTTCGTCCAGGTGCAGGAGAAGGTGTGGAACCCGGCGATGGCCGGGTCGCCGGGCATGCTCCGGGGGTTCTTCGGGGAGGCGCCGGGGTCGGAGTTCCTGGTGCTGTCGATGTGGAACTCGGTGGCCGAACACGGCAAGTACCGCACCGAGCGGGTGGAACGCCTCGCCCTGCGGGCGCAGACCGAGGCGGACGTGGCGGCCATCGCCGGTGACGTGGTGAGCATCGAGCCGCTCTGGACGGTCTGAACGCCTCCCTGCACCGCCGCTCTTCCCGTGTGGTGAGCGCCCGGTCCCGCCGAGCGGCATGGGCTCCTCGGCACCACCGCACTGCCGGGCACCGCCGCCCGCGGTGCCCGGCCGGACGGCCGTCACGGCCCGGACCGTCCCCCGGCGGACACCGGACCGCCGGCCGGGGGACGGGAGGGGGCGGGATCGCAGGACGCGGGGCGCGCCGGCCGACGGTAGGCCCCCGCCCGGAGCGCGGCGAGGGTGGCCGCCGCGGCCTGGTCCGCCTCCGCTGAGTCCAGCGGCTCCCGGGTGACCAGGGCCCGGAAGAACAGCGGCGCCGAGACGGCGCGGGCGACCGCCGCGGCGTCACTGCCCTCCGGCACCTCTCCGCGCGCCACCGCGCGCGCCAGTATCGCTTCGCACCGCGAGAAGCGCTCGGCGTAGAAGGCGCGCAGGGCGCCGGCCGCGCGCTCGGACTGGAAGGCGGCGGCGACGAACGCGGTGGGCGCGGCGGCCGCGGCGGTGTCCGCGAAGGTGTCCACCACCTCGTGGGCGAGGGCCCGGAGGTCTCCTTCGAGGCTGCCGGTGTCGGGCGGCGTCCAGCTGTCCTCGCCCGCCAGGTCCAGGGCGTCGGCGACCAGTTCCTCCACGCCTCCCCAGCGCCGGTAGAGGGTGGTCCTGTGGACGCCCGACCGCTCGGCGACGTACTCCACGGTCAGCCCGGGGTAGCCGTACTCGGCCAGCCCGGTGAGCACCGCGTCCCGGACGGCGGCGCGGGTGCGTGCGGTGCGTCCGCCGGGGCGGACGGTGCCGGCGGCCGGAGCGGAGGGTTCCCGGGTCAACTGCGACTCCCGTTGCGTTAAGAGGGTTCGTCGTGCCACCATCAGGGTAACGCAACATCTGTAGCGTTTGGCAAGCCCGCACCGTCCACGCACCAATCGCCGGAGGTCCGTCCCGTGCCCACCCAGATCGCACTGCACCACGTCACCGTCTCCCGAGGGGGGCGGACGCTCCTCGACGACGTGTCCTTCACCGTCCGCCCCGGGGAGCGGATCGGCGTCGTCGGGGAGAACGGCGCGGGGAAGTCCACCCTGCTGAAGCTGCTCGCCGGCAAGCTCGAACCCGACGACGGGACGGTCACCGTGCTCACCGGCGGCGGTGCCGGACACCTGGCCCAGACCCCGGAGCTGCCGCCCGGTTCCACGGTGCGGGACGCCGTCGACACGGCGCTCGCCGACCTCCGGGCGATGGAGGGCCGGCTGCGCGAGCTGGAGTCCGCGCTCGACGGGGGCGGCACCGGTCCGCTCCAGGAGTACGGGGACCTGCTCACCGCGTTCGAGGCGCGCGGCGGTTACGAGGCCGACGTCCGGATCGAGCGGGCGCGGCACGGGCTGGGCCTGGCGCACATCGGCCCCGGGCGGCTCCTGGGAAGTCTCTCCGGCGGCGAGCAGGCCCGCCTCGGGCTCGCCTGTCTGATCGCCGCCGCCCCGGAGGTCATGCTCCTGGACGAGCCGACCAACCACCTCGACGGCGCCGCCCTCACCTGGCTGGAGGACGCCCTCCGCGCCCACCGCGGCACCGTGGTGGCCGTCTCCCACGACCGGGTCTTCCTGGAGCGGGTGGCCACCGCGGTCGTCGAGGTGGACGCCGGCCGCCGCACCCTGGTCCGTCACGGCGGCGGGTACGCCGGATTCCTCGCCGGCAAGGCCGTCGCCCGCCGCCGCTGGGAGCAGGAATACGGGCAGTGGTGTGCGGAGACCGCCGCGCTCGCCGAGGCCGCGGCCGGTGCCGCCCGGCGGGTCGCGCCCGGGCGGGCGCGGACGGACGGGAACAAGATGGCCTACGACCGGGACAAGGGCCGGGTGCAGGCATCCGTCTCCAGCCGTGTGCGCAACGCCCAGGAGCGGCTCCGCCGGCTCCGGGAGGCCCCGGTGCCACGGCCGCCGGACCCCTTGAGGTTCACGGCACGCCCCGAGGCGGGGGC
This sequence comes from Streptomyces pactum, assembly GCF_016031615.1. Classification (GTDB taxonomy): domain Bacteria; phylum Actinomycetota; class Actinomycetes; order Streptomycetales; family Streptomycetaceae; genus Streptomyces; species Streptomyces pactus. The sequence goes on from NZ_JACYXC010000001.1 coordinate 5,713,702, forward strand.
CACCGAGGGGACACTGGTGGCCCTCGACGGGGTGCGGGTGGGTGACCGGCTCGCGGTGGACCGGCTCACCGTCGAGGCCGGCGAGCGGCTGCTGGTCCACGGGCCCAACGGCGCCGGCAAGAGCACCCTGCTGCGGGTCATGGCGGGACTGCTGCCGCCGGACGAGGGGAGCGTGCACCGCCGTGGCCGGATCGGCCACCTCGCCCAGGAGATTCCGGTGACCCGCCCGGCCGAGCGGCTGCTCGGGGCGTTCGGGCGCGGGCTGCCGGGCACGCCCGAGGAGCACACCGAACTCCTGTTGTCCTACGGGCTCTTCCACGCCCGGGACCTCGATGTGCCGGTCGGCGTGCTCTCCGCGGGCCAGCGCCGCAGGCTCGCCCTCGCCCGGCTGCTGGCCCGGCCCGCGGATCTGCTGCTGCTCGACGAACCGGCCAACCACCTGGCCCTGGACCTGGTGGAGGAACTGGAGCAGGCCCTGGAGCACTGGACCGGTGCGCTGGTCGTGGTCTCGCACGACAGGATGCTGCGCGACAGGTTCACCGGCCGGCGGTGCGAGATACGGGCCGGCAGGCCGGTGGCCGGCGCCGTCCGCGGCGGGGCGAGCCCGGTGGCGGCGAACTAGTGTGGCGGTATGGCACGACCGCGTCGCATCGTCCTCGTCCGGCACGGCGAATCCGAGGGAAACGTCGATGACACCGTGTACGAGCGCGAGCCCGACCACGCACTGGGCCTGACGCCGCGGGGCCGCAGGCAGGCGGCCGAAGCGGGGGCGCGGCTGCGGGAGATGTTCGGCGACGAGCGGATCTCGGCCTACGTCTCCCCCTACCGGCGTACCCACCAGACGTTCCAGCTGCTCGGCCTCGATCCGGCCAGGACACGGGTCCGGGAGGAGCCGCGGCTGCGGGAACAGGACTGGGGAAACTGGCAGGACCGGGAGGACGTCCGCCGGCAGAAGGCGTACCGGGACACCTACGGGCACTTCTTCTACCGGTTCGCGCAAGGGGAGTCGGGCGCCGACGTCTACGACCGGGTCGGCGCGTTCCTGGAGAGCCTGTGGCGCAGCTTCGAGGACCCGGACCACCCGCCGAACGTACTCCTGGTCACCCACGGGCTCACCATGCGGCTGTTCTGCATGCGCTGGCTGCACTGGACGGTCGCCGAGTTCGAATCACTGTCGAACCCGGGCAACGGCGAGACCCGCGCGCTGCTCCTCGGCCCCGACGGGCGCTACCACCTCGACCGCCCGTTCGAACGTTGGTGCACCCCGGAGGGGTACGGCTTCACCCGCTAAAGTTCGCTGTTGATGACCGATGACCGTTTCGCCCGCGCCCTCGCCAGCCTGCGGGGGCTGGCCGTGGGGGATGCCCTCGGCTCCCAGTTCTTCGTACCCGCCCACTACACCGCCCTCACCCGCCGCGAGCTGCCACCCGCACCCTGGCAGTGGACCGACGACACCGAGATGGCCAGCTCGGTGCTGGCCGTCCTGGCCACCCACGGCAGGATCGACCAGGACGCGCTGGCACGGTCCTTCGCCGACCACCACGACTTCGACCGGGGCTACGGCCCGGCCGTCAACCGGATGCTGCGGCTGGTCCGGGAGGGCGCTGACTGGCGGGAGCTGGCCGCCGCGCTCTTCAACGGTCAGGGGTCCTGGGGCAACGGCGCCGCGATGCGCATCGCCCCGCTCGGAGCCTGGTACGCCGGCGACGCCGAACAGGCCACCCACCAGGCGGAGATCTCCGCCTACACCACCCACCAGCACCGCGAGGCGGTCGTCGGGGCCATGGCCGTCGCGGCCGCGGCGGCACTGGTCGCCGACCCCCGGTGGCCCCGGGACCCGGGGGCGCTGCTCGACGCCGTCGTCGCCCTGGTGCCGCGCAGCGCCGTACAGGCCGGGCTGCGGCGCGCCCGGGACATGCTCGACTACGACGACACCGGCACCGTCGCAGCGGTCCTGGGCTGCGGCCGGCGGACCAGCGCGCACGACACCGTGCCCTTCGCGCTGTGGGCCGCCGCCCGCCACCTCGGCTCGTACCAGGAGATGTTCTGGACGACCGCCCGCGCGGGCGGCGACGTGGACACCACCTGCGCCATCGCCGGTGGCGTGGTGGCGGCGGAGCCGGCCGGCGCACCCCCGGCCGCGTGGCTGGAGCGGACGGAGCCGTTGCCGGCCTGGCTGCCGCGGGCCGCGGACTGACCGGGCCGGCGACCGGTCCGGCCCCGGCCGCCGTGCGGCGGTGCCGAGGGCCGGCCGGGGCCGGGTCCCTAGCCCATGTGACCGCCGCCGGCCCCGGCGGCCCCGCTGAGCGCTTCCATGTCGCTCTTACGGACCTTGATCACGAGCAGGGCGGTGACCAGGGCGAGGACCACCAGGGCGGTCGCCGCGATGAAAGAGGTGGAGACGCCCTCGGCGAGCACATGGTGCCCCCACGGCCCGGGCATTTCCTTGGTCCGCTGTGCCTCGGCCAGCTGTTCCGGACTGGCCTCCTTGAGGAAGGACGGCATCTGCTTCTCCGCCTCGTCCTCGCTCGCCGAGGTGAACAGCGTCATCAGGATCGACAGGCCGAGTGAACCACCCACCTGCTGCATGGCGTTGAGCAGACCCGAGGCCGCCCCCGCCTCCTGCTGCTCCACCCCGGAGACGGCGGTGAGGGTCAGCGTCACGAAGTTCAGACCCATGCCGAAGCCGAACAGCAGCATCGGGCCGAGCACCCCGCCCAGGTAGGAGCTGTCGGCATCCAGGAGAACCAGCCAGCCCATGGCGCCGCCGGTGATGACCGACCCCACCACCATGAACGGCTTGGGCCCGAAGACCGGCAGCAGCCGCTGGGACAGCCCCGCCGAGACCACGATCGACGCGGTGACCGGCAGGAAGGCGATACCGGCCGAGATCGGGCTGTAGTCCAGCACCTTCTGGACGTAGATCACGATGAAGAAGAACATGCCGAACATCGCCGCCGACAGGCTCAGCATGATCAGGTACGTGCCGGCCCGGTTGCGGTCGGCGAACATCCGCAGCGGTGTGATCGGTTCCCGCGCCCGCTTCTCGATCAGCGCGAAGGCCGCCAGCAGCACCACGGCCGCGGCGAAGGACGCGAGGGTGATCCCGTCGCTCCAGCCGTCCTCGGAGGCGCGGATGAAGCCGTACACCAGCGCCGCCATACCCAGGGTCGAGGTGAGCGCGCCGGTGATGTCGAAGCTGCCCGAGTGCTTCTCCGACTCGCTGATGTAGATCGGGGTGAGCACCACGATGAGGATGCCGATCGGCACGTTCACGAAGAGCACCCAGCGCCAGTCGAGCCATTCGGTGAGCATGCCGCCCGCCAGCAGACCGATCGCGCCACCACCGGCGGAGACGGCCGCGAACACGCCGAAGGCCTTGTTCCGTTCGGGACCTTCCGGGAACGTCGTGGTGATCAGCGCCAGGGCGGTGGGGGAGGCGATGGCGCCGCCGACACCCTGCAGGGCCCGTGCCGCCAGCAGCTGCCACGGCTCCTGGGCGAAACCGCCGAGCAGCGACGCGAGGGTGAACAGCACGATGCCGAACGTGAAGACCCGCCTGCGGCCGAGGATGTCCCCGGCCCGGCCGCCGAGGAGCAGCAGACCGCCGAAGGTGAGGGTGTAGGCGGTGACGACCCAGGACAGATCGGTCGTGGAGAAGCTGAGCGCGTCCTGGATGTGCGGGAGCGCGATATTCACAATCGTCGCGTCGAGTACCACCATGAGCTGACAGGCGGCGATGACGGCCAGGGCGATACCGGGCCGGCCTTCCCGCCTGGCCGCGCCGGATTTTTTGTCGGGTATGACCTGAGAGGCTGTCACAACGTTTCCCCTGAGAAGACTTAGTGAACGGGCCCGTTCACTGCATCATCGACGTTAGTGAGCCTCGAACCACAGGCGCAAGCGGTATCCGATTCCCGCACAACGGAGAGAGAAACATGGTCAGTTCGGGCCGGCACGCGACCGGAGCGCAGCCCCCGGCGGTGCGTCGTCGCGGCCCCGTGCTGGAGCGCGCGATCCTGTCCGCCGCACTCGACCAGCTGAGCGAGGTCGGCTGGAAGGGGCTCACCATGGAGGGGGTCGCCGCCGGTGCGCAGACCGGGAAGGCCGCGGTCTACCGCCGCTGGTCCACCAAGGAGGACCTGGTCATCGACGCGCTGCGGGCCGGGCTGCCCAAGCCCCCCGATCCGCCGGACCACGGCAGTCTCCGGGCCGACCTGCTCAGCTTCTGCTACTCCATGCTCTCCTCCATGCGCTCCCGGTCAGGGGTGGCCGTGCGGGCCGTCATCCACGAGTGCGACCACGGGGCGGCCGAGCGCATCGCCGAACTCATCAAGGGAGAGGTGCTGGCACCCGGCAAGGAGATCATCCGGCACATCGTGCGCAACGGCATCGCCCGCGGGGAGGTGCGCGCGGACGCCTGCGGCGGAATGATCGAGGACGTGGTGCCGGCCCTGCTGATGTACCGCACCAAGGTCTGCGCGGGCGAGGTCACCGACCGCGATGTGACGGAGATCGTGGATCAGGTCATGCTGCCCATGCTCCGGGTGCACGGCGCCTGAGGCGGCGGCGTAGTGTTGTTCCTGCCATGCCGTACGAACCGCCCACCCACAGCGTCGAGCGCTCCCTCCGCGCCACCACCGGAGCCCGCGTCGTCGTCGGGATCGACGAAGTCGGCCGCGGCGCGTGGGCGGGGCCGGTCACCGTCTGCGCCGCCGTCACCGGACTGCGGCGCCCGCCGGACGGACTCACCGACTCCAAACTGCTGACCCCGAAGCGGCGTACCGAACTGGCGCGGGAGCTGGAGAACTGGGTCACCGCCCACGCCCTCGGTCACGCCTCCCCGCAGGAGATCGACGAACTGGGCATGACGGCCGCGCTGCGCCTGGCCGCCACCCGGGCCCTGGAGGGGCTCCCGGTGGTGCCCGACGCGGTGATCCTGGACGGCAAGCACGACTACCTCGGTGCGCCCTGGCGGGTCCGCACGGTGATCAAAGGCGACCGGAGCTGCGTGGTGGTCGCCGCGGCATCCGTGATCGCCAAGGTGCGGCGGGACGCCATGATGGCCGAACTCGGTGACGCCCACCGGGACTTCTGCTTCGCCGACAACGCGGGGTACCCTTCGCCGGTGCACCGGGCGGCGCTGGAGGAACTGGGGCCGACCCCGCACCACCGACTGTCCTGGGCCTACCTGGACGCCTTGCCGCGCTGGCGGCACCTCAAGCGGGTCCGATTCGCCCCCGCGGTCCCCGCGGCGGAAGTCGGGGGCCAGCTCGGCTTCGACTTCTGAGTGGTCCCTTTTTCGGCACCCCCCGGTGCGACTCGCACCGACGTTTGATAAATATCAGCTCATGCCTCTCATCCCCGAGGAGCCTCAGATTCACGAGAGTGTCCCGGGTCCCCGCGCGACACCGGCCGCAGGCCGCACCGTGCCGACCCCCCGTCCCGTTCCCGGTCCCCGGCCCGCTCCCCGGCGGCCCGGTACCCCCGGACCGCACCGCGGTCCGGCCACGCCCCCGGCGCAGCGCGTCGCGGGTGACGCGGCCAAACCCGCACCTCCCGCCGCCCCGGCACCGGCCACTCCGCAGGTCCAGCTGATCCCCGCCCCGGCGGAGGCCGCCCTGGACGCCGCGGACGAGACCGTGGACCTGCTGCTGGACTCCGGCCGGGCCCCCGGCGAGATCCTGGTCCTCACCACAGGGGAGCAGCACCCCTGGGCGGCGCACGAGCTGTCCTTCGGCGAGGCGTCCTACTGGGCCCAGCAGGACGCGGCCGACGACGTCTTCTACGGTGCCGCCGGGGCCGACCGCCTGGGCGCGCGACCCGTCGTGGTGGTGGCCGTCAACGGCGGCGCGGACGACGTGATCGCCCGCGCGCTGCCCGAGGCCATGACCCGTGCCGGCGCCCTGCTGGTCGTCTGCGGCGACCCGCAGCGGATCAACCCGCTCCTCGGGGCCGGCGTCTGAGCCGGTCCCGGACGACTCCGGACGCCCGGTGACCGGCGGCTCCCGACGGGGAACCGACGGTCACCGGGCGACCGCGCGCAGCCGCGCGGCGGACGCTCCACCGGAGACACGGGCCGCCGTGCCACCGGACGCCGTCCCGGGCTCGGCCGGGCCGTCCGGGCCCCCCGGGTCCGGACCGGCGGTGCCCCCGGCCGGGCGACCCGCGGAACCGGAGTGCGGCCGGCGGCCGGCCCGGTCCTCGCCCAGGACCCGCCAGCCGGTGGCGGTGAGCGTGATGTAGGCGCCGCAGCGCAGCCCGTGCAGGGTGCAGGCGTCGCGCAGTCCCCACATCCAGGCCCCGTCCTCCGGGGTCCAGCCGCTGTCGCCCTCACGGCAGCAGAGCAGGACGGCGGTGCGTACCGGGGTCCTGCGGCGCAGGTCGTGGGGGATCACCCGGCGCAGGCGGGCGAGCAGATCGTTGCGGAAGTCCCAGCCGTCCGCGGGCCCCTGCCGCCGGCGGAACGAAGCGCTGGCGACCAGCCGCTCGTCCGGGCCGAGGATCGCCACCACCGTGGTGCCCGGCACCGGCTGGTGCCGGGCGTGCAGCCCGGTGACCACCTCGCGGGGATCGCGCAGCAGCGGGATGCCCGCCGAGGCCCACTCCGCCGGTTCGAGTGTCCGGCCCGGTGAGGGCGCCGGGTCCGCGGGCGCCGGAGAAGTGAAGCCGAGGGTCACCGGTCTCCCTTCCTCTGCGTAGCCCGCGTTCGGGACCGTCGGGCGGGGGCGCGCGAGGACGGCGCCCCGGCTGTCCACAGGCGGAGCGGGGAACTGCCCCAATTCTCGCGGTCGGGCAGGTGGACGGCAATGAGCAGATGAAACAGCAGCCCGGTATGGGGTGTTGTGACCGGCATATCCCCTGTTCAGTTGTCCTGTACTCCGGTGCTCCGGTGCCCGGCAGCCCGTCCCGGTCAGCCCTGCACCGCGAGGACCAGCGGCAACACCCCCTGCGCGCCCGCCCGGCGGAGCAGCCGGGTCGCCACCGCGAGCGTCCACCCCGAATCGGTCAGGTCGTCGATCAGCAGCACCGGTCCGGCCGCCGCCGACACCGCCTCGGCGAGCGCGGGGGGCACGGTCAGCGCACCGTGCAGCGCCCGGAGCCGCTGAGCGCTGTTGGAGCGGGGCACCTTCGTCGCGTCCGCTCCCTCCACGTAGGAGACGGCGCCCAGCAGAGGTATCCGGCCCACGGACGCGATCCGCTCGCCCAGCGACCGGATGAGCCGGGGGTGCGAGAGCGAGGCCATGGTCACCACACCGGCCGGCCGGGCCGGGGCGTCCGCGCCTCCGGAGGCCCATCCGCCTGGCCCCTTCGCCCAGTCGGCCAGTACGGTCACCACCGCGTTGGCCACATCGTCCGGAACGGGGCCGTCGGGTGCCTGCGGGGCGAGCATCGGGCGCAGCCGGTTGCCCCAGCCGATGTCGGAGAGCCGGCCCAGCGCCCTGCCCACGGATGCCTGTTCGCCGGGCGGTATGCGCCCCTTGAGGTCCACCCCGACGGCGGGCAGTCCGGTGGGCCACATCCGCCGGGGCTCCACCTCGACCCCGGGGCGCATGAGCTCCCCACGGGCCGCCGCCAGGGCGGCCTCGGAGACTTCGGAGCCGAACCGGGACCCGGCGCAGTTGTCGCACCGCCCGCACGGGGCGGCGGTCTCGTCGTCCAGCTGCCGCTGGAGAAAGGCCATCCGGCACTCCGTGGAGCGCGCGTAGTCGCGCATCGCCTGCTGCTCGGCCTCCCGCTGGCGCGCCACCCAGGCGTACCGCCGGGCGTCGTACGTCCAGGGGCGTCCGGTCGCGGTCCAGCCGCCCCGCTCGCGCCGCACCGCACCGTCCACGTCCAGCACCTTCAGCATGGTCTCCAGGCGGGAGCGGCGCAGATCGACCTGCGGTTCCAGCGCGGGCAGGGAGAGCGGGCGGCCGGCCGCGGCGAGCACGTCGAGGGTCCGCCGCACCTGCTCCTCGGAGGGGAAGGCCAGGGAGGCGAAGTACTGCCAGATCGCCTCGTCCTCGCGACCGGGCAGCAGCAGCACCTCGGCGTGGTCGACCCCGCGCCCGGCACGGCCCACCTGCTGGTAGTAGGCGATGGGGGAGGAGGGCGAGCCCAGGTGCACCACGAACCCGAGGTCGGGCTTGTCGAACCCCATGCCGAGGGCGGACGTGGCCACCAGGGCCTTCACCCGGTTCGCCAGGAGGTCCTGCTCGGCCTGCATCCGGTCGGCGTTCTCCGTCCGCCCGGTGTAGGAGGCCACGGCGTGACCGCACCGGCGCAGATGGGCCGTGACCTCCTCGGCCGCCGCCACGGTGAGGGTGTACACGATGCCGGAACCGGGGAGGTCGCCGAGATGATCGGCGAGCCAGGCCAGCCGGTGGGCGGCATCCGGCAGGCCGACCACCGACAGGCTCAGGCTCTTGCGGTCCAGAGGGCCGCGCAGCACCAGGGCCCGGCCCTCGTCGCCGGTGCCGTCCGGGCCGGTGCCCAACTGCTCGGCGACATCGGCGGTGACCCGCGCGTTGGCGGTCGCGGTCGTCGCCAGCACCGGCACCCCGGGCGGCAGATCGGCCAGCAGGGTGCGCAGCCTGCGGTAGTCGGGGCGGAAGTCGTGCCCCCAGTCGGAGATGCAGTGCGCCTCGTCCACCACGAGCAGCCCGGTCGTGGCGGCCAGCTTCGGCAGCACCTGGTCCCGGAAGTCCGGGTTGTTGAGGCGCTCCGGGCTGACCAGGAGCACATCCACCTCCCCCGCGGCCACCTCGGCCTGGACGGACTCCCACTCCTCGGGGTTGGCCGAGTTGATCGTGCGGGCGTGGATGCCGGCCCGGGCCGCCGACTCGACCTGGTTCCGCATCAGCGCCAGCAGGGGGGACACGATGACGGTGGGGCCACCGCCCCGCTCCCGCAGCAGCGCCGTGGCGACGAAGTAGACCGCGGACTTCCCCCAGCCGGTGCGCTGCACCACCAGGGCCCGGCGACGGTGGGCGACCAGCGCCTCCACGGCACGCCACTGGTCCTCGCGGAGGCGGGCGGCTCCGGAGGCGTCGCCGACCAGGCGGGCGAGCACACGGTCGGCACGGACGCGGAGATCGTTGTCGGTCATGCCTCCATGCAACCCGATGGGACCGACATCGCGCGACCGGCGCCCGGCAGCCTGTGGATAACGTTATCCACAGGCCTGGCGCGATCTCGGTGATCGCGGGACCGTCATGCCATGACTCACCACGAAGCGAACGCCTTCACCCACCACGCGTCGGCCGGTCCCTCGGGCGAGGAGCAGGTCACGCTGCGCGGTCCGGCCGATCTCGCCGACGCGCTCCCCTTCCTGCTCGGCTTCCACCCCGACGACAGCATCGTGCTGGTCGCGCTGCACGGCCCGCAGGGCCGGTTCGGCGGGCGGCTCCGGATGGGCATCCCGCAGGCCGCCGAGGACTGGCCCGAGGCCGGTGATCAGCTCGCGGAATCCCTGGCCACCGGCAGCGAGCGGCGCGGCGAGCGGCCGGACGGTGTGGTGCTGTTCCTGTGCCAGGACCCCGCCGCCGGCGCCTCCGGACGGGACGTGATGGAGCGGCTCAGGCCCCTGGCGCAGCGCCTGCGGGTGGCCTGCGGCCGGCTGGACATGCCGGTCTTCGAGGCCCTGTGCATCTCGGACGGGCGCTTCTGGTCGTACTGCTGCCCGGATCCGCGCTGCTGCCCGCCGGACGGCACACCGCTCGGCGTCCCCGGCACCTCCGTGATGGCCGCCGCGGCCGCCTACGCGGGCATCCAGGTGCGGGGCACCCTCCGGCAGCTGGAGGCCCGGCTGGCACCGCTCGGGGAGACCCGGGCCCCCGGCCAGGAGGGCGCGCTGGACCGGGCCGCGTCCGTCCTCGTCCCCCGGGTCCTCGGCGGCGGCAGCGCGGCCGTCCGGGAGGAGACGCTGACCCTGCTGAGCGCGCTGATGGACCGGTTGCGCGCCGAGCCACCGATCGCCGACCCGCTCGCGGCGGACGCGCGTGACGACGGCCTGCTCACCGCCGACGAGGCGGCGACCGTGATCATGGGGCTCCAGGACCGGGTGACGCGGGACCGCGCGGCGGAGTGGATGGAGGGCCCGGAGGCCGGCCCCGCGCTGCGTCTGTGGCGGGCGCTGGCGCGGCGTTGCGCGGGGGCGTACGCCGGTTACGCCGCGGCGCCCCTCACCCTCGCCGGCTGGGTCGCCTGGTCGACGGGGGACGAACCGTCGGCGCGGGTGGCGCTCGGCCGGGCGCTGCGCGCCGATCCCGACTACCTCTTCGCCAAGCTGCTGCACCAGGCGTGCAACGACGGCATGGACCCGGAACAGCTGCGGCGCTGTCTGCGGCGTGAGCGGGCCGACCAGGCGGTGCACGGCGCCGTCCACGCGGAGTTGGCGCGCACCGAGCCGCCCGCCGTACAGCCCTCGCGCACCCCCGGCACCGGGACACCGGGCACGCCGCCCCCGCACACCGGGGCCGCCGGTGCCGGGGCCGGTGCGGCGCCCCTGTGCCCGCGGCCCGGCGGCACGACAGCCGCCGAGCCGGCCACCGGCGAACCCGCCGCCCGGTCGGCCGGTGACGAGGACTCCGCCCTCCGGCCCGCCGGCGACGAGGCCGCTTCCCCCACAGCCGCCCCGGACGGGCCGGCCGCGCCGCCGGTCCGTCCGGCGGACCGCCGTGGGCCCCGCCGCTGCCGCCCCGGGCCCGCCGGTCCGGGGGCGCCCCGCGGAGGCCGGGACGGACGGCGCCCGGCTCCCCGGGCCCGGGAGCGCGGGCGTCCGGGGCGGCGGGAGTGGCGATGAGCCGCCCGCGGCGTTCCCCGGCCCGTACACCCCGCCCGGACCGGCCGGTTTCCGCCGGTGCGTGAACGGAACGTCCTGATTATCGTCAGGGAGACGACTATGATCGTTCCATGCCCTACGACCCGTCGGCCTTCCCGCCCTTCGCCGTCACCGTCGATCTGGTCGTGCTCACGGTGCGGCGGCACGCGCTCTGCGCGCTCGCCGTCCGCCGGGGCGAGCCGCCCTACCAGGGGCGGTGGGCACTCCCGGGCGGGTTCGTCCGGGCCGACGAGGACATCGCGGCGGCGGCCGCGCGGGAACTCGCCGAGGAGACGGGCCTGCTCGCGCACGACCCCTCGCTGCCGGCGCCGCCCAACGCGGCCCACCTGGAACAGCTCGCGACCTACGGGGACCCGGACCGCGACCCCCGGATGCGCGTGGTCAGCGTGGCTCACCTGGCGCTCGCGCCCGACCTGCCCGCGCCGCGGCCGGGTGGTGACGCGCACAGCGTCCGGTGGGCGCCGGTGGAGGTGCTGCTCGACGGGAACGGCGCCTACCGTCAGGACGCCGCGTCCCCGCCGCTCGCCTTCGACCACGCCCGCATCCTGGCGGACGGCGTGGAGCGGGCCCGGTCGAAGATCGAGTACTCCTCGCTGGCCACGGCGTTCTGCCCCCAGGAGTTCACCGTGGGGGAGCTGAGGCGGGTGTACGAGGCGGTGTGGGGGGTGGCGCTGGATCCGCGCAACTTCCACCGCAAGGTCACCGGAACACCGGGGTTCCTGGTGCCCACCGGGGGGACCACCACGCGCCAAGGCGGGCGTCCGGCCCAGTTGTTCCGGGCGGGCGGTGCGACGCTGCTGAACCCGCCGATGCTGCGCCCGGAGGCGTGAGGGCCGCAAGGGGTGCGCCGGGACGGCGCACGAACCGGGCGGGGTGCGGGGAGTGTTGCGGCCGCGGGCGGCCGAACCGCCGAACCCTGGACCCGTTCCGGCGTACGGGCCGCCGGGCCGCCGGGCCGCGGTGCGCGGGCCGTACGGGCGGATCACGCCCGTGAACAGCCCTGTTCGCCCTGGTCGGCCGCAACTCCGCGATGACTGACGGTATCTGTCCGATTAGGCGTCAATTGTGAGGTAATGGTCGATCACCCTTTCGTGTGCTTTTCACCAAAGACCCTAATGGTCTGGGAGGTGTCGCCGACAAAGGATGCGTGAGTACCCTTGCGCACACCACGATGACCGCGGCTCGCCCCGCCGACTCCGGCCTCGCCGGTTCGGGCGAGCTTGACCGCTATCCCTACCCCGACGCCGCAGGTGCCGAGCGCGGCAGCGCCCCCGCCTGGGACGGCTCCGACACCGAGATCGGGCGCGTGGGGCGCCGCGCGGCCGGCAACCGCGGCCGCGGACTGCACGGCCAACTCGTCCAGCAGCTCGGCCAGATGATCGTCTCCGGCGATCTGGGTGCCGACCGCCCGCTCGTCCCCGAGGAGATCGGCCAGCGCTTCGAGGTCTCCCGCACCGTCGTCCGGGAGTCCCTGCGGGTGCTGGAGGCCAAGGGGCTGGTCAGCGCGCGGCCCAACGTCGGCACCCGGGTCCGTCCGGTCAGCGATTGGAACCTGCTCGACCCCGACATCATCGAATGGCGGGCGTTCGGCCCCCAGCGCGACGACCAGCGGCGCGAGCTGTGCGAGCTGCGCTGGACCATCGAACCGCTGGCGGCGCGGCTGGCCGCCGGTCACGGGCGGGAGGAGGTCCAGCAGCGGCTGGCGGACATGGTGGAGATCATGGGGCACGCGCTCGCCCAGGCGGACACGCTGACCTACTCCCGGGCCGACGCGGAGTTCCACGCCCTGCTCCTCCAGGTCGGGGGCAACCGGATGCTGGAGCACCTGGCGGGCATCGTGTCCTCCGCACTCCACGTCTCCGGCGGCCCGGCCATCGGCTGCGACCGCCCCGGAGAGGCGGGGGTCGGCCACCACCGCCGGATCGTCGAGGCGGTCGGCGCGGGGGACGGCACGGCGGCGGAGACGGCCATGCGGCAGCTGCTCACCGTGCACCCCGAGGTCGAGCGCGTGGTGCCCGCACCGCGCGAGCACTGATCTGCCCGTCCTCCGGAACCGGCGCGACGGCGGCGGGCGTGGACGACAGGGCGTCGCCGGATCCCGGGGCCGGGTCGCCCGGTGGACCCGGGGATCCGGCGACGCACGGTGCTGCCACCACTTCTGTTCGTATTTGCCCGTTTTGTCATGTGACTCGGGCCACGACAAACGGGCGTAACGCTCTCCGGTGCCGCGCGATGACTAAAGAGGTGGCAGCCGCGGAGGGAATACGGAGGTCGTTCGCGACGCTGTAGTCCCCTGCACTTCCGCCGCCGCCGGTCATCCCTGCCGGTGGTCGTCGGCTCCGGATCCACCGTGGACCGGGCCGGAAGCCGTTTCCATCATTCCGAGAGGTTGTTCGTGTCGGCCAGCACATCCCGTACGCTCCCGCCGGAGATCGCCGAGTCCGAGTCTGTCATGGCGCTCATCGAGCGGGGAAAGGCTGATGGGCAGATCGCCGGGGACGACGTGCGTCGGGCCTTCGAGGCTGACCAGATTCCGCCAACCCAGTGGAAGAACGTTCTGCGCAGCCTCAACCAGATCCTCGACGAGGAGGGTGTGACGCTGATGGTCAGTGCCGCAGAAGCGCCGAAGCGCACCCGCAAGAGCGTCGCAGCGAAGAGCCCGGCGAAGCGCACCGCCACCAAGACCGTCGCGGCCAAGACGGTCACCACCAAGAGGGCCGCCGCGCCGTCCGTCACCGCTGGTGAGGCCGGTGCCGGTTCGGCCGACGAGGCCGCGACCGCCCCCGCGAAGAAGGCCGCCGCGAAGAAGACCGCGGCGAAGAAGGCGACGGCGAAGAAGACCGTCGCCAAGAAGACGACGGCGAAGAAGACCACCGCCAAGAAGGACGCCGACGAGCTGCTCGAGGGCGACGAGGTCCTCGACGACGTCGCCGGTCCCGGCAAGCCGGGTGCCGAGGGCGCGGAGGGCGAAGGCGAGAACCAGGGCTTCGTCCTCTCCGACGAGGACGAGGACGACGCTCCGGCGCAGCAGGTCGCGGCGGCCGGCGCCACCGCCGACCCGGTGAAGGACTACCTCAAGCAGATCGGCAAGGTCCCCCTCCTCAACGCCGAGCAGGAGGTGGAGCTGGCCAAGCGGATCGAGGCCGGGCTCTTCGCGGAGGACAAGCTCGCCAACTCCGACAAGCTGGCGCCGAAGCTCAAGCGCGAGCTGGAGATCATCGCCGAGGACGGCCGCCGGGCCAAGAACCACCTGCTGGAGGCCAACCTCCGGCTGGTCGTCTCGCTGGCCAAGCGGTACACCGGCCGCGGCATGCTCTTCCTGGACCTGATCCAGGAGGGCAACCTCGGTCTGATCCGCGCCGTCGAGAAGTTCGACTACACCAAGGGCTACAAGTTCTCCACGTACGCCACCTGGTGGATCCGGCAGGCGATCACCCGCGCCATGGCCGACCAGGCCCGCACCATCCGCATCCCGGTGCACATGGTCGAGGTCATCAACAAGCTCGCCCGCGTCCAGCGCCAGATGCTCCAGGACCTGGGCCGTGAGCCCACCCCGGAGGAGCTGGCCAAGGAACTCGACATGACCCCCGAGAAGGTCATCGAGGTCCAGAAGTACGGTCGCGAGCCGATCTCGCTGCACACCCCGCTGGGTGAGGACGGCGACAGCGAGTTCGGTGACCTCATCGAGGACTCCGAGGCGGTCGTCCCGGCCGACGCGGTCAGCTTCACGCTCCTCCAGGAGCAGCTGCACTCGGTCCTCGACACGCTCAGCGAGCGGGAGGCCGGCGTGGTCTCCATGCGCTTCGGCCTCACCGACGGCCAGCCGAAGACCCTGGACGAGATCGGCAAGGTCTACGGCGTCACCCGTGAGCGGATCCGCCAGATCGAGTCGAAGACCATGTCGAAGCTGCGGCACCCGTCCCGTTCCCAGGTCCTCCGCGACTACCTGGACTGATCCGGGTCCACCGGCCGTCCGCGGCCGGCCCCGGCAAGGCCGGGCCCCTCACCGGGCCCGGCCTTCGTGCTGTCCCGGTCCGCGGCCGCTCCGGATGCGGAAGCTCCGGCGATGGGTGACGCTGGGTGCGTACATCGCTCCATACGGTCAGGAGAGAGTATGCGCATCCGGAGCCGTTCGTCCGTCCTGGGTCCCGTGGCCGCGCTCGTCGGCGCGCTGGCCCTGTCAGTGGTCTGCCCGGGGCAGGCGGTCGCGGGCCGGGCGGTGGTCGGCGGCCGGTCGGTGCAGATGTCCGACGCCCCCTGGATGGTGGCCCTGGCCAGTCGTGACCGCTTCGGCGACGCCCGGTCGGGCCAGTTCTGCGGGGGCGTGGCGGTGTCCCGGTCCACGGTCGTCACCGCCGCTCACTGCATGCGGCCGGAGGTGCTGGGTGTGGACTGGCGCGAGGTGCCCGATCTGCGCGTGGTGGTCGGCCGGGGCGATCTGGGCGGCGAGGAGGGCCAGGAGCTGCCGGTGCGCCGGGTGTGGGTGAACCCCGAGTACGACCCGCGGACCCATGCCGGCGACATCGCGGTGCTCACCGTGGACCAGCCGCTGACGCCGCTGCCGATGGCGCCCAAGGGGGATCCGGCGTACCGGCCCGGAACGGCGGCGGCGGTCTACGGCTGGGGCGACACCCGGGGCGACGGCAGCTACTCACGGACACTGCGCTCCGCCCCGGTCCGGGTACTGGACGACGCCCGCTGCGCCGACGCCTACCCCAGCGGCGGGGACGGCACGTACCGGGCGGCGTCGATGGTCTGCGCCGGGCTGCCGGAAGGCGGCCGGGACGCGTGCCAGGGCGACAGCGGCGGGCCGCTCGTCGCCCACGGGAAACTCATCGGGCTGGTTTCCTGGGGCAGCGGCTGCGGGGAGGCCGGCAGCCCCGGTGTGTACACCAGGATGTCCGCGGTCGCGCCCCTGGTGGCCGCGCACGGCTGAACCGGGGGCCCTGCGGGACCGGCGGACGGAGCGGAGTCGGACAGGTCGAGGCACCCCACGCGCCGGGAAACGGAAAGGGGCGGTCACCTCGTGGCAGAGGTGACCGCCCGCAGTCCATGGGCCGTGCGGCTCGTCGTGGGCGCGAGGTGTCAGCGTTCGTCTTCGGACGCGGACGCCGGGACGGTGGTGAGTCGCTCCGTCTCGTCCTGTATCTCGGCGGCGATCTTCTTGAGTTCCGGCTCGAACTTACGTCCGTGATGGGCGCAGAAGAGCAGCTCACCGCCGCTCATCAGGACGACGCGCAGGTAGGCCTGGGCGCCGCAGCGGTCGCAGCGGTCGGCGGCCGTCAGCGGGCTCGCGGGGGTCAGAACAGTAGTCACGTCGCCTCTTCTCTAGCTCGACGAGCTGTCGTACCAGGGTCAACATCCAACCAGGCCGAAAACGTTCCCGCTCGTGCCTTTTTCTTGAAAATTCCTTCTGAGTCGGCTGGATGGTGACGGTTTGGCGGCGAATGAGCCGTATTGCCTTGGTCTACGGTTTCACGTCGCTTGTCGGTCTTGCCCTCCCGGCC
Organism: Streptomyces pactum; assembly: GCF_016031615.1. GTDB lineage: Bacteria > Actinomycetota > Actinomycetes > Streptomycetales > Streptomycetaceae > Streptomyces > Streptomyces pactus. The sequence goes on from NZ_JACYXC010000001.1 coordinate 5,730,034, forward strand.
GGGTTGCCGGTTGTGCTTGAGGACGTGCCCGGAGCCTAAATGGTTCATGCCTGAAAAGGAACGTGATGTTTGTGTCAGCTTCACGGGGTATCGAACGCGTGAGCGAAAGGTGGCGTTCTCGTCTAGCATGGTCATCCGCACGGGTGGCGGCACAACGGCTCTATCTGGCCTCGGTAGGCTCTCAAGGGCGACCCGGCCACCACCGTGGCCGGAGTAGGCCCATCCAGAAATTCAGCGAGGAGCGAACCGCGTGACCGCCGACACGTCCGTGCCGTCCACTGCGCTGCTGACCGGGGCAGACCGGGGCGGCTCCAACTACACCGCGCGGCACCTGCTCGTCCTCGAAGGACTTGAGGCGGTGCGCAAGCGCCCCGGTATGTACATCGGCTCGACCGACAGCCGCGGCCTGATGCACTGCCTCTGGGAGATCATCGACAACTCCGTCGACGAGGCGCTCGGGGGCTACTGCGACCGCATCGAGGTCATCCTCCACGACGACGGCTCGGTGGAGGTGCGCGACAACGGCCGCGGCATCCCGGTCGACGTCGAGCCCAAGACGGGGCTGTCGGGCGTCGAGGTCGTCATGACCAAGCTGCACGCCGGCGGCAAGTTCGGGGGCGGCTCGTACGCCGCCTCCGGCGGTCTGCACGGCGTCGGCGCCTCCGTGGTCAACGCGCTCTCCGCCCGGCTGGACGTGGAGGTGGACCGGGACGGCAAGACCCACTCGATCAGCTTCCGCCGCGGCGTCCCCGGCATCTTCACCGAGTCCGGCCCGGACGCGCCGTTCGACCCGGCCAACGGGCTGCTGAAGAACAAGCGGGTACCCAAGACCCGTACCGGCACCCGCGTCCGCTACTGGGCGGACCGGCAGATCTTCCTCAAGGACGCCAAGCTCTCCCTGGAGACGCTGCACGCCCGCGCCCGCCAGACCGCCTTCCTGGTGCCCGGCCTGACCATCGTGGTCCGCGACGAGCGCACCCCCGAGGGCGGGGAGGGGGAGCCGAAGCACGCCGAGGAGACCTTCCGGTTCGACGGCGGCATCAGCGAGTTCTGCGAGTACCTCGCCGCCGACAAGGCGGTCTGCGACGTCCTCCGCCTCACCGGCCAGGGCACCTTCAAGGAGACCGTGCCGGTCCTGGACGACCGGGGCCACATGACGCCCACCGAGGTCACCCGGGAACTGGGCGTGGACATCGCGCTGCGCTGGGGCACCGGATACGACACCACGGTCCGGTCCTTCGTCAACATCATCGCCACCCCCAAGGGCGGCACCCACGTCGCCGGCTTCGAGCGGGCCGTCACCCGCACCGTGAACGAGGTGCTGCGCTCCTCCAAGCTGCTCCGGGTGGCCGAGGACGACGTGGTCAAGGACGACGCCATGGAGGGGATGACCGCGGTCGTCACCGTCCGGCTGGCGGAGCCCCAGTTCGAGGGCCAGACCAAGGAGGTGCTCGGCACCTCGGCGGCCTCCCGGATCGTGGCGAACGTGGTGGCCAAGGAGCTGAAGGCGTTCCTCACCTCCACCAAGCGGGACGCCAAGCAGCAGGCCCGCGCCGTGCTGGAGAAGGTGGTTGCCGCCGCCCGGACCCGGATCGCGGCCCGCCAGCACAAGGAGGCGCAGCGCCGCAAGACCGCGCTGGAGTCCTCCTCGCTGCCGGCGAAGCTGGCCGACTGCCGCAGCGACGACGTGGAGCGCAGCGAGCTGTTCATCGTCGAGGGTGACTCCGCGCTGGGCACCGCCAAGCTCGCCCGCAACTCCGAGTTCCAGGCGCTGCTGCCCATCCGCGGCAAGATCCTCAATGTCCAGAAGTCCTCGGTCTCCGACATGCTGAAGAACGCCGAGTGCGGGGCGATCATCCAGGTGATAGGAGCCGGCTCGGGCCGGACCTTCGACATCGACCAGGCCCGCTACGGCAAGGTGATCTTCCTCGCCGACGCCGATGTCGACGGCGCCCACATCCGCTGTCTGCTGCTCACCCTCTTCCAGCGGTACATGAGGCCGATGGTCGAGCAGGGACGGGTGTTCTCCGCGGTGCCGCCGCTGCACCGGATCGAGCTGACCAACCCCAAGAAGGGGCAGGACAAGTACATCTACACCTACTCCGACAAGGAGTTGCAGGAGACCCTGATGCAGCTCCGGAAGAAGAACGTGCGCTACAAGGAGGGCATCCAGCGCTACAAGGGCCTCGGTGAGATGGACGCCGACCAGCTGGCCGAGACCACCATGGACCCCCGCCACCGCACGCTCCGCCGGATCAACATCAGCGATCTGGAGGCCGCCGAGCGCGCCTTCGACCTGCTGATGGGCAACGAGGTCGCGCCGCGCAAGGAGTTCATCACCAACTCCGCGGCCACCCTGGACCGGTCCCGGATCGACATCTGACCCGGTCCGGCGTGCCGCCGTGCGCCCCGGCGCACGCGCGTCACGTCACCGGCGTCCTGCGCGCCCCTCCGTGCCCGCCGGCGGAGGGGCGCTCGCCCGTCCGCCCCGCGCCGCCCCGGGGCGCAACGGCCCCGGCGGGCATGGTGCGACACCCCGGCGCGTGTGCCGCCGTGCCCGGCGTGTGGCGCAGGAGTCGTGGCGCAGGGGCGCGTGTGGCTCGGTCCCGTTCGCGCCGCGGACCCGGCTGGAGGGCCCCTCGTCGTGCGGGCCCGCTCCCGCGTCGCGCCGCCGCCCTCGGGGCAGTCCCTCCGTGGCCGGCCGGGCACCGGGGCGGGGCGTCCACCAGGGCGTACCGGAAGCACCCGTCCGGGGGCGGGGACGCAGCGACCGTGCCGGGACGGCGTCACCTGATGGTGTGAACATCATCGGGGTGCCGTCCGTGCCCCTGCCTCGCTGCCCATGCTGGGTCCGCGGCCCGTACGCCGCGGAACAAGGAGACATCGGGTGCACATACAGGACGGGCCGAGCCGGGGGGCCGGACGCGACCGGACGGACGGGGACGGCGCACCGGGCACCGACCACCCGCGCGCGGAGGCGCGACCGGTCCACGGGAAGGACCGGGCCGAGAACGGGCCCCGGAGCGAGGCGGGGCCCCGGCCCCCGGTGCCCGGCGGCGACGTCCACCGTCAGGTGCGCGAGAGCGCCGACTTCCCGGCGGTGCGCGGCCGGTACCGCCGCTTCGTGCTCCCGGCCACCGCTGCCTTCCTGCTGTGGTACCTGGCCTACGTGGTCGCGGCCACCGGGGCGCCGGGGCTGATGGCGCACCCGGCGGCCGGTGCGCTCAACGTGGCGATGGTCGCCGGGATCGCCCAGTTCGCCACCACCTTCCTGCTGACCTGGGCATACGCCCGGCACGCCCGGCTGCACCGGGACCGGGTGGCGCTCGAACTGCGGTGGCTGACCCAGGAGATGACCCGGGAGCGCGGCCGGTGACCGGCGACCACCGGACCCTGGAACTGCCGCTCTGTCTGAAGACCGAGGTACGGGTGCCGACCGGGGCCGGCGCGGCGTGAACCGACGGCCCGGACCGCGCGCACGGTGAACCCGGGCGTGGTGTCCGGCCGTGCCGCCGTCAGCTGGCCGGGCCGGGCCGTGCCGCCGTCAGCCGGCCGGCCCGGACGGTGGACCCGTCACGCCCGCCGGACCGGGGCGCCGTGAGCCGGCCCGGGCGGCCGTTCGCGGGGCGACCCGGGTGGGGGGCGGCGGGCCAACGGTGCCCGCGGCGGTGGCCGGCCTGTCAGGTGAGGGCGGGGGGCGGGCTCCCGGACGGCGGTCACGTCCATCCGGGCCGGGCTGCCCAGGGCGCCGCCGCAGCTCTCCGGACGCGGCGGGGCGGCCGCGGTCTGCGCCACGGACACCTCCCACCGGCGCCCGTCGGTGTGGGCGACGGTGACCGTCCAGGCGGGAGCGGCGCCCTCGGTGGCGGTCACGGTCAGGGCCTCGGCCCGTGTCTCACCGGTCGCCTCCCGCACCGCGAGCTCCGCGGCCTGGCCGGGGCGCTCCCAGGCGGACCGGCCGCGGCAGCCGTCCAGGACGACGCGGCCCTCGCGCGTCGCGGCGAGCACCTCCCGCACCGAACGGGCGGTGGCCCGCCCGTAGGCGTAGCCGTACGGCAGGACGAGCAGGGTGGGGGAGAACCGGTGGCCGCCGATGTGGGTGACCTCCCAGATGCCCTCGGCCCCGGAGGCGGCGAGCTCGGCGGCGAGCGGCCGGCCGAGCACGGCGCAGCAGCGGTCCCGCTTCCCGTTGGTGCACACCAGCACCAGCGGCTCCCCGGTGTACGGCGTCCACGCGGGGGGCAGTCCACCGGCGTCCCCGGCCGCCGGCGCGGCGAGGTCCAGGCCGAGCAGATCGGCGGCGGAGGGGAGGGTGGCGGTACGGATCCAGGACCGGCCGGGACGGGTGTGGGCGAGGAAGACGCGGCACCCGTCGCCGGGCCCGCGGCCGGCGGACCGGCCGGGGCGCCGGATCAGGGCGACCTGGACACCGAGGCCCTGGGTGGCCCGGGACAGGGCGCGGCCGACGGCCGGGTCGAGCCGGCTGCCGGTGAGGGCATCGGCGCCCCAGGGCCCGGGCTGCTCGATGAGGAGCCAGGTCGGGGCATGGGCGGCCGTGCCGGCGAGTGGTTCGGCGAGATCGCTGGAGGTGGTGGCGCAGGAGCTCACGAAGGTAAGCCTAACCTGGCTTCCATGGCCCTGCTCACCGGTGGATATCTGCCGATCGGGGGCAAAGCGGGCGCACTTGGGTGGAGTGTCGCCGCGTTACCGGGTGTCGGAGGGCCCGGACGCGCCGTCCGGCGGCCGGACCGCGCACGCCGTCCGGGTACCCGGGGCCCGGGCTGCCGTTCCGGTATCCGGTATGTGAGCCACCACCCGAGTGCCTGGGGCACCCCCCGGTTTCCGGCGCCATTCCGGCACCCGCCGGGGACCCGTTATCCAGGGCCGTGCCGCGCTCGGGACCGTGCCGCGTTCGCGCCGCGGCGCGGCGGCACACCCGAAGGTCGACCCCCTCGCTCGGCGCCTGCCAGCAGCCCGCCCGTCCCGCCGCCGCGGGCCGCCGCGCCCTTGCGCCGCCGCCCCGCTGCCGGGGGCCGCCCGCGGTGCCACACGCCGCGCCCGCCGGTCCGGGCGGCCGGTCGGATCGAGGGCGGACCGACGGCGGTCGGGCCGAACGGTCCCCGGCCGCGCGGCCACCCCGGTGACGTGCGGCCGTCCCGGTGACGGTCAGGGCAGGGGGAGGGGCAGCGGCTGCGGGGGGCGCGGGCCGTGGTACCGGCCGGTGGGCCGCATCCGCAGGGGCCGCTCGCCGTACTCCTCCAGCGCGTGGGCGATCCAGCCCGCGGTGCGGGAGACGGCGAAGACGGTCTCGCCCGCCTCCTGCGGCATCCCGGCCGAGACCGACACCACCGCGAGGGCCAGGTCCACGTTGGCGTACAGCGGCACATGGCGTGCCATGGTCTCCACCACCTCACGGGCCGCCTGGAGCGCGGGAGCCGCCTCCGGGACCTCCTCCAGCAGCCGCAGCAGCGCCGACGCGCGCGGATCCTCCCGGGGGTAGAGCCGGTGGCCGAGCCCCGGTACCCGCCGGTCGGCGCGCAGATGGCTCGCCACCACCGCCGCGCCGCCCCGCTCCATCGCGTCCAGCAGCATCCGGTGCGCGAAGCCGCTGGCTCCCCCGTGCAGCGGGCCGTCCAGCGCGCCCAGGCCCGCCGAGACGACCGCGTAGGGGTGGGCCTGGGCGGAGGCGGCGACCCGCGCCGCCACCGTGGAGACCGCGAGGTCGTGGTCGATCAGCAGCACCAGCGCGCTGTCCAGCACCCGCAGCCAGCCGGTGCCCGGCGGCCGGTCGGTGAGCCGGGTCCACAGCCGGCGGGCCACCGGGGCGTCCGGCGGCTCCTGCGCGCCGCGGACCGGCAGCGTGTCGGTGAGCGTGGCGATCAGGTCCCGGGCCGTCGCCACCACCGTGGACTCCGCCAGGTCGAAGCGGAGCGGATCGGCAGCCGCCGCGGCGATCGCCGCCACCCGCAGCCGGTCCATCAGGCCGGTGTGCGCGGGCAGCGCGCCGGCCGCCCGGCGCGCGGCGGCCAGGGTCTCGGGATGGGCGGTGAACCGGACGCCGGGGCGCATCCGGCCGGTCCACAGCCACTCGGCGACCTCCTCGTAGCTGTGGTGTTCGGCGAGGGCGGTGGAGTCCACCCCGCGGTAGTAGTGCCGGTCCTCCTCGATGAGGGTGATGCCGGAACCGACCGGCGGGCCGTCCCCGCCCGGCGCGGCCTCGCGTCTGCTCCGGCGGGCGAGCGCGTCCACCTCCGCCGGGTCGAAGGTGCTGCCCCGGCCGCCCGGGGCCCGCCGGCTGGTCAGCTGGCCGCGGCTCACGTACGCGTACACCGTCTCCGGCTTCACCCCCAGCCGTTCGGCCGCCTCCCGGGTGGTCAGCCGTCGTTCCTCGGGCTCGCTGCCGGCCTCGGCCTCGTGATCAGCCATACCTCACACCGTATCCACGGGGACGGATCGTCTCGATCCGAGCCCATATTGATCCAATCAATATTGACGCCTTGCAAGTCAAGCATAGACAGTTGAATCAAGTTTGAGAAAGGACACCGCGATGCCGACCAACGGGACCACCGCACCCCCCGACGTACCGCGCGGGCTCGCGGGCGTCGTCGTCACCGACACCGGGCTCGGTGACGTCCGGGGCCGCGAGGGCTTCTACCACTACCGCCAGTACTCCGCCGTCGAACTGGCCCGGGGCCGGACCTTCGAGGACGTGTGGCACCTGATGTTCCACGGCGAACTCCCGGACGCGGCGGCCCGCGACGCGTTCACCGCCGAGACCGCCGCCCTGCGCCGGCTGCCCGCGGAGGTCGAGGAGGTGCTGCCCGCGCTGGCCGGGGCGGGCGGCCCCGGCGGGCCGCTCGCCGGGCTGCGCACCGCGCTGTCCCTGCTCGGTGCCCGACTCGGGTTCCGGCCGCTGTACGACATCGGCGCGGACCGGCGCCGGGCCGACGCGCTCGCCGCGTGCGCGGCCGTACCGACCCTGCTCACCGCGCTCCACCGGCTGGGCCGCGGGCAGCGTCCGGTGGCACCGCGGGAGGACCTGCCGCACGCCGCCAACTACCTGTACATGCTCACCGGCTCCGAGCCCGATCCGCGGTCCGCGCGGGCGGTGGAGCGGTACCTGATCTCCACCGTCGACCACGGGTTCAACGCCTCGACCTTCACCGCCCGGGTGATCGCCTCCACCGGCGCCGACCTGGCCGCCTGCCTGACCGGGGCGATCGGGGCACTCTCCGGACCGCTGCACGGGGGCGCGCCCAGCCGCGCCCTGGACACCCTGGACGCCATCGGCACCCCCGAGCGCATCGACCCCTGGATACGGGAGAGGGTGCTCGCGGGTGACCGGATCATGGGGTTCGGGCACCCCGTCTACCGCACCGAGGACCCGCGGTCCCGGATGCTGCGCGAGATCGCCGAGGAGTTCGGCGGCCCCCGGGTGGCCTTCGCGACGGAGGTGGAACGCCGGGTGGAGGCCCTCCTCGCCGAACTCAAGCCGGGCCGCGAACTCCACACCAACGTCGAGTTCTACGCGGGCGTCGTCATGGAACTCAGCGGCCTGCCCCGCGAGATGTTCACCCCCACCTTCTGCGTCGCGCGGGTCGTCGGCTGGAGCGCCAACATCCTGGAACAGGCCGAGGACTCGAAGATCATCCGCCCGGCGGCGCGCTACACCGGCCCGCCCGCGCCGCAGCCGGTGCCGCCCGCCTGACCGGTCGGCGGAGGTACGGGCCGGACGGGTGAGGCCGCGGACCGGGGGTGGGGCCGGGGGCGACGGGGCTGCGGATCCGGCGGGGGTTCCACCGGGCCGGGGTGACGGGGGCTCCTTCGGTGCGAACGGCCGCACCGGACCGGGGTGGGGACGTACAGGACCGGGCCGGGGGCAGTACAGGACCGGGGCCGGCTCGCGTCACCCGTGCCGGCCCGGCGCCGGCCCGCCGGCGATCAGCCCCGCGCGCCGGCCGCCCGGGCCGGTCCCGCGTGGCGCCACCCGGACCGGTCCCGCGCCCCCGCCGCCCGGTCGGGGGCTGCGGAGACGCCGTGGGGGCGTGCCGTCCGACCGGACGGCACGCCCCCACGGCGGTGATGCACGGTCACCGCCCATCGCCGGGCCCCCGCGGCGGAGCCGGGACCTCACCGGGCCGCCGCGGCGCCGGACCGAGGACACCGGCCCGGCCGCACCCCGCCCGGTCCGGCCGCCGCCTCACACCCCCGCCCGGCGATCGCCTCACACCGGCCCGGCGACCACCGCGATCTGCTTGGCCGGCGGCATCCCGGAGCCGTCCCGGCGCGGGTCCGGCTCGGGCAGCGGCACCGGGGCGCCGGCCGCCGAGGCCGCCCGGGCCGGGGTCGCCCCCGCCCAGGCCAGCACCAGGTGGTCCTCGCCCTTGAGGAACCGCTGGCAGCGCACCCCGCCGGTGGCCCGGCCCTTCCGCGGGAACTGGTCGAACGGCGTCAGCTTCGCCGACAGGATCGAGCCGTCCAGGGTGCCGCTGCCGCCAGCCGCGGTGAACACCACCGCGTCGGCCGCCGGGTCCACCGCGGTGAACGAGATCACCTTCGCCCCCGACGCCAGCTTGATCCCCGTCATACCGCCCGCAGGCCTGCCCTGCGGACGCACCTGGCCCGCCGGGTAGCGCAGCAGCTGGGCGTCGTCGGTGATGAACACCAGGTCCTCCTCGCCGGTGCGCAGCTCCACCGCCCCGACGATCCGGTCACCGTCCTTGAGGCCGATGACCTCCAACTCGTCCTTGTTAGCCGGATAGTCCGGGACCACCCGCTTGACCACACCCTGCTCGGTGCCGATGGCCAGCCCCGGCGAGGACTCGTCGAGCGTGGTGAGGCACACCAGCCGCTCCCCGTCCGTCAGCGACAGGAACTCCGCGATCGGCGCGCCGCCCGCGAGGTTCGGCGGACCCGCGGTCTCCGGCAGCATCGGCAGATCGATCACCGGCAGCCGCAGCAGCCGGCCCGCCGAGGTCACCGCGCCCACCTCGGCCCGGGCGGTGGCCGGGACCGCGGAGACGATCACGTCGTGCTTGGCGCGCCGCCCGTCCCCCTCGTCCGGCACCGGCTCGCCGGTGGCGGTGCGGGCCAGCAGCCCGGTGGAGGACAGCAGCACCCGGCACGGGTCGTCCGCCACCTCCAGCGGCACCGCGGCGAGCGTGGTGCCCGCGGACTCCAGCAGCACCGTGCGCCGCGCGGTGCCGAACTTCTTGGCCACCGCCCCCAGTTCCGCGGAGACCAGCTTGCGCAGCTCGGCGTCCGACTCCAGGATGCGGGTCAGCTCCTCGATCTCCTGGCGCAGCCTGTCGCGCTCGGCCTCCAGCTCGATCCGGTCGAACCGGGTCAGCCGGCGCAGCGGGGTGTCCAGGATGTACTGGGTCTGCACCTCCGACAGCGAGAAGCGCTCGATCAGCGCCTCCTTGGCCTGCGCCGCGTTGTCGCTGGACCGGATGATCCGGATGACCTCGTCGATGTCGAGCAGCGCCACCAGCAGGCCCTCGACCAGGTGCAGCCGGTCGCGGCGCTTGCCGCGCCGGAACTCGCTGCGCCGCCGGACCACCTCGAAGCGGTGGTCCAGGTAGACCTCCAGCAGCTCCTTGAGCCCCAGGGTCAGCGGCTGCCCGTCCACCAGCGCCACGTTGTTGATGCCGAAGGACTCCTCCATCGGCGTCAGCTTGTACAGCTGCTCCAGCACGGCCTCGGGGTTGAAGCCGTTCTTCACCTCGATCACCAGGCGGAGCCCGTGCTCACGGTCGGTGAGGTCCTTGACGTCCGCGATGCCCTGGAGCTTCTTGGCGCCCACCAGGTCCTTGATCTTGGACACGACCTTCTCCGGGCCGACCGCGAACGGCAGCTCGGTGACGACCAGGCCCTTGCGGCGCGCGGTGACGTTCTCCACCGACACGGTGGCGCGGATCTTGAAGGTGCCGCGCCCCGTCTCGTACGCGTCCCGGATGCCGCCGAGCCCCACGATCCGGCCGCCGGTCGGCAGGTCCGGGCCCGGCACGTACCGCATCAGGGTGTCCAGGTCGGCCCCCGGGTGCTTGATCAGGTGGCGGGCGGCCGCGATCACCTCGCCCAGGTTGTGCGGCGGCATGTTCGTCGCCATGCCGACCGCGATCCCCGAGGCGCCGTTCACCAGCAGGTTCGGGTAGGCGGCGGGCAGCGCCACCGGCTCCTGCTCGCTGCCGTCGTAGTTCGGCGCGAAGTCGACCGTGTCCTCGTCGATCGACTCCGTCATCAGGGAGGTCGCCGAGGCCATCCGGCACTCGGTGTACCGCATCGCCGCGGGCGGGTCGTCGTTGCCCAGCGAACCGAAGTTGCCGTGCCCGTCCACCAGCGGCAGCCGCATCGAGAACGGCTGCGCCATGCGCACCAGGGCGTCGTAGATCGAGGCGTCGCCGTGCGGGTGGAGCTTGCCCATCACCTCGCCGACCACCCGGGCGCACTTGACGAAGCCGCGTTCGGGACGCAGCCCCATCTCGTTCATCTGGTACAGGATGCGGCGGTGCACCGGCTTCAGGCCGTCCCGCGCGTCGGGCAGCGCACGCGAGTAGATGACCGAGTAGGCGTACTCCAGGAAGGAGCCCTGCATCTCGTCGACGACGTCGATGTCGAGGATGCGCTCCTCGAAGTCCTCCGGTGGCGGGGTCTTCGTGCTGCGGCGGGGGGCCATCGCGGCTCGGCTCCTTCAACTGCCGGTACTGGTTCTGATGCCGACCATTGTGGACCTACGCACCGACAACACCGACCACCGCCCGCCCCGGGAGGGACACCGGCCCCGGGAACTTCGCCAGATGTCGGCCCGCTTGCATAGAGTGACAGGGCTGATCGACAGACGGCTTCGCACCCGCACCCGCACGCGATCGAAGGGACGTACATGCCCATGGGTCACACGGCCACGCAACAGGCCGGTTCCGGCGGCCTGACAGCGACCGAGCACCGCCTGGCCAACGGCTTGCGGGTGGTGCTCTCCGAGGATCACCTGACCCCGGTCGCCGCGGTCTGCCTCTGGTACGACGTGGGCTCACGCCACGAAGTCAAGGGGCGTACCGGCCTGGCTCACCTCTTCGAGCACCTGATGTTCCAGGGCTCGGCGCAGGTGACGGGGAACGGCCACTTCGAGCTGGTGCAGGGCGCCGGCGGCTCCCTCAACGGCACCACCAGCTTCGAGCGCACCAACTACTTCGAGACCATGCCCGCCCACCAGGTCGAGCTGGCGCTGTGGCTGGAGGCCGACCGCATGGGGTCGCTGCTCGCCGCGCTGGACGAGGAGAGCCTGGAGAACCAGCGGGACGTGGTGAAGAACGAGCGCCGCCAGCGCTACGACAACGTGCCCTACGGCACCGCCTTCGAGCGCCTGGTGGCCATGGCCTACCCCGAGGGCCACCCGTACCACCACACCCCCATCGGCTCGATGGCCGACCTGGACGCGGCCTCCTTGGAGGACGCCCGCACCTTCTTCCGCACCTACTACGCGCCCAACAACGCGGTGCTCTCGGTCGTCGGCGACATCGACCCCGAGCAGACCCTGGCGTGGATCGAGAAGTACTTCGGCTCCATCCCGGCCCACGACGCCAAGCAGCCGCCGCGCGACGGCACCCTGCCCGAGGTGATCGGCGAGCAGCTGCGCGAGGTGGTCCGGGAGGACGTGCCCTCCCGCGCGCTGATGGCCGCCTACCGGCTGCCGCACGACGGCACCCGGGAGGCGGACGCCGCCGACCTGGCGCTGACCGTCCTCGGCGGCGGGGAGTCCTCCCGGCTGCACAACCGGCTGGTGCGCCGCGACCGCAGCGCCGTCGGCGCCGGGTTCGGCATGCTCCGCCTGGCCGGCGCGCCGTCGCTGGGCTGGCTGGACGTGAAGGCGTCCGCCGGGGTGGAGGTGGCCGACATCGAGGCCGCCGTGGACGACGAGCTGGCCCGCTTCGCCGCCGAGGGGCCCACCCCCGAGGAGATGGAGCGCGCCCAGGCCCAGCTGGAGCGGGAGTGGCTGGACCGGCTCGCCACGGTCGGCGGCCGGGCGGACGAACTGTGCCGCTTCGCCGTGCTCTTCGGCGACCCGCAGCTGGCGCTCACCGCCGTCGACCGGGTGCTGGCCGTCACCGCCGACGAGGTGCGCACGGTCGCCGCCGCGCGCCTGCGGCCGGACAACCGCGCGGTGCTCGTCTACGAACCCACCGGGGCCGCCGGGGAGGACGCCGGCGCCGCCGCCAACGAGGGAGAAGGGGAGTCGGCCCAGTGAGCGACACCGCCACCACCATGACGTTCCACCCGCAGCCGAAGGCCGGCCCGGCCAGGCCGTGGGCCTTCCCGGCCCCCGAGCGCGGCACCCTGCCCAACGGGCTGACCGTGCTGCGCTGCCACCGCCCCGGCCAGCAGGTGGTCGCCGTGGAGATCAACCTGGACGCGCCGCTGGACGCCGAACCGGCCGGTCTCGACGGGGTCGCCACCATCATGGCCCGGGCGCTGTCGGAGGGCACCGACAAGCACACCGCCGAGGAGTTCGCCGCCGAGCTGGAGCGCTGCGGCGCCACCCTGGACGCGCACGCCGACCACCCCGGGGTGCGGGTCTCGCTGGAGGTCCCGGCCTCCCGGCTCCGCAAGGCCCTCGGCCTGCTCGCCGACGCGCTGCGCGCCCCCGCCTTCCCGGAGGGCGAGGTGGAGCGGCTGGTGGCCAACCGGCTCGACGAGATCCCGCACGAGCTGGCCAACCCGGCCCGCCGCGCCTCCATGGCGCTGTCCCGGGAGCTGTTCCCGGCCGACGCGCGGCACTCCCGGCCCCGGCAGGGCACCGAGGAGACGGTCAGGCGGATCGACGCCGCCGCGGTCCGCGCCTTCTACCAGGCCCATGTGCGGCCCGCCGGTGCGACCGCGGTGGTCGTCGGCGACCTGACCGGCACCGACCTCGACCAGGCGCTCGCCGAGACCCTGGGCGCCTGGACCGGCGGCCCGGCGGAGCAGCGGCCCAGCCCGGTGATCACGGCCGACGACACCGGCCGCGTGGTGATCGTGGACCGGCCCGGCGCGGTGCAGACCCAGCTGCTCATCGGGCGCATCGGCGCCGACCGGCACGACCGGGTCTGGCCGGCCCAGGTGCTCGGCACCTACTGCCTCGGCGGCACCCTCACCTCGCGGCTGGACCGGGTGCTGCGCGAGGAGAAGGGCTACACCTACGGGGTGCGCGCCTTCGGCCAGGTGCTGCGCTCCACCCCGGAGGGCACCGGCGCGGCCGTGCTGGCCATCTCCGGTTCGGTGGCCACCGAGGTCACCGGCCCCGCCCTGGAGGACACCTGGAAGGTGCTGCGCACCCTCGCCGCCGAGGGGCTCACCGACGAGGAGCGGGACGTCGCGGTGCAGAACCTGGTCGGCGTCGCCCCGCTGAAGTACGAGACCGCGGCGGCCGTCGCCGGCACCCTGGCGGACCAGGTCGAGCAGCACCTGCCCGACGACTACCAGGCCCGCCTGTACGAGCGGCTGGCGCAGACCGGCACGGTGGAGGCGACCGCCGCCGCGGTGAACGCCTTCCCGGTGGACCGGCTGGTCACCGTGCTGGTCGGGGACGCCTCGGTGATCGAGGAGCCGGTGCGCGCCCTGGGCATCGGCGAGGTGAAGGTCGTCTCCGGCTGACGACGCGCCCGGGACCGCCGGCCGGCACCCGGCCGGCGGCGGCCCGTGGACGTGAGGGCTCCGGTGCCGCCCCGGCACCGGAGCCCTGCCGTGTCCGCGCCCGCCGTGCCCGCCGTGTCCGTGCCCGCCGTGGGGAGCTGTCCGCCCCGGATTCCGCCTCCGTGCCGACCCGGCGGGGCGCCACCGCCGCCGTCCGCCCCGCCGGGGCCGCCCCGACCCGGGCCGGCTCAGGGTCCGGGATCCGGTACCGGCGCGGACGCCCGCAGCTGCCGGGAACGCCTCCGGCCGGTGGGCCGGTGAGGCCGCGTCACGTCCGTCATGTGGCCCAAGGTGTCGGGTTTGTACGAGAGACGGGGTGTCTGCCCTGTGGCGAGCGCAACAAAAATCGTGATCCGTTTGGAATTCAAAAGATCACCCGTCTAGCGTCGTCCCGGCTGCCCGTCAGTGTGCGTCGCACCCGCGGCCCGGACAGCCATCGCCGAATCCCCAGGGCGCGAGTCCCGGGGAACCGGGGACCCTCCAGGGGGCTTCCCCAAGGGGTGAATCGGGTGCCTCCCGCGAGGGACCCGTAGGAGACCTTCCTGCTCCGAACCCGTCAGCTAACCCGGTAGGCGAGAAGGAAGGAAAGGAGTACGCCGGCCCATGGCGTTCACCCGTCCCACCGGGAAGCACCGTCGTCCCCGCAGCGCCGCCCGTACCGGCGCCGGCATGGCCGGAGCGGCCACGATCGCCTCCGGCGTCGTCGCCACCCTCGCCTCCCCGGCGGTCGCCGCCTCCCAGGACGCCCCCCGCTTCGAGGACACCGGCCTGAACCAGGCGATCGTCATCGGTGACGACATCGCGGACCAGATCGACGCCCAGGCCGTCAGCCAGGAGGTCGCCGCCGAGGAGGCCCAGGCCAAGGCGGAGGCCCGCAAGGCCGCGGCGATCAAGGCCGCCGAGATGAAGCGCAAGGCCGAGGCCGCGGAGAAGAAGGCCAAGGCCGAGCGGGAGGCCCGGGAGCGCGCCGCGCGCGACGCCGAGCGGCGGCGCCTGAACACCTACGTGTCGCCGGTCGCCGGGTCCTACGTCTCCACCCAGTACCACGCCACCAGCGGTCTGTGGTCCTCCGGCAGCCACACCGGCATCGACTTCCACGCCTCCACCGGCACCCCGGTGCGGTCCGTGGGCACCGGCACGGTCGTGGAGGCCGGCTGGGGCGGCGCGTACGGCAACAACATCGTGATCAAGATGAACGACGGCACGTACACCCAGTACGGCCACCTGGACTCGATCAGCGTCGCCGTCGGCCAGACCGTCACCCCGGGCCAGCAGATCGGCCTGGCCGGCAACACCGGCAACTCCACCGGCGCGCACCTGCACTTCGAGGCGCGTACCAGCCCGCAGTACGGCTCGGACATCGACCCGCTCGCCTACCTGCGCTCGCACGGCGTCAGCATCTGAGCAGGCGTGGGGCGCCCGGGAGCATCCCGGCCCCACCGCACAGGCCCCGGCCGCACCGGCCGGGGCCTGCGCGCGTCTTCAGGGCGTGGTCACGGGATGTCTTCGTGGGGTGTGCCCGGGCCGGCAGGGCGGCCACCGGGGCCGTGGTGCGGAGCCGCGGGCGACGGCATCCGGCGTTCCGGGGCGGTGCCGCACCGCGTCCGGCGGCGGCCATGGCTGCCGTGAGGGGTGCGCCGGGCCGACCGGAGCAACCCCCGCTCAGATATGCAGAAGACGGCCGGGCGGACTCGGCGGAGAGGACGGCCGCGGGAAGAGGGACCGGCCCACAGGAATCACCGATCGGCGTGATTCGCCGTCGGACGGAAGTCAACGTCGGCCGGAAGCCAACATCGGGAGTCGACGTCGGCCCGGAGTCCCCGGCCCGGCCGCGAGTCCTTGACCCGGCGACGCGCCCGTCGGCGGGCGGGTACGACAAGAGCCGCGGCGCCCTGCCGGGTACCGCGGCTCACCTCGGCCGGTCGGGCCGTCCGCGCCCGCGCCCATCCACGCGGTCCGGGCCGCCGGGCCCGGTGTGCGAACGACCAGCCAGCCCCCGGATGCCCGCGAGGCCGCCCGGCCGGTGCGGCGGAGCGGTGCGGGCGGGGCTGTCCGGCGGGGCGGCCGTCCCGCCGGGTGGAGCTGGTGGTTCAGACGGTCTCGGGAAGCTCCTCCAGCCCCTCCGCGACGAGCTTGGCCAGACGGTCGAGCGCGGCCTCGGCGCTGTCGTCCTCGGAGGCGAGCACGATCTCCTCGCCGCCCTGGGCCCCCAGACCCAGCACGGCGAGCATGGACGCGGCGTTGACCGGGGTGCCGTCGGCCTTGGCGATCGTCACCGGGACGCCGGCTGCGGTGGCCGCGCGAACGAAGATCGACGCGGGACGTGCGTGCAGGCCCTCGGCCCAGCCGACGGTGACGCGGCGCTCAACCATGGTGTAGCCCTTCAGGTCGTTACTGGTTGTCTAGACCAGTGTCGCATGTGCTCCCGCGTGCTCCGGTACGGAGGGCCGGGCCCCGGCGCGCCGGTCCGCGGAGGACGCCCGCACGGCCGGTGTCACCGCGGGGCCCGGCGCTTACCCTGGGCGCATGGAGAGCGCCTCGGCCCCGGACCGCCACAGCTACCCGGACCACTGGGAGGCCGATGTGGTCCTCCGGGACGGCGGTACCGCACAGATCCGCCCGATCACCCCGGACGACGCGCAGCGGCTGGTCAGCTTCTACGAGCGGGTCTCGGACGAGTCGAAGTACTACCGCTTCTTCGCGCCCTACCCCCGCCTCTCCGACCGGGACGTGCACCGCTTCACCCACCACGACTACGTGGACCGGGTGGGGCTCGCGGCCACCGTCGGGGACGAGTTCATCGCCACCGTCCGCTACGACCGGATCGACGAGAGCGGGCTGCCGGTCTCCCGCCGGAGCCCCGGCGCGGCCGGCGCCCGGCCGGAGCCGGTGCCGGACGAGGCTGAGGTCGCCTTCCTGGTGCAGGACGCCCACCAGGGGCGGGGCGTCGCCTCGGCCCTGCTGGAGCACATCGCCGCGGTCGCCCGGGAGCGCGGCATCCGCCGATTCGCCGCCGAGGTGCTGCCCGCCAACACCAAGATGATCAAGGTGTTCACCGACGCCGGCTACACCCAGCAGCGCAGCTTCGAGGACGGGGTGGTCCGCCTCGCCCTCGACCTGGAACCCACCGACCGGTCGCTGGCCGTGATGCGGGCCCGGGAACAGCGCGCCGAGGCGCGGTCCGTGCAGCGGCTGCTGGCCCCCGGTTCGATCGCCGTCGTCGGGGTCGGCCGCCGCCCCGGCGGGGTGGGCCGGACGGTGCTGGGCAATGTGCTCGCCGGAGGCTTCACCGGCCCGGTGCACGCGGTCAACCACGCCTTCGACCCGGATCTGACGGTGCTGGAACCGGAAGGGGTGCCGGCCCACCGCTCCGTCCGGGAGATCGACGGGCAGGTCGATCTCGCGATCGTCGCGGTCCCCGCCGGCCAGGTGCCCGCGGTGGTGGCCGAGTGCGGCGAGCACGGCGTGCAGGGGCTGGTGGTGGTCTCCTCCGGATACGCCGAGAGCGGCGCCGAAGGCCGTGCCCGGCAGCGCGAGCTGATCCGCCAGGCCCGTACCCACGGCATGCGGCTCATCGGCCCCAACGCCTTCGGCGTGATCAACACCGCCGGCGCGGTCCGGCTGAACGCGTCCCTGTCCCCGGAGCTGCCGCTCCCCGGCCGGGTGGGGCTGTTCACCCAGTCCGGCGCCATCGGCATCGCGCTGCTCTCCGGGCTGCACCGGCGCGCCGCCGGGCTGGTGGGGCTGTCCACCTTCGTCTCCGCCGGCAACCGCGCCGACGTCTCCGGCAACGACCTGCTCCAGTACTGGCACGACGACCCGCACACCGACATCGCCCTGATGTACCTGGAGTCCATCGGCAACCCGCGCAAGTTCACCCGGCTCGCCCGGCGTACCGCCGCCGCCAAGCCGGTGGTGGTGGTCAAGGGGTCCCGGCACAGCGGCAGCACTCCGCCCGGTCACGCCGTCGTCACCAGCCAGATCCCCGACGCCACCGTCACCGACCTGCTGCGGCAGGCCGGGGTGATCCGGGTGGACACCGTCACCGAGCTGGCCGACACCGGGCTGCTGCTCGCCTCCCAGCCGCTGCCCGGCGGCCCGCGGGTGGCGATCCTGGGCAACTCCGAGTCGCTGGGCCTGCTCACCTACGACGCCTGCCGCACCGAGGGCCTCGAACCCCGGCCGCCCCGGGACCTCACCACCGCCGCCGGCCCCGCCGACTACCGCCGCGCCCTGGCCGGCGCCCTCACCGGCGACGACTGCGACGCCGTGGTGGTCAACGCCATGCCCTGGGTGGGCGACCCGTCCGCCGCCGAACTCGCCGAGGCGGTGCGCGCCGCGGTGCGGGACGCGGCCGGCCACGGCGGTACCGCCAAGCCGGTCGCCGTGGTCCACCTGGAGATCCCCGGCCTCGCCGCCGCCCTCGCCGCCCCGGACCCCGCCGCCGGCCCCGCCCCGGACACCGGGTCCGGAGCCGGCGGCGCCGGGCGGCCGGACCCGGACGACGCGGCCCCGGCCGCCGCGGCGCCGGGGGACCGGCCGGTGGCCTGCGGCATCCCCGCCTACCCGTCGGCCGAACGCGCGGTGCGGGCGCTGGCCGAGGCGGTGCGGTACGCCCGCTGGCGGGCCCAGGCCGCCGACCCCGGCCGGGTCCCGCAGTACGACGACATCGACGAGGCCGGAGCGGCGGACGACATCCAGGTCCTGCTCGCCGCGGAGGGCGCCGCCGGGGGCCACCCGGCACCCGCCGCCCTTGCGGCCGGAGCCGCCGCACCGGGGGAGACCGGCGCGCCGGACGCCGGGGGCCCGCCGCCGCACGGCGTCCCCGCCCCCGAGCCGGAGCCCGCCGCGCCCGGCGTCGAGCTGTCGGCCCCCGACGCCCAGCGGCTGCTGGCCCGCTACGGCATCAGCGTGCTGCCGGCCCTGCCCGCGCCGCACCCCGACGCCGCCGTGGACGCCGCCACCCGGCTCGGCTTCCCGGTGGCGCTGAAGGCGACCGCCCCGCTGCTGCGGCACCGCACCGACCTCGGCGGGGTCCGGCTGGACCTGGGCGGGGAGGCCGAACTGCGCCGCGCCTACACCGAGCTGACCGACCGGCTGGGCAGCCCCGTGGAGCTGGGCCTGGTGGTGCAGCGGATGGCACCGCGCGGGGTGGACACCGTGGTGCGGGCCGCCATCGAGCCGGCGGCCGGCGCGGTGCTCTCCTTCGGTCTCGCCGGGGCCCCCTCCGAGCTGCTGGGCGACACCGCGCACCGGCTGGTCCCGGCCACCGACCGGGACGCGGCGGAGCTGATCCGCTCCATCCGCACCGCACCGCTGCTCTTCGGCTGGCGCGGTTCCCGGCCGGTGGACACCGCCGCCCTGGAGGAACTGCTGCTGCGGGTGTCCCGCATGGTGGACGACCATCCCGAGGTGGTGGCCGTGGACCTGGAGCCGGTGGTGGTCGCCTCCTCGGGACTGTCCGTGCTCGGTGCATCGGTCCGTCTCGCACCCGCCCCGGTCCGTACCGACCTGGGCCCCAGGCACCTGCCGAGCTACTGACCGCGGGGCCCGGCCGGTGAGGAACCGGGACCCTGCCGAGCCCGTAGGATGGAGCACATGGCGAAGACCGGTACGACGACCCAGGGCCTGCGCGCCGCCATCGAGCGCAGCGGCTACTACCCGGCACTCGTGGCCGAAGCAGTGGAAGCCGCCGTGGGCGGCGAGCGGGTCCTGTCGTACCTCGTCCACCAGGAGACCACGTTCGACTCCAACGAGGTCCGCCGCCACGTCACGGTCCTGGTGCTCACCGGCACCCGCTTCATCGTCAGCCACACCGACGAGCAGGCCGCCGACGGCACCTCGCCCTCGCCGTACGCCACCACCTCCACCGAGTCCGTGAAGCTGGACCGGATCTCCTCGGTGGTGCTCAGCCGCGTGGTGGCCAACCCCGAGTCGTACACCCCCGGCACGCTGCCGCGCGAGGTGGTGCTCACCATCGGCTGGGGCGCGGTGAACCGCCTCGACCTGGAGCCCGCCGCCTGCGGCGACCCCAACTGCGAGGCCGACCACGGCTACACCGGCTCCTCCACCGCGGACGACCTCAGCCTGCGGGTCAGCGAGGCCGGCGACGGGCCGGACACCGTCCGGCAGACCCTCGCCTTCGCCCAGGCCCTCTCCGAGGCCACCACGGACACCGCCCGCTGATGGCCGATTCCGTCACGGGCGCCGCGGCCACCGGTGCCGGCCGCTTCGAACCCGTCCCGCTCGACCCGTACGCCGCCCCGGTGCCCCGCTACGGCACCGGCTCGCTCGCCGACCTGCTGCCCGCCGTCGCCGCCGGGATGGGGGTGGACGGCCTCACCAGCGGGATGGAGCTGCGCCCCGCCGACCGGGTCTGCGTCTTCCTCGTCGACGGCCTGGGCTGGGAGCTGCTGCGCGCCCACCCCGAGTACGCGCCCTTCCTCAGCTCGCTGACGGAGACCTCCGGCAACGGCACGGGCACCCCGCTGACCGCCGGTTTCCCCTCCACCACCGCGACCTCGCTCGCCTCGGTGGGCACCGGCCTGCCGCCGGGCGCGCACGGACTGCCCGGCTACACGGTGCTCGACCCGGACACCGGGGCGCTGATGAACCAGCTGCGCTGGCAGCCCTGGACCGACCCCTACCGCTGGCAGCCGTACCCCACCGTCTTCCAGCTCGCCGACGCCGCCGGGGTGCACACCTGCCAGGTCTCCGCGCCGACCTTCGAGCAGACGCCGCTGACCCGGATCGCGCTCAGCGGCGGCACCTTCCACGGCCGGCTCTCCGGCGAGGAGCGGATGGACCTGGCCGCCGAACAGCTCGCCGCCGGGGACCGCTCGCTGGTGTACACGTACTACAGCGAGGTGGACGGCAAGGGCCACCGGTTCGGTGTGGACTCCGACGAGTGGCGGGGACAGCTGGCCTACGTCGACGGGCTCGCCCGGCGGCTGGCCGAGCAGCTGCCGCCCCGCTCCGCCCTGTACATCACCGCCGACCACGGCATGATCGACATCCCCTTCGACGAGGAGTCGCGCATCGACTTCGACGAGGACTGGGAGCTGCGCGCCGGGGTCGCCCTGCTCGGCGGCGAGGGCCGTGCCCGCCATCTGTACGCGGTACCCGGGGCCGCCGCCGACGTGCTGGCCGTCTGGCGCGAGGTGGTGGGTGACCGGATGTGGGTGGCCAGCCGGGAGGAGGCCGTCGCCGCGGGCTGGTTCGGCCGCCCGGAGGACGGCGGCGGCGTGGACGAGCGGGTCCGCGGCCGGATCGGCGACGTGGTCGCCGCGGCCGCCGCCGACGTGGCGGTGGTCGCCTCGCGCACCGAGCCCAAGGAGTCCGCGATGGTGGGGCTGCACGGCTCCATGACCCCGGTCGAGCAACTGGTACCCCTGCTGGAAGTGCGGACCTGACCCGCCGCCGGCCCCCGCCGCCGGACCGTGCGGCGCCGCGCGGACCCGCCCGCCGGGCGGACGCTCCTGCGGGCCCCCCGCCCCCGCCACCTCCCCCCGATCGTCGAAAGGCTTCCTCCCGCCATGCCCGAGCTGGTGTTCTTCTCCGGAACCATGGACTGCGGAAAGAGCACCCTCGCTCTGCAGATCGAGCACAACCGCTCGGCCCGCGGGCTGCAGGGGCTGATCTTCACCCGGGACGACCGGGCGGGCGCCGGCAAACTCTCCTCCCGGCTCGGACTGGTCACCGACGCGGTCGAGGCGGCCGAGGGCCTCGACCTGTACGCGCACGTGGTGGCCCGGCTGACCGCCGGCGGCCGGGTGGACTACGTCATCGCGGACGAGGCCCAGTTCCTCGCCCCCGAGCAGATCGACCAGCTCGCCCGGATCGTCGACGACCTGGAACTGGACGTCTTCGCCTTCGGCATCACCACCGACTTCCGCACCAAGCTCTTCCCCGGCTCCCAGCGGCTGGTCGAACTCGCCGACCGCATCGAGGTGCTGCAGGTCGAGGCGTTGTGCTGGTGCGGTGCCCGGGCCACCCACAACGCCCGCACGGTCGGCGGCCGGATGGTCGTCGAGGGGGCCCAGGTGGTGGTCGGGGACGTCAACGGGCAGGGCGGCGAGGTCGGTTACGAGGTGCTGTGCCGGCGCCACCACCGCCGACGGATGACCGCGGCGGCGGCCCGCGCCGCCGCGCTCTCCCCGGATGTGCTGCCCGTGGACGCCCCGGCCCCCTCGCTCAGCCGCTCCGCCGCACGACCGTGAACACCGCCCCCTCGGGGTCGGTCACCTCGGCGCACCGGCCGATGGGGGCCTCGTAGGGCGTCCGGAGCACCCGCCCGCCCAGCTCGGTCACCCGGCGGGCCGCCGCGTCGGCGTCCGCCACCTCGAAGTAGGTCAGCCAGTGCGGCCCGCGCTCGCGGAACGCGGCGCTGTCCCGGCCCCGGATCGCGGCGACCGGCCGGTCACCCGCGTACAGCGTGGTGCGTCCGGGGCCGGACGCCGCCGGCTCCCGTCGTGCCCGGTGGCCGAAGACCGCCTCGTAGAAGGCGCCCACGGCGGCGCTCTCGTAGGTCACCAGCTCGTGCCAGGCCGGGGTGCCGGGCACCCCGGTGCTCTCCGTGCCGCCGTGGCCGGGGGACTGCCAGACCCCGAAGACCGCGCCGGCCGGGTCGGAGGCGATCAGCATCCGCCCGGCCCGCTCGGTGTCGAGCGGCCCCACCGCGACCGTCCCGCCGCGGGAGCGGATCCGGTCGGCGGTCTCGTCCGCGTCGTCCGACGCCAGATACGTCGTCCAGGCCACGGGCAGCCGCCGTTCGGCGGGCAGTTCGCCGATCCCGGCGACCGCCAGGCCGTCGAGCGTGCCGCGGACGCAGGACCCGAGCAGCTGGGGTCCGGGCGCGAAGTCCCAGCCGAACAGCTCGTGGTAGAAGTGCTGGCCGGCCGCCAGACTGTGGACCATCAGACTCGTCCAGCAGGGCGTGCCCGGTGCGCACCGAGCCGGTGCCTCGGTCATCTCACTCTCTCCTCGGACCGTGGTGGTAGCCGTGCGGCACAGGCCGATCGGCTCCTGAAAGGTGAACGGTGGTGATAAGGACAGGGGTTCGTGCAGATGCTCGCACCACCTGTGGCACCGCGTGCCCGGGCCGCGCCGTATTCCGCGGCTTCCGGCAGGAGAATGCCCTGATTCGTATGCCGCATCCGTTTCGGCGCCGTTGCCGGATGATGTCAATCCGACGCACACCCGGTGAGCGGGGGGACCATTCGGCGCAGGCGTCTCTACGCAAGGATTGGGTCCCATGACTGCCATCATCACCGCATCCGCACTCATGAACGAGCTGGCGGCCGACCGCCCGCCGGTGCTCCTGGACGTCCGCTGGCAGCTCGGCGGGCCGCCCGGGTACCCGGAGTACCGCGCCGGGCACCTCCCCGGCGCGGTCTACGTGGACCTCGACCGGGACCTCGCGGGCCCGCCCTCCGCCGCCGGCCGTCACCCGCTGCCCGAACTGTCCGTCCTCACCGCCGCGCTGCGCCGCGCCGGCGTCACCGCGGACCGGGCGGTGGTGGTCTACGACGGTGGCCAGGGGTGGGCCGCGGCCCGGGCCTGGTGGCTGCTGCGGTGGGCCGGCCACCGGGCGGTGCGGGTCCTGGACGGCGGGCTGGCGGCCTGGACCGCCGAGGGCGGACCGCTGACCACCGAGGAACCGGACGTCACCGAGGGCGACTTCACCCCGGTCCCGGGCGGGATGCCGGTACTGACCGCCGACGAGGCCGCGGCGCTGGCCCGCCGCGGGGTGCTGCTCGACGCCCGGGCCGCCGAGCGTTACCGGGGCGAGGTGGAGCCCATCGACCCGGTCGGCGGCCACATCCCCGGCGCCCGCTCGGCCCCCACCACCGAGAACACCGGGCCCGACGGCCGGCTGCTGCCCGCCGCCCGGCTCGCCGGCCGGTTCGCCGGACTGGGGGCCGGGCCCGGCGCGGAGGTCGGGGTGTACTGCGGGTCCGGCGTCTCCGCCGCCCACCAGGTCCTGGCACTGGATGTCGCCGGGATCCCCGCCGCGCTGTACGTCGGCTCGTGGAGCGAGTGGTCCGCCGACCCGTCCCGTCCGGTTGCCACCGGCCCGCAGCCCGGCTGACACCGGGGCGCGCGGCCGCGGCCGGCCCCGGCAGCGGCGAACCGGGGCCGGCCTTCAGTGGGGCGCCGCCGTCACGCGGGTGCGGTGGTCGTGGGCGCGTGGGGACCCGGTGAGCGGCGGACGCCGGGTCCGGGCGTCACCGGGCCGAGTGCCGTACCGGGCCGGCCCGCCGGGTGCCGGACGGCCTCCGCACGGCGGGGGAGGGACGGGGGCGGCGGAGAGGGCGCGCGGCGCCGGCGACGGATCCGGGTGGCGCTGACCGCCCCGGTCCACGCCACCGGAACCCTGGCCGAAAGACCTCTTGCGTTCCTGCCCGTGCCCGGTGCGGGACGTCCGTCGAACCGCGGGGGACGGGGGTACGAACACCCCCTTCGGGGTCGCCGCGGGCAGCTGACGACCCGTGACATGTTGGCGGAACGGGCACGGCGGGGCGCGGAGAGGCACAAGCAGCGGCACCGCGGTGGTGCGGAAGGCAGGCCGCGGGCCGACGGGGGGCTTCCCGCACACCACGGCGCACGCCGGACCCGTGTCGGTTCGTGACCGTGCCCGGACGGGCCGGCACCGGCTCCGGAGCACAACGGCGCCGCGGCACGCCCCGTCGGCGGCCCGCCGCGCCCGGCCGGTCGGCCGTACCGCGGGGCCGCGTCACACCTGCCCCGCCGGACCCGTGCTACTCCTGCTTCTTGCGCCGGGTGCCGAAGACGATCTCGTCCCAGCTCGGCACCGCGGCCCGGCGGCCGGGGCGGACGCCGTCGGCCTCCGCCTGGCGGTCGGTGGTACCGATCAGCCGGTCACGGTGACCGGCCACCGAACGGGGCATCAGCACGTCGGCGTACGCCGAACCGGCGCTCGCGGCGGGGGCCGGCGGCTCGATGATCTCCGGCTGGTCGTCCGCCTCCGGCCCGTCGGGCTGCTGGCCCGGCTCCGGAACGATCATGTCGCCCCGGAAGTTCGGCACCGCCTCCAGCAGGCTGGTCAGCGAGTCGCGCGCACCTGCGCCGTCGTCGGCCGAGGCCACGGCGTCGGTGCCGTCCGGCTGCGGGCCCGGGAGGTGGCGGTCCGGCCGCTCCGGCCGGTCGAGCACCCGGTCGCGGGGCAGCCGGGCGATGCGCGGTACGAACGGGAAGCTCGGCTCCGGGGTGTCGTCGGTCTCGCCGATCAGCGCCCGCGCCTCGTCGTCCACCGCCTGGACCAGCCGCCGGGGCGGGTCGTAGGTCCAGCTGGCGGAGTGCGGTTCGCCGGCGACGCGGTAGACCAGCAGCACCTCCCAGGTGCCGTCGTCCCGGCGCCAGGAGTCCCACTGCGCCGTGTCCTTCTCCGCCCCGCGCAGCAGCAGCCGTTCGGCGACCGCCTCGCCGAGCTGCGGTCCGGTGTTCTCACCGGGCCGGCGGACGGGGGTCTTCCGGGCGCGTTCGGCCATGAAGGCGCGCTCGGCGAGGACCGGGCCCTCGAAGCGGCGCACCCGGTCCACGGGGATTCCGGCCAACTGGGCGACTTCCTCGGCGGAGGCACCCGCTCTTATCCGCGCCTGGATGTCCCGGGGCCGCAGATGGCTCTCGACCTCGATCTCGATCTGGCCCAGACGTGCCCGGTCGTTGCGCACGGCAGCACGCAGCCGCTCGTCGATGGGGAGCGTGTACTCCGTGCTGTCCGCAGCCTTGAGCACCAGCCGTGTGCCGTCGTTGCTGACGGCCACGACACGCAGTTCGGGCATGGGGACCTCCCGGGTGGTGCCTGCCGACGTCACGTGCGTCGCTGCCGTTCTCCCGCTAGACGAGTGTGGCCTGCCCGGGTGCAGCCTGCCACAACATTGCCGAGTTGCCCGGCGTGTCGGGCCTGGGCCCCGATCCGCCGTTATGGCACGGTGACTCATTCGCCACTCATAGTGACAGGTGTCACTCTGTGCAGCGAAATCCCTGCCGTGCCGCGGCGCCGCCGGTTGTGTTGCCGCTGGTTGACCCCTCCCTCTGGGTCCGGGCGGCCGGACGGGATAACGGGGCCAGGGCTCGCCACAGTACTCCATTCGGGCCACTTCGGTGGACCGGCGCGCCAGCCAAGTTGGCCGGCGTCGGCCGAGAGCGGGCCGGTTGAAAGGATTTTCGAACGGCGCCCGCGTGGCAAGTTTCACAGAACCATCAGAACCGGAACCAGGTGATTCGCCCAGAGGTCATTTATGACTGCAAGCTGACACGAATGGTCAACCTGGGGCAGGACGTGGACATCAAGCCGGAAAGTGAGGGAAAAGCGTCGGGAAGTGCCGGAAAGGCGGAAAACCGGCGGATCGATCTGAGTGTGGCTCAGGTCGCCGGCAGCGCGCTGGCCGCGGTGACGGCCGCGGTGCTCGCCTCCCGGCTGGGGGTGTACGGGACGATCATCGGCGCCGGCGTGGTCAGCGTGGTGGCGACCGCGGGCGGTTCCCTCCTCCAGCACCTGTTCCGGCTCACCGGCGAG
The DNA here is from genome assembly GCF_016031615.1 of Streptomyces pactum. Lineage (GTDB taxonomy): Bacteria > Actinomycetota > Actinomycetes > Streptomycetales > Streptomycetaceae > Streptomyces > Streptomyces pactus. The sequence goes on from NZ_JACYXC010000001.1 coordinate 5,756,243, forward strand.
GTGCTGCGACCGGCCGCTCGCCCGCTCCGCCACCCCGGGCCCGGGCACGGAAGCGGGGGGCGTTCCCGGCCCGGTCGCGGCACCGGCGGTCCGCCCCGGGCGGTGGCCGGTGCGTACGGGGCGCCGACCGTGCACGGCACCCGGCTTCGCGGCGGCCGGCGCACCCTGGTGGCGGCCGGTGCGGTCTTCGTGCTCGCCATGGGCACCGTCACCGGGATCGAACTCCTCGCCGGCGGGCCGCTGTCCAACCTCTGGGGCCAGGACCGCGCCGGCACCACGGTGGGCGGCAGCGTCGGCCGTCACCCGGCGCGGCACCCGGCGCCCGCCCCGGACTCCGGCCGCCCCGCCTCCGGGGGGACCACACCGCGGGACCCGGCCCCCGGACCCTCGGCCGGCACCGGCGGAGGCGACCGCCCCGCCCGGCCGTCCGGGACCGGCCGCGAGGACCGGGACCAGGACCGGGAGGGTACGGCCCCCGGCCCGCCCGGCGCCGACCGGCGACGGCACCGCCACCGAGGACCCCGCCACCCCGGGCCCCGGCGCCCTCCGGCGGAACCGTTCCGCCCCGGCCGTCCGGCTCCGGCGGTACCCTCGTGCCGACGCCGCCGCCCGCCGCGCAGTCCACACCGCCCGGCGGCTGAGCCCGGATCAGGACCCCAGCACCCGCCGCAGGTGGTCGTTGCCGAAGACCCGGTCCGGGTCGAGCCGGTCCCGCACCGCCAGGAACTCCCCGAACCGCGGGTACGCCTCGGCCAGGTACGCCGCGTCCCGGGTGTGCAGCTTCCCCCAGTGCGGCCGTCCGCCGTGCGCGACCATGATCTGCTCGACCGCACTGAAGTACGCCCGGTACGGGGTGCCCCGGTACATGTGCACCGCGATGTACGCCGTGTCCCGGCCGTACGCGGTGGACAGCGGCACCTCGTCGGCGGGCGCGGTCCGCACCTCCACCGGGAAGCTCACCCGGAACCCGGAACGCTCGATCGCCGACCGCAGCTCGCGCAGCGCCGGGACGGCCGCCGCCCGCGGCACGGCGTACTCCATCTCCACGAAGCGCACCCGGCGCGGGCTGGTGAAGACCCGGTACGGGACGTCGGTGTAGGTCCGGGCCGACAGCGCCCGGCTGGAGACCCGGGCGATCCCCGGGACGGTGGCCGGCACCGCCCGGCCCAGCGCACAGGCGGCCCGGAAGACGCCGTTCGACAGCAGTTCGTCCTCGATCCAGCCGCTCACCCGCCCCAGCGGGGCGGCGGGCCCGGGGCAGCGGTTGTTCCGCTTGGTGACGCACCGGTCGGTGTGCGGGAACCAGTAGAACTCGAAGTGCTCGTTCTCCGCGGTCAGCTGGTCGAACTCGGCCGTCACCCGGCTCCAGGCCATCGGCTCCTCGCGGGCTTGCAGCCAGAACTCCGGCTCCACCGCGAAGGTGAGCGCGCTGATCACGCCGAGGGCGCCCAGCCCCAGCCGGGCGGCGCCGAAGACCTCCGCCTCCTCGGGTCCGCCGTCCGCCGAACAGCGCAGCACCGAGCCGTCGGCCGTCACCAGCTCCACCGCCGTGATCTGGGCGGAGAGGGAGGCGCTCGCCCGGCCGGTGCCGTGCGTGCCGGTACTGGTGGCTCCCGCGACGGTCTGCGCCATCACGTCCCCCATGTTGGTCAGGGACAGGCCGTACGCCGACAGGGTCCGGTTCAGCTGCCACAGCGGGGTGCCCGCCGCCACCGTCACGGTGCCCGCGGCGCGGTCCAGCCGCTGCACCCCCACCAGCCGCTCCGGCCGGATCAGCAGCCCCTCGGTGGCCGCCACGGAGGTGAAGGAGTGCCCGGTGCCGGCGGCCTTCACCGGCAGCCCCGCCTCCACCGCCTCCCGCACCGCCGCGGCCAGCTCCTCGGTGGAGGAGGGGGCCACCGTGCGGGCCGGTTCGACGGTCACGTTCCCCGCCCAGTTACGCCAGGTGCTGCCGCGTGTGGTCCTCAGTACGGTCATCCGTCTCCGGCCCTCCCGTCGCCTCCGGCGGGGCTGCCCCCGCCGGCTCGGCCGCCGGCCGCAGCCGGCGGTAGCCCAGGAACGCCACCACCGCCGCGACCACACCGGCCACGCCGGCCACGGCGTATCCGGCGTCCGCCCCGGCCCGGTCCACCACCACCCCGGCCGCCGAGGAGCCCAGCGCCACCCCGACCGCGAGGCCGGTGCTCACCCAGGTCATGCCCTCGGTGAGGTTGGCGCGTGGTACATGCTGCTCGATCAGGCCCATGGTGGTCACCATCGTCGGTGCGACGGACAGGCCCGCGACGAAGAGCGCCACGGCCAGCAGCGGCAGGTTCCCGACCAATTGGAGGGGGATCATACTCGCGGCCATCACGCACACACCCAGCAGCCATCGACGGGGCGCGGAACCGGAGAGCGGCAGCAGCCCGTAGACCAGTCCCGCGGTGCAGGAGCCGAGCGCGTAGATCGCGAGCACCACGCTGGCCGCACCCTTGCTGCCCTCCTCCTCGGCGAAGGCCACCGTCACCACGTCCACCGCGCCGAAGATCGCGCCGGTCGCCACGAAGGTGGCCACCAGCACCTGGAGCCCTCGGGAGCGCAGCGCCGAACCGGCGGTGTGGTGCTCGCGCGGGTGCGGCCGCGGCTCGGTGGCCCGCTGGGCGGTGAGCCAGAAGACGCCGGTCACCAGGAAGACCAGGGCCAGCAGCGGCCCGGCCTCGGGGAACCAGGTGGTGGACAGGCCGATCGACAGGATCGGGCCGAAGATGAAGCACACCTCGTCGACCACCGACTCGAACGCGTAGGCGGTGTGCAGCTCCTGCGGCGAGCCCCGGTAGATCTCGGCCCAGCGGGACCGGACCATCGACCCCACGCTCGGTACGCAGCCGGCCACCGCGGCGAAGGCGAACAGCGTCCAGTCCGGCCACCGCTGGTTCGCGCTCACCAGCAGCCCGGCCACCGCCAGCGCCGACACCACGGTGGCCGGACGGAGCACCCGCCGCTGACCGTGCCGGTCCACCAGCCGGGAGATCTGCGGACCGATCGCGGCGGCGGACAGCGCCAGGGTGGCCGCGACCGCCCCGGCCAGCCCGTACCGGCCGGTGATCTGCGAAATCATGGTGACCACGCCGATACCGGTCATGGACAGCGTCATCCGGCCCAGGAATCCGGCGGCCGAGAAGTTCCTGGCCCCGTGGGCGGCGAAGATCTTGCGGTAGGGACTGGGCAAGGGAAGGCTCCGCCATCAGCAGGTAAGGAACGTGGGATGCCCATACAGCTTACGGTGCGTCCCCGGGCCCCGCAGTCGAATTACCGCGCGGCCGCCCCGGTGCCGACCCGGGCCGGCCGGCGGCGGTGCCGGGTCCGGCCGGCCGCGCGGCGGTGTCGGTTCCGGGGCTGTCGGGGCCGGGTGGCAGGATCGGAGGCATGTCCGCCCAGCACTCCCCAGCGCCCCGCCCCGCGGCCCAGGGCGCGCCCTACGACGCCCTGCTGCTGCTCTCCTTCGGCGGCCCCGAGGGCCCGGACGACGTCGTCCCGTTCCTGGAGAACGTCACCCGCGGCCGCGGCATCCCGCGTGAGCGGCTGAAGGAGGTGGGCCGCCACTACTACCTCTTCGACGGGGTCAGCCCGATCAACGCCCAGAACCGCGAGCTGCTGGCGGCGATCCGGAAGGACTTCGCCGAGCACGGTGTGGAGCTGCCCGTGTACTGGGGCAACCGCAACTGGGCGCCGTACCTCACCGACACCCTGCGCGAGATGGTCGCCGACGGCCACCGGCGCATCCTCACCCTCACCACCAGCGCCTACGCCTCGTACTCCGGCTGCCGGCAGTACCGCGAGAACCTCGCCGACGCGCTGGCCGCGCTGGAGGCGGAGGGCCTGCCGCTGCCCCGCGTGGACAAGCTGCGGCACTACTTCAACCACCCCGGCTTCGTCCGCCCGATGGTGGACGCCACGCTCGCCGCCCTCGCCGAGCTGCCCGCCGAGGTCCGGGACGGCGCCCACCTGGCGTTCACCACCCACTCCATCCCGACCGCCGCGGCCGACACCTCCGGGCCGGTGGAGGCGCACACCGAGGACGGGCGCGGCGGCGCGTACGTCGCCCAGCACCTGGACGTGGCCCGGCTGATCGCCGACGCGGTGCGCGAGGAGACCGGTGCCGAGCGCCCCTGGCGGCTGGTCTACCAGTCCCGCAGCGGCGCCCCGCACATCCCCTGGCTGGAGCCGGACATCTGCGACCACCTCGAAGAGCTGCACGGCGCCGGGGTGCCGGGCGCGGTGATGGTGCCGATCGGCTTCGTCTCCGACCACATGGAGGTCAGGTACGACCTCGACACCGAGGCCGCCGCCAAGGCCGCCGAGCTGGGCCTGCCGGTCGCCCGCGCCGCCACCGTCGGTGCCGACCCCCGCTTCGCAGCGGCGGTCCGGGAGCTGGTCCTGGAGCGGGCCGCCACCGAACGGCTCGCCGCCGGGGACGCGGACGCCGCGCCGGGCGCCGGGGAGACGGGCCCCACCGCGCCCCGCCGCTGCGCGCTGGGGTCGCTGGGGCCCAGCCACGACGTGTGCCCGGTCGGCTGCTGTCCGGCGCGGACCCCGCGTCCGGCCGCGGCGGGCGCCGACAGCCCGTACGCCTGAACCCCGCGGCCGGGCCCGGACGGCCCGCGCCGCAGCAGCAGCGAGGAACGAGGAGCAGCGTGAGCGAGCAGCTGGAGCAGGAACTTCTGAGCGTGGCCCTGGAGGCCGCCGAGCGGGCGGGGGCGCTGCTGCGCGACGGCCGCCCCGCCGACCTGGGGGTGGCGTCCACCAAGACCAGCCCGATCGACGTGGTCACCGAGATGGACCTGGCCGCCGAACGGCTGATCACCGACTTCCTCGCCGAGCGACGCCCGGACGACGGGGTGCTGGGGGAGGAGGGCGCCAGCACCCCGGGCAGCAGCGGGGTGCGCTGGGTGGTGGACCCCATCGACGGCACGGTGAACTACCTGTACGGCCTGCCGTCCTGGTCGGTGTCGATCGCCGCCGAGCGGGACGGGGTGACGCTGGTGGGCGTGGTCGCCGCCCCGATGCGCCGGGAGACCTACCACGCGGTCCTCGGCGGCGGCGCGCACCGCAACGGGGAGCGGGTGCGGGTGCGCCCCACGCCGCCCTTCGAGCAGGCGCTGCTCGGCACCGGCTTCGCCTACCTGGCCCGGCGCCGCGCCGCGCAGGCGGAGGTGCTGCGCACGCTGCTGCCCAGGGTGCGGGACATCCGGCGGGGCGGCTCGGCGGCCATCGACCTGTGCGACGTGGCCTGCGGCCGGCTCGACGCCTACTACGAGCGCGGCCTCAACCCCTGGGACCTGGCGGCGGGCGAGCTGATAGCCCGCGAGGCCGGCGCGCTGACCGGCGGCCGGCCCGGCAGGCCCGCCGACGGTGACCTGACCGTCGCGGCCGTTCCGGGCCTCTTCGAGGAGCTGCAGGGGCTGCTGGAGGAGCTGGGCGCCTGGCACGACTGACGTCGCGGCGACGGGCCACCGCCGGGCCCCGGCGCGCCGTGTGCCGGTCACCCGGGTGGCGGCGACAGGCGCCACGGGGCTCCACGGTGACAGGGGCCGGGCGGAGTGCGGACGCCCGAGTGCGGATGCCCGGCGCGCCGGTGCCCGGGAAGGCCGGGCGGGGACGCGCACGAGCGCCCCGGTGCCCTGCGGCACCGGGGCGCTCCGTCGTGCTCGGGTCAGACGGTCGCGGCGCCGACCTCCACACCGTGCTCCGCGGCCAGCCGCTGGAGGTCTTCCAGCTCGGCCAGCTCCACGTCGGCGAGGAAGTCGTCACCCGTCTCACGGGCGCGCGCGAGATCCGACCGGGTGGTCTCTATACGCTGCAGAATGCCTGCGGTGAACGCGTCCATTTGGCGCCCCCTCGTCTTGGGTAAAAGGGTCGGCGGCACGGGGGTGTGCCCTTGGGGGCCCCGGCCGCGGCCGGGGTGACGGCGATCACATGGGCGTCCCCGTCCGGAGCCAGGCGACACGAGTGGTGGCGCGCCTGTGGATCAGGGCGTGATCGCGGGGTGTGTGACTCGTCCTCCCCACGGCGGATGCCCGGGAAACATCGACCCCGCGGGAAAACGAGTGAATTCTCCGGGGACGCCTGTCCGTTCCCCGGCGGTCCATCCGTGGGCAACCGGTGGGCCACCGTCCCGCCGGCCACCGCCCCCACAGGCCTCTTACCCCCGGTTTACCGGCCTTGGAGGCAGGATGGAGGCGCTCATCGAACGCCTGGCGCGCCGACGGGGCCGCTCCGCCGCGCCCACCCCGAGGTGCCCACGAAGGAAGGACAGCGACGTGCGTGTACTCGTCGTCGAGGACGAGCAGCTGCTCGCCGATGCGGTGGCCACCGGTCTGCGCCGGGAGGCCATGGCCGTGGACGTCGTGTACGACGGGGCCGCCGCCCTGGAGCGGATCGCGGTGAACGACTACGACGTCGTGGTCCTCGACCGCGACCTGCCCCTGGTCCACGGGGACGACGTGTGCCGCAAGGTCGTGGAGCTGGGCATGCCGACCCGGGTGCTGATGCTCACCGCCTCCGGTGACGTCAGCGACCGGGTCGCCGGGCTGGAGATCGGCGCGGACGACTACCTGCCGAAGCCGTTCGCCTTCAGCGAGCTGATCGCCCGGGTGCGGGCGCTGGGCCGGCGCACCACGGTGGCGCTGCCGCCGGTGCTGGAGCGCGCCGGGATCAAGCTGGACCCGAACCGCCGCGAGGTCTTCCGGGACGGCCGGGAGATCCAGCTCGCACCGAAGGAGTTCGCGGTGCTGGAGGTGCTCATGCGCAGCGAGGGGGCGGTGGTCTCGGCCGAGCAGCTGCTGGAGAAGGCGTGGGACGAGAACACCGACCCGTTCACCAACGTGGTGCGGGTCACGGTGATGACGCTCCGCCGCAAGCTCGGCGAGCCGCCGGTGATCGTCACCGTGCCCGGCTCCGGATACCGGATCTGACCGATGGCCGCCATCCCCCCACCGCCCGCCGCGCCGCCCAGGCCCAGCTGGGAGCCGCACCGCCACCACCAGCGCCGTGACCTGCTGCTGCGGCCGACCATCCGGATACGGCTGACCCTGCTGTACGGCGGGATGTTCCTGATCGCCGGCGTGGTGCTGCTGACGATCATCTACCTGCTGGCGGCCGACGCCCTGAACGACGGGAGCCGCTTCCCCTTCCGCATCCTCGAACTGCGGTACGAGATCACCGACGACGCCTGCCAGCTGCCCACCAGCGGCAACAACGCCTCCTTCAACCAGGCGGTGGCCGACTGCATGGAACACCAGCGCGAGGTGGCGCTCAACGGCCTGCTGCGCCGCTCCCTGCTCGCCCTGATGGGCCTGTCGGTGATCGCCTTCGCGTTCGGTTACGCGATGGCCGGCCGGGTGCTCTCACCGCTGGGCCGGATCACCCGCACCGCTCGCCAGGTGGCCGGTTCCGATCTGTCCCGGCGGATCGAGCTGGACGGTCCGGACGACGAGCTGAAGGAGCTGGCCGACACCTTCGACGAGATGCTGGAGCGGCTGGACCGGGCGTTCACCGCGCAGCAGCGGTTCGTCGCCAACGCCTCGCACGAGCTGCGCACCCCGCTGGCGATCAACCGGACGCTGCTGGAGGTGCAGCTCTCCGACCCGGCCGCCCCGCCGGAGCTGGTGCAGCTGGGGAAGACGTTGCTGGCGACCAACGAGCGCAGCGAGCAGCTGGTGGAGGGTCTGCTGCTGCTGGCCCGCAGCGACAACGAGATCGTGGACCGCAAGCCGGTGGACCTGGCCGAGGTGGCCACCAGGGCGGTGGACCAGGTGCGCACCGAGGCGCAGGCCAAGGGGGTGGAGTTCCGCGGCTCCCGGCGGGCGGTGGTGGTGCAGGGCAACGGCGTGCTGCTGGAGCGCATCGCGCTCAACCTGGTGCAGAACGCCGTCCGCTACAACGCCCCGGACGGCTGGGTGGAGGTCACCACCGAGGCCCGGGACGGCCAGGCGGAGCTGGTGGTGACGAACACCGGGCCGGTGGTTCCGGCGTACGAGCTGGACAACATCTTCGAGCCGTTCCGGCGGCTGCGGACCGCCCGCACCGGCAGTGACAAGGGTGTCGGTCTGGGGCTGTCCATCGCCCGCTCGGTGGCGCGGGCGCACGGCGGCCGGATCACCGCACAGCCGCGCGAGGGTGGCGGTCTGGTCATGCGGGTGGTCCTGCCGGTGTGAGGTGGGACCATGGAAGACGCACCACCAACCGGCCAGATGTTCGCTTGGAGCCGAATTCCGGGGCCCGGTTCCGGCCTCGGGGCTGTGTGATCGATCACATGGGCGAATTTCCGGCCATCTACGGAAAGTGATCGGCGAGCCTGCTGGAAAGCCCGGAATTTCCGGGTTTCCGGGGGTGCTGATCACGGGAAGTACACGTCGGGGCTCATGTGTCGACCGGGGCCGCGACGGTGTACGGTCCCCTTCGCCACCCGAGCCGATCGCCACTTAGGGGACCGGTTGGGTGTCGATTGAGTAACAGACCTTGATGTGAGGCAAAATCTCCGCCTCGGGTCGGGCACAAGTCCGGCCTCTCACGCGTTACGTGCGCTGGAGACACCGCAGACACCCAGAGGGGGAGAGCGACATGGCAACGGATTACGACACCCCACGCAAGACCGACGACGACGTCAACGAGGACAGCATCGAGGAGCTGAAGGCCCGGCGGAACGACAAGTCCGCGTCCACCGTCGATGTGGACGAGTTCGAGCAGGCCGAGGGGCTGGAGCTGCCCGGTGCGGACCTCTCCAACGAGGAGCTGTCCGTCCGTGTGCTGCCGCGCCAGCAGGACGAGTTCACCTGCATGAGCTGCTTCCTGGTGCACCACCGCAGCCAGCTCGCCGAGGAGAAGAACGGCCAGCCGATCTGCCGTGACTGCGCGGCCTGAGGGCGTGGGACCGGCGTGAGCGCGCGGCAGGGCGACGCGAGCGTCGAGCGGGGCCGGCGGGCCTCGCTCGCGAGCGCCGTCGCCCTCGGGGCCCGCAGTGGCGGACGAGGCGCACCGACGCGGCTGACCACCGTCGTCGCGCGCGTCGCCGCCGCCCAGCCCCCGCGCATCCCGGTCCGCGGCCCGGCCGCACCCCGCGAGCGGCTCACCGGGCCCGGCCCGGAGACGCTCGCGGACGAACCGGTGGCCGGTGCCCCGCGCGGCACCTCCACCCTGGTCGCGGGCGTCCGCGCCGCCGTACCGACGGCAGCGCCCGCGATACCCGCCGAGCCGGCGGACGGCACCGCCGGCCCGGTCCGGACGGAGCCGCCGTCCGCCGCCGGGCTTCATCCGCTCTTCCCCGCCACACCCTTCCCGGGCGTGGTCGTCCCCCGCGTACGCGAACCCGGCGCGCCGCACGCCGGCGCCCGCCCGGCCCCCGGGGCCCGGCAGCCGCACCGCGCCGGGCGTGCGCCTGCCACCCACCACGCCGCCGGGGTCTGAGGCGGCCCCCGGCGCCGGCGTCCACGTCCGTGTTCACCGGGCGCTCATGGCCCGGCAACCGGCCGTCCGCAGCCTGGGCCCGGCCGTATCCTGCGCCGCCCCGGCCCGGCCCGCCCCCTCGCTCACCTGCCCACGGCCCGTCCTTGCTCCACGGCCCGCCCGCAGGTGCTTGCTCCGGCGCACGTCACGCGCCCCCGCGGCCCCGGCCCTCGCGTCACCCGTACCCCGGCGCCGCCGGACCGGCCGTCCCGTCCCGGCGTGCGGCACCCGGCGCCCCTTCCAACCGTCGGCACCGGCCGCGAACCGGTGCCGCGTCTCAGCCGCCGGTACGGACCGACTCCAGCGCCGCCGCCAGCCGCCGCGGGTCCCGGGTGGAGACGTAGACGTACGGCGTGGGGTCGGCCGGATCGGTCACCTCGATCCGCAGCGCGGTGGGGATGTAGCTGCGCAGCAGCATGAAGGCGCGCGGATCGGCCTTGTAGGTGCGCCAGGCGGTCGCCTCCTCGGCGTCCAGCACCTCGGCGTCGCCCAGGGCCGCCACCGGGATGCGCGCGTCCCCGGCGACCAGCGAGTCCGCGACCACACGCACCCGCGCCGACCCGTAGGCGCTGATCGTCACCGCGGCCAGCGCGGTGCCGCCGACCAGACCGCCCAGCATCGGCAGCGGACCGACCGGCAGCAGGATCACCCCGGCCGCCAGCCCCACCAGGACGGCGATGAACCACCAGGAACGGGGCGCGGTCAGGCGTTCTTCGTAAGGCTGCATGAGCCCAGCTTGGCACGGGGCGCGCCGGCCACCTGCCGCGCGGGTAAGGTTCGGCGCTGTGAGTGGAAGAACGACTGCGCTGACCCCGCCGGAGGACGCCGTGCCCCCGGTGCGGCACCCCGACGCGCCCGCCCCCGGAGAGCCGCTGGGCTCGCACTACGACCAGTGCTTCGGCTGTGGCGAGGAGCAGCCGCACGGGCTGCGGCTGGCGGCGACGGCCGGTGAGGGGGTGAGCGTGACCGCCACCTTCACCGTGCGGCCCGCGCACCAGGGCGCCCCGGGGCTCGCGCACGGCGGTGTGCTGGCCACGGCGCTGGACGAGACGCTCGGGGCCCTGCAGTGGCTGCTGCGGGTGATCGCGGTGACCGGACGGCTGGAGACCGACTTCGTCCGTCCCGTCCCGGTCGGCACCGAGCTGCACCTGGAGGCCAGGGTCACCGGAGTCCACGGACGCAAGATCTACTCCACCGCGACCGGCCGGATCGGCGGCCCGGACGGGCCGGTGGCGGTCCGCGCCGACGCCCTGTTCATCGAGGTGGCCATCGACCACTTCATCGACAACGGCCGGCCCGAGGAGATCAACGCGGCGCTCGCCGACCCCGACCAGGTCAGGGTCGCCCGCGCCTTCGAGGTGAACCCGTGACCGGCGCCGGCGCGCACCGCGCCGGGCCCGCCGCTGCCCGCAGGAGGATGGTGTGACCCGCCCGCCCGTCGACGTGCTCATCCGCCGGATCGACCCGGACGTCCCGCTCCCCGCCTACGGGCACCCCGGCGACGCCGGGGCCGACCTGGTCACCACCGAGGCGGCCGAGCTCGGCCCCGGGGAGCGCGCGGTGCTGCCGACCGGGGTCTCCATCGCGCTGCCCGACGGGTACGCCGCCTTCGTCCATCCGCGGTCCGGACTGGCGGCCCGTTGCGGTGTGGCGCTGGTGAATGCCCCAGGGACGGTCGATGCCGGGTACCGTGGAGAGATCAAGGTGATCGTGGTCAATCTGGACCCGCGCGAGAGCGTGCGGTTCGATCGTTTCGACCGGATCGCCCAACTGGTCGTCCAGCAAGTCGAGAAGGTGCGCTTCCACGAGGTCGCGGAGCTTCCCGGTTCGGCTCGGGCCGGAGGGGGCTTCGGGTCCACCGGTGGGCATGCAGCGGTGGGCGGCTCGACGGGTGGGAATGGATACGCTTCGGTCGGTTCCGACCGGGAAGGACTGTGACGTGTTCGGACGTCGCCGCAAGCGCAGCAAGGAAGACGTCGAGGAGTTCGACGCCACCGCCGAGGAGTCGGCCCGGGCGGAGGACGCCGCCGACGACGAGGCACCGGACGAGGACGTCCCGGCGAGCAGGGTCGCCCTGCCGCCGGCGCCCCGCCCGGACGGTCCGTGGGACATCTCCGAGGTACGCGAGCCCGGCGAGGGCCGGGTCGACCTCGGCGGGCTCTTCGTCCCGGGCGTGCAGGGCATGGAGCTGCGGGTCGAGGTCGCCGGGGACGCGATCGTCGCCGCGACCGTGGTGCTGAGCGACAGCGCCGTGCAGCTCCAGGCGTTCGCCGCCCCCAAGAACGAGGGCATCTGGGCCGAGGTCCGGGACGAGATCGCCGGCGGCATCACCCAGCAGGGCGGCGTCGTGGACGAGGTCGAGGGGCCGCTCGGCTGGGAGCTGCGGGCCCAGGTGCCGGTGCAGCTGCCGGACGGGACCAACGGCGTGCAGGTGGTCCGCTTCGTGGGCGTGGACGGCCCGCGCTGGTTCCTGCGGGGCGTGATCTCCGGCCAGGGCGCGGTGAAGCCCGAGACCGGCAGCCTGCTGGAGGCCGTGTTCCGGGACACCGTCGTGGTGCGCGGTGACGGTCCGATGGCGCCCCGCGACCCGATCGTCCTGAAGCTGCCCGACGACGCGCAGATGGTGGCCGACGGGGTGCAGCAGGAGGAGGCGCGCGGCTCCCGGTTCGCCGGCGGCGCCGACCGCCTGCAGCGCGGCCCGGAGATCACCGAGGTGCGCTGACCGCGCCCGGGCACGTACCGGTGGGCCGCGCTTCCCGTACGGGGGCGCGGCCCACCGGCGTCCGGTGCCGGGCGGCCGCCGCCGCCCGGCACCGGAGTCTCCGCACGGCGGGCCGGGCCGCCCGCCGGCGCGTGGGTGAACGGGACGGTCCGCCGCGCGGCACCGGCGAGGGCCCCGCGCGCCGGCCGCTCGCCCGCCACCCCGCCGGCGCGGCACCACCGCCCGGCGCCGCGGCGTCCGTACGGCGGCCGCCGCACCTCCGGAGGCCGTCAGGCGGGTGCGGGCCCGTGGACACCGCGCGGGCCCCGGGGGCGTCGGTCCGTTACCAGACGTCACCGTCCCGCCAGTCGCAGATCAGCTCCCCGGTCAGGTCCACCGGCACCGTCAGCGGCATCACGAACGTCGAGTCGTCGTCCTCCTCGGTGCGCTCCACCCCGCCCGGCGCCAGCACCGACGTGGCGCCCTGCCAGCGCTGCCACCCCAGTGAGGCGTACAGGGCGGCCGCCTCCTCGGCCGCCGACAGCGCGCCCAGCTCGTACGCCCCGCGCAGCACCGGGTCCAGCGCCCCCATCACGGCGCTGCCGTAGCCGCGCCGCCGCCGGTCCGCGCGGGTCGCCACGCCCTCCACGTAGCCGGTGCGCAGCGCCCGCCCTCCGTGCAGCAGCCGGCGCTGCACCAGCGCGGCGTGGGCCACCAGCTCGTCGCCGTCCCACAGCAGCGCGTGCATGCCCCCCAGGGTGTGGTCCCAGTCCTCGTCGGAGAAGTCGCCCTCGAACGCGTCGTCGAGCAGACGCCGGATCGCCGCCAGCGACGCGGGGCCCAGGGCGGAGGTGTGCGCGGTCACCAATTCGGTCATGGCGGCCATGATCGCAACGCGCCGGAGCGGGCGGCGAGTGGTTTTCGGCTCCGTCCCGCCGCGCGGCCCGACCCGGGGCCGGCCGGGACCACCCGGGGCCGACCGCGTCAGAAGTGCGTCAAATCCACCCCGTACGGCCACCCCTCGTCCGGTTTGTCCGTCGGGTGCGTCGTAGAGTCGCCGCGGAGGCACGACGAGGGCAGGGCGGTTCCCGGCCCGGGCAAGAAGATGGGGCCATGGCACGCGGGAAGCTTCGGATCTACCTGGGCGCGGCGCCGGGAGTCGGCAAGACCTACGCGATGCTCTCGGAGGGCCACCGGCGGGCCGAGCGCGGCACCGACCTCGTCGTCGGGCTGGTCGAGCACCACGGACGGCCGCGCACCGAGGTCATGCTGCACGGGCTGGAGACGGTGCCGCGCCGCGAGATCGCCTACCGGGGCACCACCTTCACCGAGATGGACCTGGACGCGGTCCTCGTCCGCCGCCCGGCGGTCGCCCTGGTGGACGAGCTGGCCCACACCAACGTCCCCGGCTGCCGCAACGCCAAGCGGTGGCAGGACGTCGAGGAACTGCTCCGGGCCGGGATCGACGTGATCTCCACGGTCAACATCCAGCACCTGGAGTCGCTGGGCGACGTCGTGGAGTCGATAACCGGGGTACGCCAGCGCGAGACCGTCCCCGACGAGATCGTCCGGCGCGCCGACCAGATCGAGCTGGTCGACATGTCGCCGCACGCGCTGCGCCGCCGCATGGCGCACGGCAACATCTACCCGCCGGACCGGATCGACGCGTCCCTGTCGCACTACTTCCGCCCCGGCAACCTGACCGCCCTGCGCGAGCTGGCGCTGCTGTGGACCGCGGACCGGGTGGACGAGTACCTCCAGCAGTACCGGGCCGAGCACGAGGTCTCCACCATCTGGCACGCCCGGGAGCGGATCGTCGTCGGCATCACCGGCGGACCGGAGGGCCGGACGCTGATCCGCCGCGCCGCGCGGATGGCCGCCAAGGGGGCCGGCGGCGAGATCCTCGCCGTCTACATCGCCCGCAGCGACGGCCTGACCTCGGCCTCGCCTAAGGAACTGGCGGTCCAGCGCACCCTGGTCGAAAGCCTCGGCGGCACCTTCCACCACGTCATAGGGGAGGACGTGCCGCAGGCGCTGCTGGAGTTCGCCCGGGGCGTCAACGCCACCCAGATCGTGCTCGGCTCCAGCCGCCGCAAGACCTGGCAGTACGTCTTCGGGCCCGGCGTCGGCGCCACCGTGGCCCGCGACTCCGGCCCCGACCTGGACGTGCACATCGTCACGCACGGGGAGGTCGCCAAGGGACGCGGGCTGCCCGTCGCCCGCGGCGCCCGGCTCGGCCGTTCCCGGGTCCTGGCCGGCTGGCTGGCCGGGGTGGCCGGCCCGGTGCTGCTCACCGTCGGCCTGCTGACTCTCGACCCCGGCCCCGGCCTCGCCAACGACGTCCTGCTCTTCCTCTTCCTGACCGTGGTCGCCGCCCTGCTCGGCGGCCTGCTGCCGGCGCTCGCCTCGGCCGCCGCCGGCTCCCTGCTGCTCAACTACTTCTTCATCCCGCCCACCCACACCCTCACCGTGCAGGACCCGAAGAACCTCGTCGCCATCGTGATCTTCTTCGCGGTCGCCGTCTCGGTCGCCTCGGTGGTGGACCTGGCCGCCCGCCGCACCCACCAGGCCGCCCGGCTGCGCGCCGAGTCCGAGGTGCTGTCCTTCCTGGCCGGCAGCGTGCTGCGCGGCGAGACCGGCCTGCAGGCCCTGCTGGAACGGGTCCGCGAGACCTTCGCCATGGAGTCCGTCGCCCTGCTGGAGCGGGACGGCGACCTGGCCCCGTGGACCTGCGCCGCCAGCGCCGGCACCGGGGACGCGCCGCCGCCCGCCCGCCCCGAGGACGCCGACGTGGACATGCCGGTGGGCGACCACCTGGCGCTCGCGCTGCGCGGCCGGGTGCTGCCCGCCGAGGACCGCCGGGTGCTCGCCGCCTTCGCCGCCCAGGCCGCCGTCGTACTGGACCGGCAGCGGCTGGTGGGGGAGGCCGCCCGGGCCCATGAGCTCGCCGAGGGCAACCGCATCCGCACCGCGCTGCTCGCCGCCGTCAGTCACGACCTGCGCACCCCGCTGGCCGGCATCAAGGCGGCCGTCTCCTCGCTCCGCTCCGACGACGTGGCCTGGTCCGAGGAGGACGAGGCGGAGCTGCTCGCCGGCATCGAGGAGGGGGCCGACCGCCTCGACCACCTGGTCGGCAACCTGCTCGACATGTCCCGGCTGCAGACCGGCACCGTCACCCCGCTCATCCGGGAGATCGACCTCGACGAGGTGGTGCCCATGGCGCTGGTCGGCGTGGACGAGCGCAGCGTCGTCCTGGACGTCCCCGAGGAACTGCCGATGGTCGCCGTGGACCCCGGGCTGCTGGAGCGCTGCGTGGCCAACATCGTCGAGAACGCGGTGAAGTACAGCCCGGCCGGCACCCCGGTCCTGGTCTCCGCCAGCGCCCTGGGGGAGCGGGTGGAGCTGCGGGTGGCCGACCGCGGCCCCGGCGTCCCGGACAGCGCCAAGGACCGCATCTTCGAGCCCTTCCAGCGGTACGGCGACGCCCCGCGCGGCGCCGGGGTCGGGCTCGGCCTCGCGGTGGCCCGGGGCTTCGCGGAGACCATGGGCGGCCGGCTCACCGCCGAGGACACCCCCGGCGGCGGGATGACCATGGTGCTCACCCTGCGCGCCGCGCCCGGCCGGCCACCGGCCGGCTCCCCGGGAGCCTGCCCGGGCCGCCGGCTGACCCCACGGGCGCACCCGGCCCGCCCCTCGGTCACCGGCCGCTTCGCTGGACCCGCCGGACCCGGCGGCGACGAAGCCCCACCAGCAGCGACGACACAGAAAGGACGGCGGCCCGATGCCGTACCCCTCCGCGCAGGACGCGTCCCCCGCCGGCGCCGCGGGCGGCGCCACCCGGACCCCCGTGCGGGTGCTGGTGGTGGACGACGAGCCGCAGATCGTCCGCGCCCTGGTGATCAACCTCAAGGCGCGCCACTACGAGGTGGACGCCGCCCCCGACGGCGCCACCGCGCTCCGGCTCGCCGCCGCCCGCCACCCCGACGTGGTCATCCTCGACCTCGGCCTGCCCGACATGGACGGCGTCGAGGTGATCCGGGGACTGCGGGGCTGGACCCGCGTCCCGGTGCTGGTGCTCTCCGCCCGCCAGACCTCCGACGAGAAGGTGGAGGCGCTGGACGCCGGCGCCGACGACTACGTCACCAAGCCCTTCGGCATGGACGAACTCCTGGCCCGGCTGCGCGCCGCGGTGCGCCGCGCCGAGCCCGGCGGGCACAGCGAGGCGCCCGTGATCGTGACCACCCCGTCGTTCACCGTCGACCTCGCCGCCAAGAAGGTCAACCGCGAGGGACGGGACGTCCGGCTCACCCCCACCGAGTGGCACCTGCTGGAGGTACTGGTCCGCAACACCGGCCGCCTGGTCAGCCAGAAGCAGCTGCTCCAGGAGGTCTGGGGCCCCTCGTACGGCACGGAGACCAACTACCTGCGGGTCTACATGGCACAGCTGCGCCGCAAGCTGGAGGCCGACCCCTCCCACCCACGCCACTTCATCACCGAGCCGGGGATGGGCTACCGGTTCGAGGGCTGAGGCGGACCGCCCGCCGGGGCCGTCCGCGAGGCCGTCCTTCCGGACCGCCGGCCGGAGCCGTCCGCCCGCCCCTCGGTGCACGGGCCTCCGGGGCCGCCCGTCCGGCGCCGGCGCCGGCCACCGGCCCGCCCGGCGCGGGGCGTGCCGGCCGCGCACGGGACGGTGATCCGGCCGGGCCGCCCCGGTACGCTGGCGGTATGAGTGCCGTAACCCGACCCGACAAGCCCGCCGGCCGTTTCCGGCGGATGCTCGACCGGCTGTCGAGTTCCCAGGAGGAGCTCCACTCCGCCGAGCTGGAGCAGGACGCGGAGGCCGCGGGCTGCACCAAGATCGGCGAGTGCGGTGACCGGCAGATAGTGAAGGTGACCGGTACGCTGCGCACGGTCACCCTGCGGCCGCGGGCCGGCGTGCCGGCCCTGGAGGCGGAGCTGTTCGACGGCACCGCCGCCCTGGACGTGGTCTGGCTCGGCCGCCGCTCCATCCTCGGGATCGAGCCCGGCCGCAAGCTGATCGCCACCGGCCGCATCTCCATGAGTCACGGGCGCCGGGTGCTGTTCAACCCCAAGTACGAACTGCGACCGCTCGGACAGGAGTAGCGGGTGACGTCTGACGACAAGCGGACCTCGACCGACCAGGACACCGCGGGGGGCGACGACGCCGCCGCGAGCGCGCGCGGCAGGGCGGCGGCCGACACCGCGCTGCTGGAGGCGTTCGGCGGGGTCCGCGGCATGGTGGACACCACCGTGCCCGGACTGGTCTTCGTCCTCTTCTACACCATCAAGCGGGACATCCATCTCGCCGCGATCACCGCGCTCGGCGTCACGGTGCTGCTCGCCGTCGCCCGGCTGATCCGCAAGGAAACCCTCAAGCACGCCTTCAGCGGCGTCTTCGGGGTCGCCTTCGGCGCGGTGTTCGCGATGATGTCCGGCGACGCCAAGAACTTCTACCTGCCCGGCATGCTCTACACGCTGGGGCTGTCCGTCGCCTACATCCTCTCGGCGGTCCTCCGGTTCCCGCTGATCGGGGTGCTGCTCGGCCCGATCCTCAAGGAGAACCTCTCCTGGCGGACCCGCAACCCGGGCCGCTTCACCGCCTACACCAAGGCCACCTGGGCCTGGGGCCTGATCCTGCTGGGCAAGTCGGCGATCCTCTTCCCGCTGTACTGGTGGGGCGACGCCACCCAGCTGGGGTGGGTCAAGGTCGCCCTGGGCATCCCGCCGTTCCTGCTCTGCGTCTACCTGACCTGGATCTTCCTGGCCAAGGCGCCGCCGCCGATCGACGTCATCGCCGAGATGGAGGCCGAGGAGAAGGCGGAGCGGGAACGCGAGCGGGCCCGGCAGGCGGCCGGTGCCGCGGAGGCGTCCGTCACCCAGGCGCTCGACGAGTGGACCGACGGGATCGTGGACCGGGCCCGGGCCGAAACGGCGGAGCGGCAGCAGCCGGGCCCGCACCCGGCGGCGGACCGCCCGCACTGAGCGAAGCAGGCCGCGCACCGTCCGCACCGGGCGAAGCCGCCCACGCGGCGGGCCGTGGCCCGGCCCGGGCGGCACCCCGGCCGGCGGCGGCGTCCGTGCGACGGGCGGGAGCCGTGCCGCGCGCCGTGTGTCCGCCGGGCCGGGGCGGGCCCGGCGCGGCAACCACGCGCGGCCCGGGGCCGGGCCCGTCCGGCGGCAGCCGCGTCCCCCCGGAGACCGGTCATGGCTCCAGCGGCCCCGGCGGGTGACAGTCGCGGGGCCCGCGGCCGGCAGACGACCGGCGGGAACGACAGCGCCGGCCGGGCCCCGGGGGTCGGGGTCCCGGCCGGCGTGCGGGCCTAACGGCTCAGGCGTCCTCGCGCCGGACCGACAGCAGGTCCTCCAGCTGCTCCTCACGCGCCTGGGCGGCCACGAACAGCAGCTCGTCACCGGCCTCCAGGACGTCGTCCTTGCTGGGGGTGAGCACCCGCGTCCCGCGGATGATGGTGACCAGGCTGGTGTCCTGGGGCCACGCCACCTCGCCGACCCGGGTGCCCACCAGCGCCGCCTCCGGCGGCAGCGTCAGCTCCACCAGGTTGGCGTCGCCGTGGCTGAAGCGGAGCAGCCGCACCAGGTCGCCGACGCTCACCGCCTCCTCCACCAGCGCCGACATCAGCCGCGGTGTGGAGACGGCCACGTCGACGCCCCACGACTCGTTGAACAGCCACTCGTTCTTCGGGTTGTTCACCCGGGCGACGACCCGCGGCACCCCGTACTCGGTCTTCGCCAGCAGGGAGACGACGAGGTTGACCTTGTCGTCACCGGTGGCGGCGATCACCACGTTGCAGCCCTGCAGCGCCGCCTCGTCCAGCGAGGTGATCTCGCACGCGTCGGCGAGCAGCCACTCGGCCTGCGGCACCCGCTCCACCGAGATGGCGGTCGGCGCCTTGTCGATCAGGAGGACCTCGTGGCCGTTCTCCAGCAGCTCGCCCGCGATGGACCTGCCCACCGCGCCCGCTCCGGCAATGGCAACCCTCACAGCATCTCCTCGCTCAGCCCCGGAGCCGATGTCCGGGTGGTGCCTCCGTTCCCGCCCCGCGGGCGCGTTCCCTCCGACGACGGCCCGGCCGGGGGCACGGGTGCACGACCACTCGCCCACCGCGGCCGTACGGTCCGGTGCGGCCGGTTCACCGCTGGTCCTCCGGGCCCCGCGCGAAGGCCGCCTCGACCCTCTCGACGTCCTCGGTGCGCATCATCACGTGCACCAGATCGCCTTCCTGGAGCACCGTCTGGGAGGTGGGCAGTATGGCCTCGCCCAGCCGGGTGAGGAAGGCGACCCGGACCCCGGTCTCCTCCTGGAGCTTGCTGATCTTGTGGCCGACCCACGCGGGGGCGGTGTGCACCTCGGCCAGCTGCACGCCGCCGCTGGGGTCCCGCCACAGCGCCTCGGAGCCGGACGGCAGCAGCCGGCGCAGCATCTGGTCGGCGGTCCAGCGCACGGTGGCCACGGTCGGGATACCGAGCCGCTGGTAGACCTCGGCCCGCCGCGGGTCGTAGATCCGGGCCGCGACGTTCTCCACGCCGAACATCTCGCGCGCCACCCGGGCGGCGATGATGTTGGAGTTGTCACCGCTGCTCACCGCGGCGAACGCGCCGGCCTCCTCGATGCCCGCCTCGCGCAGGGTGTCCTGGTCGAAGCCGACGCCGGTCACCCGGCGACCGCCGAACCCGGCACCCAGCCGGCGGAACGCCGTCGGGTCCCGGTCGACCACCGCGACGGTGTGGCCCTTGGCCTCCAGGGTCTGGGCCAGAGCGGCACCGACCCGGCCGCAGCCCATGATGACGATGTGCATCGTCCCCCCTTACTCCGCACTCCTGGTCGGCCCGCTCACATTGCTGAACAACCTGCTCACAACTTTCTTCTCGGCTCCTCCGGTGCCGGCGGGGCCGGAAGAGGCCCCACGCTGCCGGATCTCGATGCTAAGAGGCAACGGGAACGCCGGCCTCGTGCTTGTCCGAGACCACCGTAGCGTCACCGTCGAACGCGCCCTCGGGCAGCTGACGGCGGCGCGCGGGCGCCGGCCGTCCGGCAGGCCGCGCCGCCGTACGCGCCCGGCCGCTCCCGTCCCCTCGCCGGTACCCGTGGCCGCCGGTGGCCGAAACCGGCCGGTACCCGCGGTCGCCCGCCCCGGATCGTGTGTCCCGACCCCGATGGCCCGTCCCGGACCGTCGCCCGTCCCGGACGGTCCGTCCCGGCCGCGGTGAGGGCGCCCACCGGGGGAGAACCGGGGACAGCCGGGGGGATAACCGGGGGACAACCGGGAAAAGGTGCCTCAGACCGTGAGCACGGTCACCCCCGCCTCGGTGAACGCCGCGGCCGTCGCCGCCGCCACCCCGGTGTCGGTCACCACGGTGTCCACCCGGTCGGTGTCGCAGATCCGGGCGAAGGCCCGGCCGCCCAGCTTGGTGGAGTCCGCCGCGACCACCACCCGCCCCGCCCGCTCGGCGAGCATCCGGTTGATGACCGCCTCCTCCTCGTCCCGGGCGGCGGCCCCGGCCTCCGGGTGGAAGGCGTCCACCCCCAGCACGGCGGTGTCCAGGGTGAGCTGCCCGAGCACCCGGGCGGCCAGCGGACCGGTCAGCTCGTAGGAGCGCGGCCGGGCCACCCCGCCGGTCAGCACGATCTTGAACTGCGGGCGGACCGCCAGCTCGGTGGCGATGTTGAGGGCGTTGGTGACCACGGTGAGCGCCGGGGAGCCGTCCGCCAGGTCCGGACGGACCGCGAGCGCCCGGGCCACCTCGGTGGTGGTGGTCCCCCCGGTGAGCCCGACCGCCTCCCCGGGGGCGACCAGACCGGCCACCGCGGCGGCGATCCGCTGCTTCTCGGTCACCCGCCGGGACGCCTGGTAGCGCAGCGGCAGCTGGTAGGAGACCCCGTGCACCACCGCCCCGCCGCGGGTGCGCACCAGCATCTGCTGCTCGGCCAGACGGTCGAAGTCGCGCCGGACGGTCGCCGCGGAGACGCCGAGCGCCTCCGCCGCCTCCGCGACCTCCAGCCGGCCGCGTGCCACCAGCAGTTCGAGCAGTTCCGTCCAACGGGCGTCACGGGACATGCGAAGGCCCTCCTTCACCGGCCGTCCGGCGCCCTGGCGCACCGGATCTGCTTGATTGTGCTCGGAAACCGGCTGTATCTTGCGCGAACAATCACATGCAGTGCCAGGTGACCGTCGATCCGCCGGGGTGGGAGTACACCGTGAGCCATGTGGAACAGGAACTGGCCGGCCAGCCGGAGTGCTGGCAGCGCGCGGCGGAGCTGGCCGCCGACCACGCGGCGGCGCTGCCGCGGCCCGGGGAGCGGGTGGCCGTGGTCGGTTGCGGCACCTCGCTCTACATGGCCCAGGCGGTGGCCGGGCTGAGGGAGTCGTCCGGCCAGGGGGAGACGGACGCCTGGCCGGCCTCGGAGTTCCCGGCCGGCCGCGGCTACGACCGGGTGGTCGCGCTGACCCGCTCCGGCACCACCACCGAGGTGCTGCGGCTGCTGGAGCGGCTCCGCGGCACGGTACGGACCTGCGCGGTGACCGCCGACCCCGCCACCCCGGTGATGACGCTCGCCGACGACACCGTGGTGCTGGACTTCGCCGACGAGCGGTCGGTGGTGCAGACCCGGTTCGCCACCACCGCGCTCACCCTGCTCCGCGCGCACCTCGGGCTGCACTCCGACGCGGTGGTCGCCGACGCCCGGACCGCGCTCGCCGAGCCGCTCCCGGAGGGGCTGGAGCGCTGCACCCAGTTCACCTTCCTCGGGCGGGGCTGGACCGTCGGGCTGGCCAGCGAGGCCGCGCTGAAGATGCGTGAGGCGGCGCTGGCGTGGACCGAGGCGTACCCGGCGATGGAGTACCGGCACGGGCCCATCAGCATCACCGCGCCGACCACCGCCACCTGGATGTTCGGCGAGGCGCCGCCGGGGCTGGCCGACCAGGTGCGGTCGGCCGGCGGGACCTGGGTCCACGGCCGCCTGGACCCGCTGGCCGAACTGGTGCGCGCCCAGCGGCTGGCGGTCGCCGTCGCCGCGGTCCGCGGCCTCGACCCGGACGCCCCCCGCAACCTCACCCGCTCCGTCATCCTCGACGGGTCCTGACCGCGGCCCCGGCCGGCCGGGCCGCGCCGCGACGGCGTGCGGCCCGGCCGGCGTGCGGCCCCGCCGCCGGGAGGCGTGCGGCCCGGTCTCCCTGCGCCTCCGGCGGACTTCCGCGCCCCGGCGCCCCGCGTCTCCCCGGTCACCGCCGACCCGGGCGGCCCGCACCCTGGTTCCCCGCACCCCGGGCGGCCACGCGCCTGCGTTCCCCGCACCCCGGCGGGGTCCGTACCCCCGGCGGGGTCCGTACCCCCGGCAGGGTCCGTACCCCCGGCCTTCCGGTACCCCGGCCTTCCCGTACCCTCGGCGACCCGGCATCCCCGGTGGCTCCGCACCCACGGCGACCCCTGTGGCCCTGCGTAGCACGGCACGGGCCCGCGCCCGACGACTCCGTCACCGCGCGCCGCCCGTCCGGCACCCACCGGCCCC
This sequence comes from Streptomyces pactum, assembly GCF_016031615.1. GTDB lineage: Bacteria > Actinomycetota > Actinomycetes > Streptomycetales > Streptomycetaceae > Streptomyces > Streptomyces pactus. The sequence goes on from NZ_JACYXC010000001.1 coordinate 5,778,973, forward strand.
ACCGCGCCGCGCCGGCCCCGCCCCCTGACGCCCCGGCGGCAGACCCCGGCGGTGACACCGCCGGACCCCGGCAGATGATAGATGCACGTACCAATTGCCCCACCGATTCGCAATTGGTGACGGTGGACGGACACATGGTCACCGGCGTGGCTAGGATGATCGCGGTATTCCGCTTCTGGACTTCTGTAAGCCCCCGTCCATGAGGAACTGATGACAGATCACATATCGGAGGTGATGGTCTGGTGCCTGGCCGCGGTCGCAGCCGTCGTCCTGGTTCTGCTGCTCCGCCAGCACCGGATCACCACCACCGTGCGCAAGCGCAACGCCGCGCTGGAAGGCAGCCTGCGGGCGCGTGACGCCGAGCTCCAGCACCTCGTCGCGGTCCGCCTCCCCGCCGTGGCGGACGCCTCCGGCGGACCGGCACCGCTCCCCGGACTCCTCGACGACCGGCTCGCCGGGACGGACTACGCGAGAAGCCTCCAGTCGGTGATGGAGCTGTTCCAGCAGGCCGTGGAGAAGGCGCAGGTGAAGGCCGACATGTCGGCCAAGGCCGCGCTGAAGGCGTCGATGCGCGCGCTCCAGGGGCTCGCGCACGAACAGCAGCTGTCCATCTCGGAGATGCAGGAGCGGCACGACAACCCCGACGTCCTGCGCGACCTGCTGGAGATCGACCACGCCAACTCCCAGTTCGGCCGCCGCGCGCAGGCCATCGCGGTGCTCTGCGGATCGTGGCCAGGCCGACAGCGGGCCGCCTCGCCCCTCATCGACGTGGTGCGCGGCGCCACCTCCCGGATCCGGGACTACCGGCGCGTGCAGGTGCACTCCCAGATCGACATCGCCGTCATCAGCCGCGCCGTGGAACCGGTGGTGCTCGCGGTCGCCGAGCTGCTCGACAACGCCGCCCGCCACTCCCAGCCCAACACCAAGGTGGAGGTGAGCCTCCAGCCGGTGCACAACGGCGCCTGCGTGGTCATCGACGACGCCGGTGTGGGCATGGACGGCCAGGAGGTGCAGCGCGCGGTGGCGTGGCTGTCCGGCCGGCGCCCGGTGGACGTCGCCCGCCTCGGCGACCCCCCGCAGTTCGGCTTCCCGGTCATCGGCATGCTCGCCGCCCGGTACGGCTTCAGCGTCTCGGTCGACACCCGGTCCCCCTACGGCGGTGTACGGGCGGTCCTCTTCCTGCCCAGTGCACTCCTCACCCACCTGGAACCGGACGTCAGCCATGCCCAGCAGGAGCCGGCAGCCGTACCGGCCGCCGAACCCCGCCCCGCCACCCCGTCCGCCGAGACCCGCCTGTCCGTCGCGCCCCTGCACGCCGGTGCCCTGCCCCGTACGGCGCCGGAGCGGCCCGGTCCGGCGACGACGCGCCGCGGATCCACCTCTCCACCGCCGGCGGGCTGCCCAAGCGCTGCCGCCGGCAGCCGGCCGGCCGGCAGACCGACGACTGGCCCACCGCCACCGCCACCGCCGCCGCACCTGCCGGCCGCTCTGGGACCCCTCCGCCGCGGCGCACCCCGTCCGCTCGGCGGAGGAGACCGCCCGGCGCATGGGCGCCTTCGCCCGGGGCACCCGGTCCGGTCGTGCGGAGAACCGTGACGACGCCACTCCTCACCGTGAAGAAGGGAACCGTCAGGCATGAACGACCATATGAACAACGAGCTGGGCTGGATGCTCGACGAGGTCGTGAAGATGCCGGAGGCGCGGCACGCGATCCTGCTCTCCGCCGACGGCATGCTCCGCGCCCACTCCGCGGGCATCGACCGGGACGAGGCCGAACGCCAGGCCGCCGCGCTCTCCGGTCTGCAGTCCATCAGCCGCAGCACCGCCGAGTTCTGCGACGGTGAGCAGACCCCCTGGCAGCAGACGCTGGTGGAGTTCGTCGGCGGCTACGTCTTTCTCATCGCCGCCGGCCCCGGCGCGTACCTCGCGGTCTCCGCGACCTCCGAGGTGGACATGGAGGCGGTCACCTACCGGATGCAGAAGCTGGTCGACCGGCTCGGCAAGGAGCTGACCAGCCCGCCCCGGCAGGACACCTCCTGGCAGGGCAGCCCGGCGTGACCCCGCCGCGGCGCCAGGAACGAGGGCTGGTGCGGCCGTACGTCGTGACCGACGGCCGCGCCCACCCGTCCCGCAACACGTTCGACCTGGTGACGCTGGTGATGGCCTACGGCGACCGGCCGCTGACCGGACTCAGCCCCGAGAAGCGCAGGCTGATGGAGCTGTGCATGGGCGGAGCCCTGTCGGTCGCCGAGGTCGCCAGTCACCTGCGGCTGCCGGTCAGCGTCACCAAGGTCCTGCTCAGCGACCTGGTGGACAGCGGCCACATCACCACCCGGTCCCCGATCCCCTCGGCACAGCTGCCCGAGGCCCAGCTCCTGCAGGAGGTGCTCGATGGACTCCGCGCTCGCCTCTGACAACGGCGTCTATCTGCGACAGACCGTCCGGACAGCGGTGAAGCTGCTGGTCGTCGGGCACTTCGCGGTCGGCAAGACGACCTTCGTCGGCTCCCTGTCGGAGATCAAGCCGCTGCGCACCGAGGAGACCATGACGCAGGCCGGGGCGCTCGTGGACGACCTCGCCGGCATCAAGGACAAGACGACCACCACCGTCGCCATGGACTTCGGCCGGCTCACCCTCAGCGACTCGCTGGTGCTCTACCTCTTCGGCGCCCCCGGCCAGCAGCGCTTCACCCGGCTGTGGCAGGACATGACCCGCGGCGCGCTGGGCGCCCTGGTCCTGGCCGACACCCGCCGGCTGGAGCAGTCCTTCGACGTCATGGGGCTGCTGGAGGAGCACGGCCTGCCGTACGCGGTGGCCGTCAACCACTTCGACGGCGCGCCGGTCCACCCCGAGGCGGAGATCCGCGAGGCGCTCGACCTGCTGCCGGAGACCCCGCTGGTCACCTGTGACGCCCGGGACCGCACCTCCTCCACCCGGGCGCTGATCTCCCTCGTCCAGTACCTGCACTCCCGTACCACACAGGAGCACGCGTGACCTCACCCCTCGACGCCGCGGCGGCACCCCCGCCCGGCTGCCCGGCGCACGGCGGCGGCGCCGGCCTCCCCCGGGCCGTGCCGCTGTACGGCCCGGACTTCGCCGCCGACCCGCAGGCGGTCTACCGGAAGCTGCGGGAGTACGGCCCGACGGCGCCGGTGGAGCTGGCGCCGGGCGCCTACGCCACCCTGGTCACCGGCTACACCGCCGCGCTGGAGGTGCTGCGCAGCCCGGAGAAGTTCGCCAAGGACGCCCGGCGCTGGAAGGCCCTGGCCGACGGGCGCGTCTCCCCGGACAACCCGGTGGTGCCGATGATGCACTACCGGCCGAACTGCCTGTTCAACGACGGTGAGGCACACGCCCGGCTGCGGCAGCCGGTCACCGACGGCCTGGACCGGGTGGACCCCAACGCGCTGCGCGGCTACGTCGAGCACAGCGCCGACACCCTCATCGACCGGTTCGCCCCCGAGGGCGAGGCGGACCTGCTCGGCGACTACGCCAAGGTCCTGCCGCTCATGGTCTTCCAGCAGCTCTTCGGCTGCCCGCCGGAACTGGGCGAGCGGCTGGTCGCGGGCATGTCGGGGATCTTCGACGGGGTGGACGCCGAGCGGGCCAACGCCATGCTCACCGAGGCCGCCCTGGAGCTGATCGCGCTCAAGCGCCGCAGCCCCGGCGCCGACATCACCTCCTGGATGCTCGCCCACCCGGTGGGGCTGACCGACGAGGAGATGCTCCACCAGATCGTCGTCCTCATGGGCGCCGGCACCGAGCCGCAGCAGAACCTGATCACCAACGCGCTGCGGCTGCTGCTGTCCGACGACCGCTTCGCCGGCGACCTCTCCGGCGGCAGTCTGCCGGTCGAGGACGCCCTGGACGAGGTGCTGTGGCTGGACCCGCCGATGGCCAACTACGCCGTCCACTACCCGGTCCGCGACCTGGACTTCGCGGGGGTGCGGCTGCGTGAGGGCGAGCCCGTCGTGGTGAGCTTCGCCGCCGCCAACAACGACCCCGCCCTGGTCACCGAGAACCGGGCCGGCAACCGGGCCCACCTGGCCTGGAGCGCCGGTCCGCACACCTGTCCCGGCAAGGACGCCGCCCGGCTGATCGCCGCGGTGGCCGTCGAGAAGCTGCTGGACCGCATCCCCGACATGGAGCTCGCCGTACCCGCGGACCGGCTTCAGTGGCGCCCGGGCCCCTTCCACCGGGCGCTCGCCGCCCTGCCCGTGCGCTTCCCCCCGGTGCCCCTCACCGTGTCGACGCCGCTGCCGACGCCGGCGCCGGCACCCGAGGCCGTACCCGCGCGTGCCCATCTCGACGACACCCATGGAGAGAGCGAATGGAACGCCAGACCAGCCCGTCAGGCACTGTTGTCATCGACCCCACAGGGAGCGACATCCACGCCGAGGGCGACCGCATCCGGGCCCAGGGGCCCGCGACGCGTGTGGAACTCCCTGGCGGGGTGGTGGCGTGGGCGGTAAGCACCCAGCCCCTGCTGAAGAAGCTCCTGACCGATCCGCGGGTCTCCAAGGACCCGCGGCAGCACTGGCCGGCCTGGATCAACGGTGAGATCTCCCCGGAGTGGCCGCTGTTCACCTGGGTCGCGGTGCAGAACATGTTCACCGCCTACGGCACCGACCACCGGCGGCTGCGCACCCTGGTGGCCAAGGCGTTCACCCCCCGCCGGATCGCCGACCTGCGCCCGCGGATCGAGGAGATGACCGCCGAGCTGCTGGACCGGCTGGCCGCCGACGGCGCCGACGGCCGGGTCGTGGACCTGCGCGAGGGGTACGCGTACCCCATCCCGATCCAGGTCATCTGCGAGCTGTTCGGCATCGACGACGAGCCCACCCGGCTGCGGCTGCGGCGCTGCGTGGACAGCATCTTCCACACCTCCGCCGACCCCGAGGAGGTGACCGCCACCTACGGCGAGGTGTACGCCATCCTCGGCGAGCTGGTGGAGCGGAAGCGGCGGACGCCCGGCGACGACCTCACCACCGGGCTGATCACCGCGCGCGACGAGGACGGCGACTCCCGGCTGAGCGAGCAGGAGCTGACCGACACCCTGCTGCTGGTGATCAGCGCCGGCCACGAGACCACCGTCAACCTGCTGGACAACGCCATCCACGCCCTGCTCACCCACCCCGAGCAGCTGGAGCACGTCCGCGCCGGCCGGGCGAGCTGGGACGACGTGATCGAGGAGACGCTGCGGGTGCAGGCGCCGGTGGCGAACCTGCCGCTGCGCTACGCGGTGGAGGACATCGAGCTGGAAGGCGGCCTGGTGCTGCGCAAGGGCGACGCCATCGTGGCCGCCTACGCCGCGGCCGGGCGCGACCCGGAGCTGCACGGCCCGGACGCCCATGTGTTCGACGTCACCCGCCGGCTCAAGGACCACCTCGCCTTCGGGCACGGGGTGCACTTCTGCCTGGGTGCCCCGCTGGCCCGGATGGAGGCGGCCATCGCCCTCCCGGCGCTCTTCGAGCGCTTCCCCGGACTGACGCTCGCCGCCGGACCGGAGGGTCTGAAGCCGGTGGATTCCTTCATCTCCAACGGACACCGGGCCCTGCCGGCCACGATCACCCCGCCGCGGGACTGAACCACCGCGACGGCCGCCCGCCCGCCCATCCGCTCCGCCTCCGGCCGGGCGGGTGGGCGGCGCCGCGGGGGAGCCCTTACGATCCTCTGTTGTGTCCAAACTGACCGACATTCCTAAACGGATCCTGATCGGCCGGGCGCTGCGCAGCGACAGGCTGGGGGAGACCCTCCTGCCCAAGCGCATCGCGCTGCCGGTCTTCGCTTCCGACCCGCTCTCCTCCGTGGCCTACGCGCCCGGCGAGGTGCTGCTCGTCCTGTCCGTGGCGGGAGTGTCGGCGTACCACTACAGCCCCTGGATCGCCGTCGCGGTCGTCGTGCTGATGTTCACCGTGGTGGCGTCCTACCGGCAGAACGTCCACGCCTACCCCAGCGGTGGCGGCGACTACGAGGTGGCGACCACCAACCTCGGCCCCAAGGCCGGACTCACCGTCGCCAGCGCGCTGCTGGTGGACTACGTCCTCACGGTGGCCGTGTCGATCTCCTCCGGGGTGGAGAACCTCGGCTCGGCGGTCCCGTTCGTGGTCGAGAACAAGACACTGTGCGCGATCGGCACCATCGTGCTGCTGACCGTCATGAACCTGCGCGGGGTGAGGGAGTCCGGCAAGCTCTTCGCCATCCCCACCTACGTCTTCGTCTTCGGCGTCTTCGCCATGATCGCCTGGGGCGCGTACCGCGGGCTGGTCGCCGGGGACGAGATGAAGGCCCCCACCGCGGACTTCGAGATCCGGCCCGAGGAGACCGGACTGGCCGGTTTCGCCCTGGTCTTCCTGCTGCTGCGGGCCTTCTCCTCCGGCTGCGCCGCGCTCACCGGCGTGGAGGCGATCAGCAACGGCGTGCCCGCCTTCCGCAAGCCCAAGAGCCGGAACGCGGCCACCACCCTGGCGCTGATGGGCGCGCTGGCGGTCACCATGTTCTGCGGCATCATCGGACTGGCCATGGCCACCGACGTGAAGATGGCCGAACACCCCGAGCACGACCTGATCAAGGACGGCGCCCCGGTCGGCGGCGACTACACCCAGGACCCGGTGATCTCCCAGGTCGCGGCGGCCGTCTTCGGCGACGGCACGTTCTTCTTCGTGCTGCTGGCCGCGGCCACCGCCCTGGTGCTCTTCCTCGCCGCCAACACCGCGTACAACGGCTTCCCGCTGCTCGGCTCGATCCTGGCCCAGGACCGCTACCTGCCGCGCCAGCTGCACACCCGGGGCGACCGGCTCGCCTTCTCCAACGGCATCGTGCTGCTGGCCGGCGCCGCCGCGATACTCGTCTACATCTACGGCGCCGACTCCACCCGCCTGATCCAGCTCTACATCGTCGGCGTCTTCGTCTCCTTCACCCTCAGCCAGACCGGCATGGTGCGGCACTGGAACCGGCTGCTGGCCGCCGAGCGCGACCCGGCCAAGCGCCGCCACATGCTCCGCTCCCGGGTGATCAACGCCTTCGGCGCGTTCTTCACCGGCCTGGTGCTGGTGGTGGTGCTGGTGACCAAGTTCACCCACGGCGCCTGGGTCGCCCTGCTGGGCATGGTCATCTTCTACGTCACCATGACCGCGATCCGCCGCCACTACGACGGGGTGGCGGAGGAACTGGCGGTGGGCACCGAGGAGGACGGGGACACCCTGCGCCCGTCCCGGGTGCACGCCATCGTGCTGGTGTCCAAGATCCACAAGCCCACGCTGCGCGCCCTGGCGTACGCCAAGCTGATGCGCTCCGACAAACTGGAGGCGCTGAGCATCAGCGTGGACCCGGCCGAGACCCGGGCCCTGCAGGCCGAGTGGAGCGAGCGCGGCATCGACGTCCCGCTGAAGATCCTCGACTCGCCCTACCGCGAGATCACCCGGCCGATCATCGACTACGTCAAGGGCCTGCGGCGGGAGAGCCCCCGCGACGTGGTGAGCGTCTACATCCCCGAGTACGTCGTCGGCCACTGGTACGAGCACCTGCTGCACAACCAGAGCGCCCTGCGGCTCAAGGGCCGGCTGCTGTTCACCCCCGGCGTGATGGTGACCTCCGTGCCCTGGCAGCTGGACTCCTCCGAGGTGGCCAAGCGGCGCGCCCGCAAGCACGCCGACTGGCACGCGCCGGGCGCGGTGCGCCGCGGCCCGGTGTCCCCGCCCAAACGGGAGAAGGCCGCCGGCAAGCCGCCCACGGCCGGCTGACCGGCGCCGCCGGCGCCCACTCGGCGGGCGGGCGGGCCGCGGGCGCGGTGTCCCGGGCGCGGCGGGCGCGGACCCGCCGGGCGGGCAGGCCCGAGTGCCGTGCCCCCGGCGCGGCCCGGCCCCCGCGCGTCGCCGTGGCGCGCGGGACGGCACGGCCGCGCCCGACGGCGCGGAACGGGCACGGCCCGCCGGGTGCGGGACGGGTGCACGCCTGGCCGGGCCACGGGACGGGTGCACGCCCGGCCACCTCGCCCGGGTGCCGTCGACCGGGACGGTCGCTCCTCGCCTCGGCCCGCCCGGGTGCTGCTGGCCGGGGCTGGGTGCCGCCGCTCCTCGCTCCGGCCCCGCCCGGCCACCGCGGTGCCCCGCACCGCGGCGAGGACACCACCCCACCCCGCGCAGCTCGCGCACTCCGCGGCACGGAACCCGTGCACCGGAGCACTCCGCGGCACGGAGCCGGCGCCGGGCGACGTAGACTGAACGGCCGTCCTCCCCGGCCGGGGAACGACGACCCCGGCCGAGGCGAGAACCCGACCGGGGAACCGAGAACCCTCGGTCCGGGCCGCGAACGCCGGCCCGGGACCCGAAACCCGGCCGGGCCGTGTCATCGCGCGGGACCCGCCGGCGGCCCGCACGCCGCGGCCGGGCCGCGCACCCACCCGACCCCAGGAGCCCCTGCGCCATGCACGACGAGACCCCGGAATCGCTGGTAGGCGAGGAGTACGAGGTCGAGGTGGGCCCGGTGGCACACGGCGGCCACTGCATCGCCCGCACCGCCGAGGGCCGGGTGCTCTTCGTTCGGCACACCCTGCCCGGCGAGCGGGTGGTGGCCCAGGTCACCGAGGGCGACACCGGCTCCCGCTTCCTGCGCGCCGACGCGGTGCGCGTCCTGGAGGCGGCCAAGGACCGGGTCGAGGCCCCCTGCCCGTTCTCCGGCCCCGGCCGCTGCGGCGGCTGCGACTGGCAGCACGTGGCGCCCGGCGGCCAGCGACGGCTGAAGAGCGCCGTCCTCACCGAACAGCTGGCCCGGCTCGCCGGGCTGACCCCGGAGGACGTCGGCTGGGACGGAACCGTCGAACCGGCGCCCGGGGACAAGGTCGCCAAGGGCGAGGTGCCGGCCTGGCGCACCCGCGTCCAGTACGCCGTGGACGACGAGGGACGGGCCGGCCTGCGCAAGCACCGCTCCCACGAGGTCATGCCCATCGACCGCTGCCTGATCGCCGCCCCCGGCGTGACCGAACTGGGCGTCGAGCGGCGCTCCTGGCCGCAGATCGCCACCGTCGAGGCGATCGCCGCCACCGGCTCCCACGACCGGCAGGTGCTGCTCACCCCCGAGCCGGGCGGCCGGCTGCCGCTGGTCGAGCTCGACCGGCCGGTCTCTGTCATGCGGGTGGACGAGGCCGGAGGCGTGCACCGGGTGCACGGCCGCCCCTTCGTCCGGGAACGCGCCGTCGAGCGCACCTGGCGGGTGGGCGCCGGAGGCTTCTGGCAGGTCCACCACAAGGCCCCGGGCCTCCTCGTCGAAGCGGTGATGCAGGGCCTGATGCCGCGCAAGGGCGAGATGGCCCTGGACCTGTACTGCGGTGTCGGGCTCTTCGCCGGCGCCCTCGCCGAACGGGTCGGGGAGACCGGCGCGGTACTGGGCATCGAGTCGGGCAAGCGCGCGGTCGAGGACGCCCGGCACAACCTCCAGGACCTGGACCGGGTCCGCATCGAACAGGGCAAGGTCGAGCAGGTCCTACCGCGCACCGGCATCACCGAGGCCGACCTCGTCGTCCTCGACCCGCCCCGGGCGGGCGCCGGCCAGCGCACCGTCCGTCTGGTCGCCGCCCTCGGCGCCCGCCGCATCGCCTACGTCGCCTGCGACCCGGCCGCCCTCGCCCGCGACCTGAAGTACTTCACCGAAGAGGGCTACCGGGTCCGCCGCCTGCGCGCCTTCGACCTCTTCCCGATGACCCACCACATGGAGTGCGTGGCGGTGCTGGAGCCGGTGAAGTAAGGGTTCTGACCTGTGGTTTCTCCGGAGCTTCCCGAGTCCGGCCGGAGCTCTCGACCCGTTTCCCCAAGCGCACCGCGTGGAGCGCCTCATAGGTTTCGCCATGCGTATCCACCTGCGGCTTCACACAGAGGGTGCGCGGGTGAGGAGCGCTTTGCCGCGACCTCGTGAGGGTGGTTGTAGTAGCGTCTTGACGCTCACTCGACGCTGATTCTGTCGGCACGTCATGATGCTGCGTGACTGGCCATCGAACGGCCGGGGCCTCGCCCAACATATCGCCGCCTTACTGGCCACCGATCTCGGTGAGCAACGAGAGCACTGTGCCCGCGCCCGAACCGTGTCCGGCGTCGGCCGGTCCTCTCGCATGCCCTGATCCGGCTCGCGCCGACCATCAGGTCAGGGAACACCGGCTGACTGAGCCGGCGGCCATTGCGCGGCGATCGCCACCGTGGAGAAGTAGGGCGTGTCTCTTCGATGGGTTGGACTGGGGAAACGACATGCCGTGATCCGTACACCAAAACGGTCTGGTGCGAAGACGCCCTGGCCTGACTGTCAGTGCCATCTGTGACTCTGACTGTCATGACAGGCACGCGATTCGAGAACATCGCGTTCCTCTGGGGCTGGTGGACCTTCTTCGAGGCGGTGTGGATCGCCGTACTGTGGTGGACCCGCACCCGTGTGCTGGGCGACGGCGTGTACCGGCTACCCGGCGTGCGGCGCATCCGGCGCGGCGCCTGCGAGAGACGTGTCAAGGCACTGCTCAACAAGCTGGAACAGAGGGGCGTACGGGCGGAATACCGGCCGGACCAGAAGCAGCTCATCGACCGGTGGCACCGTATCGTCGCCGGTCGGTGCGTCTCCGTGGTTCTCCAGGCGGTTCCTCTCCTGATCACCGTGCTGCCCTACTGGTGGACGACATCGCTGGACCGCACCACGGACACGCCGTTCTGGATGTTCGCGGCCGTCGCCGGCTTCGGCACCGTCTCGCTCACGCTCATGGCCGCCGACGTACGGGCCACCGCGGTCTCCGACGCGGCCGGGGTCGTCACCGTGGAGGCGATCGGCTTCCTGGAGCTTCTGCTCGTACCCGCCCGGCGCCGGGCCCAGGACTCCGCGCTCGATGTCCACGGCAGGCAGTTCGGACGTCTCTGCACCGCCCTGCGCGCCCAGGCCCGGCACGGCACCCGCACGATGCCGCCCACCACCCGCGACCGGGTGCGGGCGACCACGGAACGCCTGATCGTGGCACTCGACGACGCCAACGAGCGCTACCTCCTCGGGGAGGGAGCGGACCGGGAGGGCGCCCTCCGCGACCTTGCCCGGCTCGTCGCCGGGGCCCTGCGGCAGAGCTGCCCTCCGCGTGCCGTGCGGGACAGCCTGATGATCGTCGACCCCCGGCTCCTCGCGGATGTGTCGGAGTCCGACCAGGTGGGTGCCGCGGCCGAGCCGCTCAGGACCAGAATGTTGGCAGCAGCGGGCAGACTCGCCGTGGCTGCGGGGCTTGTCACCGGGGCGTTCCTCGTCCCGGGAGGGGAAGCGGTCTCCGGGCTGCTGGTGGCCGCGGGTGTCTCCAGCGTCGCCGCGATCTGGCCGCACCTCCGCGAGGCCCTGCACCGGGGTGGGCTGCTCGTCGGCGATTCGTCCACCGCCTGGGAACCCGACTCCGCCGCCGAGGACCCGCGTCGCCCGGCGCCCTCCACGTCCACTTGCTGCCCCCACTGCTCAAACCGATCGTCCGTCACCACGGAATCACGGACGGTAGGGTGAGGAGGGCGAACGAAGCGGACGCGGTGAGCCCGCACGGCATGAGGGGGAGGGCGACGAGACGACATGGCGGCGCTGGAGGAGAGCCAGGGACGTACCCGGGACCAACGGTCGGTGTTCGAGCGGTATCAAGATGCTGCCGCGGATGCCGGAGAGATCGATTCCCCTCTGTTCTCCGTGGAGGTCACCGCCGACGGCCGGCCGACCGACATCGAGCGCGAGGAGGCCGAGGATGTGGTGATCGAGCAGATCACCTCTCCTTTCGACCCCGAGCACATCGACATCGACACCCGGACGACGACCGTCGATCTGCTGCTGTCCCGGCTGCGCAACGAGATGATCGACCTCGCCCCGGACTTCCAGCGCAAGGCGGGCATCTGGACCGACGGCAAGCAGAGCCGTCTCATCGAGTCGCTGCTGCTGCGCATCCCCATCCCGTCCTTCTACGCCGCCGAGAACAAGGACGGCAGCTGGGCCATCGTCGACGGCATCCAGCGCCTCACGTCGATCGCCCGCTTCCTGGAGCCGGAGACGGTCGGCGCCGATCCGCTGAAGCTGACGGGCCTGGAGTATCTGCGCAACTTCGACGGGGCGGGCTTCGCGGACCTTTCCGGAAAACTCCAGATCCGGCTGCGCGAGACGGAGGTCGTCGTCCACGTCATCCGGCGCGGCACACCCGAGCCGGTGATGTTCAACGTCTTCGCGCGCATCAACACCGGAGGCGAGCCCCTCACCCGGCAGGAGATCCGGCACGCGCTCATCCCGGGACGGGCCCGCACGCTTCTCGCGGAGCTCGCGGAGACCAAGGAGTTCCGGCAGGCCACCGGCTACAGCGTCGTCGGCGACCGGATGGCCGACCGGGAGATGGTTCTGCGCTTCCTGGCGTTCCGGATGACCTCCCCGCACGCGTACAGGCCCGGCGACTTCGACGCGTTCCTCGCCGAAGCGATGCACCAGGTGAACCGTCTCGACAGTGCGGAAGAGGACCGGCTGCGGACCGAGTTCCTCACGGCGATGCTCGCGGCCAAGGAGATCTTCGGACCTCACGCCTTCCGTAAGTACCGCCGGAACCAGCAGCGCAAGTCACCCATCAACAAGGCACTTTTTGAGGCGGTCGCCGTCAATCTCGCGAGTCTCGACGACGACGATCGCGAGACGCTGAGGCAGATCGACGTCCTCGACGCCTTCGCGGAGCTCATGGAGGACGTGGAGTTCGAGCGCGCCATCTCCGTGGGCACCGGCGACGCCAGGAAGGTGCGGAAGCGGTTCGACGCCGTCAAGGAGCTCTTCGAGGACGCGCTCGGCGAGGAAAGGAGCGGGGCCGAGCAGTGATCAACCACATCAAGCTGATCAACTTCAAGGCGTTCCGGCGTCTGGAACTGCCCCTCGGCCCGCTGACGCTCCTCACCGGTCTCAACTCCTCGGGCAAGAGCAGTGTTCTGCAGGCACTGGCGCTGCTGCGGCAGTCGTACGAGACGCAGATGCTCACCCGGACCAAGCGTGCCGGGGGAGGGCTGCTGCTCAACGGTGATCTCGTGGCTCTCGGCACCGCACAGGACGTCCTGCACGAGGACTTCGGGCCCGTGGACGAACTCCCCGGCGTCAGCGAGCCGCTCGTAGGCTTCGTCATCGAGGAGGACGGCGAGCAGCGCACGTGGGCCGCCGCGTACGACATTCGTCACCCCGACCGGGACGTCATGCCCCTGGCGGAGGGTTCGGTCCGCTCGCACCTGGCCGAGCAGCCGTTCCAGTACCTGCACGCCGATCGCATCACTCCGGCGGTCACCTACCCCCGCTCGCACCAGATCGCCATCGCGAGAGGATTCCTCGGCGTGCGAGGCGAGCACACCGTCAACTACCTTCGCCATCACACGGAGCAGGACGTGCCGATGGAGGTGCCCGACGGTCCGCTCCGCCATCGCGGCGCGACCTCTCCCCAGCTCCTGGACCAGACGATCGCCTGGATGCAGGAGCTGTGTCCGGGCGTCAACATCGAGACGGACCCCATCGAAGGAACCGACTCCGTCCGCCTCTCCTACGGCTTCGGCGGCACGGCCGGCATCAACGCCACACGGCGCCGACGGCCCACCAACGTCGGCTTCGGTCTCACCTATGCGCTGCCCGTCGTGGTCGCCTGCCTCACCGCGACGCCCGAGAGTCTGATCCTGCTGGAGAACCCCGAGGCGCACCTGCACCCGAAGGGCCAGAGCAGGACGGCCGCACTGCTGTCCGCGGCCGCCGCCGCCGGCGCCCAGCTGGTCGTCGAGACACACAGTGACCACGTGCTGAACGGCGTCCGTATCGCTGTGAAACAGGGCGTCCTTCAGCCGCAGGACACGGTCGTGCACTACTTCAGTGGCAACGGGGCGGGCGCCGAGGTCGTCACCCCCCGCATCGACAAGGACGGCATGCTCGAACAGTGGCCCGAGGGCTTCTTCGACGAGTGGGAGAACTCGCTCGACCGGCTACTGGACTGACGGCACGGAAGGACACAGGGGGAAGAAGGCGTGCCACTGCTGTTTCTGAACGAGAAGTCCTGGGGGACGGCCTGCGACCCGGCACGGGCCGAGCGGGCGATGGCCGACTTCGTGGCCGTCGTCCGTGCCGCCGCGGCCGAGGGAGGGGCGGGCACGGCGCTGGTGAGCGAGGTGGACGTCAAGGCGCTGGAGATCGCCGAGGGCTATCCCGTCAACAAGTGGATCGGGGCCAGTCCGCGCAACCGCGCCCTCTGGCAGCGCCTGCGGGCGTTACAGGGCCGGTCGCCCGTACGGAGCGTCTTCCCCGTCGAGAACGCCGCCGACCATCTCGAATACCGCCACCACGGCGCGGTTGTCCTCGGCCTGGGCGCCGCGCACTTCATGGACGGCATCGCGGTCAGCCTTCCGGTGGCCCGGCAGTGGCAGGCCGATCGCGTCACCCTGGAGCGGAGCGAACTCGTCGAAGACGACGACGGCACGCTGGAGATGCGGCACGACAGCGTCGATGTCCGGCACCTATCCGCCGAGCCGCATCTCGACGGGCACCTGGACTGGATTCGGGCGGCGCGCCGCGAGGGTGTCACCACCGGCTCGCGGATCTGGGACAGACGGGCTGATCTCTACCCGCGCCTCACGTTCCTGCCACGCATCGAAGGGCAGCTCCGCAGTCTGAACCCGCACTGGGTGGTACCCGTGCGACGGGCGCTGGAGCGGCTGGAGGAAGCCGTCGCCGCCTGGGACCCATCGAGCATGGCCGAGCCCGAGTGGCGGACCAAGGTCACCGCAGAGGGTGAGACCCGCAAGCGCGTGTGCCGCTTCACCGATCTGGACGGGGAAACACGCACCTTCGACCTGCACGCCCGGTTCACCCCGGGCGCTGGCCGCATCCACTTCCGTCTGGTTCCGGAGGAACGGACGATCCGCCTCGCCCACATCGGCAGCAAGATCCGGCCGGAGGTCTAATACTCCAATCAGAAATCGTTGCCTGAGCTGGTTGGTTTCGTTGTTCACGGCATGGTGTAGGTGGGTGAGGCCGGTCTATGGGCGGCCGAGCTGGAGTCGTTGTTCGCCGGGTGGCGGGTCGGTTCTCGCGGGTGCTGCGGTGGCGGATACGGGATTACGTGCGGGGCTTGCTGGCGACGGTCGAGCGGAAGAACGGCTGACAGGTCGCCGAGTACGCAGGCCACCGTGGCCCTGCCGGCTTCCAGCACCTACTCAACGGCGCGTCCTGCGACGCCGACGAAGACCGGAACGACCTGCAGAACTACGTCGCCGAGCACCTCGGCTGTCCGGCGGCGTGCTGATCGTCGACGACACCGGCTTACTCAAGAAGGGCACCGCCTCATCGCACACGGCCTGAACCGGTCCCACTGGCGCAGACGCCACCAGGCCAGACCCCATGTCGCGGGTGCGCTGCGCTGGGCACTCGCCAGATCCGGCGGCGACGGCGTGGCGGCACTGGCCGCCGGTATGCGGGCGGAGGACGTTTCGCGGTCCGGCGGCGCGCGGTGCTGGCCCTCGTGGGCATGGCCGAGCCCCCCGGCGTGACCGCGATCCTCGCGGACGCGCTTGGGGACCGGACGCGGAGGTGCGAGGTCCTGCCGCTCTCGCGCTGGGCAGCGCGGTGTGACCGAGGCCGTGCCGACACTCGACGGCATGGTGGTCGAGGGCTCCCATGACGTGGAAGCTGCGGAGGTCCTGGGCGGGCTGTCCTGGGACCCCGGCCGCGCCGCTCCGGACGTGTCCGCTCGGCGGCCGGCCCCGGCGCCGCACGAGGTGCGCGCCCCACCGGACTCTTGAGGCAACCTGGTCACACCGTCACCAGTACCCGGGGCATTTCGGCCATGAGGGCCGAAGGGGCTCTCTTCTCACCGCTCTGAGGCGCGCCGACCCGTGGAAGGAAGGGGAAAGCACGCGGGCTGGGGCGAGGGGGAGCCGCGATGTCCGAACCGCTGTACGTTCCCGTTCTGCCGGCCCGGCCACATGCGGTCGAGGCATATCGGCGTCTGGCGCCGGACGTTCGGGCCGCGCTGATGCCACTGTGGAACATCCCACCGCTCACCGCGGGCACTCCGGCAGGGCTGGACGCCGCCGTGCAGCGGTTCGTCGCCCCGGTGAGCGCAGCCCACCGCCACCACGGCGGGTGGATCGACGCGCCCTTCGCCGACGGCGAGCAGATCCGTGTCCTCGCCGGCTCGCTCGCGGTTCACAGCGAGTGGGGCCGGCTCCTCCCCGTCACCGGGCCGGAACGGGACGAGGCCCAGCAGACCTCGGCCCTGGAAACGGGCCGCCGCTGCGGCAGTGGTGTCGGACTGCGCGTCCGCGTCCCGGGCGAGTGGGACGGCGGCACCGCCGAAGCCGTGCGGAGTCTGCTGACCCGGGCCGGTCCGTCCGTGCCCGTCGATCTACTGCTGGACATGGGCGAAGTCCTCGGCGACCGGCCGGAGGCGGACAAGGAGGCGCTGCGCGCTCTGGACGCGCTCGTCCCGCTGACCGCATGGCGGACCGCCGCTGTTCTCGGCGGAGGGTTTCCCCGGGTCACGGCCGACCTGCTGGAGCGGGGTCTGCGGGAGGAACCCCGCACGGACTGGTCCATGTGGCACGGGATGCGGACGAGCGGCCGTGCCTACCTGCCGCTGCTGGGCTACGGTGACTACGGGGTGCAGCACACCGGCGCCCTGGCCCAGGTACCGAGGCCGAACAGCGGCGGAGGCCCGCCCTGGGGCGCTCTCCGCTACACCACCGAGTCCTCCTACGTGCTGTGCAAGGTGCTCAACCGCGGGGACGACCGAATCGCGGTCAACCGCCGGGCGGCCCGGTGGATCACCGAACTGCCCGGGTTCCGGGCGAGGGGCGGAGCCGGGGAGGCCTGGCTGCGCGGTTGCGCGGACGGTCCCCTCACGTCTCCCAAGGGCACGGGCGGGCCCCTGCAGTGGCTCTGGGCGGGCCACACTCAGCACCTGACCTACGTCGCCCGGTGTCTGTCGGGAGGCCGAACCGGTCGGTGAGATTCCGCCTCCAGGTGCTGCGGTCCCGCCCTTTCGCGTGCCGGCCGTTCGTGTCTCGACGCTTTCCGCCCCGCCGTTCGTACCTCGCGGCTTCCCGCTCCGGCGCTTCGGTGCCGCCCGTCCGCACCGGGCGGGGGACCGGGGCCGGCCCGGGCGGCAGGCAGGGTCACGGCCAGTCGAGGACGGTCAGGTCGTCGTCATCGGCAGAGGTGGTGGGGAGGAAGGGGAACTTGAAGGGGTGCCGGCCGCCCCAGGGGTGGTGGATCTCCTCCTGCCAGACGTGCACGCAGAAGCTGAGCGGGTCGCCCATGGGGTCCTCGTTGCGCCGGGCCAGCCAGGGGCCCATCGCGGCGTAGCAGCCGTCGTGGTCGCCCCGCAGTGCCAGGACGTACCCCAGCAGCCAGCGGCCGGAGATGTCCTGGGCCGTGCGGTCCAGCGCCCGGATCCGGTCGGTCACGAGATCGTCCGGGCCGGTTGCGGCGAGGGCGAGCAGTTCGTGGCCGCGGAAGAGCGGGCCGCCGTACCGGTGCCGGCCCGTCTGCGCCAGCTCCGCGGCCGCCTCCCAGTCCCCGCCCTCCTCCGCGGTGAGCAGGTCCAGGACGTGGATCTCCCGTTCGAAGCCGGCCTCCCCAAGGTACTGGCGCAGCGGGTCGAGCCAGGAGGTCTCCTGGGCGAAGCAGGAGATGATCACGGCCCCCATCTCCGCCAGGCGCCCGGCCTCGCGCCGGTTGCCGAGGACGCGTATCCCCTCGATCAGCCGGGTGACCGCATCGGCGTACCGCTCCCGCAGGCACAGGTACTGCACCCATGCCTGGTGGTACGGGGCCGTCGTCGTCGCGGAGGGGAGTGCCGCGGCGGCCTCGTGCAGCGTCGCCTCGGCCTCCTCCGGGCGCCCGGCCCGGGCCAGTACCATCACCGCCTGCCGGTGGAGGGTGAACTTCTGCCCGTGCGTCTGCAGCCGGGAGATGCCGTTGCGGAGCAGGTCCAGGGCCTCCTCGGTGCGGTCGTCGCGGGCGAGGAGTTCGCCGGCGGACTGGTAGAGGGAGGAGAGGCTGGACTGGGGCGGCACCCGTGCGATGCCTTCGCGCAGCAGTTCCACGGCCTCGTCCACCCGGCCGTTCCCGGCCAGCAGGTCGCCCGCCAGCTGGTACAGGTAGAAGATGTTGGCCCGGGGCGGTACCCGCGCGATCCCCTCCCGCAGCAGGTCCAGGGCCTCCTCGGTGCGGTCGTTGCGGGCCAGCAGTTCGCCGGCGGACTGGTAGAGGGAGGAGAGGCTGGACTGGGGCGGCACCCGTGCGATGCCTTCGCGCAGCAGTTCCACGGCCTCGTCCACCCGGCCGTCGCGGTCCAGCAGTTCGCCCGCCGACTGGTAGAGGGAGAAGAGGTTGGCCTGCGGCGGGATGCGGGTGATGCCCTCCCGGAGCAGCTCGACCGCCTCGCCGAGCCGGCCGTCCTCGGCCAGGAGTTCGGCCGCCAGCTGGTAGAGGGAGGAGAGGCTGGAGTGCGGCGGGATGCGGGTGATGCCCTCCCGGAGGAGCCCGACCGCCTCGTCGGAGCGCCCGTTGCGGGCCAGCAGCTCACCGGCGGCCTGGTAGAGGGAGAAGAGATTGGTCTGCGGGGAGATGCGGGCGATGCCCTCGCGGAGCAGTTCCTCCGCGTCGTCCGGCCGCCCGTCCCTCGCCAGGACCTCGGCCGCCGACTGGTAGAGCGAGGAGACACCGGCCTGCGGCGGGATGCGGGCGATGCCCTCGCGGAGCAGTTCCTCCGCCTCGGCGGCCCGTCCGATGCGGGCCAGCAACTCTCCGGTGGCCTGGTAGAGGGAGAAGAGGTTGGCCTGGGGTGGGATGCGGGTGATGCCTTCGCGGAGGAGTTCGACCGCCTCGTCGGGGCGTCCGGTGCGGGCGAGGAGTTCTCCGGTGGCCTGGTAGAGGGAGGAGAGGCTGGAGTGGGGTGGGATGCGGGTGATGCCTTCGCGGAGGAGGGCGACGGCGTCGTCGGGGCGTCCGTTCTGGGCGAGGAGTTCTCCGGTGGCCTGGTAGAGGGAGAAGAGGTTGGCCTGGGGTGGGATGCGGGTGATGCCCTCCCGGAGGAGCTCCACCGCCTCGTCGGGGCGTCCGTGCTGGGCGAGGAGTTCCCCTGCCGCCTGGTAGAGGGAGAAGAGGTTGGCCTGCGGCGGGATGCGGGTGATGCCCTCCCGGAGGAGCTCCACCGCCTCGTCCACCTGCTCGTTCTGGGCGAGGATCTCACCCGCCGCCTGGTAGAGCGCCGCCAGGCTCGACTCCGTGGGGATGTGCGTGATGCCGTCCCGCAGCAGCGCCACGGCCTCCGCGGCCCGCCCGTCCCGGGCCAGCATCTCGGCGGTGGTGCTGTACAGGGAGATCGTGCCGGACCGGCGCGGGAACAGGGCGATCCCCTCGTGCAGCAGCTCGATCGCCTCGTCCCGCCTGCCCGCCCGCTCCAGGTACGTCGCGGCGGCCAGGTGGAGGGAGGTGGCCCGCGCCCCGGGGAGAACCCGCGCGATGCCCTCGCGGAGCAGCGCCGCGGCCGCGACCAGTCCCTCGTTGTTCCGGGTCAGGTGTTCCGCAGCCCTCATGTACAGGCGCGGCAGCCCCGGCTTGTGGTCGGACAGCGCCAGGGCCTGGCGGCACAGCGCGGTCGCCTCCTCGACGCGGCGGTCGTCCCGGGCGGTCAGTTCCGCCTGGAGGAACAGCAGCCGGCCCATGTTCGGCGGGGTCCTCGCCACCTGCTCCTGGGCCTGCGCCACCACGGACAGGGCCGCCGCGGTGCCCTGGAGCTGGTCGGTGAGGCGGGTCCGGAGCACCCACACGGGAGCGGACGCGTTGGGTGAGCGGGTGGCGTGCTCCACCTGTTCCAGAGCCTTGACGTGGTCCTGGCCGACGCCCCGGGCCTCCAGCAGCCGCGCCAGGTAGTGGTGGAGCCGCCAGGACGGGCTCATCTCGGACAGCGCGGCGCCCAGCAGCGCGATCAGTTCGTCCCGCTCCTTCGGGTCCTCCTCCACCGAGCGCTTGTACCCGTAGAGGCGGTCCAGGTGCAGGACGTAGGCACGGGCCACGACGGACAGCTCGGCCGTCTCGTCCGCGGCGTGGAGGTGGTAGCGGGCTTCGAGGAAGTCGGCACCGGAGCTGACGATCCGCTTGGCCTTGAAATGGCGTGCGTGATACCGCCCGACGACCGCGTGGGCACGCCTGCGCTCACCGCCGGACCGGTCCAGTGCGCGAAGCGAGATCTCCCTGGCCACGGGATTCATCACCAGGCGTTTCTGATGCCGCCGCTCCACGAGGAAGCTCGACGTCAACCGCTTCTTCGCCGCCTCGAATTCCTCCGGCGAATGATCCCACAGGGACTGCTTGAACGCTTCGTTGGTGAAGGAGACCCGGTGCACCGACGCACGGTTCAGGAGTTTCTTCTCGGTCTCCGCCAGACGCCCGATGCAGCGTTCCAGGAAAGCCCGCTCCAGCCGGGCCGAGAAATCCCCGCTGACGTCCCGGTCCCGCAGCTCCCACGCCTGGGGAGCCGACCCGATCAGGTCTTCCAGACTGTCGCTGCGCAGGCACGCGGCCAGCACCATGATGGCCCGGGGATTGCCGCCGAGCCAGGCGACGACCTCGCGGATACGGTCCGCCGGCACATCGTCGGCGGGAATCCCCTGGCGTGCCAGCTCCTTGGCCAGCAGGCGGGCCCCCTCCGCCTCGTTCATTCCGGGCAGGGTGAAGATCTCGCCGTTCTCGATCCAGGGAAAGGTCACCGCCTCGTTGGCGACGAGCAGCAGGCGGCCACCGCCCGCCCGGATCTGCCGCCCCACCGAGTTGATCAGGTCCTGCACATCGGCGGCCGGCGCCCCGAATTCGTCCACGAAACAGTGGTGGAAATTGTCCAGGATCAGGACGGTACCGTCCTGCATGGCGTCCGTCAGGTTCTTCCTGGGATTCGACCCCAGGGTGACTCCGGCCTTTCCCTCGGCGGCGAATGCGCCGCCGATGAGAATGAGTAACTGTTCCAGTGAGGCCACGCCTTCGGGGATTTCCACGTCCACGACCTTCCGCCGTGGATGGGCGTCCTTGATGCTCAGGGCGACCTCGGTCTTCCCGCTGCCGGAGAAGCCCTGGAGCACGGCGACGGAGGGGCCGGACTCCACCCACGTCCTCGTCACCCGCTTGATGACCCCGGCGCGTGAGGTCTCCCGGGCCGCCTTCGGCCCCGTCCCCGCCGGGCGCCTCCCGCCCTCCGGCGCCACGGCGCCCGGCCCGGAACCCTCCGGGCGCGGGAGTACGGCGATGGCGCGCGGGTCGGTCACGCCGAGCGCCGACCACATCGGCTCGCGCACCTCGGGCGGCAGTCCGCCGATGGCGTCGATCGGTGTCACGGTCAGGGAACCGGACCCGTGGGAGAGATTGTGGCTGCGCACCACCCCGAGCAGCAGGCCGTCGCTCACCACCGCGGCGCCGGACATCCCGGCCCAGGGGCTGCCGGGCGCGTCGAGGTCGCCCTTCGGCGGGAGGGAGGGGATGTCGTGACCGGACAGCTTCAGCGACAGCAGAGCGGTCCGCTGTCTTTCGGGAACGCTGACCGACAGGCCCTCGGCGGTGGGGATCCAGCCCTCCACCTGCGCCAGGACCCGGCCCCGGTCCCGCTGGGACGGCAGCCAGCGCGGGAAGCCGAGCGCCTGGCAGCCCTCGACGGCCCGCGCCGTCCCCCGGTCCACGCGGGCGATGCCCAGCGGCGGCTTGGTGCCCAGACCGGGCACCCGGAGCACGGCCAGGTCCACCTCGGTGCTGAAGGAGCGGACCACCACCTCGGCCGGGTACTCCCGGCCCCCGTGCACGGCGCGCACGTTGTCCCCGGCGACGCAGTGGTCGGCGGTCAGTACGTGCTCACCGCCCACCCGCAGCCCGGACCCCACCCGGGTCCCGCCGGTGACGTCGTACCGGAGCAGAACCACCCGGTCCGTTTCGAGCATGGCGAACTCTTCCCCGTGCGCTTCCCATCCGTCCTACCTACTCGAAGTCGCCCCGGGCCTCTTCGGTTCCCGGGCGTCCGGCGGGAAGCTCGTCGTCGGAGACGAGGAACTCGGTCTCTTCCCCGTCCGGTGTCATACCGACCGGATCGAGCACCAGCTTGATCGACTGGGTGACGACCGTCTCCCGGGAGGTGGCCAAATCGGCGTTGACCACCCACCACTTGACCCCGGCACTCCCCTTGTTCGCGGCGGTGACGGCCACCTGGAGGGTGAGCTCCACCGGGGCCGGCCGGAACCGCAGCGGGCGCGCCGTACCACCGCCCCACGCCCTGAGGAGGTCGGAGCGGAGTGCCTCGATGGCCTCCGCCAGGCCCACCATTCCGTCTGCCGGCTCAGCCACGCTCTTCACCCCTGCACATCCGCCACGCGTTCGTCGATGGTCGCTCATAGTGCCGCAGCTCAACGGGGGTTGTCACCCGAACGGCACGGTCCGGGCGCCGGGCGCGGGCGCGGGGCGGACACCGCCGTGGCGAACGTGGGGCCCGCCGGGCAGCGTGCCGCGCGGCGCGGACGCCGGTCGCCCGGCCGGCCCGCCGCCGGCACGAAGACGGGCGCCGGGGGCCGGGCCGAGGGTGGGGGCCGCGGGGCAGGGGTGAACCGCGGGGCCCGGGGCGGGAGTCGTGGCGGGTGCGGGGGCCGTGCGGGGAGAGCCGTCGGCCGGTCGGGCGGGGCCGGTGCCCGTGGCCCGGCACGCACCGGACGCAGCCTGTGGCGCCTGTGGCTCCCCATGACCCCCGTGGTGCCTGTGGCGCCTGTGGCGACCCTCACCCCGACGCCCGTGCTTTCCTGGGCCGGTTCCCGGTGTCGCTGTGCGGGCGATTGGTCCGTTCATCCCTAGAATCGAGTGATGCAGATATCCAGCACGCTCGCAGGCGAGGGGGTCCGGTGAGCCGCCGTGACGTCACCGACGAGCAGTGGGAGGGGCTCGCCGAAGTCGTTCCGCTGCGGGGCCGCAACGAATGGCCTTCCTGGCCCAACCACCGGGCGCTGCCCGAGGACGAACCCGCGCGCGAGGACGCCCGGCGGTTCGTCGTCATCCGCGCCCAGTGCTTCGCGGACGCCCGTGAGATCGCCGAGTACCTGCTCGCCCAGACCCCGGTCCTGCTGGACCTGACCAGCGCCGAATCCGATGTGGCCAAGCGCATCCTGGACTTCTCCAGCGGGGTGGTCTTCGGCCTGAACAGCGGGATGCACCGGGTGGACACCAACGTCTTCCTGCTCGCCCCGGTCGGGACCGAGGTGGCCGAGCCGAGGATGTCCGCCGCGGTACCCCGATCGTAGGAAGAACTGCTCGACGGAACGGTTCGGCTCATATCCGCCGAGATACGTTCCGGCCATGACGACATCCACCCTTCGGCCCGTGGTGACGGAGCTGCGGCTGTCCGCCTACCGCGCCCACACCCAGGCCGCCTTCTCCCTGGGGCCGCTGACCTTGTTCACCGGGCCGAGCGGCAGCGGAAAGTCCAGCGCCCTGGAGGCGTACGCGGCCCTGTCCCGATTAGCCGGCGGGGAAGCGGTGGACGCGGTGTTCCCGGACCCCGAGGGCTGTGTTCCGCAGCGCGCCAGGCCGGACGCCCAGGGCCGGCGCGGATTCCGCATCGGGTGCACGGTGGACGGCCCGGTGGGGCCGGTACGGCTGGACGTCGCGGTGCAGGCCGAGCCGGAACTGCGCGTCGTCGGCGAGCGGCTGACCGGCGCCGGCGAGACGCTGCTGGAGACGGCGCTGCGCGACCCGCGCCGCAGGTCGGTCCTGGCCGCCTGGCACACCGCCGGGTCGGTGCAGGTCACCCGGGCCCCATTGCCCGACGACCGGTTGGCGACGGCACTGCTGCCGCTGCACATCGCGGGCCGGACGGCCGGACAGCTGCTCACCCTGGCGGCCGCCGAGCAGGTGGTGATCGCCCTCCGGTCGGTGTTCGCCTGCGACCCCCGGCCGGAACGGATGCGGCGGCCCGCGCAGCGCGGCCAGGGGCGGCTGCGGAGCAGTTGCGACAACCTGGCGGCGGTGCTGCTGAGGACCCGCACCGAGTGCGCGACCCGGCACGCCGCCCTGGTGGCCGCGGCCCGGGCGGGCTGCCGTGGCCCGGTGTCCGGCCTGGCGGCGCGGGAGGGCGAGGGTGGCGCGGTCCGCGCGGTGCTGGAGCGGGGCGAGCTGGGCGGCATCCCGATCGAGCGGCTGGGCGACGGCGAATTGCGCTACCTCGCACTGGCCCTGGTGCTGATGACCGGGCCCGGGGTGCTGGAGGTGGACCCGGCCGCGGACGTGCTGCCGGCCCAGCAGGCGCTGACGGTGCTCGCCGACGGGTTCGACCGCTGTCTGGACCGGCACCAGGCCGCGGAACTGCTGCGGGTGGCGGCGCGGATGTGCGCCCGGGGCCACATCCGGCTGGTGGGGGCGGTGGGCGAGGTTCCCGACGGTGCGGGCGAGGCGGGACCGGGCGGAGCGCCGGAGGCGTCAGGAGCACCGGCCGCCGGGGAGGGCGGCCGGAGCCTGCGGTGACAGTGGTACACCTGGGGTGTGAACGACGCTCATGACTCCCGCCCCGCCTCCGCCCACGCCGCCGACCTGCCCGCCCTGCAGCGCCGGCTGGCCGACTTCGCCGCGGCACGCGACTGGCAGCCCTACCACACCCCGAAGAACCTGGCGGCGGCGCTGAGCGTGGAGGCGTCGGAGCTGGTGGAGATCTTCCAGTGGCTCACTCCTGAGGAGTCCGCGCGGGTGATGGAGCACGCGGAGACCGCGGAACGGGTGGAGGACGAGGTCGCGGATGTGCTCGCGTATCTGCTGCAGTTCTGCGGAGTGCTGGGCATCGACCCGCTGGCGGCGCTCTCCGCGAAGATCGACCGCAATGAGCAGCGCTTCCCCGTGAGCGATCCCAAGATCTCGCATCGTCACTCTTTGTAGTGATCGAGTTATCCACAACGCAACATCTGTCAACAGATTCCTGAATTCCCCTGGCTTTTCGGGCCGTTAGCCATCACTGTGGGTAGTGGAACGTTGACGGTGCAGTGAGAGTCCGCCGAGAGGGGTTCGGGGCATGGACGCGATGCGGCTTATCGGTGCCAGCCGGCATGCCCTGGCGCAGGCCGGGTCAGAGCAGGAGATTGTGGTCGAGGCGTGGCAGGCCCACGCGCTGGCGGAGGCGATCGGCGGACACCTCGCGCTGCACGGCCCGCCGGAGGCGCGGACCGAGGCGCGCGGCCTGTGCGAGGCGGGTGGCCGGGCGCGCGGCGCACTGCACCACCGGGCCGTGCAGATCCGCACCATGACGCGCGCCGGGTGCAGCCGGGCGGCGAAGCTGACGGAAGTGCGGGAGCTGGGCCGGCTGTTGCCGGCCCTCGCCGAACTGCTGGGGGACGCGGGGATAGCCCTGGTGGGGGTGGCCTCCGCCACCGAGGACGAGGCGCTGTACTGGAGCTGCGTGGAGTCCATAGACGCCGGTGACGAGTCCCGGGACCGGGTGCGCGGCATCCTGCGGCACCTGGAGGTGCGGGAGCGGGGCGGCGCGGCCTGACAGTGCGGCCCGCGCCCGGCGGGCGGCGGGGGCTGAGGGTATGCGGCCGGGGCTGAGAGTATGCGGACGCGCGGGGGCTGGCCGCCGCGACCCCGGGGCCCGGCGCGGCGTCCAGGTGGGGCCGGCAGGGCGTCCCGGTGGGACCGGGGCTGTGCGGGTGTCCCCGCGTAGGCCGCCCTCAGGGCCACACCGGCGGTCGGTACGGGGCGGAGCGGGCCGGTACCGGCTGGTCGGGGCCGGTGGTGCTCCCGGGCGGTCTGGTGGCGTCGGCCCGTTGCGGGACGGCGTCGGACGGGCCGGGGCGTGGCGGTGGAGCCGACCGGGGCCCGGCGTGCGGGTCGGCGATGGCCGGGGCCGTATGCGGATGCGGCGTCCGGGATCGCGAGTTCACGACCGAGGAGCCGCAGGCCCGGGTGCCGGCCCCTCGGATACGGGTGAACCCGCAGGCCCGGGGGCGGGGCCGTGTGAGCGGGGGATCCCGGAGCGTGCAGGATGGAGGTATGGATTTGCGCATCTTCACCGAGCCCCAGCAGGGGGCCGACTACGACACCCTTCTCACCGTGGCCAAGGCCACCGAGGACCTGGGCTTCGACGCCTTCTTCCGTTCGGACCACTACCTCCACATGGGGGATGTGGACGGTCTCCCGGGGCCCACGGACGCCTGGATCACCCTGGCCGGGCTCGCCCGGGAGACCCGGCGGATCCGGCTGGGCACCCTGATGACCGCGGGGACGTTCCGGCTGCCCGGCGTGCTGGCCATCCAGGTGGCCCAGGTTGACCAGATGTCGGGCGGCCGGGTGGAGCTGGGGCTGGGCGCGGGCTGGTACGAGGAGGAGCACACCGCGTACGGCATCCCCTTCCCGAAGGAGAAGCTCGCCCGGCTGGAGGAGCAGCTGGCGATCGTCACCGGGATGTGGCGGACCCCGGTCGGCGAGCGGTTCAGCTACGCCGGTGACTTCTACCAGCTCACCGACTCGCCCGCGCTTCCCAAGCCCGCTCAGTCGAGGCTGCCCATCCTCATCGGCGGGCTCGGGCTCAGCCGGACCCCGCGGCTGGCCGGGACCTACGCCGACGAGTTCAACGCGCCCTTCGCCTCCGTCGAGGACAGCCAGACCCTGTTCGCCCGGGTGCGCAAGGCCGCGGAGGAGGCGGGCCGCAAGGGTGACGACCTGGTGTACTCCAATGCCCTCGTCGCCTGCGTGGGCAAGGACGACGCCGAGGTCGCGCGCCGGGCCGCCGCCATCGGCCGTGAGGTGGAGGAGCTGAAGACCAACGGGCTGGCGGGTTCGCCCGCCGAGGTGGTGGACAAGATCGGCCGTTACGCGGAGGCAGGCTCGTCCCGGATCTACCTCCAGATCCTCGACCTCAAGGACCTGGACCACCTGGACCTGATCGCCTCCCAGGTCGGCTCGCAGCTCGGCTGAGGATCGGCGGCCGCCCTGCCGGCCGTGACGGAACCACCCGGGTGCGGGCGGCCGCACCGGCGCCCGACGGACCGCAGTGAGGAGCAGTGACATGACCTCCGCCCCGGAGCCAGGCCGTTGTCCGGGACCGGGACCCGGCCGCGGCCAGGAGCGGGGTTCCGGCCGGGGCCCGAACCTCGGACGGGAGTCGGAGTGGGGCTCCGGGCAGGGCCCGGAGCCCGGACGGGGCATAAGGCCCGGGCAGGGTCCGCAGCTGGAGTTCGGCCGGGATTTGCGGACCTCCGGTGCGCCGTGGCTGTCGGGTACGCCTCAGCTGTTCGGTTCGTCCCGGCCGGCCGGTTCGCCGGAGCGGTCGGATCCGCCGGGCCCGTCCGGTGCCGGGGTCGGTTCCGGTGTCCGGGATGGTGCCCGTGCTCGGGGCGGTTCCGGTGGGCCGGATCCGTCCGGGGGGCCGGAGTCCCCGGAGGCGCGGGTCCGCCCGGTGGGGCCGGTGCCGGGCGGGCGGGCCGCCGGGCCGAGTGCGCGCGGGACCGGCGCGTCGTGGTCAGGCGGGGCAGGGTTCCCGTCGTCCGCGCCGACCGCGGGGGGGCGGCGACGGTGTGGAAGGCGGTGCCGCCGGGTCGTGGGGGCGGCGGGGAGGCGGTGCGGCCGAGCCGTGGGGGGTGGTGGCGGCGCGGAGCGGTGCCGCCGGGCCGTGGGGGTGGTGGCGGCGGGAAGCGGGTGCCGCCGCTCGCCGAGGCGCTGCGGCACGGCCCGCTGGTCCTGGACGGCGGCCTGTCGAACGAGTTGGAGGCGCAGGGCTGTGACCTCTCCGATGCGCTCTGGTCGGCCCGGCTGCTCGCCGACGACCCCCGGCAGATCGCCATGGCCCACCGGGCGTATGTGCGGGCGGGTGCGCGGGTGCTGATCACCGCCAGCTACCAGGCGACCTTCGAGGGGTTCGCCCACCGGGGCGTGTCCCGGCGGGGAGCGGCGGAGTTGCTGCGCAGCAGCGTCGGGCTGGCACGTGACGCGGCGTCCGGGGCGGTCGGCCCGGTGTGGGTGGCCGCCTCGGTTGGCCCCTACGGGGCGATGCTGGCGGACGGCAGCGAGTACCGGGGCCGGTACGGGCTGACCGTCGCGGAGCTGGAGAGGTTCCACCGGCCCAGGGTGGAAGCCCTGGCCGATGCCGCCCCCGACGTGTTCGCGCTGGAGACGGTGCCCGACACGGACGAGGCCGAGGCCCTGCTGCGGGCGGTGGACGGCTGCGGGGTGCCGGTGTGGCTGTCGTACAGCATTGCGGGGGAGCGGACCCGTGCCGGGCAGCCAGTGGCGGAGGCGTTCGCCCTCGCGGCGGGGAACGACCAGGTGATCGCGGTGGGCGTCAACTGCTGCGATCCGCGTGACGCGGACCGCGCGGTGCGGATCGCCGCGGAGACCACCGGAAAGCCGGTGGTCGTCTACCCGAACAGTGGAGAGGTGTGGGACGCCGACGCACGGGACTGGCGCGGCGACCCGACGTTCGGAGCCGGTCGCGCCATGGCCTGGCGGGACGCCGGTGCCCGGCTCATCGGCGGGTGCTGCCGGGTGGGGCCGGACCGCATCGCCGCACTCGCCGCCACCCTTCCCTGACCGGCCACTGGCCATGGCCCTCGCCGCGGGCTCCGAGCCCGGCCCCCGGCCACCGCCACTGCTCCCGTCCCTGCAACCGGCGTCGGCCCCGGCTACCGGCCCCGCCGTGGTCCCGGCCGCCATCGCGGCCACCGGCCTCCGCCCCTCTCACCGACGTCGGTCCCGGCCGCCGGGCCGCCGCAGCCCCGGCCCCCGGCCGCGGCCACCGCCGCGGGCCCCGGCCCCCACCGCAGGCACCGGCGCGGCGCCGGCCACCGACCCTTCCGCCCTTCCAATCGGCGTGGCCCCTTCCACTGGCCCCTCCCACATCAGCCCTCGCCCTTCCCGCCGGCGTCGGCCCCGGCCACCAGCCAGTCCCGCCGCGGCCCCGGCTGCAACCGCACCCACCGGCCCCCCGCCTTTCTCAGCGACGTCGGCCGCGGCCGCCGGCACCGGCTCCCCCACCTCCCACCGGCTCCGGCCCCGGCCACCGGCCTTCCTTCCGGCGTCGGCCCCGGGGCCGGGGTGACGGCGGACGCCGGGACGGACCGGCGGGTGGTCTGACGTGCCGTCGGCGGAGTGGGGGAGGGCGGTTCCAGGTTGTGTCTCAGGCCAGGCGGTCACGTGGCGGGCGGCGGGGCCAGCGAGGAGGCGGGGTGGTCACGTGGCGGCGGCGGTGGCGGGCGACGAGGTGGCGAGGTGACGGGGCGGTGTGCCGGATCGGGTGGTGCGCTGTGGTGGTGGGGTGCCGCCCGGTCCCCGAAAATCCGGAACCGCGGGGCCGGAGACCCGGGAAGGACCGGGGCGCGCCGGGGGCCCGGCGGCGGACCCGGCGAGGCCGGGCGGGCCGGCCTGCGCACCGGCCCGGTGGCCGGGGGCGGGAGCCGACCACGGGGCGGCGGGGGACAAGCAGGGGCGGGACGGCTACGGGCGAGCCGGCTACGGGGCGGCGGGGCCGGTGGGCCGGGATGGCGATGGGCAAGGCGGGGCGGCTACGGGGCGGCGAGGGCGAGGGTGGGGCTCAGGCGGGAGGCGCGTACCGCCGGGTAGAGGCCGGCGACGGCCCCGATCAGGAGGGTCGCGGCCAGTCCGCCGCCCAGGGCCCACAGGGGCACCGCCGCCGTCCAGCCCTGCGCGGCGGCCACGCCGAACGTGGCGAGGGTGCCGAGGGCCGCGCCGACCAGGCCGCCGAGCGCCGACAACAGCAACGACTCGGTGAGGAACTGCCGGCGGATCGCCGTCCTGGTGGCGCCGAGCGCTCGTCGCAGCCCGATCTCCTGACGCCGCTCCAGTACCGAGATGATCATGGTGTTGGCCACCCCGACCCCGCCGACCAGCAGGGCCACCGCCCCCAGCGCCAGCATGAGGGTGGTCAGTCCCTCGTCGGTGGCGGCCTTGGCGGCGAGCGCGTCCGAGGGGCGGCTGACCTTGACCGACCCCTCTGCCCCGGGGTTCACCGTGCGGGCGAGCACCTGCCGGACGTCCTTCACCGAGGCGTCGGTGGAGCGTTCGAAGATCGTGGTGGGGTGACCGTCGAACCCGAACCAGCGGCTCGCGGCGGGAAACCCGATCAGTGCCGTCCGGTCGAGGTTGGGCACCAGCTCGACCGGGGCGAGGATGCCGGCCACCACGAACCACTCGTCGTTCAGCAGGATCTTCGCGCCCGGCGCGGAGATGCCCAGCCGTTCGGCGGCGACCTTGCCGAGCACCACCTTCGGAAGCCGTTGCCCGGCGCTGTCCAGCCACGCGCCGCGGTCCACCCGGGCCCCCAGCGTGTCCAGCAGATCGGTGCGGGCGGCCTGCACCCCGACTCCGGGGGTCAGTTCCTCGGGCACGGCGTCGCTGCGCCGCACCCGCGCGTTGACGGTGCCGGTCGCGGTCACCTGCTGGACCGGGCCGATCCGGTCCACCATCGCGACCGCGTTCCTGGGCAGTTTCGTGTCCTTGCCCTCCAGGTCCTTGCCCGCCTCGGCGGTCAGCAGGTTGGTCCCCAGCCGGTCCAGCCGCGCCATCAGGTCGGCGCGGCTGGACATCGACAGGCCGACGACAGCGACCATGGTGGCGATGCCGATCGCGATACCCAGGGCGGAGAGCACGACGCGGGAGCGCCGGGCGAACAGCCCGGACGCCGCGGTACGCAGCACGTCCGCGGGCCGCATCAGGCTGCTCCTCGTCCGGCGAGCGCCGCGGAGTCGGCCACGATCCGCCCGTCGCGCAGCCGCACCCGGCGCGGCAGTGAGTCGGCGATGTCGTTGTCGTGCGTGATGACCACCACCGTGGTGCCGGCGCGGTGCAGTTCGTGCAGCAGTTCCATGACGACCTGCCCGGAGGCGGTGTCCAGGGCACCGGTCGGCTCGTCGGCGAGCAGCAGGTCCGGCTCGCCGGCCAGCGCGCGGGCGATGGCCACGCGCTGCTTCTCGCCGCCGGACAGCGCGCCGGGGCGATGCCCCAACCGGTGGTCCAGGCCCACCCGTTCCAGGGCGTCACGGGCGCGGATCCGCCGCTCCCGTCGCGGCACGCCCGCGTAGAGCAGCCCGTCCGCCACGTTGTCCACCGCATCCCGCCCGGGTGCCAGGTGGAACTGCTGGAAGACGAAACCGATGTGCCGGGCACGCAGCGCCGACAGCCGGGCGTCGGAGAGCGCCGCCACGTCCTGCCCGGCGACCGCCACCCGGCCCTCGTCGGCCCGGTCGAGGGTGCCGATCAGGTTGAGCAGCGTGGACTTCCCCGAACCGGACGCGCCGACGACCGCCACCAGTTCGCCGCGGGTGATCCGCAGATTCACCCCCCGCAGGGCGTGCACCCCGCCGGGGTAGGTCCTGGCGACACCGGCCAGTTCGACCACCGTGTCCGGCAGTGCCTCGGTAACGGCGCGACTCACGGCTTCGCCACCCCGACCTTCATCCCCTCGGTCAGGCCGTCGCCGGTGACCTCGATGCGGCCGTCGGCGGTCATGCCGGTCTCGACGCGCACGGTGCGGGTGCGGTCGCCGCGGACGGTCTCCAGCCCGTAGCCGCCCTCCCGGAGAGCGACGACGGCCTCGACGGGCACGGTCAGCACGTTCTCCCGGCGCTCGCTGACGAACCGGACGCTGGCGGTGCCCTGGTCGTCGCCGCGCACCGCGTCCGCGCCGTCGTCGAGGGCGATCTCCACGGTGAGACCGCCGTTCGGGTCCGCTGCGCCGGCGGCCTCCCCGCCGGCCCCGGGGACGGGACGTACGGTTCCGGTCACCTTCCCCCCGACGGTGCGGCCCGCGGGCAGGGTGATCTCCGCGCGGGTGCCCTTCCTGCCCAGTGCCCGGTCCTCGGCCTGCAGCTCGACGCGTACCACGGGGGTGGGCGAGGCGACGGTGAGCACCGGTGCTCCGGGGGCGACCTGGTCGGCGAGGGCCGCGTCGGCGGCCACCACACGTACCGGCCCCGGCTGGAAGACCACGTCGCCACGGCCCAGCTCCCCGGTGGGCCCGAGCACCCCCAGAGCCCGCTGCCAGGACTTCACGGCCGCCTTGGTGGCGGCGTCGTAGCGGTGGTCGATGACCAGCCCGGAGCCGTGACCGAGGTCGCGCAGGTTGCGCTCCAGCTGGAGCACGTCCGGCCCGAGCGCACCGGGCTTGAGGGGCCGGAACATCGGGGTGGAGCCGTACAGCAGGACGACGGGCCGGGCGTCCAGCTCGTACAGCACCCCGCCCATGCCGACCGTCCCGCCCTCCCGCGCGGCGCGGGTGACGGTGCCCTCCACCGCGGTCTTCACGGTGCGCCGCCCCGCGTGATCGACGTGGCCGTCGACGGTGGTGCTGCGCACCAGGTCCATCCGTTCGATCGCGGTCGTCGCCGGCGGCAGACCCTCCCGCGCGGTGCCGCCGGGGTCGCGGCCACCGTCGTCGAGCACCAGCGCGGCGGCGGTCGCCGCGGCGGCCGCGGTGACCGCGGTGAGCGTGACCAGAGCCGTTCGGCGCTTCACTGCATGCCCTCCGCCGCGTCGATCAGCTGGTCCGCGCAGGCGGTCTCGGCCCGCTGGTAGGCGGGCGACCGCACGTCCAGCTGCGGGTCGGCGGGGCTGGGGTCGCCTCCGGGGATGGCGTTCCCGTCCTCCATGACGGGGTTGGTGAACTTGGAGACGCCGTTGGCGCGCATGCACCGGGCGTGCGCCAGCAGTGACTCGTACACCTTCTGCTGGTCCCTGGGAGGTTCCAGCTGCATGGCCCGCTGGAGCGGCTCCTTGCACGCGGTCATCGCCTTCTGGAGCCGCTGCTGGCCGTCCCGTTCCTCCTCCGCCTGCTGGATGTCGCCGATCTTCGTCCAGTCGGCGTAGCCGCTGAGCTTGGGGTCGGGCCAGTCCTTCAGGCCCTCCTTCCGCATGCACCGGGCGTACGTCAGCTGCGCGTCGTAGAAGGCGCTCCGGCCGTCCGTGGCGTCGCCGCTGCCGCCCTCCTCGCCGCTCCTGCCGCCCCCACGGGAGTCGTCGGTGGCGGACGCGTCGTCGTCCGCCACCGCGATCCCGGCGCCGGAACCGTCGCTGCAGGCGGCGGTGAGGGCGAGCAGGGGTACGGCGAGGAGCGCGGCGGCCCGCAGCGCCAGCGGCCTGCGGGTGCGGAGAGGAGGCGTCACAGTGATCATGCGCATCACCGTCGCGGGGCCAGATGATGGCCGTTCCCCCGCTCCATGATGAGCACGTAACAATGCGCCCGGCGGCCCGGCGGAAGATCCACATCCGGTGCGGGCCACCCCGTGGGGGCGCCCATAATCGGAGCCATGCCGCACGTCCTGCTGATCGAAGACGACGTGTCCGTGCGCGACGGCATGGAGCTCGTCCTGCGCCGGCACGGGCACCAGGTGGCCGCCACGGGCACCGGTGAGGAGGGCCTCGCCCTCCTCACCCGTCCGCACAGCCCGATCGAGATCGTGGTCCTCGATTTGATGCTGCCGGGCCTGGACGGTTTCGAGGTGTGCCGCCGCATCCGCGCGCTGAGCACCATGCCGATCATCATGCTCACCGCGCGCAACGACGATCTGGACGTGGTCAGCGGGCTGGAGGCGGGCGCCGACGACTACGTCGTCAAACCCGTGACCGCGCGGGTGCTGGAGGCCCGCATCCGGGCGCAGCTGCGCCGGGCCGGGATCACCCCCCGCACCGGCCACGGCGCCGACCGGGACGACTTCGCCGGACTGGTGGTGGACCGCGCGGGGCTGACGGTCACCAAGCACGGCACCCGGGTCCCGCTGCCCCCCACGGAGCTGCGGCTGCTGCTGGAGCTGTCCGCCGCGCCCGGCCGGGTCCTCACCCGCGAGCAGCTGCTCCAGCTGGTGTGGGACCACGACTTCCTGGGCGACTCCCGGCTGGTCGACGCCGCCGTCGGGCGGCTGCGCGCCAAGATCGAGGACGTTCCGGCCCGCCCCCGGTACATCCAGACGGTGCGCGGTTTCGGCTACCGGTTCGGCCCGTTGTGACGCCCCGCCCGGCGCCGCGGCGCCGCCTGCGGCTGGGCGGCCTGCGCACCCGCCTGCTCGTCGCCTTCGTGCTGGTGTCGCTGCTCAGCGCCGGCGCGGCGACCGCGCTGGCGTACCGGGAGGCCCGCACCGCCATCGTCCACCGGGCCCAGAACGCCGCCCTGGAGGAGTTCCGGGACCAGGTCGAGGAGGTCGCCCGCCACACCGAGGTACCACCGGACGGGCCCGCGCTGACCCGATTCGCCGAGGATGTCGCCGACGGGCTCCGCGACGGTGTGGTCGTGGCCCGCTACCACGACCGGACGGCCTCCTCCGACCCGGCGGCGGACCAGACCCGCGTCACCGCCGAACTGCGGGCGACCGTACGCTCCGACAACCGGCTCGCCTTCCAGCGGGTCGAGCACGCCGGCCGGCCCTGGCTGGTGGCCGGCACCCCGGTGGTCTACGACCGGGCCCGCCACGCCTCCGGGCTGGAGGTGTTCGCCATCGTCTCGCTGGAGCCGGAGCAGCAGGACACGGCCGCGCTGCTGCGCACCGTACGTGACGGGGTCCTGCCGGTCGTCGGCGTCGCCGCGGTGCTGGCACTGCTCGCGGCGCGCACCGTGCTGCGACCGGTACGCGACCTGGGACGGGCCACCCGCAATCTGGCCGACGGCGAACTGACCACCCGGGTGACGGTGACCGGCCGCGACGAACTCGCCGATCTGGCCCGCACCTTCAACCACACCGCGGACGCGCTCCAGACCTCGGTGGCCGAGCTGCGCGAACAGGAGGCGACCGCCCGCCGGTTCGTCGCCGACGTCTCGCACGAGCTGCGCACCCCGCTGGCCGCCATGACCATGGTCTGCACGGTGCTCGACGAGGACGCCGACCAGCTGCCGCCGGACACCGCGCAGGCCGCCCGCACCGTCAGCACCGAGACGGCCAAGCTGGCGAAGCTGGTCGAGGACCTCATCGAGATATCCCGCTTCGACGCCGGGGCGGCCGCCCTCACCCCGCACGAGACGGATCTGGCCGATGCGGTGCGCGGCACCCTCGCCGCCCGCGGCTGGACCGGCCGGGTGCACGCCGAACTGCCGCCGGGCGTCCGGGCACGGGTCGACCGGCGGCGCCTCGACGTCGTGGTCGCCAACCTGGTGGGCAACGCGCTGCGGCACGGCGCCCCGCCGGTGACGGTGGTCCTGACGGCGACCGGGGAGGAGCTGTCCCTCGCCGTGTCGGACCGGGGCCCGGGGCTGCCGCCGGAGGCGGCCCGGCACGTCTTCGACCGCTTCTACAAGGCCGACACCGCCCGCACCCGCTCCGAGGGCAGCGGACTGGGCATGGCGATCGCCCTGGAGAACGCCCGGCTGCACGGCGGCACCATCGAGGTCGCCGACCGGCCCGACGGGGGAGCGGTGTTCACCCTGCGGCTGCCGAGGCGGCGCGGGGCGCGGTGCGGGGAGGACGACGCATGAGGTGGCGGTGGACGGTTCCGGTGCTCGCGCTCACCACGGCGCTCGCCGGCTGCGGCGTCCGGCCGACCGGGGTGCTGGACGCCGGGGAACCGGCCGGCGGCCTGGGCCGGGGCATGCGGCTGTACTTCGCCTCCGACGACGGGCTGCAGCCGGTGCCCCGCCCGGATGTCCGGCTCACCTCCCTGGACGGGGCGCTCAAGCTGCTGATCGGCGGTCCCAGCGCCTCCGAGCGCGAGGCCGGCCTGACCAATCTGGTGGACTGGCTGGCAACGATCGACGCGCGGGCCGCCGCCCCGGACCGGGTGACCGTGCACCTGACGGACGGGGAGGGCCCCGTGGAACCGGACCTGTCCGTCGGGCAGCTCGTGTGCACCCTGGCCCGCGCCCAGTCGCTGCTGCGCGGCAGCCGGCCCGACCGGGTCCGGGTGACCCTGGTCCACACCTCGGGCCGGAGCCTCGGGCCCTACCGCTGCCCGCAGTTCCTCACGCGCTGAGCGGCGCGTCCGGTCGCGGCGGTGGCACGGTGCGCGGCGCCGGGCCGTACGCAGGCCGCGGCCGGGCCGTACGCCGGACCGGGGCGGGGACGGCGTCCGGCCGGGACCGGCGGTCCGTCCGTACGCGGCGTGCGTGACCCCGGGCCCTGGCCCCCGGCGGCGGCCCGGGCCCGGGCCGCCGCCGGCCACCGCGGACGCCACGTGCGCCGTTTCCGGGCGGCATGGGCGGCACCGGGCGAAAACCGGTGGGAGCCGAACAAGGACGCAAGCCATACTCGGCCGGGTGTTACTGACGATAACGACCACCGGCACAGCCGGACGCCCCGCGACCGAGCTGGGCTTCCTGCTGCACAAACACCCGGACAGAGCCCAGCGGTTCAGCACCGCGCACGGCACCGCGCACGTCTTCTACCCGGAAGCCACCGAGGAGCGCTGCACCGCGGCGCTGCTGCTGGAGGTGGACCCCGTCGCGCTGGTGCGCCGCGCCCGCGGCCGGGGCACCGCGCCCGGCGGCGCCGCCCACCAGGCCCTGGGCCAGTACGTCAACGACCGGCCCTACGCCGCCTCCTCGCTGCTCGCCGTCGCGCTGAGCACCGTGTACTCCACCGCGCTCAAGGGCCGCTGCGCGGCACGTCCCGAGCTGCCCGCCACGCCCCTGCCGCTGCGCGTCTCGGTGCCCGCGCTGCCCGCGCGCGGCGGCCCGGACCTGGTCCGGCGGCTCTTCGAGCCCCTGGGCTGGACGGTCTCGGCGGACCCGGTGCCGCTGGACGAGAACTTCCCGGAATGGGGCGACTCCCGCTACGTGCGGCTGGTGCTCGAAGGCGAGCAGCGGCTCGCCGACGCGCTGCGCCACCTGTACGTGCTGCTGCCGGTGCTCGACGACAACAAGCACTACTGGGTGTCGCCGGACGAGGTGGACAAGCTGCTCCGGGCCGGCGAGGGGTGGTTGGAGAACCACCCCGAGCACCCGCTGATCACCCACCGCTATCTGGCCCGCCGCCGGGCGCTGACCCGCGATGCCCTGGACCGGCTGGAGATGGCCCGGCTCGCCGAGGCGGACGACACCGCCGCCGAGGAGCTGGACAACGCGGTGGATGAGACCTCGGACACCGAGGACCGGCCGGTGCCGCTCGCGGTGCGGCGCCGGGAGGCGATCCTGGCCGTGCTGCGGGAGGCCGGCGCGGCCCGGGTGCTCGACCTGGGCTGCGGCCAGGGTCAGCTGGTGGGCGAATTGCTCAAGGACCGGCGGTTCACCGGCATCACGGGCGTGGACGTGTCGGTGCGCGCGCTGCGGACCGCGGCCCGCAGACTCCGCCTGGACCGGCTGCCGGAGCGGCAGGCCGCACGGGTGCAGCTGCTCCAGGGTGCCCTGACCTACACCGACAGCCGGCTCAAGGGGTACGACGCGGCGGTGCTCAGCGAGGTGATCGAGCACCTCGACCTGCCGCGGCTGCCCGCCCTGGAGTACGCGGTGTTCGGCGGGGCCCGGCCCGCGACGGTGGTCGTCACCACCCCCAACGTCGAGTACAACGTGCGCTGGGAGACGCTCCCGGCCGGGCACAGCCGGCACGCCGACCACCGCTTCGAGTGGACCCGGGAGGAGTTCCGGACCTGGGCCCGCACGGTCGCCGGTGCCCACGGCTACACCGTGGAGTTCCGGCCGGTGGGGCCGGAGGACCCGGAGGTCGGCCCGCCGACCCAGCTGGCGGTCTTCCGGCTCGTCCCCGGGAACGGCCCGACGGCGGAGGACGGCGGGCCGCGGACGGCCGCGGCCGGGTACCTCCCGGCCGGCGCGAACGAGGTGCCGGGCGCCGCCCGGGTACCGCGGAGCGCGGACGCGCCAGGTGGCGCGGGCCTGCCGGGGAGCGCGGGTGTACCGGGTGGTGCGCGCCGGGGACGGGGCGGTGCGGGACCGGACGGTGCCGGTTCCGCCGCCACCGGACCGGGCGGCGCCCCGGGCACCGGCACCGCCGACCCCGGCCACCTTCGAACCACACGCCCCGGCCCTGACGGCCCCGGCATTCCCGGCCCCGGCCCCGGCGGCTCCGCCCTCGGCGGCCCCGGACCCGGCCACACCGATCCGGACCACCCCGGTCCGGCGACCGCGAAGGAGGCGGCGGAATGAGTGACAGGCGCGGCCTGGCCGTACCCGATCTGAGTCTGGTGGTGCTGGTGGGCGTCACCGGCTCCGGCAAGTCCACCTTCGCCCGGAGGCACTTCCTGCCCACCCAGGTGGTCTCCTCCGACGTCTGCCGCGGTCTGGTCGCCGACGACGAGAACGACCAGAGCGCCACCCCGGACGCCTTCGCCCTGCTGCACTACATAGCGGGCAAGCGGCTGGCGGCCGGCCGGCTCACCGTGGTGGACGCCACCAACGTCCAGCCCGAGGCCCGCCGCCGGCTGGTGAGCCTCGCCCGGGAGCACGACGTGCTGCCGGTGGCGATCGTCCTCGACACCCCGGAGAACGTCTGCGTGCGGCGGAACGCCGGGCGCCCCGACCGGGCGGGGCTGCCCGGCCACGTCATCCCGCGCCAGCGCCGCGAACTGCGCCGCTCGCTGGGACGCCTGGAGCGTGAGGGCTTCCGCAAGGTCCACGTGCTGCGCGGCGAGGCGGAGATCGAGGCCGCGGAGATCGTCCTGGAGCGCCGCTACAACGATCTGCGGCACCTGACCGGCCCGTTCGACATCATCGGCGACATCCACGGGTGCCGCTCGGAACTGGAGACCCTGCTCACCACCCTGGGCTACGTCCTGGAACGGGATGTCCGCGGCCGCCCGGCCGGCGCCCACCACCCCGGGGGGCGCACCGCCGTCTTCGTCGGCGACCTGGTGGACCGCGGCCCGGACAGCCCCGGTGTGCTCCGGCTGGTCATGGGCATGGTGGCCGCCGGCTCGGCGCTGTGCGTGCCCGGGAACCACGAGAACAAGCTGGGGCGCCACCTGAAGGGCCGCAAGGTCCAGCTCACGCACGGGCTGAAGGAGACCGTGGAACAGCTGGCCGAGGAGGACGCCGGCGACCCGGACTTCCGCCGCCGGGTCCAGGAGTTCATCGACGGTCTGGTCAGTCACTACGTCCTCGACGGCGGCGCGCTGGTGGTCTGTCACGCCGGACTGCCGGAGAAGTACCACGGCCGCACCTCGGGCCGGGTCCGCTCGCACGCGCTCTACGGGGACACCACCGGCGAGACCGACGAGTTCGGGCTGCCGGTGCGCTACCCCTGGGCCGAGGAGTACCGGGGCCGCGCCGCGGTGGTCTACGGCCACACCCCCACCCCGGCCGCGTCCTGGCTCAACAACACCATCTGCCTGGACACCGGGTGCGTCTTCGGCGGCAGGCTCACCGCGCTGCGGTGGCCGGAGCGGGAACTGGTGGACGTCCCCGCCGAGCGGGTCTGGTACGAGCCGGCCAGGCCGCTGCGGGTGACCGCCCCCGGTGGCACGGACGGCCGCCCGCTGGACCTCACGGACGTCGCGGGACGCCGCGTGGTGGAGACCCGGCACATGGGGCGGATCGCGGTGAAGGAGGAGAACGCCGCGGCCGCGCTGGAGGTGATGAGCCGGTTCGCGATCGACCCGCGGCTGCTGGCCTACCTGCCTCCGACCATGGCGCCCTGCCCGACGGCGCGCGCCGGCACCACCGGCGGCGCGGCGGGCGACGGCTACCTGGAGCACCCGGCGGAGGCGTTCGCCGCCTACCGGGCGGACGGGGTGCGTCAGGTGGTGTGCGAGGAGAAGCACATGGGCTCCCGGGCGGTGGCGCTGGTCTGCCGGGACGCCCGGGTCGTCCGCGAACGGTTCGGCATCGCGGGCGCGGGCAGTGGGGGCGAAGAGGTCACCGGCGCC
This sequence comes from Streptomyces pactum, assembly GCF_016031615.1. GTDB lineage: Bacteria > Actinomycetota > Actinomycetes > Streptomycetales > Streptomycetaceae > Streptomyces > Streptomyces pactus. The sequence continues at coordinate 5,818,768 of NZ_JACYXC010000001.1, forward strand.
CTGCACACCCGGACCGGACGGCCCTTCTTCGACGATCCGGCAATCACCGAGCGGGTGCTCGCCCGGGTCCGGGAGGCGGTCACCCGCGCCGGACTGTGGGAGGAGCTGGACACCGACTGGCTCCTCCTCGACGCCGAGCTGATGCCGTGGTCGCTGAAGGCGGCCGGGCTGCTGCGCACGCAGTACGCGGCGGTGGGCGCCGCGGCCGGCGCGGTCTTCCCCGAGGCGCTGGCCGCGCTGGAGGCGGCGGCCGCCCGCGGCGTCGAGGGTGTGGCCGGGCCCGGGGAGCTGCTGGGCCGGCAGCGCGAACGGTCGGCGGACGCCGCGGCCTTCACCGCGGCCTACCGCCGCTACTGCTGGCCGGTCGAGGACCTGGACGGGGTGCGGCTGGCCCCCTTCCAGCTCCTCGCCGCCCGGGGGCGGAACCTGGCGACGGTGCCCCACGACGAGCAACTCGCCTGGCTGGACCGCATGGTCGCGCACGACACCGGCGGCCTGCTGCACCGCACGGGCCGGTGCTACGTGGACACCGAGGACGAGGCGTCCGTCGCCGCCGGGGTCCGGTGGTGGCTGGAGCTGACCGAGGCCGGTGGCGAGGGCATGGTGGTCAAGCCGGTGCAAGGCTTCCTCCGTGGGGCGGACGGCCGGCTGGTGCAGCCGGGTATCAAGTGCCGGGGCCGGGAGTACCTGCGGATCGTCTACGGTCCCGAGTACACCCGTCCCGAGAACCTGGCCCGGCTGCGCGAACGTCACCTGGGCCACAAGCGCTCGCTGGCGCTGCGGGAGTACGCGCTGGGGCTGGAGGCGCTGGACCGGCTCGCCGGCGGCGAACCGTTGTGGCGGGTGCACGAGGCGGTGTTCGCGGTGCTCGCCCTGGAGTCGGAACCCGTCGACCCCCGGCTGTGACCCGGGCCGGCCGCGGCGAACCGCCGGACGGGGGCGGCGGGCCCCGATGCCTCCGGCCGGGGGCGGTCGCTGCCCCGCTCTCACCGGCCGGGAGCCACGGCGAGGCCTGACACCGCCGGCCGCCGTGACCGGCCGGGGCTGTGACCGCCCCCGGGCGTGACACGGGCGGTGCCCCCGATCCGACGGGTTCCCGGTGCCGGCCCCGCACAGCCCCGGGCGGTGCCCGGCCCGGGGCCGGTGCCGGCACCGGCCGGTGGCGGGCCGACCGGGCCCGGCACCGCGCCGCCTGGGACAAGGGGCCCGTCACCGGGAGGTCCGGACCGTTCCGGAGGGCCGGGCCGCAGGACCGGGCAGTCGCAGGACCGGTCAGCCGCTGAGTGCGCCGAGATAGCGGTGCACCGGCTCCGGGTCGGTGCCCCGGGACACCAGGGCGATGTGGTGGTCCGGACGTATCAGGACCAGGGCGTCCCCGTCGATCCCGTAGGTACGGCGGGCCGCCGGGGCGGTGGCGCCCCCGTCCGCCGGTCCGCCGACCAGCGCGTGCGAGCCGATGAGGTCGCCGTGGGCGGTGGCCGTGGCGTGCAGGGCCTCACGGGTGTCCGGGCCGAACCCCAGGACGGTGAACCGGCCCTCTCCCCAGAGGTCGAAGAGGCGGCGCGGGTGTCCGGCCCGGTCCGGGAAGGGCACGTCGGGGGCCCGGTCGCCCGGCCGTACGGATGCGGTCCTCTCCCCGGCCGCGAGGGAACTCCAGTGGTAGCTGGCGCCGATGGGCGCGGTCAGGGTGGTCTCGGTGCCGTTGCCCGGATCCTTGATCGCGTCCAGCACGTGACGGAGACGGTCGGTGGTGACCTCCAGGGTGAGGGCGGCGACCGGCAGCCGCTCCTCGTCATAGGTGTCCAGGAGCGTGCTGCCCGCCCGCCCGGACAGCACGAGTGCCAGCTTCCAGCCGAGGTTGAACGCGTCCTGGATGCCGGTGTTCATCCCGAGCCCGCCGGCGATGGGGTGGACGTGGGCGGCGTCCCCGGCCAGGAACACCCGGCCCGTCCGCAGTCGCTCGGCGAGGCGGACGTTGACCCGCCAGGTCGACAGCCAGGTCGGCCGGCGCAGCCGGACACCGGGCACCCGGGCGTGCCGGTCGAACAGCCGCTGGAAACTCTCCAGTGAGGGCGGCAGCGGTTCTCCGCGCTCGTCCAGTTCCAGGGAACCCTGGAACTGGAAGACGTCGGTGCCCGGTATCGGGCAGAGCATCACCGCCTCCCCGCCGGTGGTGAACCACTGGTGCCAGCACTCCCGGCCGAGCCCCACGGCCTCGACGTCTCCGCACACCATCGTCCGGGCCTCCTCGGAGTGACCCTCGAAGGGGACGCCGAGCAGTTGGCGGACGCTGCTGTGCCCTCCGTCGCAGCCGACGAGGTAGGCGGAGCGCACGCTCCGTCCGTCGGCGAGGGTGGCGGTCACCCCGTCGCCGTCCTGGTGGAACGCGGTGAGCCCGGCACCGTACTCGACCGTGACACCGAGCGCGGCGAGCCGCTCGCGGAGGATGTCCTCGATCTGCCACTGGCCCATGAACACCGCGCTGTCGTACGGCGAGCCGGGCAGCGGACCGCCGTCCGCGAACGGATCGGTGTCGCTCGCCCAGGCACCGTCGAAGTACTTGCGGAAGACCAGGTGGGCGGTGCCGACGGCAAGGACAGGCCCGGCGACCCCCAGCTCCCGGAACACCTCCAGGCTCCGTGGATGGAGTGTCTTGCCGCGCGATTCGCGGTGGGGTGCGGCGCGCCGGTCGACGACCCGCACGGCGATGTCCCGCCGGGCCAGATCGCAGGCGAGGGTGAGGCCGGTGGGACCTGCGCCCACGATCAGTACGTCCGTCATCACGAGTCCTCTCGTCGTCGGTGTCTCCAGGAAAGCGGGCCCGGCGAGGAAAGGCAACCCGGTAACGAAATTAACCCGGTAACGGGTCTGGTAGAGTGGTGCCATGACGACGGAACCGACCCGCGGGCACCCGGGGCCAGGGCTGCGGGAGAGCAAGAAGGTGCGGACCCGGGGGCATCTCGCGGCCACCGCACTGGAGTTGTTCCTGACGCGCGGCTTCGACCAGGTGTCGGTCGCCGATGTCGCCGCCGCTGCCGACGTGTCCAAGCCGACGCTCTTCCGGTACTTCCCCAGCAAGGAGGACCTGATCCTGCACCGCTTCGCCGACCACCAGGACGAGGCGGCCCGGGTGGTGCGCGCCCGCCCGGCGGAGTGGAGCCCGGTGCGGGCCCTGCACGAGCACTTCCGCGCCGCGCTGCGTGACCGTGACCCCATCACCGGGCTGAGCGACCTGCCGGACGTGGTGGCGTTCCAGCGGCTGCTGTACTCCACCCCCAGCCTGGAGAGCCGGCTGGCCCACTACACCGGCCGCGAGGTGGACCTGCTCGCCGAGGAGCTCCACGCCCCGTCCCGCCCCCCGCTCGCCGCCCGGCTGGCCGCCCGGCACCTGGTGACGGTCCGCCAGGAGCTCGGGCGGGAGAACTGGCGCCGCATAGCCGCCGGCCGCAGCGCCGAGGACGTCTACCCGGAAGCGGTGGCCGACGCCGACCTCGCCTTCGGCATGCTCGCGGACGGCCTCGACGCCGTGGGATAGGCCGCCTGCCGCGCCCGGTGCCGGCCGGTCGCGGTCACGCGGTGCGGCGCCCGGCCGCCTCCGGCGGCGCGATGCGGGGATGCTCGCCACGCACGGCGCCGTGCGGGCCGCAGGTCGTGGCCGCTGATCGGGACGGTGCGGTATGCCGGGGGTGCTCTCCCCGGCGTCGGTTCGCCCTCGTTCGTCCCGTATCGCCTCGTCCCACCCGCGGCGGGACGAGGTGGGTCCCGCCCCGGGGCGGACGCCCTCCGCCGGTGGCCGGCCGGCGGTCCGTCGCCCACCGGCCGCCGGGTCCTCGTGGCATCGCCGGTGGTCCGCCGCCAGAGCCTGTGCGAGGAAGGGCGCGAGGACGCGGGTGCGGCCCGGGGCCGTGACCGGTGGGGCACGTCCGCCCGGCCCGGGGTAAGAGTTTGTCAATGGCCCGTCAGAGAGGGGGCGTTGACGCGCCGTGGTGGGCTCTCTACCGTGCTGTGACCCGGTGCGGGCCGGTGGGACGGTGCCGGACGGGCCGGCCGCGGGGTGCCGGCGTCGTGGCGGGACCGGCTGGACCGTCGGGAGCGGGGGAGGGCCGATGAGCCTCATCGAGGACGGCAAGCCCTTTCTCGCCGCCCTTCGCCCGGCGGAGCGTCGGGAGTTGCTGGGGCAAGGGAGTCCGCGGACGTACCGCGGCGGTGACGTGATCATGCGGGAGGACGATCCCACCTCCTTCGTGGTGGCGATCATCTCCGGCTGGACCACCGTCTCGGTCGCCACCGAACGCGGGGTGCGGCTCATCCTCGCGCTGCGGGGGGCGGGGGAGGTGGTGGGCGATCAGGCGGCCATCGACGACCGGCCGCGCAGCGCCACCATCACCGCCCTGGGGACGGTCCGAGGGGTGGTGCTCACCGGCGACCGGTTCCGCGCCTACCTGGCCTCCCGGCCACCGGCCATGCTGCTGATCACCCGGCAGTTCAGCGCGCGGCTGCGCAGTTCCGACGGGGAGCGCCGGTCACTCGCCTCGGAACGCGTCCTCCAGCGTCTCGCGGCCCGCCTGGTGGAGCTGGCCGAACACACGGGCCGCCCCGGCCCGGAGGGCATCGCGGTCGACCTGCCGCTGCCGCAGAGCGACATCGCCGCCGCGGTCGGATCGACCCGGGAGGCGGTCGCCAAGGCGCTGCGGCTGCTGCGGGACCAGCAGGTGGTCAGCACCGGGGCGCGCCGGTTCGTGGTCCGGGACATCGATCTGCTCCGCCTGCTGGCCCGGGGCCGCGACACCTGACGCCACGGGCGTTCGGGCGGGCGCCGGTGCGGACCCCTCCCGGACGGGGTGTGGCGGCGGCCCGGTAACCGGGGTGTGGCGGCGGCCCGGGGGCGAACCCGGACGGCGGGGGGGCGGCCGGGGCGGGTCCGTCGCGCACCCGGCGCCTCTCCTCGCGCCGGTTGTGTAAACGGCTACAGCGCGCCCGTACCGGTGCGCCGATGCTGGTGCTCGCGACGGCGCGGCAGCGGTGTCCGCCGGCCGCGCACCACGGGGGTGTGCGCGGCCGGCGCCCCGGTCGATCGAGCACGAGGAGTGGCCTCACCATGTCCCAGGAACCGTACGCAACGGCCACCGGCCACCCGGAGGTCCACATCGGCACCGCCGACCGGCCGGGGTACCGCACCGGCACCGGCCACCCGGAGGTCCACGCCGGCACCACCGGCCGGCCGGTGGCGCGGACGGGCGGCCCCGGTCACCCGGAGGACCACACCGGGCCCGCCGGTCGCCCGGCGTCCGGCGCCGACCGTCGCCCGGGTGTCCGCACCGGCGCGCCCACCCGGTGGGCGGCGGCCCGGTCCGATGACGGCCGGCCGGTCCGGGCGGAGGATCACCGCACGGGCCGGGACGACGACCGCCGGGAGGCCGGTGACGAAGCCACCGCCCACCCGTCGGCCCGGCCCGGGGCGTGCCCGCCGCCCGGGCCCGCAGGGCACCCGCCGGCCCGGGGCACGGACCACGGGCCGGCCTCTCCGGGAGGCCTCCGGCCGGCCGGGGACGTACCCGGGGCGCGCCGTGCGGCCCGGCCCGACGAGCACCGGCCGGTTTGGCCGGACACCGGCCGTTCGGTACGGCCCGAGGAGCCCCGGCCGGCCCGTCCGGATGCGGTGCGACCGCCCGCGGGCGGCGAACCGGCCGGGGGCCCGGCCCCGTCCGCCGGCCCGGGCGCGGGCCGCGGGCCCTCGACGAGCACCGCGGCCGGCGCTTCGGCCCGCCCGGCGGAGACCGCTGCCGACCCGGTGGCCACGTCAGGGAGCGGCCGGCCCCGCCCCACGCCGGAGACCGTGCGCCAGGCGCTCCGGGCCGGGGCGGACGTCGCCCGGACGGTGCTCGCGGCCGCGGACGACACCGTTCTGCTCCAGGTGCTCGGCTCCGGCGAGCCCTGGGACGGCCTCGCCGACCGCCGGCGCAGCCGGGTGGTGGACGAACTGGTGTCGCGCGGCGGTCGGCGGCTTCCGGAGACGGCGGAGAAACTGGCCCACGAGGTGCTGCGTTCGCTGCTCTACCTGGACCACGCCGGCGCCGGCCTCCCTCCGGACCGCCCGGACCTCGTCCCGGACCATCCGGAGGCACCCCCGGACCGCTCCGGCCCGCCGGCCGCCGGTACCGGCCGGGTCCGGGCCGGCGGCCGGAGCCGGGACGGTCACCCGGACGGGGACGGCCACCGGGACGGCCGCCCGGACCGCGGCGCCCACCGGGGCGGCGGCGCCCGGGGAGGCGGTGGCCCTCGGGGCACCTACCGGAACCCGGAGGGCCACCGCCTCCCCGCCGGCCGGGACGGGGAGCGCGGGTGGCGGCCCGTGGCGGGGCCGGCGGACCCCGCCCGCCCGTGGCCGCCGGAGGACTCCCGGATCCGGGACGCCGTCGCGCTGTACGAGGGGCTGGTGCGGCCGTACGCCGAACGCGGCCGGACCCCCGAGCTGCTGGCGACCGCGCTGCCCCGGCTCTGGAACCTTCCCGGGGGCGCCGGCCGCGAGGTGGTGGTCCGCATCGTGGACAGCCCGGGCCCGGCGGGGTTCGGCGAACCCGGCTGGCGGGCCCTCTTCCTCAACCTGGCGGCCCCCGGGCCGTGGGCGCCCTCCGCATGGGACCCCGGGCCCTGGCACCGCGAGCGGGACCTGCCCGGACGGCCGTCCGGGCAGCGGGAGCCCGGAGGGCGGGCCCCGTACGGCGCGGTGCGGTTCCGGACGGCCGGCCGTCCCGAACCGCGGCCCGGCCAGCTCTGGGTGACCGCACTGCTGGCGGTGATCGTGACCGCCGTGGCGCTGATCGTGGTGCTGGCGCTGGGCTGAGCCGCCGGGAGCGGGGAGAGCCCCCGGGCCGGACCGGTGTGACCGCCACCGCGCGTCGGGAGTCTTTCCGTTCCATCCGGGCCCGGGGCGGCCAAGATAGATCCATGGGATTCCATGTCGATTCAGAGGCCGGTCGGCTGCGGCGCGTCATCCTGCACCGCCCCGATCTGGAGCTCAAAAGGCTCACGCCGCGCAACAAGGACGCGCTGCTCTTCGACGACGTGCTCTGGGTGCGGCGGGCGCGGCAGGAGCACGACGGTTTCGCCGACGTGCTCCGCGACCGGGGCGTGGAGGTCCACCTCTTCGGGGACCTGCTCACCGAGAGCCTCGCGGTGCCGCAGGCCCGGTCCCTGGTACTGGACCGGGTCTTCGACGAGCGGGAGTACGGCCCGCTCGCCACCGACCGGCTGCGCGCCGCGTTCGACGAACTCCCCGACACCGAACTGGCCGAGGCGCTGATCGGCGGGATGACCAAGCGGGAGTTCCTGGAGCGGCACCCGGAACCGGTCTCGGTCCGGTTCCACGCCATGGAACCGGACGACTTCCTCGTCAATCCGCTGCCCAACCACCTGTTCACCCGTGACGCCTCGGCCTGGATCTACGACGGGGTGAGCATCAACGCGATGCGCTGGCCCGCCCGCTGGCACGAGACGGTGCACTACGAGGCGGTCTACCGGCACCACCCGCTCTTCGCCGGCGGCGACTTCCGCGTCTGGTGCGAGGGACAGGCGGCGTACCCCTCGACCATAGAGGGCGGTGACCTGCTGGTGATCGGCAACGGCGCGGTACTGGTCGGCATGAGCGAGCGCACCACCCCGCAGGCGGTGGAGATGCTGGCGCGCGGCCTGTTCTCGGCGGGGTCCGCCCGGACCATCGTGGCGCTGGACATGCCCAAGCGGCGGGCGTTCATGCACCTGGACACCGTGATGACGATGGTGGACGGGGACACCTTCACCCAGTACGCCGGGCTGGGGATGCTGCGCTCGTACACCATCGAGCCGGGCGCCGAGGAGCGGGACCTGAAGGTCACCGACCATCCGCCGGAGCACATGCACCGCGCCATCGCCGCGGCGCTGGGGCTGGACTCGGTACGGGTGCTCACCGCCACCCAGGACGTCCGCGCCGCCGAGCGGGAGCAGTGGGACGACGGCTGCAACGTGCTCGCGGTGGAGCCGGGGGTGGTGATCGCCTACGAGCGCAACGTCACCACCAACACCTTCCTGCGGAAACGGGGCATCGAGGTGATCACCATCCCGGGGAGCGAGCTGGGCCGCGGCCGTGGTGGACCGCGCTGTATGAGCTGCCCGGTCGAGCGCGACCCGGTGAGCTGAGCCGGAGCTCACCGGGCCCGACCGGGCCCGGACGGCCGGCGGGCGCCCCGGCGCCGACGGCAATGGCAGGGGAACGCCCCCGGCGCCGACGGCAGGGGCACGCCTCGCCGGGTCCCGGAGGGCCGGGGAGACCCGGCCCCGGAGCGGATCGGGGGAGGCCCGGCCCCGGACGGCACGGGTGCACGCCCGCTTCGGGACCGGGTACGTGCCCCGCTCCGGGCCCCGGGTGCGCGCCCCGCTCCGGGCCCTGGGTACGTGCCCCGCTCCGGGCCCCGGGCGCGCGTCCCGGTCCGGACGGTCCGAGAATGTCGGCGGGGACCGGACGGTCCGAGAATGCGTCTTGGCCCTGGAGGGTCCCGGGGCGCACCGTGGCTCCGGGGGCCCCGGGGCGCACCGTGGCTCCGGGGGCCCCGGGGCGCACCGTGGCTCCGGGGGCCCCGGGGCGTGCTCCGGCGCGTCCCGCGGCCGGCCGCCCCCCGGGCCGGCGCCCGGCGGTCCACACCCCCGCCATACCTATGCAGTCCTTCGTATAGAATTCCAGGAACCGTGCCGACGGAAAGACCGTGCCCATACGCCGACGTGACCTAGGAGCCCGCCATGGCCAACCCCCTTGCCGGCCGCCACTTCCTCAAGGAGCTGGACTTCACCGCCGAGGAGTTCCGTTCCCTGGTGGACCTGGCGGCGGAGCTCAAGGCCGCCAAGCGTGCGGGCTCCGAGGTCCAGCGGCTCCGCGGCAGGAACATCGCCCTGGTCTTCGAGAAGACCTCGACCCGTACCCGCTGCGCGTTCGAGGTGGCCGCCGCCGACCAGGGCGCCGCCACCACCTATCTCGACCCGTCCGGCTCTCAGATGGGACACAAGGAGTCGGTGAAGGACACCGCCCGTGTCCTCGGCCGGATGTTCGACGCCATCGAGTACCGGGGGCACGCCCAGGACGTGCTGGAGGAGCTGGCCTCGTACGCCGGGGTTCCGGTGTACAACGGCCTCACCGACGCCTGGCATCCCACCCAGATGCTCGCCGACGTCCTCACCATGGTGGAGCACGGCAACCGTCCGCCGGAGGGGCTCGCCCTCGCCTACCTCGGCGACGCCCGCTACAACATGGGCAACTCCTACCTGGTCACCGGCGCCCTGCTCGGTATGGACGTGCGCATCGTGGCGCCCCGGCTGCTCTGGCCGGACGACTCGGTCGTCTCGGCCGCCCGGGAGCTGGCCAAGGAGTCCGGAGCGCGAGTGACCCTCACCGACGAGGTGGCGGAAGGGGTCCGCGGGGCCGACTTCCTCGCCACCGACGTCTGGGTCTCCATGGGGGAGCCCAAGGAGGTGTGGGACGAGCGGATCGCGCTGCTCGGCGGGTACGCGGTGACCATGGACGTCCTGCGGGCCACCGGGAACCCCGACGTGAAGTTCCTCCACTGCCTGCCGGCCTTCCACGACCTGGGTACCGCGATCGGCCGGGAGATCCACGAGCGGTACGGGCTGACCGAGATGGAGGTCAGCGACGAGGTCTTCGAATCCGCCCACTCCGTCGTGTTCGACCAGGCCGAGAACCGTATGCACACCATCAAGGCGGTGCTGGTCGCCACCCTGGCCGGCTGACCGGCCGCCGCGAGCCGCCTCGCCGGGGGCGTCGGGGCCGGTCGGCGCGGTGAAACGGCGGGGCGCCGGACGCCCCGGGCACCCTGGCGCCGGCGCCGCTCGGCCCCGCCGCCGCGAGCGGGTCGACGCACCCCGGTACGGGTGGGCCTCGCGCCTCAGTCGGGCGCCGACAGGGTGAACCACACCGCCTTGCCGTGCGGGGTCGTGCGGTAGCCGGAGTCCGCGCTCAGGGTGCGGATGAGCAGCAGGCCGCGCCCGCGTTCCTCCAGCGGGTGCGGCAGGGGATGCGGGTCCTGGACGCCGAGTTCGCCGGGCGGCGCGGGGTCCCGGTCGTGCACCTCGACCTGGAAGCCGCTGGGGAGCAGCTCCACCACCAGCTCGATCGGCTCGTCGCCGTCCGCGTGCTCCACGGCGTTGGCGACCAGCTCCGAGGTGAGGAGTTCCGCGGTGTCACTGTCCGCCGGCGCCGCCAGTGCCGCCAGCACCTCGCGGATCAGGGTGCGCGCCCTGGGCACCGCCTCGGGGGTGTGCGGCAGGGTGAGCCGCCACCGCGTGGCCGCCGGGGCGTCGAGCGGGGGATCGGAATCGGACACGGGCTGTCCCGAAACGTAAGAATCGGCCACTTCCCACGGTACCGAACGCGCTTCCGTCCCACCCGGGCGCGGCCCGCGGCCCGCGCCCCGCGCCCGGGCCCGCCCCGGCCAGGTGTACCACCGCGCGTCCGTCCGGGCCGTGCCCCGCCGCCGCGCGCCCGCCTGCCTGCCGCTCGTGCACCCCCGCCGCCTGCTCGGGGCCGGTTACGGTCGCGCCCCCCGCCCGCCTTATCGCGTACTCGTGACGACAGTCACAACCAAGTGCTAACGTGCCGGAGGGGCGACCACCGGGCGCCCGTCGTGCCGGGAGTCCGGTGCGGCCGGCCCGCCCGCCGGTGCCCTGCACGCCCCGCGCACCGCACGCGGTACCAGGCCTCAGGCGTGGTACCGGCAGTCAGCAGTCAGCCCGCCCGGCCGCTCGCGGCCGAAGGAGGCCGTGCCATGAGTCCCTTCTCCGGATCCGCACCCTCCACCGAGGAGTGGCGGCATCTGCGCCTCACCCTCGACGCCGGGGTCGCCACCGTCACGCTCAACCGACCCGAGAAGCTCAACGCCCTCACCTTCGGCGCCTACGCCGACCTGCGGGACCTGCTCGCCGAACTCTCCCGTGCCCGCGCCGTGCGCGCCCTGGTGCTCGGCGGCGAGGGACGCGGGTTCTGCTCCGGCGGTGACGTCGAGGAGATCATCGGCGCCACCCTCGCCATGGACACCGGCGACCTGCTGGACTTCAACCGGATGACCGGGCAGGTGGTCCGCGCGCTGCGGGAGTGCCCGTTCCCCGTCGTCGCCGCCGTCCACGGGGTCGCGGCCGGAGCGGGAGCGGTGCTCGCCCTCGCCGCCGACTTCCGGGTCGCCGACCCGACCGCGCGCTTCGCCTTCCTCTTCACCAGGGTCGGGCTCTCCGGCGGCGACATGGGCGCCGCCTATCTGCTGCCGCGCGTCGTCGGGCTCGGCCACGCCACCCGGCTGCTGATGCTCGGCGAGCCGGTCGGCGCCGCGGAGGCCGAGCGGATCGGCCTGATCAGCATGGTGGCGGAGGAGGGCGGGGCCGGGCCGGCCGCCGCCGCGCTGGCCCGCCGGCTCGCCGAGGGGCCCGCCCTCGCCCACTCCCGGACCAAGGCGCTGCTCACCGCCGAACTCGACATGCCGCTGTCGGCCGCGGTGGAGCTGGACGCGGCCACCCAGGCGCTGCTGATGAACAGCGCCGACTACGCCGAGTTCCACGCCGCGTTCACCGCCCGGCGCCCGCCGCAGTGGCGGGGGCGGTGACCGGGCCGGCCGCGGCCGGGGTGCGGCGGGTCGCGGTCATCGGCGGCGGCCCCGGCGGGCTCTACGCGGCGGCCCTGCTCAAACGCCTGGACCCGGACCGCGAGATCACCCTCTGGGAACGGAACGCCCCGGACGACACCTTCGGCTTCGGGGTGGTGCTGTCGGACGAGACGCTCGGCGGCATCGAGTACGCCGACCCCGAGGTCCACCGGGCGCTGCGCGCGGAGTACGTCCGCTGGGACGGCATCGACGTGGTGCGGCGCGGCCGGGTCCTCACCTCCGGCGGCCACGGCTTCGCCGCGGTGGGGCGCCGCCGCCTGCTGCGCATCCTCCACGAGCGGTGCCGGTCCCTCGGCGTCCGGCTGCGGTTCGCGACCCCGGCGCCGCCCGCAGCCGAACTGGCCCGCAGCCACGACCTGGTGATCGCCGCCGACGGGGCGGGCAGCCCCACCCGCGCGGCGCACGCCGACGTCTTCCGCCCCCGGGTGGTCACCCACCGCTGCCGCTACATCTGGCTCGCCGTGGACCACCCCTTCGACGCGTTCCGCTTCGAGACCGCCGAGACCGCCTACGGGGTGATGCAGCTGCACGGCTACCCGTACGCCCGCCCGGGGGCGCGGGGGCCGGGGGCCAGCACCGTCATCGTCGAGATGCACCAGGACGTCTGGCGCCGCGCCAGCTTCGACCGGTGCCCGGTGGAGGAGTCCGTCGAGCGGTGCGCCACGGTCTTCGGCACCGCCCTCGGCGGCCGGCCGCTGCGCGGCAACGACAGCTCCCGCTGGACCGCGTTCCGGACCGTCACCACCGGGTGCTGGGCGCACGGCAACACGGTGCTGCTCGGGGACGCCGCGCACACCGCGCACTTCTCCATCGGCTCCGGGACCAAGCTGGCCGTCGAGGACGCCCTCGCCCTCGCCGTCCGCCTGCGGGAACCCGGCGGCGTACGGGAGGCGCTGGCCGCCTACGAGGCCGAGCGCCGCCCCGTGGTGGAGTCCACCCAGCGGGCCGCGGCCGCCAGCCTGCACTGGTTCGAGGACCTGGCCCGCCACCTGCCGCAGCCACCCCGCCGGTTCGCCTTCAACCTGCTCACCCGCAGCCGCCGGGTGACCCACGCCAACCTGCGGCTGCGCGACCCGGACTTCGTGGCCGAGGTCGAGCGGGAGGCCGGGATCGCCCCCGGCACACCGCCCATGTTCACCCCGTTCCCGCTGCGCGGACTCACCCTGCGCAACCGGGTGGTGGTCTCACCGATGGACATGTACTCCGCCCGGGACGGCGTGCCCGGCGACTTCCACCTGGTCCACCTCGGTGCCCGTGCCCTGGGCGGGGCCGGGCTGGTGATGACCGAGATGGTGTGCGTGACCCCCGAGGGCCGGATCACCCCCGGCTGCACCGGCCTGTACACCGACGCCCAGCAGGCCGGGTGGGCCCGCGTCGTGGAGTTCGCCCACGAGCGGTCCCCGGGCGTGGCCGTCGGCGTCCAGCTGGGCCACTCCGGCCGCAAGGGCTCCACCCGGCTGATGTGGGAGGGCATCGACGAGCCCCTGCCGTCCGGCAACTGGCCGCTGGTGGCGCCCTCCGCGCTGCCGTACCGGCCGGGCGTCAGCGCGGTGCCGCGGGCGCTGGACCGGGCGGGGATGACCGAGATCCGGGAGGCGTTCGTGGCCGCCGCCCGGCGCGCCGCCGCGGCCGGGTTCGACCTGCTGGAGCTGCACTGCGCCCACGGCTACCTGCTCTCGGGCTTCCTGTCCCCGCTCACCAACCGGCGCACCGACGCCTACGGCGGCTCGCTCACCGCCCGCCTCCGCTATCCGCTGGAGGTGTTCGACGCGGTGCGCCAGGTCTGGCCCGGGGAGCGGCCGATGACGGTCCGGATCTCGGCGACGGACTGGGCCCCGGGCGGTACCACCGCCGACGACGCGGTCACCGTCGCCGCCGCCTTCCGGGCCCGCGGTGCCGACGCCATCGACGTCTCCACCGGGCAGGTCGTCGCGGACGAGCGGCCCGAGACCGGACGCTCGTACCAGACGCCGTTCGCCGACCGGATACGCAACGAGCTGTGCGTCCCGGTCATCGCGGTCGGCGCCATCTCCTCCTGGGACGACGTGAACACCCTGATCCTGGCCGGCCGGGCGGACCTGTGCGCGCTGGGCCGCCCGCACCTGTACGACCCGCACTGGACGCTGCACGCGGCGGCGGAACAGGACTACCGGGGGCCGGGCGCGCCGTGGCCGGCGCCGTACCGGGCGGGCAGCCGCCGGCCGCCCACCGGCCGGACCGATGCGCCCCGCACCCGGCCGGCCCTGGAGCGCTGACGCCGGCGGCCCGGCCCGCCCCTCAGGCCCGGGCCAGCCCCTCAGGCCCGTACGCCCCCGCCCCGGGACCGGGCACGCCCCGGCCCGGTACCGATCACGCCCCGGCCCCGGCACCGATCACGCACCCCGGCCTCAAGGACCGCGAGACCCGCCGGAACCCCGGACCCGCCGGGTCGTCCGGACCGTCCGGGGCCGCATCCGGGCCGTCCGGGGCGGCATCCGGCGGGCCGTGGCCCGCTATTCCGGGCGGGCGGCGGCACAGGCCAGGGCCACCTCGGCCCACGTCCAGGCCTGGTCCTGCCATTCGGCCCTCTCCGTGCTCCGCTCCTGCCGCCGTGCCGCGTCGAGGGCCCGCCCCACCGCGTGGACGGCGAGCGGGGGCGGGGCCGCGGCAAGGGCCGTGCACGCCTGTGCCACCAGCGCCCACAGACGGGCCCGCGCCCGCGTCACATCGCGTTCCGAGGCCGACCTCAGCCCGTCCACGTTCTCCGCCCATGCGTGGGCACGGCGTGCCGCCTCGGCCGTTTCCAGGGAACAGTCCATGCCAGCCTTCCTGATCCCGGTCCCCGCCGTCCCACGGGAGACACCGGCCCGCGTGTCACGCGCCAACGCCTGGGAGTAATGACCGGGGTTGTGCCGCACCCGGTCACCGGGCGGACGGTACGCCCCCGCGCCCCCGGCAACCGCGTTGTCCCGCGCCCCGCCGTTCCGTGGCCGGCCCGGGCGCCGCGCTCAGGCCCCGGGGTCCGGCAGCTGGGCGGCGACGAACCGGCCGGCGGGGCCCCGCAGCCGTTGGTGCAGGGCGGTGAAGACCTCCGCGGCCCGGCCGCCGGGCCAGTCCCCGGGGAGCAGGGCGGGCGGCAGGCCGGGGTCGGCGTACGGCACGTGGCGCCAGGAGTCCAGGGTCAGCAGGTGGTCGCGGTACGCCTCCTCCGGGTCGTCGGCGCGCTGCCGTGACCAGCGGCGCAGCACCGGCTCATGGGTGGTGAGGAAGCGTTCGTGCAGATCCGCCAGCGCGGCCAGGTCCCACCAGCGGCCGACCACCTCGGAGGTGGGACGGAACCCGGCGTGGGTGCCGCGGAAGAGGTCCACGTAGCGGTCCAGGTCCAGCCGCCGCAGGGTGTGCCGGGTCTCCTCGTAGAGGTGGTCGGGGGCGATCCAGACCCCGGGCGCGGCGGTGCCGAAACCCAGCCGGGCCAGCCGGGAACGGAGCAGGTGCCGTTTTTGGCGCTCGTGTTCCGGCACCGAGAACACCGCCAGCAGCCAGCCCTCCGCCACCTGGTCCGCCGGCCGCCGGTAGATGCGCCGGTCGCCGTCGTCGAGCAGCTGCCGGGCGGCGGCGGACAGGGCGTACCCGGCGGCGCCGCCCGGAGCGCGCCCGGACTCCAGCAGCCCGCGGCGCTTGAGCCGGGAGACGGCCGAGCGCACCGAGGGCGGATCGACGCCGACCGCCCCCAGCAGCCGGATGAGGGCGGCCACCGGCACCGGCCCGGTGGGGCGGTCGGCCGTCCCACGGCCGTAGGCACCGTAGAAGGTGACGATCAGTGAGCGGGGGGCGTGGTGGTCAGTCACGCGCTTACTGTAGAGCGCCGCCCCGCAGCCGGAACCGCTGGAGCTTGCCGGTCGCGGTGCGGGGGAGGGCGTCGAGGAACACGACCTCGCGCGGGCACTTGTACGGGGCGAGCCGGTCGCGGACGAACTCCCGCAGCACCGCCGCGGTCTCCGGGCCGCGCGGCACCCCGGGCCGCACCACCACATGGGCGACCACCACCGACCCCCGCTCGGCGTCCGGCCGGCCGGTGACCGCCGCCTCCAGCAGGTACGGGTGGCGCATCAGGACCTCCTCGACCTCCGGCCCGGCGATCTTGTATCCCGCCGAGACGATCATGTCGTCGGCGCGGGCGAGGTAGCGGAAGTGGCCGTCCGGCTCGCGGACACAGGTGTCCCCGGTCAGGTTCCAGCCGTCCCGCACGTAGTCGCGCTGCCGCTCGTCGGCCAGGTAGCGGCAGCCGGTGGGCCCGCGCACCGCCAGCAGCCCCGGCTCGCCGTCCGGCACCGGCCGCCCCGCGGCGTCCACCACCCGGGCCCGGAATCCGGGCACCGGTCGGCCCACGGTGCCCGGCCGGCTGTCACCGTCCACGGCGGACAGGAAGATGTGCAGCAGTTCGGTCGCCCCGATCCCGTTGACCAGGCGCAGCCCGGTGGCGGCGTACCACTCCCGCCAGGTGGCGGCCGGCAGGTTCTCCCCGGCGGAGACGCAGCGGCGCAGCGTGGAGGTGTCGTACCCGCCGAGCCGGCCGAGCATCGCGCGGTAGGCGGTGGGCGCGGTGAACAGCACCGACACCCGGTGGCGCTGGATGTCGTCCAGCATCCGGGCGGCGCCGCCCCACTCGGCGAGCAGCGCCGAGGCGCCGGCCCGCAGCGGGAAGACGAGCAGGCCGCCGAGGCCGAAGGTGAAGCCCAGCGGCGGGCTGCCGGCGAAGACGTCCTCCGGGCGCGGGCGCAGCAGCCGGGCGGAGAAGGTGTCGGCGACGGCCAGCACGTCCCGGTGGAAGTGCATACAGCCCTTGGGGCGGCCGGTGGTGCCGGAGGTGAACGCGATCAGCGCGACGTCGTCGGCCGAGGTGGGGACCGCCGGGAAGGCGCCCGGCTGGGCCGCGGCCCGGCGCAGCAGGTCGTCCGGCGCGCCGCCGCCGTACACCGCCGGCCGCAGCCCGGGCACCCGGGCCCGGGCCAGCTCCTCCACGCACCGCGCGTCACACACCGCGTGCCGCACCCGGGCGATCTCGCAGACCGCGGCCAGCTCGGCGGCCCGGTGCGAGGCGAGCACGGTGACGGCGACCGCCCCGGCCTTCATCACCGCCAGCCAGCAGGCGGCCAGCCAGGGGGAGGTGGGGCCGCGCAGCAGGACCCGGTTGCCGGGGACCACGCCCATCTCCCGGGTGAGGGTGTGCGCGATGCGGTCCACCCGGCCGCGCAACTCGCCGTAGGTCCACACCTCGCCGTCGCGGGAGCGGAGCGCGGGCCGGTCGGGTCCGTACCGGGCGACCGTGCCGTCCAGCAGCTCGGCCCCGCAGTTGAGCCGGTCCGGGTACACCGGGCCGGGCGGGCCGAGCAGCAGCCGCGGCCACCGGGCGGCGGGCGGCAGGTGGTCCCGGGCGAAGGTGTCGGTGTGAGCCGATGGCCGTAGCTGCATCGTGGTGCGCCTCCTCAGCCTGGCCGGCCGTATGCCTGCCCCGAAGTCGCTCCGTCAGCGTAACGTGTTGGTGACGACGGTCAAGAGATCGCGATAGGGCGGTGGGGTACGCGACGGCGGCCCGGTGGCCGGGCGGCGGGCCCGGCGCCGCCCGGGAGATGGGGAAAGGGGTGTCCGGTGGGGGCTTTCGGACTCGAACCGGAGCAGCGGCGGTGGTGCGCCGAGCTGCGCGAACTGGCGGCCGGACGGCTGCGCCCGCTGGCCGGGGCGGCGGAACCGGGCCGGGTCAACCGGCCGCTGGTGGCCGCGCTCGGTGAACTCGGCCTGCTGGAGCGGCTGCTGCCGCCGGACGGGCCGGTGCGCGCGGTGGACCTGTGCCTGCTGCGCGAATCGCTCGCCACGGAGTGCACCGAGGCGGAGACCGCCCTCGCCCTCCAGGGGCTGGGCGCGTACCCGGTGGTGCTCGCCGGGACCGACCGGCAGCGTGGACGCTGGCTGCCCGGGGTGCGCTCGGGCCGGGTGGTGACCGCCTTCGCGCTCAGCGAGGAGGCGGCCGGCTCCGACGCCGCCGCGCTCACCCTGCGCGCCGAGCCGGACGGCCCGGGCCGGTGGCGGCTGACCGGCGGGAAGTGCTGGATCTCCAACGCCCCGGAGGCCGACCTGTACACCGTCTTCGCGCGGACCACCGAGGGCGCCGGGGCCCGGGGCGTCACCGCGTTCCTGCTCCCGGCCGACCGGCCCGGACTCACCGGCCGGCCGCTGGAGATGCTCGCCCCGCACCCGGTCGGCGCGCTCTCCTTCGACGGGGTGCCGGTCACCGCCGACGATGTGCTGGGCTCCCCGGACGCCGGCTTCGGGGTGGCGATGCGCACCCTCAACCTGCTGCGGCCCAGCGTCGGGGCGTTCGCCGTCGGCATGGCGCAGGCGGCGCTCGACGCGGCGTGCGCGCACGCCGCGGACCGCACCGCGTTCGGCGGGCCGCTGAAGGACCTGCAGGCGGTCGCGCACCAGCTCGCCGAGATGGCCACCCGCACCGAGGCGGCCCGGCTGCTGGTGCTCTCCGCCGCCGCGGCCCTCGACGCCGGCAGCCCCGAGGTGGTGCGGCTGTCCGCGATGGCCAAGCTGCTGGCCACCGAGACCGCCCAGTACGTGGTGGACGCCGCCGTGCAGATCCACGGGGCCCGGGCACTGGTCCGCGGTCACCTGCTGGAACACCTCTACCGCGAGGTGCGCGCGCCGCGGATCTACGAGGGCGCCACCGAGGTCCAGCGGACCATCATCGCCCGGGAGCTGTACCGGTGACGGGCGGGACCGGCGGGACCGGTGGGGTCGACAGGGGCCGGTGGGGTTAGTGGGGTCGACGGGCCTGGTGGGGTCGACGGGGCCTGTGAGACCCATCGGGCCGGTGGGATCGGTGGGACCAACCGGACCGGTGGGGCCGGCGGTGCCGGGGAGGCCGTCTGGCTGGCGCGGATCAACCCCGCCGGGCTCGCTCCTGCCACCGGATTCAGCCACGCCGTGACCGCGTCCGGCGGCCGCCTGGTCTTCCTCGCCGGACAGACCGCCCTGGACGCGACGGGCGCCCTCATCGGCACCACCCTCCCCGAGCAGTTCCGGCGGGCCCTGGACAACCTGCTCGCCGCCCTGCGCGCCTGCGGCGGCACCCCCGCCGACCTGGCCCGGGTCACCGTCTACACCACCGACGTCGCGGACTACCGCGCCCACGCCCGGGAACTGGGGCGGATCTGGCGGGAGTCGGCCGGCCGGGACTACCCGGCGATGGCGGTGATCGGGGTGGTCCGGCTCTGGGACGACACGGCCCTGGTGGAACTGGACGGCATCGCGGTGCTGCCCTGCTGACCGGCCGCGCGCGGCTTCGCCGGTCCCCGGGAGCGGCCGTGCGGTGACCGGTCGCGGAAGCGGTGGGGCGTGTACCTGGTTCACGGAACTCCACAGAAGGCGACGCCGCCGCCGTGTCCGCGGGCGGAGGACGGCCCGCCTCCCCACCCGGAGCCCGCCTCTCCGCCGGGCCGGAGCCCGCCTCTCCGCCGGACCCAAGCCCGCCTCCCCGTCAGTGCCGCCGGCCGTCGAAGGGGTGGTCGGGGCCGGGCACGAACGTCGTCCCGAGGCCGTACCGCGCGATCCCGTAAGGCCGGAAATCGGCATCGGCGAGGACGCGGTGGAGGAACTCGGAGGTGGACATGTCGTACCGGTCCCATGTGCGGCTGTCATGGGACCGCGCGAGGACGGAGTGCTCGCCGGGCCGCTCGGCGTCGATCAGCCAGCAGTACTCGTCGGCCCATTCGGTGGAGCCCCACGCGACCAGCCCCCTGCCGCCCGGCGTGTAGACCCCGAGGCGATCGGGTGCAGCGACGCCCGGGGACCCGGTGTCCCGATCGACCGACAGGGAGACCCGCCACCGTGTCAGGACGTTGAACCAGTCGCCGTCGGCGCGCCCCAGGAAGGCGACCGAATCAGCGAAGGTGCCGCCGCCGAACACCTCGCAGAGCTCCTTGTAGTCCGCCGGCAGCGCGGCTCCCAGCTCACCCTCGATCGCCTCCCAGTCGATGGAGATCCCGAGCGGCTCCCACCCGGTCAGTTCGATCACCCGCTGAACCCACATACGACCATCCTCGTGGGTGTCCGGGTGTCCGGGTGTCCGGGTGTCCGGGTGTCCGGGTGCCCGGGCGCTCGGGGTGTCCGGACACCCGCGGCGGCGGAGGCGGCTACGTGCCCGGAGCGCCGCCGGTCCGGCCAGCGGCCGCCCACCAGGCGAGCACCCGGGCGGCCATCGCGTCGGGCGGTGGACCCGGAGGGCCGAGGCCGAAGTGCTCCTCCAGCTCGCGCCGGAGGAACTCGCCGATCTCGGCCCGGCCGGCGCCATGGTGGAGCCGTCCGAGCAGGGGGGCGAGCATGCAGTCGTACTCGTCGTCCACCAGGTCGGCGACGCCGATCGGGTCCCACGCGTTGAGCAGGGTCCGCAGCTCGCGCTCCGTGGCGGAATTCCACGGTCTCATCGCCCCAGGCTGTCACCCGGCAGCGGCGGCCCCCACCCGGCCCCTCCCTTCCGGAACGGGACGGCCGGGGATCAGGCGCCGGTGTAGTGGGCGGCGTACTCCTCGCCGGGCGGGACGACCGTGATGACGTCGATCAGCACGCCGTCGGGGGCGGCGGTGATGAAGTGGCGCTGGCCGAAGTTCTCGGTGCGCAGGGACAGCAGTTCGGGCAGGCCGGCCTCGGTCACCAGCCGCCGGTGTTCCGCGTCCACGTCGTCCACCTCGAAGTTCAGCAGCAGGCCGCCCCGGAGCGCCTCCCGGTGGCCCTCGGGGAGGGTCGGGTGGGCGTGGTCCAGCAGGGCGAGTTCGTACTGCGGCGCGTCGGGGCGGCGCAGGCTGACGTACCAGTCGGCCTCGAAGGTCACCTCGAACCCGAAGTGCCGGGTGTAGAAGTCGCGCGAGGCCGCCACGTCCCGGGTGGCGAGCACCGGGTAGAAGCCGCCGAGCCGGGTCGTGGGCGTGGTGCTCGGTTGATGCGTCACGGCAGAGTCCTCCGGTCTCATTTCACATACCCCGGGTATGTGGATCGATGCGCGCTAGCATACCCCGGGTATGTGAAAGAGGAAGGGCGGTGGGCGTGATGGCGGTCAGCCGGGCGCGGCAGCGGGCGGCGACACGGCAGGCGCTGCTCGACGAGGGGCGGCGGCGGTTCGCCGCGGACGGGTACCACCAGGTGGTGCTGGCCGAGGTGGCGAGCGCCGCCGGGGTGACCAAGGGCGCCGCCTACCACCACTTCGCCAGCAAGGCGGGGCTCTTCCGGGCCGTCGTCGCCGAGGTCCAGCGGGAACTGGGGGAGCGGGTCGCGACCGCCGCCGGGCACCACGAGGAGTTGTGGGAGCAGCTCCGGGCCGGCTGCCGGGCCTTCCTGGCCGCGGGGAGCGACCCTGCGGTACGGCGGATCCTGCTGATCGACGCGCCGACCGTGCTCGGCTGGGACGAGTGGCGGGCGCTGGACGAGGAGTCCTCCGCCCGGCACCTCACCGACATCCTGGCGGCGCTCGCCGGGGCGGGGATCATCGCCGACGAGCCGGTGGAGCCCTTGGCCCGGCTGCTCTCGGGGGCGATGAACGAGTCCGCGCTGTGGATCGCGCGGGGCGGCGACCCCCGGGCCGCGGAACGGGCGCTCGACCGGCTGCTGGCCGGACTGCGCACCCCCGCCGGGGCGCCGCCCGGCCCCGGCGGGTGACCGCTTCCCGCCCCGGTCGGCGGTGCCCCGTCAGGGGTGCCGGTGGTAGGCCTTGTTGACGATGCGCCAGACGCCGTCGGCCCGGACCAGCAGGAAGACGTCGGTGAACGTGTCCGGGCCGTGGAAGAGCGTCATGGTCGCGGTCGCGACGGTGCCGTGGACCTCGACGGTGTCCAGGCGGCGGGTGCGGCTCGCCTCGTCGGCGGCCGGGCGGCCGGTGAAGAGGGCGCAGTACTCGTCCAGCGGCCAGGAGACGAACGCGCCGTCCCGGATCCCCTCGATGTGGGCGGTGGGCCGGAACGCCTCCCGGAAGTGGGCGGGATCGCCGGTGGCGTGCCCGCGCAGGTAGGCGCGGAGGGGTGCGAGCACGGCGTCGTCCACGGCGGGGGCCGTGGCGGCGACGGCGATGTCGGCCGCGGCGTCCACGGTGGAGCCGGCCAGTCCGGCGGCGACGCCCAGGGGAGCGCGGGACGCACCGGCCAGCAGAGCCAGGTCCTTGGCCAGCGCGCCGGTGGTGAACTCGGCCGGGGCGGCGGCCGGTCCGGCGGTGAGGAAGGGGCGTTTGCGCGCCACCAGCCCGCCGAGCTGGCCGAGTTCCAGGACGTCGAGCACCTCGGCGCGGGGCAGGCCCAGGGCCTCGGCCTGCCGCAGGGAGTCGCGCAGCGCGAGGACGGCGCCGGCGAGGCTGTGGTTGGCGATCAGCTTGAGCGCGGCGGCGGTGGGGACGTCGTCGACGGGCCGGACGGTGCCCAGCGCTGCCAGCACCGGCCGGGCCCGGTCGAGCGCGTCCGCGTCCGCGGCGGCGAGAATCCGCAGCGTACCGGCGGCGGCAGCCGGTACCGAGCCGAGCACCGGCGCGTGGACGTAGGCCGGGCCGTACCGCCGGGCCAGGGCGGAGGCCTCGGCGGGGGCGACGGTGCCGGTGTTCACCACCGTCGCGCCGGCGCGCAGCGCGGCGCGGGCGTCGTCGAGGACCTGCCGGCAGGCCGCCCCGTCGAACAGCGCCAGGAGCACGAGGTCGGCCCCGGCCACGGCGTCGTGCAGATCAACGGTGGTCCGGACGGTGCCCGACGTGCGCCCCGAGCGCGTCCAGCCGACGACGTTCCAGCCCTCGGTGGCCAGTCGGGTCGCGATCGCCTCGCCCATGCGGCCCAGCCCGAGGACGGCGATCGTGTGCGGTGTGGTCATGCACGCCACAATGCTGTGCCGGAAGACCTGCGACAAGCGCAGATTGCGCAGGGCACCCCTGCATGAGGCGCATACCGGCCCGGCATACTGGCGCCATGGACCTGACGGTGTGGCGCACCTTCGTCACCGTGTGCCGGCTCGGATCGCTGTCGGCGGCGGCCGCCGAGCTGCATCACACCCAGTCGGCCGTCTCCCGCCAGATCGCCGGCCTGGAGCGGCAGATCGGCGTGCCCCTGGTGGCGCGGCACGCGCGCGGTGTACGCCCGACGCCCGCCGGCGAGGTGTTCCGGCACCACGCGCTGGCCACGCTCAACGAGGCCGACCGTGCCGTGCACGCGGCACGGGAGGCCGGCGAGGGGGTGTCCGACCGGCCCCTGGCCGTCGGTGCGACGCCCTCGCTCGCCGCGGGGATCGTCCCCGAGGCCGTCCGGGCCCTGCTGGAGGAGACCGGACCGCTGCGCTGGAGCCTGCTCCCCGGCCTGAGCGCGGGCCTGCACCACCGGGTGCTCTCCGGGGAACTCGACGTCGCCGTCGTCACCGACGCGCCGCCGGGCCTGCCCCACGACCCGCGGGTGGAGCGCCGCTTCCTCGGGCTGGACGAGATGGTGGTCGCCCTGCCCGCCGGACACCCGCGGGCCGGGCGGGGCCCGGTGCACCTGCGGACCCTCGCCGACCAGACCTGGGTCGAGGACAACGACGGATCGGCGGCGCTCCTGCACCAGCACGCAGCCCGTGCCGGGGCCGGCGCCCGGATCGATCTCACCGCGGCCGATCTGCCGGGCAAGCTCGCCCTGGTCGCGACCGGCCACGCGATCGCGCTGATTCCCGGCGTGCTGACCCGCGCACTGCGCACCGACATCACCACCGTGGGCCTGGTCGATCCCCCGACCCGCGGGATCTACACGATCACGCCGCGCCGCGACCCCCACCCCCGCGCGGCGGCCCTGCTCGACCAGCTCACCGTGGCCTTCGCCGCGGTCCGTCCCGGCCACGCCGGACACCGGCCGACGGACCCGGGGACCCGCCCCGCGGTGCTCGTACCTCGCGAGGGCACCACGGACCCGTGAGCCGGGACGGTCCGCGACCGGGACACCGCCGGCCCCCGGGGAGACGGCCGGCCGCGGCCCCCACGGCGGCTGCCGGCCGGTCGGCCTCCGGGACGGTTGCCGGCCGACGGCCCCACGGCGGTTGCTAGGCCAACGACCTCCGCGGGGGCCACCGGCCCGCGGTGGGATGTCGGTGCCGCCGCATAGCATCCGCGCCATGCGTGAGTTCTTCGACGTCGGCGGCCGGAAACTGTCCTACCTGGACTTCGGTGGTCCGGGCGCTCCCCTGCTGGCGCTGCACGGACACTACAACGAGGCGTCGGCGTTCGCGCCGCTGGCCGAGGCGCTGGCACCGCGGTGGCGGGTGCTCGCGCTCGACCAGCGCGGGCACGGCGAGTCCGACCGCGCCCGGTGTTACGGGCGGGACGGCTACGTCGCCGATGTCGCCGCCTTCCACCGGCACCTGGGCATCGGCCCGGTGGCGGTGCTGGGCCACTCGCTGGGCGGGGTGAACGCGTACCAGTACGCGGCCCGGTGGCCGGAACGGGTCCGTGCGCTGATCGTCGAGGACATCGGTGCGGTGGTGAACAGCGACTGGTCCTTCACCCTGCGCCTGCCCCGCCGTGCGCCGTCGCGCCAGGACCTGGTGACCGCGCTGGGGCCGGTGGCCCCCTACCTGGAGTGCTCCTTCCGCCGGTCGGACGACGGCTGGGGATTCTCGTTCGGCATCGAGCACACGGTGGCGTCCCAGCGGGCACTCAACGGCGACCACTGGCCGGACTGGACGGCGGTGGCCTGCCCCACCCTGCTGATCCGGGGCACACGCAGCGACGAGCTGACCGCCGGCCATGCCGCCGAGATGATCGCCCGCCGCGCCGGCCGGGCCCGTCTCGTGGAGCTGCCCGCCGGCCACGTCGTCCACCACGACGCCCCGGACCGGTTCGCCGCCGCCGTCGAGGACTTCCTGTCCGATCCGGGCTGAGCCCCTGCGCGAGGTGGCCGGCCGGGACCGGAGGAACCACCGGCGAAGAGGCCGCGGCGTCCCGGCGACGGTGGCCGGGCACGCCCCGCCCGGCCACCGCCCGGTCGCGCATCCGCCCAAGCTCCGCGGGCGGTTCACCGCACCGGTCCGGCCGGGGCCACCGGGTCAGTACAGGGTCAGCCCGTAGGCGGCGAGGATCTCGGAGACCGGCTGGTAGAAGGTGCTGCCGCCGGTCCGGCAGTTGCCGCTGCCGCTCACGATGAAGCCCAGGGCGGTGGTGCCGGAGAAGGCGGGGCCTCCCACGTCGCCCGGCTCGGAGCAGATGGTGGACCGGAACAGGCCGGTCACCGTGCCCTCCGGGTAGTTCACGGAGACGTTCACCGCGCTCACCGTGCCGCAGTGGATGCCGGAGACGCGGCCCAGGTGACACATCGACTGTCCCACGACCGGAAGAGCTGCGCCGGTGATGTCACGCACCGTCCCGTCGCGCAGGGTCACCTCGCCGGGGTGGGTGACGGCGGTGCCGGTGTAGCGGAGCAGACCGTAGTCGTCAGCCGGGAAGTGCGCACCGATGGTGGTCCCGACCACGACGCTGCGGGAGGGATCGGCGTACCAGGTGGTGCCGGGCCCGGCGCAGTGACCGGGCATCAGGGCGTAGTAGGTGCTGCCCGAGCGGGCGTTGAAGGCCACCGTGCACACCGTGCCGTCGGCGCCGTAGAGGGTGTCGCCGCCACGGACGGCGGTGGTGGCGGCCGGCCCGGCGTCCGGCTGCCGGGCGCCCGACGCGGCGGCCGGTGACGCCGTCAGGGCGGCCAGCACCGCGGCGACGCCCGTCGCCAGGGCGCGCAGCCGGCGCAGGCCCGATCGCGCGGAGCGGGCGGAGCGGTCGGAGCGGTTGACGGAGCGCATGGGTCCTCCCGGGTGAGCTGCTCGACGACCCGAGTCGTCCTGCGTGGTTCCTGCCGTTGCCGTACCTGCTGTTGCCGTACCTGTCGTTGCCGGGGCTACTCGCCGTCCCGGTGCCGGCGGCCCCGGTGCCCGTGCCACGGGCGGGTGTGCCGCCGTGGCGGGGACGGGCGTTCACCGGCCCGTGCCCTCCCACCATGCCGCCGACGGGCCGCCGGGTCGAGGGGTGTGCGCCCCTCGGTGGCGATCCGCCCCCGCACCGCTGCGGAATCCCGCACTCGCCCGGCCCGCCGCCCCGCGTCGGGCGGTGAGGCCCCGGAGGCTCGGCGGGCACCGGCTGCCGATCGCCGCGCACCCCGAGCCGGTGGTTCCCGCCCGGAGCGGTCCCGCCGGTCACCGCGGTGTCCCCTCCGGCACGGGAAGGCCGGGGGCACCGGCCACCGACCTCGCCGAATCCCGACGGGACCCGCACCGCGCGGGGACGTCTCGACCGGATGTGCTCCCACCGCCGGACGGAAGCCTTACCCTTGCGGACGAGACGCGGAGCGGGGGAGGGCACGACGGGAGCGACGCAGCCGGGCCGTGACCCGGTCACAGCGGGCTGGCAGGCCGTCCGTGACGACGGTCGCATCCGTCCCGAACTGCTCGAAGCCGCCTGGGCCGAACCCCGCCTGCGCCGGCTGTTCCCGTGGACGGGCATGGGAGAGCTGCACTTCAGCCGCTGCACACAGCCGCGATGGACATGGGACATTCCCTACATCCGGCCCGGGGCGAGCGGTGGTTACCTGGTCTGCGGCCCCCTGCGCGGCGAGACCGTCGGGCCGGCCACCACGCCGCGGGAAGCCATCGCGATGGTGGTCGAGCGTCTCCCCCCGAACTGCGGGCCCGCTTTCGTCGGAACCCCGGAAGAACTCGCGATGCACGAAGCCGGAGCCCGGCCCACCGCCGCCGGGTGGGGGAACGCCGACCACTCCCCGACCTGACCCGGTCCGATCGCCCGCACATCGGCGGAGAGATGTCCCATGCCGCCATCGTGATCAGCCTCCCGGAGCGGCGGCAACCCGGGTACCGGCAGCCCGCTGCCGCTGTGCTCGGACACCGCCGCCCGGGCCGGTGGGACGGTTCCCGGTCCGCCGGATACCCGGGGCCACCCGCCCGCCCGGGTCCGGCATCCGCGGAAACGGTGCCTCCGCGGACGCCGGCCCGGTGCGGTGCGGGCAACCGGCACCGGGACGCTACTCGGTGCGCAGCGCCGTGGCCGTACGCGCCCGGGCCGCCCAGCCGGCCGGGACCAGCGCGCCCAGCACCGCGATCACCACCCCGCCCAGTCCCAACAGGAGCAACTGGACGGGCCCGTACACGTCGAGGACCGATGACGGCAGGCCGGTGCCGGCGGCACGCCCCATCACCGGCATGACGAGGTGGTGCAGCGCGTATCCCGCCGGCACGCCGATCAGCCCGCCGATCGCGCCGATCGCGGCCACCGGGGAGAGCACGAGGCTCACGGTCTGCCGCGGCGACATGCCGATCGCCTTGCAGACGCCCAGGTCGTGGATGCGTTCCCGGGTGTCCAGGACCACGGAGTTGAGGACCCCGAGGCCGGCCACGCAGATCAGCATCAGGGTGAGCAGCACCGCCGTCGCGGACATGATGAGGATGGTGCCCTCCTGGCCCGAGCGGGCGTTGGTCGTGGCGTCACCGCCCAGCGGCCGTACGACCGCGGAGATCTCCCGCGCGTACCGGTCGGCGGAGACGCCGGGCTTCACGTCGACGAGGAAGCGGTCCGGCTCGGCCGACGCGAAGTTGGCCATGTCCGCGTGGATCTCCAGCTCGCCGCCCGAGGTGTCGAAGGACTCGCCCACGATCCGCAGGTCCACGGTCTCCTTCTCGTAGGTCACCCGCACCGTGTCGCCGATCTCGGTGCTGGTCCTCTCCAGGAAGCGCGTGGGCACCACCACCTGACCCGTGCCGGTGATCCAGTGCCCGTCGATCATCGCGTGGCTGCCGGAGCGCGCATCCCCCTCGTAGAGGCCGGCCCGGACCGAGCCGGAGATCCCGGCCACGGCGACCTCGGTCCGGGTCTTGCCGTAGTACGACCCCGTGCCCGCCCGTGACGTGATGGCGGCCCGCACCTTTGCCGGATCGGCGGCACGAGGCCGGGACGGGCGTGGCTCGCCGCCGTCCACCGGCGACGGATCCGCCGCGCCGCCGTCCACCGGCGACGGACCTGTCTCGCCGCCCGCCGCCGGCGGAGGCGGAGGGGGAGGGGGAGCGAGGTCGTTCAGCCCGGTGGTCGTGACCGTGACCGCGGCACGGCTCTCGGGGTCCTGGGAGTTGCCGATCGCGGTGAGGGACGAGGTCAGCCCTACCGCGAAGGTCGCCGCGACCGTGCCGAACGCCACCGCGAGCAGCACGGCGAGGGTACGGACCGGATGCGTGAAGGGGGTGGCGAGGCCGTAGGTCACCGGACGCGGCAGCGGCAGCAGCCCCATCACCCGCTGGGCCCACCGGCCGCGTCCGGTGCGCGGCGACCGGCCGACGGTGATCGCCTCGACCGTGCGCAGTCTCCCCGCCCGCAGCGCCGGAACCAGCGCCGCGAGCCCGACGACGACCAGGGCGGCGGCCGGCACCGCGACGTCCACCCACCAGGCCACCGAGAGCGAGACGGTGCCGTACAGCGCCTCGGCGTCCGCCAGCAGCGGCACCGCCAGGAGGTTGCCCAGGGCGACGCCCAGGACGATGCCGGCACCGGCCGGAATCAGCGCCTGGGCCACGTAGGCGCGTACCACCTCGCGCGGGGTGAAGCCGATGGCCTTGAGGATGCCGATCCTGCGCAGACCGGTGCCGACCGCACCACTGATCACACTGCTGACGATGATCACCGACATCGCGATGCCGAGCGCACCGAAGGCCACCACGAACGGGACGGTCGCCGCCGCGGCCTGATCGGCGGCGCGTTTGGTGTCCAGCCAGGACTGCGTGCCCAGCAGCGCCCCGGGGGCCACGGAGGCGGCCAGCCTCTTCCGGCCGGCGAGGATCTGTTCCGTCGTGCTCGCGGAGTCGAAGCGGTAGAGCATCTGGCTCGTGACCGGGTTGCCCTCCGACGCCAGCGCGCCGACCTGCGCGGGCGTCACCCAGGCGTCGGCGCTCTCGCCGGCCGACACGGCGAAGCCGACGACCGACAGCGTGGCGGCGTCCGTGGTGTCCGACGTCCTCAGGGTGGCGCCGATCCCGATGGTGGGCCCCTCGAAGGACGCCGCGAGCACGATCTCGCCCGGCTTCCGCGGCCACCGGCCGGACCTCAGCTCCACGCGGTCCACGTCGCCGTCCGGACCGGACCGCCCGACCAGGGTCAGCGTCGGCAGCCGGAATCCTGTCCGGTCCACCGGGCGGAACCCGGTCGACGGGTACGGCCCCGAACTCGCGGTGACACCGGCCGCATTCCCGGTCTCCGCCAGCTGTGCCGCGCTCACCCCGGCCGGATCGAACTGGGCGGTGAGGTGCGCACCCCGCTGCTTGCCGAAGGCGTGGTCGAACGGCGCGGCCGCGGCGACCATCAGCGACCCGGCGACCACGGCCGACGCCACGGCCATCAGGGTGGCCACGGCGATCACCACGGTCTGCACCCGCCGCCGGCCGACCCCGGCACGTACGACCCGGCCCAGCGCGCCGGTACCGAACGGCCTCATCGGGCGGCCCGCGCGGAGGAGTCGCGGGCGACGTGGCCGTCGACCAGGTGGACGGTGCGGCTCGCGCAGGCCGTGGCCAGCGCCGGGTCGTGCGTCACCAGCACGATGGTCTGACCGGCCCGGTGCAGATCCAGCAGCAGATCGCGGACGTCGTGGCCCGAGGCGGTGTCGAGCGCGCCGGTGGGCTCGTCGGCGAGCAGCAGCGCCGGCCGGTTGACCAGGGCGCGGGCGACCGCGACCCGCTGGCGTTCGCCTCCGGACAGCCGGCCCGGGTAGGCGCGGGCGTGCTGCCGGATGCCCAGCATCTCCATCAGCTCCCCCGCGCGGGCCGCGGCCTCGCGCCGGCCGGTCCCGGTCAGCTGGGCCGGGAGCTGGATGTTGTCGGTGACGGTGAGGTCGTCGAGAAGGTTGAAGAACTGGAAGGCCATGCCGATGTGCCGGCGGCGGAACGTGGCGAGGGCGTGCTCGCTCAACCGGTCGATCCGTCGCCCGGCCACGATCACGGCGCCCTCGGTCGGCCTGTCCAGGCCGGCGACGAGGTTCAGCAGCGTGGACTTGCCGCTGCCGGAAGGTCCCGTGACGGCAAGCGCCTCACCCCGGGCGACGCCGAGCGTGAGCGGTCCCAGTGCCGGCGCGCCGGCGCTGTCGTAGCGCTTGGTCACACGCTCCAGTTCGATCACGTGCTGCATATGAGTTGTCCGTCCTTGCGGTCACGAGGGACAGGCCGTTGCCCGTGCCGCGAACCTAGGGATGCCGCGTGGTGGAACGCCTCGGCCGCGGAACCGAGATCGGGCCCTCCCCGCGGAGGATCCGGCCGCGGGGTCCTCCTTGAGGAGTAGGCCGCCGGGACGGTGCGCCCGGCCGGACAGGCGGACGCGGGCCCGGCGGGGAGCGCAGCACAATGCACGGGTGGAGACGGAAGCCCGGCGCAGCCGGCATCGGCAACTCATCGACCTGCTCCGCCCGGAGGCGAAGCCCGCCCCGCTGTCCCGGCGGGCGGTGCGCGCCGACGTGGTGCTGGCGGGCGTCCTGACCGTCGTGGCCCTGTTCGTGGCGGCGCGCGGTGCCGGCGACGGGCCGGTGCACCTCGGTCCCCCCACGGTGGAGGCCGGGACCGGGGTGCCGGCCCCGCCCCGGCCGCCCGGCCCCGGTCAGGTGCCCGAGGGGGAACCCGCCTCCGCGCCCTGGGCCCTGGTCGTCGTCTCGACGCTGCCGCTGGCGGGCCGGCGCCGGTATCCGCTGGCCTTGTTCCTGGTGGTGCTGGGGGCGGCACTGGCCATCGGCGACTCCGCCTCCTGGATCACCGTCCTGGCCTGTGTCATCGCCGCCTACAGCGCCGTCGTGCACAGCCGCTACCGGACGGCGGCGATCGTCGTCCTGGTGATCGCCGCCGTGCTGTCCGGCATCGCCTTCCGCAACGCGGACCCCGTGCTCCCGGGGTGGTCCAGCCCGGGATTCGTGCTCCTGGTGGCCGGGTCGCTGGCCAGCCTCGTCCGCTTCCTTCAGCTGCGGCTGGCCGCGGACCGGGACCGGATGGCGGAACTGCGGGCCGCCCAGGAGGAGGCCACGCGGCGCGCCGTGGCGGAGGAGCGTGCCCGCATCGCCGCCGAGCTGCACGACGTCGTGACCCACAATGTGAGCGTGATGGTGATCCAGGCCGGCGCGGCCCGCACCGTGATGGACATGGCGCCCGAGCGGTCGAAGGAGGCGCTGCTGGCCGTCGAGGCGGGCGGCCGGGCCGCCATGGCCGAACTCCGCCATGTGATGGGCCTGCTGGCCGCACCGGACCAGGAGAGGCCGGACGGCCTGGAGCCCCAGCCCGGGCTCGCGCGGCTGGACGCGCTCGTCGCACGGGTACGCGCCACCGGCACGCCCGTGGGCGTCGCGGTGTCGCTGCCGCCCGACCCGCTCCCACCGGGGGTGGACCTCGCGGCGTATCGCGTCGTCCAGGAGGCACTGACCAACACGATGAAACACGCGCGCGGCGCGCGGGCGTCCGTCGTCGTCGGTCACACCGACGACTGGCTGGAGATCGAGGTCACCGACACCGGCGGCGCCGGTGACCACCCGCCGGTGCGTGGCGGCGGCCGTGGCCTCATGGGGGTGCGCGAACGGCTGGCCGTCTACCGGGGCGAGCTGACGGCCGGACCGGCACCGGCCGGCGGCTACCGGGTGACGGCCCGCATCCCGCGGAGCGCGGTATGACCGCGGACCGGGCACCACTGCGCGCCGTCATCGCCGACGACCAGGCCCTGGTCCGCACCGGTTTCGCGATGATCCTGGCCGCCGGCGGCATCGAGGTGACGGCCGAGGCCGCCGACGGGGCCGAGGCCGTCGCGGCGGTGCGCCGCACACAGCCCGACGTCGTCCTCATGGACATCCGGATGCCGGGGATGGACGGCATCGAGGCCACCCGGCACATCACCGGCGACGCCGGCCCGGCCGGCACGCGGGTGGTCATCCTCACCACGTACGACCTCGACCACTACGTCTACGCCGCGCTCACCGCCGGCGCCAGCGGCTTCCTGCTCAAGGACGTCACCCCCGAACACCTGGTGTCCGCCCTGCGCCTGGTGCGGACCGGCGACGCCCTCCTCGCGCCCACGATCACCCGCCGGCTGATCGAGCGCTTCGCCCGTCGCGACGAGCCGCGGACCGTCGCCCCGCACCGCGATCTGTCCGGCCTGACCCCGCGCGAACTGGAGGTGCTCCGCCTGCTCGCGACGGGCCTGAGCAATGCCGAACTCGCCTCCCGGCTGTTCCTCAGCCCGACCACGGTCAAGAGTCACGTCGGCCGCATCCTGTCCAAGCTGGACCTGCGCGACCGCGTCCAGGCCGTCGTCTTCGCCTACGAGTCGGGGCTCGTCTCCCCCGGCGGGACGACCGGGTGACGGGGTGACGGCCCCTACCGGCCGCAGCCGGCCGGCGGCCGGACGGAGGGGACGGGAGGGCAGGGAAACCCACGGAGGCCGCCGCCCCCGCCCACCGGCCCGCACCGGCACCGGCAGGAGGCGCGGCGGCGTCGCCGCGTCAGATGTCGCGGAACGTCTCGATCTGCGCGCCGATGGAGTTCAGCCGCTCGGCGAGGTCCTCGTAACCCCGGTTGATCACATAGACGTTGCGCAGCACCGACGTGCCCTCGGCCGCCATCATCGCCAGCAGCACCACCACCGCCGGGCGGAGCGCGGGCGGGCACATCATCTCGGCGCTGCGCCAGCGGGTCGGGCCCTCGACCAGGACGCGGTGCGGGTCGAGCAGTTTGACGCCGGCGCCGAGCCGGTTGAGGTCGGTGAGGTAGATGGCGCGGTTGTCGTAGACCCAGTCGTGGATGAGGGTCGAGCCCTGGGCGGTCGCCGCGATGGCCGCGAAGAACGGCACGTTGTCGATGTTCAGGCCGGGGAACGGCATCGGGTGGATCTTGTCGAGCGGGGCGCTCAGCTTCGACGGCCGGACCGTCAGGTCGATCAGCCGGGTACGGCCGTTGTCCGCCGGGTACTCGGGGCTGCGCTCGTGGTCGAGTCCCATCTCCTCCAGTACCGCCAGCTCGATCTCCAGGAACTCCACCGGCACCCGGCGGATCGTCAGCTCCGACTCGGTGACCACCGCGGCGGCGAGCAGGCTCATCGCCTCCACCGGGTCCTCGGAGGGGGCGTAGTCCACGTCCCGGTCGATGTGTGCCACGCCGTGCACGGTGAGCGTGGTGGTGCCGACCCCCTCGACCTTGACGCCCAGCTGTTCCAGGAAGAAGCACAGGTCCTGGACCATGTAGTTGGAGGAGGCGTTGCGGATGACCGAGATGCCGTCGTAGCGGGCGGCGGCGAGCAGCGCATTCTCGGTCACCGTGTCGCCGCGCTCGGTCAGCACGATCGCGCGGGTGGGGGAGACCGAACGGTCCACCTGGGCGTGGTAGGTGCCGTCGGTGGCGGTGATCTCCAGCCCGAAGTGCCGCAGCGCGGTCATGTGCGGCTGCACGGTACGGGTTCCCAGGTCGCAGCCGCCCGCGTAGGGAATCTTGAAGGAGTCCAGGCGGTGCAGCAGCGGGCCCAGGAACATGATGACGCTGCGCGTGCGCCGGGCGGCCTCGGTGTCCATCGCGTCCAGGTCCAGCTCGGCCGGCGGCACGATCTCCAGGTCCGCGCCGTCGTTGATCCAGCGGGTGCGCACCCCGATGCTCCCCAGCACCTCCAGGATCCGGTACACCTCCTCGATCCGCGCGACCCGGCGCAGCGTGGTACGGCCGGAGTTGAGCAGGGAGGCGCACAGCAGGGCGACGCAGGCGTTCTTGCTCGTCTTCACATCGATGCTGCCGGAGAGCCGGCGGCCACCGACCACCCGCAGATGCATGGGCCCGGCGTATCCCAGGGAGACGATCTCACTGTCCAGCGCCTCACCGATACGGGCGATCATCTCAAGACTGATGTTCTGGTTGCCTCGCTCGATGCGGTTGACCGCGCTCTGGCTCGTACCGAGCGCCTCCGCGAGCTGCGACTGCGTCCAGCCCCGGTGCTGGCGGGCGTCGCGGATGAGCTTGCCGATACGCGTGAGGTAGTCATCTGTCATGACGATGATGCTATCTCACATATGAGATGCAGATGATATGGGTGGGGTCATCCGGAGTACCGGGTTCACCCGACGGTGTCACCGGTCGCCGGCGTCATGGCGGTGTCCCGGGCGGTGCTTTCCGGCCGTCCGGGACACCGCCATGACGTCCCGTCCGGCCTCCCGTCGGGGGCCGCGCCGCCCCGGGTGAGCCGTTCCGGGCTCCCGCCGCGGGCCGTGCCGCCGGCTGACGCGCCGTCCGCCGATCCGCCGGCCGGGGCCGGGTCGGCCCGTCGCCGGACCGCCCGTCAGGGTCGTCAGGGGCATGCCGCCGGACGCGGGGCCGACCACGGCCGTGGTCGGCCCGTCGGGTCCGCCTACCCGGTCGCGCGGGACTCACCCGTGCGGCGCGTCCGCGGTCAGTTCGGCCACCAGGGCCGCCGGGCCCGCCGGCAGGGCGAGGTGCACCAGCTCCACCCGGTGCACCAGGCGCGGCGCGGTGAGCGGCACCGCCACCACCCCCGGCGCCCCCTCGGCGGCGCCGTGCGGCAGCAGGGCGAGCCCGTGCCCGGCCGCGACCAGGTGGAGCAGTCCGCGCACATCGGCGCCGTGGTAGCCCGCCGCCGGCCGGAAACCTCCGCCCGCGGCGGCCCGCAGCCGGTCCAGCGGCACCCCGCACTCCGGGGCGTCCAGCCAGCGGGCGTCGGCGAGATCGGCGAGCCGCAGCCCCGGACGGCGGCCCAGCGGATGGCCGGCCGGCAGCGCCACGGCCAGTGGCTGCCGCGCCACCGGCACGGTGGTCAGCGGCGCCACGTCGGGCAGCGGCAGCGGATCGCTGGGCGCGGTGGCGCCGTCGACCAGACCCAGGTCCAGCTTCCCGGCCGCCACGGCCGCCGGAATCGCGTCCCGGCCGAGCACCCGGACGGTCGTCGTGGTTCCCGGATGGCGCCGCTCCGCCTCGGCGAGCGCCCCGGCCAGACCCGGCGTCAGCGCCAGCGGCGAGACCCCGACGGCCAGCCGGGTGGTGGGTGCCGCGGCCAGTGCGGCGATCTCGGCCCGCGCGGCCTCCAGCCGCAGCAGCAGCGGACCGGCGTGCTCCAGCAGCCGGGCGCCGGCCGGCGTCGGCGCTACCGGACGCCGGGTCAGCAGCGCGGTCCTCAGGTCCGCCTCCAGCGCCGCGATCTGCTGGGAGACCGCCGACTGGGTGAAGCCCAGCTCGCGGGCGGCGCCGGAGAACGAGCCGTGGCGGGCGACCGAGACGAAGGTGCGGAGCAGATGTGGATCCATGGCCCTCAGTATCACCGTCCATCAGCAACACTGATGGACAGAGCAGGAATCATCGTTGGCGCTGATGCCGGGTCGCCCCGCAGGATGGCGGCATGACTCAGACCCCCACGGTCGCGGCGCGCATCGCGCTGGTCGGCGACCGTTCCGCCGCCGTCCGTTCGCACGTCCGGATACCCGCCCTGCTCGACGCGCTCGCCACCCGCGACCGGCTCCGGCTGGACGCCTACTGGATCCCCACCGAGGAGGCCGCCGGACCGGACGGCGGCGTCAGCGGGTTCGACGCGGTCTGGCTGCTGCCGGGCAGCCCCTACCGCAGCGAGGCGGGCGCCCTCGCCGCGGTCCGTACCGCCCGGGAGGAGTCGATCCCCTTCCTCGGCACCTGCGCCGGGTTCCAGCACATGCTGCTGGAGTACGCCCGTACGGTGTGCGGCCTGTCCGGCGCCGCGCACGCGGAGAACGACCCCGGCGCGGCCGACCCGCTGATCGCCCCGCTCGCCTGCTCACTCGTGGGGCACCAGCAGGCGGTGCGGATCGAACCCGGCTCGCTGGCGGCACGGGTGTTCGGCGCGGAGCGCACGGAGGAGCGGTACCACTGCGCCTACGGGCCGGCCGCCGGGCACCTGGACGCGCTGCGCGCCGGGGGGATGCGCTTCACCGGAACCGACGAGCAGGGTCAGGTGCGCATCGCCGAACTCCCCGGCCACCCGTTCTTCCTCGCCACGCTCTTCCAGCCGGAGCTGGCCGGGGACGGCAGCCACCCCCATCCGGCCGTGCGGGCGCTGGCCGCCGCGGCGGTGCGGCACCGCGGCTGAACCCGGCCGGTGCGCCGGGCGCGGTCCGGGACCGGCCGGTCACGCCTCCGCGCGGTCGCGCCGGCCGGCGCGGTCCGCCGGCGGACGGGGGTCGCCGGCGGAGCGCCGGCGGGGGCGCGGACGGTCCCACACCGGCCCGGAGGCCGACGGTCCGTCACCGGCCGGACTGGGGGAGGACGCCGGCACCATCCGGGCGGCGGACGGTCCGTCACCGGCCCTGGGGGCCGACCGACCGTGGCCGCGAGGGTGCCCACACCCTCCGGGCGGCGGACGCACCGTCACCGGTCGGGGTCGGACGCCAGCCCCTCGCCCTGGAGCACCGCCAGGACGTTGCCCGCCGGGTCGGTGAACCACGCGATGGGCGGTCCGCCCTCGGCCCGCACGATGCCGCGCTCGTCGTGGTGGAAGCCGGGATAGCGCTCGAAGGCCACCCCGCGTGCCGCCAGGGTGTCCACCGCCTCATCGATGTCCGGCACCGGGAAGTTGAGGACGGTGAAGCCGGCCGGCGTGTGGTTCTCCTTGGGGTAGACCAGCACCTGCCCGCCGCCGCCGAGGTGGAGGGTGAGCATGCCGTTCTCCTCGGTGACCCCGAGCCCGAGCGTTCCGCCGTAGAACTTCTTCGCCCGGGAGATGTCGTCCACCGAGAAGCCGCTGAACGCCGCGATGTCGCCGAACATGGGCGGCCGGCCTCCTTTCCTGCTCCGGTCGCCGCGCCCGGTCGGACGCGGCCCTGCCGCCAGTCTGCGGCCGGCCGGCGCCGGCCTCGCGCCGACACGCGCGGCACCCGCGCCGGCCGGTCCCGCCCGGCGCGGTCGGGCGTGGTCCGGTCCGGGGCGGCACGCTCGGGCACGGGCCCCGGCGCGGGCACGGTTCGGGCGCGGGCCGCAGGCGGGAGGAGTCCGGCGGGGCCGGTCAGCGCGGTCCGGCGCCGTCCCGCCCCGGGACCAGGTCCAGGCAGCAGCGGACGAAGTCCTGGACCACCGGGTCGGTGTCGTCGGCCGGTGACCAGGCCACGCCGACCCGGCTCGGGCTGACGCCGCTGACCGGGCGGTAGGTGACGCCCGGGCGGGCGTAGAAGCGGGCGGCCGAGGCGGGGGCGAGCGCGACGCCGTAGCCGTTGGCGATCGCGCTCAGCCAGTCGTCCGGCTGGTCGGTGACGGCGCCGACCCGGACCGGCCGGCCGTCCCGTTCGTCGGCGGCCAGCCAGTGGTCCCGCCACCGGCCGGTCGCCGCCGGGGCCGCCACGAACGGCTCGTCCCACAGCTCCCGGAAGGCGATCACCTCCCGGGCGGCCAGCGGGTGGGCACTGGGCAGCGCGACCCAGCGCGGCTCGGTGAATAGCACCGTCACCCGCAGCGCCTCCTGGCCGGGGAAGGGCAGCCGCAGCAGGGCCACGTCGGCGGTGCCGCCGCCGAGCCCGGCGGTCGGGTCGGACCAGGCGGCCTGGCGCATCTCGGCCCGCCAGCCCGGCCGGCGGCGGGCGAACTCCGCCACGATGTGCCGGGTCGCCTCGTTCGCCGCGCTCGCCAGGAAACCCACCCGCAGCACCCGGGCGGCCCGCCCGGCCGCGCTCCGGGTCTCCCGCAGCATCCGGTCCCACTCGGCGAGCAGGGCCGGCGCGCGCTCCGCCAGGGCGCGGCCCGGCTCGGTGAGGGCCATGCCGTTCCGGGACCGGGTGAACAGCGCCACCCCGAGCCGGGACTCCAACTGTTTGATCTGCTTGGTCAGCGCCGGCTGTGAGACGAACAGCCGTTCCGCGGCGCGGGTCAGACTCCCGTCCTCCGCCACGGCGACGAAGGTGCGCAACAGCCGGGTGTCGAGATCGACATCCATGCCACCAGGTTATGGACGCAGGTATTGGACGGTCGAACGGGGGGCCGGAGAGGCTGGGGACAGAGGGCCGGCGGCGTGGCTCCGCCGCCGTGCCACCGGCGTCCGCGGCGGGTGTCCCGCCGTCGCCGGCCGTGTCCCGTCACCGGGCGTGTCCGGTCACCGCCGTGTCCGGTCACCGGCCGTGTCCGGTTCTCCGCCCGTGTCCCGTCCACCGTCCGTCCGAAAGGGATGACGTATGTCCCCGCTCGATCTGACCGTCACCGGCATCACCGTCGCGGCCAACGCCGCCATCGCCGCCGCGGACCTCGCCAGGGCCCGGTTCGTCCTGGCCAACTCGGCGGAGGTCGGGGTACCGCCGTCCTGGCTGCCCGGGCTCGCCGCGCTGAAGGCCGCCGGCGCCGCCGGGCTGCTCCTGGGGCTGCTGGGCCACCGGTCCCTCGGCATCACGGCCGGCCTCGGCCTGGTGCTGTTCTTCACCGGCGCCGTCGTCGCCCACCTGCGCGCCCGGGTGCACCACAACATGGCGTTCCCGCTCGCCTTCCTCGGCCTGGCCGTGGCCTCGACCGCCCTCGCCGTGACCCGCTGAGCCTGTTCCCCGCGCCGGTCCGTTCCGGCCGGGTCCGCTGCCCGCTGGCCCGCCCGTGCGGTGTCGGCGCTGCGCCCGACCCGCCGGTGCGTGGTTTCCGCGCACGCCGGTGGCCGGACCCGTCCGCACGGGGCGGCCGTGGGGGCCGCCCCCGGCCGCCGGGCCACGTCCGGCCGGCCGCGCCGCACCCGGCTGGCCCGCCTGTGGGGCGCCACCCGCCCCCGCCGGCGCCCGGACGTCAGCCCTGCGGCTCCTGCGGCCGGGCGTCCGCCTCCCGCAGCCCCTGCTCCCGGAGTTCGGTGCGCGCCTCGGTGCGGTGACCGCGCGCGATGTAGTCCCGTACCACCAGTTCGACGGCGTCCTGCGGCGAGCCGACGCCGGCCAGCACCATCACTTCGACGACCAGCTCGGCGTCGAGACTGACGTTGACCTTCGCCACGGTGCCCCCTTCGTCGCGCCGCCCCTGGCGGGACTCTAACGACTCACCCCGGCCCGGCACAGCCCTCCGCGCAGACCGGAGGCGGACGGCCCCGCCGGGCGCGGGGTGCCGGCCCCGCGGCGACACATGCGATCACCCGGGGGAGCGGGTTCACTGAGACGGAGGGGGAAGGAGACGGAGGGTGAGGCGAGGGGAGCCGGTGGGTGGACACCCGGGCCGGGCGAGGGCGCGGACCCCGGGGGAGGCATGACCATCGAGCGGCGATGTACTAAAGTTATCTCGACATCGAGATATCTACCGAGAGGCGTACCGCGGCCACTTCGGGTAAGGCTCGCCTAACTTAGGCATACCTTAGCGGACGGGCACGGACCTGCGACGGCAGGATTGCGGTGGTACGCGCGAGATCACGCTAGAAGGAGACTGCCGTGTCGGCGAACAGCTTCGACGCCCGCAGCACGCTGCAGGTGGGCGACGAGTCGTACGAGATCTTCCGGCTGGACAAGGTGGAGGGCTCCGCCCGCCTCCCCTACAGCCTGAAGGTGCTGCTGGAGAACCTCCTCCGCACCGAGGACGGCGCGAACATCACCGCCGACCACATCCGCGCCCTGGGCAACTGGGACTCGCAGGCCCAGCCGAGCCAGGAGATCCAGTTCACGCCGGCCCGCGTGATCATGCAGGACTTCACCGGTGTGCCCTGCGTCGTGGACCTCGCCACCATGCGTGAGGCCGTCAAGGAGCTCGGCGGCGACCCGGCGAAGATCAACCCGCTGGCCCCGGCCGAGCTGGTCATCGACCACTCCGTCATCGCCGACAAGTTCGGCACCCCGGACTCCTTCGCGCAGAACGTGGAGCTGGAGTACGGCCGCAACAAGGAGCGCTACCAGTTCCTGCGCTGGGGCCAGACCGCCTTCGACGAGTTCAAGGTCGTCCCGCCGGGCACCGGCATCGTCCACCAGGTGAACATCGAGCACCTGGCCCGCACCGTCATGGTCCGCGGCGGCCAGGCGTACCCCGACACCCTGGTCGGCACCGACTCGCACACCACCATGGTCAACGGCCTCGGTGTGCTGGGCTGGGGCGTCGGCGGCATCGAGGCCGAGGCCGCGATGCTGGGCCAGCCGGTCTCCATGCTGATCCCGCGCGTGGTGGGCTTCAAGCTCACCGGCGAGCTGCCCACCGGCACCACCGCCACCGACCTGGTGCTCACCATCACCGAGATGCTGCGCAAGCACGGCGTCGTCGGCAAGTTCGTGGAGTTCTACGGCGAGGGCGTGTCCGCCACCTCGCTCGCCAACCGCGCCACCATCGGCAACATGTCGCCGGAGTTCGGCTCGACCGCCGCGATCTTCCCGATCGACGACGAGACCCTGAACTACCTGAAGCTCACCGGCCGCAGCGAGCAGCAGGTCGCGCTGGTCGAGGCGTACGCCAAGGAGCAGGGCCTGTGGCTGGACCCGGCCGCCGAGCCGGACTTCTCCGAGAAGCTGGAGCTCGACCTCTCCACGGTCGTCCCCTCCATCGCCGGCCCCAAGCGTCCGCAGGACCGCATCGTCCTCGCGCAGGCCGCCCAGCAGTTCGCCCAGGACATCCGCAACTACGTGGACTGCGTGGACGAGGCAGGCAAGGAGTCCTTCCCGGCCTCCGACGCCCCGGCGAACACGCCGAACGGCGCCCCCTCCAACCCGGTTCCGGTCACCGCCCCCGACGGCGTGACCTACGAGCTGGACCACGGTGCCGTCACCGTCGCCGCGATCACCTCCTGCACCAACACCTCCAACCCGTACGTCATGGTCGCCGCCGCGCTGGTGGCCAAGAAGGCGGTGGAGAAGGGCCTGACCCGCAAGCCGTGGGTGAAGACCACCCTGGCCCCGGGCTCCAAGGTCGTCATGGACTACTACGACCGGGCCGGCCTGACCCCGTACCTCGACAAGCTGGGCTTCAACCTCGTCGGCTACGGCTGCACCACCTGCATCGGCAACTCCGGCCCGCTGCCGGAGGAGGTCTCCAAGGCCGTCAACGAGCACGACCTGGCCGTCACCTCGGTGCTCTCCGGCAACCGCAACTTCGAGGGCCGGATCAACCCCGACGTCAAGATGAACTACCTGGCGTCCCCGCCGCTGGTGGTCGCCTACGCCATCGCCGGCTCCATGAAGGTGGACATCACCAAGGAGGCCCTCGGCACCGACACCGACGGCAACCCGGTCTACCTCAAGGACATCTGGCCCTCGGAGGCCGAGGTCAACGACGTCGTCGCC
Organism: Streptomyces pactum; assembly: GCF_016031615.1. Classification (GTDB taxonomy): domain Bacteria; phylum Actinomycetota; class Actinomycetes; order Streptomycetales; family Streptomycetaceae; genus Streptomyces; species Streptomyces pactus. The sequence goes on from NZ_JACYXC010000001.1 coordinate 5,859,719, forward strand.
GGTGCCATCGGCGAGGACATGTTCGCCACCTCCTACCAGGACGTGTTCGCCGGCGACGCCCAGTGGCAGGCGCTGCCGATCCCGACCGGCGACACCTTCGAGTGGGACCCGCAGTCCACCTACGTCCGCAAGCCCCCGTACTTCGAGGGCATGACCATGGACCCGGAGCCGGTCACCGACATCACCGGCGCCCGCGTCCTGGCCAAGCTGGGCGACTCGGTCACCACCGACCACATCTCCCCGGCCGGTGCGATCAAGGCCGACACCCCGGCCGGCAAGTACCTCACCGAGCACGGCGTGGAGCGCCGCGACTTCAACAGCTACGGCTCCCGCCGCGGCAACCACGAGGTCATGATCCGCGGCACCTTCGCCAACATCCGCCTGCGCAACCAGATCGCGCCGGGCACCGAGGGCGGCTTCACCCGCGACTTCACGCAGGACGGCGGCCCGGTCAGCTTCATCTACGACGCCTCCCGCAACTACATCGAGCGGAACATCCCGCTGGTCGTGCTGGCCGGCAAGGAGTACGGGTCCGGCTCGTCCCGTGACTGGGCGGCCAAGGGCACCGCGCTGCTGGGCGTCAAGGCCGTCATCGCCGAGTCCTACGAGCGCATCCACCGCTCGAACCTGATCGGCATGGGCGTGCTGCCGCTCCAGTTCCCCGAGGGCGCCTCGGCGGAGTCGCTCGGCCTGACCGGCGAGGAGACCTTCTCCATCACCGGTGTCACCGAGCTGAACGAGGGCACCACCCCGCGCACCGTGAAGGTCACCACCAACACCGGTGTCGAGTTCGACGCGGTCGTCCGCATCGACACCCCCGGTGAGGCGGACTACTACCGCAACGGCGGCATCATGCAGTACGTGCTGCGTTCGCTGATCCGCAAGTAGGCCCCGGCCCACACCGCAAAACGGGCCGCACCCCTCCCCGGGGTGCGGCCCGTCCGCGTACCGGCCGCCGCGCGGCCCGTTCCGGACGCCCGGCCGCCGCGCACGGCCGCCGGGTGTCCGGGCCCACGCGTGCGCAGCCACCGGGGCCGGGAGAGCCCGTCCCCGCGGGGCGTCCCGCGCCGGAGCGCGACGGCGAGCCGGCGGGGGACGCGCCCGGGCGGGGCGGTTGGCGCCGTGCTGCCGGGCCGCCTCTCGCGTGGCCCGGCGCCGGCGGACCCGCGGCCGGGCGGCGGTACGGCGGCACACGGCGGCCGGGCCGCACCCCGGGTGGGGAGTGCGGCCCGGCCGGGTCCACGTCGGAGCGGGGCTCAGAAGATCTGGACGTACTGGTTCCAGCCGGAGTTGCCGATCTTCTTCTTCGCCTTGAACGGGGCGGCGGCCTTGCCGGTGCCCTCGTAGAGCCACAGCGCGCCCGCCTTGTCCCGGGCGAGCAGGTCGGAGCGGCCGTCGAGGTTCACGTCACCGCTGGAGACCAGGTGGTTGAACTGGCCCCAGCCGCTGCCGATCCGGGTGCGCGGGGCGAACGGCTTGGTGTAGTCGCCGGTGCCCTTGTACAGCCACAGCACGCCGGAGCGGTCGGCGGCCACCAGGTCGGCCTTGCCGTCACCGGTCAGGTCGCCCTGGCCGGCCAGCTGGGTGAACTGACCCCAGCCGGGGCCGACCTTCTTGCGCCCGGTCAGGGTGCCGTCGGCCTTGGCCAGGTACAGCCACAGCACGCCGGAGCGGTCGCGGGCGATCAGGTCGGCGTACTTGGCACCGCCGAGGTTGCCCACCGAACGCAGCACGTCGTACCGGGCCCAGTCCTCGCCGAGCCAGGTGGTGCGGTCACCGTTGCTGTAGCCGAGGGCGCCGCTGAGGGTCCGGAAGTACAGGCCGTACACGTCGCCGGTGACGACCTGCACCGAGGCGTCGATGCTCTGCCAGCTGTCCGTCACCCATTCGCGGGACGTCAGGCCGCCCCGCCCGTTGGGCTCGTAGGCGTACAGGTCGCCGGAGCGGACGGACGCCATCAGCGGCAGGACGGGGGCCGGGGCGGCCACCGTACGCGGGGCGGCCGAGGGCGCGCCGACGAGCCGCTCGCCCGCCTGCTGCACGCCGTTCACAGAGGCCGGAGCGGGGGCCGGGGTGTCGGCCACGGCGGCTCCGGCGGAGGTGCCGACCAGTGCGGCGGCTATCGCCGCGGTCGTCAGCCGGGCCACGGCGGTGCCGCGGCGGCGGCCAGAAGTCTGGGCCACGTGGTTCTCCACTGGGGTGTATGGGTCAATACGGCGCACCCGGTGTTCGGCGGGGCGCCGCCATAACTTCTTGATCGTTTCACACGGCCTTCACCTGTCAATGGGTTTGCGCCGGACGGAAGCCTCCCGGCGGGCCCGGTGGGGTCGGGGTTCGTCCGGGATCGGGAGCCCGTCCGGGCCCGGCGGGATCGGGGTTCCTCCGGCCCCCGGCGCCGGCCGGGGCGCGCGGGGCGCACGGTACGCGCCGGGGGCTGCGCGGCCACGGCCCGCGGCCCGGAACCGGGCCGTCCGCCGAAGGGCTGACGTCCGAAAGGGTGTGATGTGCCGGACCGCGGGAGCGGCGCCGCCCGTGGTCGCGCTCCGGGCGCGAGAGGGTGCGGCCGACCGCGGGCGACCGCGGGGCGACCGGTCGGCGGCCGGCGGCGGCTCACCGGACAGGGGTCGGGCCCGGCCGGAAGTTGGCCGGATACGCATGAGGGGCCGCGGACCCGTGGAAGCGGGTCACGCGGCTCCTGTCGGCCGGCCGGCGGTGCGCGGCCGGCCGTATCCGCAGGCCGGCGGGGTGCCGGTCAGTCCAGCGCGTCGCGCTTGGTGGCCAGCGAGATCTTGCAGGTCTTCGCCTTTTTGGCCGAATCCGCCACCAGTCCCTTGACCTTGACGGTCTTACGGCCGTTCCCCTCCACCGAGGTGCCGGAGGACATCCCGGTGGTCACCACCTCGTCGTCCTTGTCGGTGAAGCCGACGAAGATGTTGTAGTCCTGCTTCGTCGAGGAGGAGTTCTCGATCTTGACCTCGGCGTACGGGTAGTTGGAGGAGTCCCAGCCGCAGTTGCCCATCTTGACGTCCGGGGTCACCAGCGGGTTGCCGGTCGGCTCGTCGGTGGGCTCGTCGGTGGGGTCCTCGGTCGGGGTCGGGGTGGGTTCCTCGGAGGGTTCCACCGGGAGCTGGGCCAGGGCCTTGCCGACCGTCGTACCGCCCTTGCTGTCCCCCTCGGCCGAACCGCCGCCGTCGGAGCCGCAGCCCGCGGTCAGTCCGAGTGTCGCGACCACGACAAGGGTGGTGGCAACGGGGAGCTTCGTCCGGAGCAATGGGAGCCGCCTCTCGAATCCTCGCTCGCACGGCAACGCGCCGTACGGGCCTGTGTCCCCTACGGTATGTCGAACAGGTCTCAACTCGGGAAAGACCCCGACCAAAAATGTTATCGATCTTGCCCAGCCCCGGATAAGTGGACTATACCTGTCGGCGTCCGAGCGGCCGTACGAACGGCGGTCGGCCAACGGGGGCTGCGGCATTGGTGTGAACCGGCGTCGTCACAGGTTCATCGCTCCCGACGCCAGATCCAGCACCACTCAGCTTCAAGGTTCAAGGCTCCAATTGACCGCGGTGTCGGACCCCTCGCCCTCAGGCGAGGCGCACGGGAGACCGTTCACCGCCTGAGTCCTGATGAAGGCGAGGACTTGAGCATGGGATCCACCTCAGATTTCGGCCGCCGTGACCTGGTGAAGCGGTCCGCGGCACTCGGGCTGATCGCGGTGCCGTCCCTGGGCGCGCTCTCCGCGTGCGCCAGCGGGGGTGACAGCGACGGAGACAAGGTGGACAAGGGGACCAAGAGCGAGAAGAACCCGCTCGCGGTCAACGAGAGCGCCGGCCTCGACGTCGTCATCTTCGACGGCGGCTTCGGCGACGCGTACGCCAAGGACGCCGAAAAGGAGTTCGAGAAGCGGTATCCGAAGACCGCCGGCAAGATCAAGCACACCGCGACGCAGAAGATCCAGACCACGCTCCAGCCCCGCTTCAACGGCGGCACCCCGCCGGACCTCATCGACAACTCCGGCGCCGAGCAGATGGACTTCGGCACCCTCGTGGGCAAGGGCCAGCTCACCGACCTCACCCCGCTGCTGGACGCGCCGTCCATCGACGACCCGAGCAAGAAGGTCCGCGACACGCTCCGCGAGGGCGTGGTGGAGATGGGCCGCTTCGACGGCAAGCCGGTCTGGGTCCTGTACTACGCCTACACCGTCTACGGCATCTGGTACTCCCGCAGCCTGCTGGCCAAGCACGGCTGGGAGTACCCGGAGACCTGGGACGACATGCTGAAGCTGTGCAAGGAGGCGAAGAAGAAGGACATCGCCGGCTGGACGTACCCCGGCAAGTACCCGTACTACCTGCCCTTCAGCCTCTACCCCTTCATCGGCAAGATCGGCGGCCGCGAGGTCCTGGACTCCATCGACAACCTGGAGCCGAACGCCTGGAAGCACCCCGCCGTGAAGGCCGCCTTCGAGGCGTACTACGAGCTGTACCGCAAGGGGTACATCCTGGAGGGCACGCCCAGCCAGAGCCACACCGAGGCGCAGACCGACTGGACCCAGGGCAAGGCGCTCTTCATCCCCAACGGCTCCTGGGTGGAGAACGAGGCGAAGAAGACCACGCCGGACGACTTCCAGATGGCCGTCGGCGCCCCGCCGAGCCTGGACGACGGCGACAAGATGCCCTTCGGCACCATCTGGGCCAGCGGCGGCGAGCCGTTCATCGTGCCCAAGAACGCCCGCAACCCGCAGGGCGGCATGGAGCTGCTCCGCATCATGCTCGGCAAGAAGTCCAGCCAGAACTTCATCCGGCAGGTGTCCTCGCTCACCTCGCTCAACGGCGGCACCGAGGGGGTCGACCTGCCGTCGGGCCTGGCCTCCGCCCAGGAACTGCTGACCAAGGCCGGCCCGAACGTGCTCAACCCGCGCATCCAGGACTGGTACGTGGGGCTGAACAAGCAGCAGATCGGCATCGGCGCGCTGGGCGAGATGATGGCCGGCCGGATGACCCCCGCCGAGGCGATCAAGAAGATCCAGAAGTTCGCCGACGACACCGCCAAGGACGACTCCGTCACCAAGTACAAGCACTCCTGACGACAGCCGGTGCGTCACCGGCGGTGCCGTCCGCCGGGGAAGAGCGAGGTCGGTAGAGCATGCAGCAGGTCAAGAAGGTGGGCGGGGCGGAGCCGGTCGGGCGAAGCCGCCCGGCCGCCGCCCCGGCCCCCCGGGGGAACCGTTTCACCCGGTGGTACCGGAAGTACGGATTCGTCGCCGGATTCCTCTCCGTGCCGCTGGTGATCTACGCGGTATTCGTGATTTCGCCCTTCGTCCAGGCCATCTACTACTCCTTCACGGACTGGACCGGGCTGAGCTCCGACTACAAGATGGTCGGGTTCAAGAATTACGACTGGTTGCTCAATGACGACGTCTTCTGGAAAGCGCTGGGGCACAACATCCTGTTGCTGCTCATACTGCCGCTGGTGACGCTCGGTCTCGGCCTCTTCTTCGCCTTCATGCTGAATGTCGGCGGCCGGCGGAGAAAGAACGCGGCGGTCGCCGGCGTCCAGGGATCGAGCATCTACAAAGTCATCTACTTCTTTCCGCAGGTGTTGTCGATCGCGATCGTCGCGCTGCTTTTCCAGTTCACCTACAACCCGCGCAACGGCGCGCTGAACGCGGCGCTGGACGCGGTGGGGCTGGACTCCCTGGAGCAGCTGTGGCTGGGCGACCCGGAGCTGGCGCTGTGGTGCCTGATGGCGGTGATGGTCTGGAGCAACGTCGGCTTCTACGTCGTGCTCTTCTCGGCCGCCATGAGCTCCATCCCGCGGGACTTCTACGAGGCGGCCCTGCTGGACGGTGCCAACCGGATCACCACGTTCTTCCGGATCACCCTGCCGCTGCTGTGGGACACCGTGCAGACCGGCTGGATCTACATGGGCATCATCGCGCTCGACGCGTTCGCGGTGGTGCAGATCATGACCGTGGGCCCCGGCGGGCCGGCCGACTCCACCCAGGTCCTGGGCCTGTACGTCTACACCAAGACCTTCCGGGACGGGCAGGCGGGCCGGGCCACCGCGATCGGTGTCGCGATGCTCGTGGTCACCCTGATCTTCGCGGTCATCGTCTCCCGGCTGGGCCGGCGCGAACGGCTGGAGTACTGATGGCCCGCACCACGGCCGGCGCCCCGGGGGCGCCCACGGCCGGTCCGACCGGCGCGGGACCGGACCGCGCCACCGCGCCGCGGCCGTCCGGCGCCGCACCGGTGCCGGGCGCGCCCGGGAACCACCGCACCACCGCAGATCTGGGGGTAGCACAGTGACCGCGCAAGCAGAGCCCTCCGGGCTGGGGACCGTGCCCGGCGAGGAGGACACCCCGGCCGCACCCGGCGCCGCGGCGCCGCCCGCCAAGGACCGCGGCCGGATGGGCAGCGAGGGACAGGTGCTCAACGTCTTCTCGCACGGCGTGCTGATCATCTGGGGGCTGCTCGTCACCCTGCCACTGCTGTGGGCGGTGATGAGCTCCCTCAAGACCGACAAGGAGATCTTCACCTCGCCCTGGGGGCTGCCGGAGAAGCTGCACTTCGACAACTGGTCACGGGCCTGGAACGAGTCGGAGATCGGCGACTTCTTCCTCAACACCGTGGTGGTGGTCGGCTGCTCCCTGGCCGGCACGATGCTGCTCGGCTCGATGACGGCCTATGTGCTGGCCCGGTTCGAGTTCCCCGGGCGCCGGCTGGTCTACTTCGGCTTCGTCGGCGGGATGAGCTTCCCGATCATCCTGGCGCTGGTGCCGCTGTTCTTCGTGATGAAGAACATGAGTCTGCTCAACACCTACCACGGCCTGATCCTCGTCTACATCGCCTACTCGCTGCCGTTCACCGTCTTCTTCCTCACCTCCTTCTTCAAGACGCTGCCGACCTCGGTGGCCGAGGCGGCGATGCTGGACGGGGCCTCGCACACCCGGACGTTCTTCCAGGTCATGCTGCCGATGGCCAAGCCGGGTCTGATCAGCGTGGGCATCTTCAACTTCCTCGGCCAGTGGAACCAGTACATGCTCCCCACGGTGCTCAACACCGACGAGGACAAGCGCGTGCTCACCCAGGGCCTGGTGCAGCTCACCACCAGCCAGCAGTACCGGTCGGACTGGTCGGCGCTCTTCGCCGGGCTGGTGCTGGCGATGCTGCCGGTGCTCGCGGTGTACATCATCTTCCAGCGCCAGGTGCAGTCCGGGCTCACCGCCGGGGCGGTGAAGTAGGGCCGCCGGGCGGCGGCGCGGGCACGCTCGCGTCCGGCCCCGGGCGCCGCGGGCGGCGCTCCACGCGGCATCCACGGCGGCGGCGCCGGTCCCCTCCCACGGGGCCGGCGCCGCCGCCGTGTCAGCCGTGTCCGTGGTGTTCCGCGGTCCCGCCGCCCGGTCACCGGCCCCCGGCCGCGCCGCACGGCGGGGGAGGCCCACGGGGCGGACTTGACGGGAACAACCCAGGCGGATCGACTTAGGGTTCAGGTGTTGGAGACAGCGCCGGGCCGCCCTCGTCGTGGCCCGGCCGGCGGGCGGCCCCCCGGGGGCCGGTCATGGGCAGGAGTGAATGGGCGTGGAGACTCCGGGGTCGCAGTCGTCGCTGCACCGGGCCAACCTGGAACGGGTCGTACGGGCGGTGCGGATGGCCGGGTCGCTGACCCAGGCCGAGATCGCCCGGAGCACCGGGCTGTCCGCCGCCACGGTCTCCAACATCGTCCGGGAGCTCAAGGACAGCGGCACGGTGGAGGTCACCCCCACCTCGGCCGGTGGCCGCCGGGCCCGCAGCGTCTCGCTCAGCGGGGACGCGGGCATCGTGGTGGGCGTGGACTTCGGCCACACCCACCTGCGGGTGGCGGTCGGCAACCTGGCCCACCAGGTGCTCGCCGAGGAGGCCGAGCCGCTGGACGTGGACGCCTCCGCCGCGCAGGGCCTGGACCGGGCCGAGCGCCTGGTCGGCCGGCTGATCGAGGCCACCGGCATCGACCGCGGGAAGGTCATCGGGGTGGGGCTCGGCGTGCCCGGCCCGATCGACGTGGAGACCGGGGCACTGGGATCCACCGCGATCCTGCCGGGCTGGGCGGGCACCAACCCCCGGGAGGAGCTGGCGGCCCGGCTGGAGGTGCCGGTGCACGTGGACAACGACGCCAACCTCGGCGCGCTCGGCGAGCTGGTGTGGGGCGCCGGGCGCGGGGTCGCGGACCTGGCGTACATCAAGGTCGCCAGCGGGGTGGGCGCCGGGCTGGTGATCAGCGGGCGGATCTACCGGGGGCCGGGCGGCACGGCCGGCGAGATCGGCCACATCACGCTCGACGAGTCCGGCCCGGTGTGCCGCTGCGGCAACCGGGGCTGCCTGGAGACCTTCACCGCCGCCCGGTACGTGCTGCCGCTGCTGCACTCCAGCCACGGGCCGGACCTGACGGTGGAGCGCATGGTGCAGCTGGCCCGGGAGGGCGACCCGGGGTGCCGCCGGGTCGTCGCGGACGTGGGCCGGCACATCGGCAGCGGCGTCGCCAACCTGTGCAACCTGCTCAACCCCAGCCGGGTGGTGCTCGGCGGCCACCTCGCCGAGGCCGGCGACCTGGTGATCGACCCCATCCGGGAGTCGGTGTCCCGCTACGCCATCCCCAGCGCCGCCCGCCGGCTGTCGGTGCTGCCCGGGGCGCTGGGCGGCCGGGCGGAGGTGCTGGGCGCGCTCGCCCTGGTGCTCAGCGAGATGGGGGACTCCACCCTCCTGGACGGCTCGGCGGGCGCCCGCGGCCCGGCCGTCACCGGAGCCGCCTCCTGAGGTGACGTTACGGAACGTGAACTTCGGCGGGCCGGTGCGCCCGTCGGAGGCTTCCGTGCGCCCGGACGGACCGGCACCGCCTTCATGGCCGAAACACATGGCATCGTTGCCGTCTCGTTAAGTATTTACTTCTTGACGTCAAGCTACCGGCCGAGTTGACTGCCTGCCACCTCGGCCGCTTTTGACGCGGCCTCGTCAGGGAGGTACCCCCCATGCGCACAACGATGCGTCGGGTCGCCACCGCGGCCACCGCGGTCGCCATGACGGCGGCCCTCGCCGCCTGCGGCTACGCGAAGGAAGCCGGTGCCCAGAGAGAGGCGAAGAAGAAGAGGACCGGGCCGCTCACCATCGGGCTGCTGTTACCCGAGGACCAGACCGCGCGGTACGAGAACTTCGACCGGCCCCTGATCGTCAAGCACGTCAAGCGGCTCTGTGAGGGCTGCGAGGTCGTGTACAACAACGCCAAGTCCGACACCTCCGCCCAGCAGCAGCAGGTCGATTCGATGATCACCAAGAAGGTGGACGTGATCATCCTGGACGCGGTGGACTCCGAGGCCATCGCCGGCTCGGTGCGGAAGGCCGACAAGGCCGGTATCCCGGTGGTCGCCTACGACCGCCTCGCCGAGGGCCCGGTCTCCGCCTACACCTCCTTCGACAACGAGGAGGTCGGCCGGGTCCAGGCCCGGTCGCTGCTGAAGGCGCTGGGCGACAAGGCCGGCCAGGGCAAGATCGTCATGCTCAACGGCTGGGAGGCCGACCCCAACGCCGCCCTGTTCAAGAAGGGCGCGCTCTCCGTCCTCAAGGGCAAGGTCGAGATCGGCAAGAGCTACGACGTGGACCGCTGGCTGGCGGACAAGGCCAACGAGAGCATGAACGGCGCCATCTCCTCCCTGGGCAGGGAGGAGATCATCGGCGTCTACGCGGCCAACGACGGGATGGCCGGCGGTGCCATCAGCGCCCTGCGGAGCGGCGGCTTCGACCCGCTGCCACCGGTCACCGGGCAGGACGCCGAACTCGCCGGGGTGCGCCGGGTGATCGCCGGCGACCAGTACATGAGCGTCTACAAGCCCTACGAGCCGGAGGCGAAGGCCGCCGCCGAGATGGCCGTGGCGCTCGGCCGCGGCCGGCCGGTGGACGCCGGGACGACCGTGGACAGCCCCACCACCCAGGACATCCCCAGCACCCTGATCACCCCGATCGCGCTCACCAAGGACAACGTCGCGGAGACCGTCGTCCGGGACGGGCTGTGGAAGACCGGCCAGATCTGCACCGCCAAGTACGCGAAGGCCTGCCGGGCGGCCGGTCTCACATGACCCGCCCGCGCCGCCCGCCGCGGCGGCGCGCCCCCGACCGGCCACCGGCGGCCCCTCGCACCGCACGGCCGTCCCGGCCCGCACCGCGGTCCGTGCTCGGTGCACAGGGCCCGACCCGCGGAGGGCCTGCCGCCCACCCCACCCGCGCGGGGCGGAGACCCCCGCGCCCACCGGCTTTCCCCCAGCCAAGATCGGAGATGGCCATCGTGCCGAACGAACCCGTACTGGCTCTACGCGGGATCTCCAAGCGGTTCGGCGCCGTCCAGGCGCTGACCGACGTCCACCTGGAGGTCCACGCCGGCGAGGTCGTCGCCCTCGTCGGCGACAACGGCGCCGGCAAGTCCACCCTCGTCAAGACCATCGCCGGCGCCGGCCCCGCCGACGGCGGCGTGATGGAGTGGTGCGGCCGGGCGGTGCAGGTCGCCCGCCCGCACGACGCCCAGGCGCTGGGCATCGCCACCGTCTACCAGGACCTCGCGCTCTGCGACAACCTCGACGTGGTCGCCAACCTCTTCCTGGGCCGGGAGATCCGGCGCGCCGGGGTGCTCGACGAGGTCGAGATGGAGCGCCGCTCCCGGGAACTGCTCGACACCCTGTCGATCCGCATCCCCTCCGTCCGCATCCCGGTCGCCGCGCTCTCCGGCGGGCAGCGCCAGACCGTGGCCATCGCCCGCTCGATGCTCGGCGAACCGCGCCTGGTGATCCTCGACGAGCCCACCGCCGCCCTCGGCGTGGAGCAGACCGCGCAGGTCCTGGACCTCGTCGAGCGGCTGCGCGACCGCGGCATGGCGGTCATCCTGATTAGCCACAACATGGCCGACGTCAAGGCGGTCGCGGACACCGTCGCGGTGCTGCGCCTGGGACGCAACAACGGCACCTTCCCGGTCGCCACCACCTCCCAGGAAGAGATCATCTCCGCCATCACCGGAGCCACCGACAACGCTGTCACCCGCCGCCGGGCCCGCCGCGACGGCGCCGCCGACGGCGGGCCCAGCACCCGAAGCGACCGCGCGGAGGCCGGCCAGTGACCACCAACCTCGACAAGCGCGACGCCGCCGGCGACACCCCGCCCGCCGCCGTGACCGCCGTCGACCCGCGGCTGCTGCTCCGGGAGGAGGGCATGCGCGGCTACCTGCGCGAGTTCGGCCGGAAGCTGCGCAGCGGCGAACTCGGCTCGCTGCCGGTCGTCGTCGGCCTGATCGTCATCGGCGCGGTGTTCCAGTGGAAGGACGACGCCTTCCTCTCCCCGAAGAACATCTCCGACCTGTCCATCCTCATCGTGGGCACCGGGCTGATCGCCGTCGGCATCGTCTTCGTGCTGGTGCTCGGCGAGATCGACCTGTCGGTGGGCTCGCTGAGCGGGCTGTCCGCCGCCATCGTGGCCGTCCTCAGCGTGCGGGAGGGCGTGCCCGAAGGGCTGGCGGTGCTCATCGCGCTGGCCACCGGCGCGGCCCTCGGCGCGCTGCACGGCTTCTTCTTCGCCAAGATCGGGGTGCCCGCCTTCGTGGTCACCCTGGCCGGTCTGCTCGCCTGGGAGGGCCTCAAGCAGCAGGTGCTGGGCACCACCGGCACCATCGGCCTGGACGAGGACGGGCTGATCGCCGACCTCACCGGCCACTACTTCACCCGGATCGCCGCCGCCTACGGGGCCGCCGGGATCGTGGTGGCGGCCTTCCTCGCCGCCCAGTTCCTGGACGCCCGCCGCCGCAGGGCCGCCGGCATCCCGTACCGGCCGATGGCCGAGATCCTGGTGCGCACCGCCGTCCTGGCCGCCCTGCTGTTCACCGCGGCCTGGCGGCTCAACGAGTACATGGGCCTGCCGCTCGCCCTGGTGATCTTCGCGGTGGTGCTGGTGGTCCTCGACTTCGTGCTGCGCCGCACCTCCTACGGCAGGAAGGTCTTCGCCGTGGGCGGCAACGTGGAGGCCGCCCGGCGGGCCGGCGTCAACGTGGACCTGGTCCGCATCTCGGTCTTCGCGCTCTCCGGGCTGATGGCCGCGAGCGGCGGCCTGATCATCGCCTCCCGGATCACCTCCGCCAGCCAGACCGCCGGCACCGGGACCCTGCTGATGGAGGCGATCGCCGCCGCGGTCATCGGCGGCACCAGCCTCTTCGGCGGGCGCGGCAGCGTCTGGTCGGCGCTGCTGGGCATGCTGGTGATCGGCTCCATCGCCTCGGGGATGGCGCTGCTGGGCATCGCCCCGTCGGTGCAGAACATGATCACCGGTGGGGTGCTGCTCGCCGCCGTGGTGATCGACTCCGTCTCCCGCAGAACCCAGCGCTCGGCCGGCCGGGCCTGACGCCCGCCCCGCCCCGCACCCGTGCCCCGGCGCCGCACCCGCGGCGCCGGGCACGCACGTGCGTACGCCACCCGGTACGCACGTGTGTCCACCGCCTACGGCACCCGGCCCGGGCCCGGTACGCACCGGTCCCCGGCCGCGGTGGAACGCCCCTGGGCGACCGCCGCGGCGCCATCCCCGCAGGCTGCGGACGCACGACCGCCGCCGCGGGCCGGACCCGAGCACGGCGGGGCCCGGCGGGGGGCCCGGAGCGGGGCGGACACCGGCAGTGGGCCGATCTCCCCCGGCGGGGTCGGAACATTAGACTCGTCGGACCGGAAAGCTCGACTCGACTGCAAGGAGGCACGGGTGCTGCTGACCCGCATCAGGGGACCGCGCGATCTGGACCGGCTCACCCCCGGACAGCTGGACCAGCTGGCGGCGGAGATCCGTACCTTCCTCGTCGAAGCCGTGTCGAAGACCGGCGGGCACCTCGGACCCAACCTCGGCGTGGTCGAGCTGACCATCGCGCTGCACCGCGTCTTCCACAGCCCCAAGGACAAGGTGCTCTTCGACACCGGGCACCAGTGCTACGTGCACAAGCTGCTCACCGGGCGCCAGGACTTCACCGACCTCAAGGGCAAGGGCGGCCTGTCCGGCTACCCCTCGCGCGCCGAGTCCGAGCACGACGTCATCGAGAACAGCCACGCCTCCACCGTGCTGGGCTGGGCCGAGGGCATCGCCAAGGCCAACGAGCTGCTCGGCCGGCGCGACCACCACGTCGCCGCGGTCATCGGCGACGGCGCGCTCACCGGCGGCATGGCCTGGGAGGCGCTGAACAACATCGCCGCCGCCAAGGACCGCCCGCTGGTCATCGTCGTCAACGACAACGAACGCTCCTACGCGCCGACCATCGGCGGCCTCGCCAACCACCTCGCCACGCTGCGCACCACCGACGGCTACGAGCGCTTCCTCGCCCGGGGCAAGGACATCCTGGAGCGCACCCCGGTGGTCGGCAAGCCGCTGTACGAGACGCTGCACGGCGCCAAGAAGGGGCTGAAGGACTTCATCGCCCCGCAGGGCATGTTCGAGGACCTGGGCCTGAAGTACGTCGGTCCGATCGACGGCCACGACATCGAGGCGCTGGAGTCGGCCCTGCAGCGCGCCAAGCGCTTCAACGGCCCGGTCATCGTGCACTGCCTCACCGAGAAGGGCCGCGGCTACCAGCCGGCCCTCGCCGACGAGGCGGACCGCTTCCACGCCGTGGGCAAGATCCACCCCGACACCGGGCTGCCGATCGCCGCCGCCGGCGCCGACTGGACCTCGGTCTTCGGCGAGGAGATGGTCAAGCTCGGCGAGGAGCGCGAGGACATCGTGGCGATCACCGCGGCGATGCTCCAGCCGGTGGGCCTGGAGAAGTTCGCCAAGCGGTTCCCGGACCGGGTCTACGACGTGGGCATCGCCGAGCAGCACGCCGCGGTCTCCGCGGCCGGCCTGGCCACCGGCGGCCTGCACCCGGTGGTCGCCGTCTACGCCACCTTCCTCAACCGCGCCTTCGACCAGGTGCTGATGGACGTGGCGCTGCACCGGTGCGGCGTGACGTTCGTGCTGGACCGGGCCGGGATCACCGGCACCGACGGCGCCTCGCACAACGGCATGTGGGACATGTCGATCCTCCAGGTGGTCCCCGGGCTGCGGATCGCCGCGCCGCGCGACGCGGACCAGGTCCGCGCCCAGCTGCGGGAGGCGGTGCTGGTGAAGGACGCGCCCACGGTGGTGCGCTACTCCAAGGGCGCGGTGGGGCCCGCGGTGCGCGCGGTGGGCCGGGTCGGCGGCATGGACGTGCTGCGTCAGGCCGGTCCCGCCCGGGGCTCGGCCGCCGCGGACCGGACCCCGGCGGCGGACGTGCTGCTGGTGTCGGTCGGCGCGCTGGCACCCATGTGCCTGGAGATCGCCGACCTCCTCGACAAGCAGGGCATCTCCACCACCGTGGTGGACCCCCGCTGGGTCAAGCCGGTGGACGAGGCGCTGCCGGGCCTCGCCGCCCGCCACCGCATGGTGGTCACCGTGGAGGACAACAGCCGGGTGGGCGGGGTCGGCTCGGCGATCGCCCAGGCGATGCGCGACGCCGGCGTGGACGTACCGCTGCGTGACTTCGGCATCCCGCCGCGCTTCCTGGACCACGCCTCCCGCAAGGAGGTGATGGCCGAGATCGGGCTCACCGCGCCGGACATCGCCCGCCAGGTCACCGGCATGGTCTCCCGCCTGGACGGCCGCTACGACAACCCGGCCGCCGCCGCGGAGCCGGCCGAGGCCGCCCGCGACTGACCCGGCGCCCGCCGGGCCGGGGCCGTCCCGCCGAGGACGCCCCGGTCCGGCCGGCCCTGCCCCGGCCGCGGCGGAACGGCCCCCGGACCGCCGCCCGCACGTACCGAGCACCGCCGGGCGCCGGTCGCCCCGCGTGCATCGCGCGCACCGCCCACGGTCGCATCCGGCCACCGCGCCACCGCGTAACCGCCACCGCCCGGCCCCCGCGCACCGCGCCGGCGGGTACACCGGCCGGCCCAGCGCTTCCCCCGCCCGCCGCCCGCGTTCCGGATGAAATGACGGCACCCGGCGCGTGCGCCCCGCCCCCTCCGCCGCCCGCCAGCCCCAACGATGGCCCGGACGGGCGAGCGTGGAGGAGACCGGTGAGCAGTCAGGAACCGAGGGTGCGCAGGTCCGGGAACTACTTCCGGACCAAGTCGATCGAACAGTCCATCGAGGACACCGAGGAACCCGAACACGCGCTGAGCCGCTCGCTGTCCGCCCTGGACCTCACCGTCTTCGGCGTGGGCGTCATCATCGGCACCGGCATCTTCGTCCTCACCGGCACGGTGGCCAAGAACCAGGCAGGCCCGGCGACCGCACTGGCGTTCGTGGCCGCAGGCGTGGTCTGCGCCCTGGCCGCCCTGTGCTACGCCGAGTTCGCCTCCACGGTGCCGGTGGCCGGCTCCGCCTACACCTTCGCCTACGCCTCGATCGGCGAACTGCCGGCCTGGATCATCGGCTGGGACCTCATCCTGGAGTTCGCGCTGGGCACCGCGGTGGTCGCGGTGGGCTGGTCGGGTTACGTGCGCTCACTGCTGGACAACGCCGGGTGGAACCTGCCCGACGCCCTGCAGGGCCCGGACGTGGCCGACGGGGTCGGCTTCGACCTGCTCGCCTTCCTGCTGGTGCTGCTGCTCACCGGCATCCTGGTGCTGGGCATGAAGCTGTCCGCCCGGATCACCTCGCTGGTGGTCGCGGTCAAGGTGACCGTGGTGCTGATCGTCATCATCGCCGGCGCCTTCTTCATCAAGGCGGACAACTACCGCCCCTTCATCCCCGACGCCCGGGGGCAGGAGTCGGCCTCCGGCCTCGACGCGCCGCTGATCCAGCTGATCTTCGGCTACGAGCCCACCAACTTCGGCGTCCAGGGCATCTTCACCGCCGCGGCCGTGGTCTTCTTCGCCTTCATCGGCTTCGACGTGGTGGCCACCGCGGCCGAGGAGACCCGGAACCCGCAGAAGGACATGCCGCGCGGCATCCTCGGCTCGCTGTTCATCTGCACCACGCTCTACGTCGCGGTCTCCCTGGTGGTCACCGGCATGCAGCACTACACCGAGCTGACCGTGGACGCGCCGCTGGCGGACGCCTTCAAGGCGACCGGACACCCCTGGTACGCGGGCCTGATCAGCTTCGGCGCGGCCGTCGGCCTCACCACCGTCTGCATGATCCTGCTGCTGGGCCAGACCCGGGTGTTCTTCGCCATGAGCCGGGACGGGCTGCTGCCCCGGTTCTTCTCCCGGGTCCACCCGCGCTTCGCCACGCCCTACCGGTCCACCGTGCTGCTCGGGGTGATCATCGCCGTCGTGGCGGGCTTCACCAGCATCTCCGAGCTGGCCGAGCTGGTGAACATCGGCACCCTCTTCGCCTTCGTGGTGGTGGCCATCGGCGTACTGGTCCTCCGCCGCACCCGCCCCGACCTGCCCCGTGCCTTCCGCACCCCGTGGGTGCCGGTGCTGCCGGTCGCCTCGGTCGCCGCCTCGGTGTGGCTGATGCTCAACCTGCCCTCCGAGACCTGGGTGCGGTTCGGCGCCTGGATGGTCATCGGGGTGGTGCTGTACTTCCTGTACGGCCGTAAGCACAGCCGGATGAGCCCCACCACCGACCGCCCGGCGCCGCCCGGCCCGCCGGTGGCCCGCTGAGCCGCCCGTGACGGTCCGCGGGACGGGCCTCGGTACGGGTGACCGGTACGGGCCGCGGGGCCGGCGACGAACGGGCCCCGCCGCCCGAAAGGCCCCCCGGCGCCCGGTGCACCCGCCCCGGCGCCCGGTGCACCCGCGGCGGCCGCCCTCAGGGCCGGACCGACCGCGGCCCGGTCACCTCGGCGCCCAGCGCCCGCACCCGCTCCCGCAGCTCCCGGTCCGCGGTCACCACCACACACGGCCGGTCCGGCTCCCCGCCCGGCCACCTCGGCGACGATCGGTCGTCCCCGAACCCTCCGCGGCCACCACCCGCACCCCCGGCACCGGGGGCCACGTCCCGCGCCGCCCCCTCCACCACCAGGACCACCTCCAGCGGGCCGCCGACCACCGCCCCGGGCACCGCGTCCCGCGCCGGCAGGGCCGTCCGCGGCGTACCGCACCAGGGCGTCCCGGAGCCGTTCCGCCGCCCCGCGCCGGTCCCGCCACCAGCCGTCCGGCACCGAGCCGACCACGTTCGCCGCGTCCACCACCAGCAGTGCGTCCATGCCCCCACCCTGGCACGCCGCACCCGCCCCCGGTTCCCGGCCCCCAGAGGGTTCCCGGCCGGGTCACCGGGGCCGCCGGGGCAGGCAGAATAGTTGCTGTCGGTGTCGGGTGAGGGAAGGTAGTCGGCGAACCATGGTGCTGCAGTTGCTGCGCGGCAAGGACGGCAGGCTCTCTGCCTACGCACCGACGGAGGGCGCCATCGAACGCTGGACGGAGAACCGCCCCGGCGGCCCGGACTGGACCGGTCCGGTCCGGCTGGAGCTGCCCGGGCTGACCGCCTGCTCGGTCGGCCAGGGGGCCGACGGCTACGTCCATCTCATGGGGCTGCGGAGCAGACCCGGCGAGGGCGACCGGGTCGATGTGGACGTCGTGCACGCCACCCAGTTCCAGACCGGGCGCCCCACCACCGCCTGGCACTCCATGGGCACCCCGCACCCCAACGACTGGCGCAAGGCCGCCCGGGTCACCGTGGTGGAGACGGTGGTCGGGCGGGACGGCGCGGTGCACGTCTTCGTCCGGAACGCCGGCACCGGCATCAGCGCCCGCCGCCAGGACGGCAAGGGCAAGTGGAGCGGCTGGGTGGACTTCAAGGGCAAGGACGTCGTCGAGGGGCTGTCCGGGGTCGCCACCGCGGCGGGCCGGGTGGAGTTCCTCGCGCCGACCACCGGCGGGGCGCTGCGCTGGTTCATGACCGAGCCGGGCGGCGGGCTCAAGCGCGGCGAGGACCTGCCGTGGAAGCCGCAGCCCGGCTCCTGCGCGGGCGTCCAGACCGGCCCCGACACCCTCACCCACTTCTGGCGGGACGCGGCGACCGGTGAACTGCTCGCCTGGCGGGCCGGCGACGACACCGGGGCGATATCCCTGGGCGGCGAGACCGGCACCGGACGGGTCGCGGTGCTCCAGGCCCCGATCGACGGACACGACTGCACCGTACTGGCCCAGCGGGAGCCGGCGGCCGGCCGGCTCTCCGTCGCCGCCTACCCGGCGCAGAACGAGGCGGCCGGGGTGTGGTGGACGCCCACCGGCGAGCCGGGCCTGAGCGACCCGGCGCTGGCGCTGGACGGGCTGGGCCGGGTGGTGCTGGCCGCCCTCGGGCCGGACCGGCGGCTGCGCCTCGCCCGGCAGAAGACCTCCGAACCCGGCCTCGCGCTGGGCGCCTGGCAGACCGTCCAGGGCGGCTGACCGGCCCGTCCACCGGCGGCGCCGCACCGGACCGGGTCCGGGCGGCGCCCCGTGCCGCCCGCGGGCGGCAGGCTACCCGGGCACGCCCTCCGCGAAGAGCATGCGCAGCCGCACCGCGGACCTCCGGATCTCCCGGGCGCGGGTGTACTCGGGGGAGTCGTACCAGCGGCGGATCGCCTCCATGTCGGGGAACTCGATGACGGTCACCCGGGAGGACTCCCAGGTGCCCTCCACCGCCTCCGGGGTGGGGCCGGCGACCAGGTACCGGCCGCCGTGGTGGCGGATCGACGGCTCCGCCACCGCGTGGTACTCCAGGGCGGTGGCCTCGTCGAGCACATCGGCGTCGACGATCACATATGCGGGCACGGCTGTCTCCCGGGGACGGCACGGACGGCGGAACGCCGCTCGGCCGCATTCTGCAACCCTCACACTGGTGTGAAGGTCAAGTCCTGGTTCCGGGTACGCCGACGGGCCGCACGGAGAGGATCCGTACGGCCCGTCCGGCCGGCCGCCCCGGAACCGGGGCGGCCGTGCGGTCACGCCGGGACGCTGGCCACGCCCGGGGCGAGGAAGCGCTTGCCGTTCACCCGCTCGGAGACACCCTCACGGTCCAGGTACGGCGTGATGCCGCCCAGGTGGAAGGGCCAGCCGGCACCGGTGATCAGGCACAGGTCGATGTCCTGCGCCTCGGCCACCACGCCCTCGTCCAGCATCAGGCCGATCTCCTGGGCGACGGCGTCCAGCACCCGGGCGCGCACCTGCTCCTCGGTCAGCTGCACGTCGCCCTGCTTCAGCAGCGCGGCGACCTCCGGGTCCAGCTCCGGCTTGCCGGAGTCGTAGACGTAGAAGCCGCGCTTGCCCGCCTCCACGACTGCCTTGAGGTTCGGCGAGACCGTGAAGCGGTCCGGGAAGGCGCCGTGCAGCGTCTCGGAGACGTGCAGGCCGATCGCCGGGCCGACCAGCTCCAGCAGCACCAGCGGGGACATCGGCAGGCCGAGCGGCTCCACGGCCCGCTCCGCGACCTCCACCGGGGTGCCCTCGTCGATGACGTTCTGGATCTCGCCCATGAAGCGGGTGAGGATGCGGTTGACCACGAACGCCGGGGCGTCCTTGACCAGCACACCGGTCTTCTTCAGCTTCCTGGCGACCGCGAAGGCGGTGGCCAGCGAGGCGTCGTCGGTCCGCTCGCCGCGCACGATCTCCAGCAGCGGCAGCACCGCGACCGGGTTGAAGAAGTGGAAGCCCACGACCCGCTCGGGGTGCTTGAGCTTCGACGCCATCTCGGTGACCGACAGCGAGGAGGTGTTGGTGGCGAGGACGGCGTGCTCCGGCACGACCGCCTCGACCTCGGCGAACACCTTCTGCTTGACGCCCATCTCCTCGAACACGGCCTCGATGACGAAGTCCGCGTCCCCGAAGGCGGCGGCCTTGTCCAGCGAGCCGGTGACGGCCGCCTTGAGGCGGTTCGCCCTGTCCTGGTTGATCCGGCCCTTGAGCAGCAGCTTGTCGATCTCGCCGTGGACGTACCCGACGCCCTTGTCCACGCGCTCCTGGTCGATGTCGGTCAGCACGACCGGCACCTCCAGGCGGCGGGCGAACAGCAGCGCCAGCTGGGAGGCCATCAGGCCCGCGCCGACCACGCCGACCTTGGTCACCGGGCGGGCGAGCGACTTGTCCGGCGCGCCGGCCGGGCGCTTGCCGCGCTTCTGCACCAGGTTGAACGCGTAGATGCCGCTGCGCAGCTCGCCGCCCATGATCAGGTCAGCCAGGGCCTGGTCCTCGGCGTCGAAGCCCTGCCGCAGGTCGCCGTTCTTCGCCGCCGCGATGATGTCCAGCGCCCGGTACGCGGCCGGGGCCGCGCCGTGCACCTTGGAGTCGGCGAACGCCCGGCCGGCCTCGACCGCCCGGTCCCACGCCTCGCCGCGGTCCACCTCCGGCCGGGCCACCTCGATCTCGCCCTTGAGGACGGAGGCGGTCCAGATCAGCGACTGCTCCAGGAAGTCGGCGCCCTCGAAGATCGCGTCCGCGATCCCCAGCTCGTGCACCTGGACGCCCTTGAGCTGACGGTTCTGGTTGAGGGCGTTCTCGATGACGACCTTGACCGCGCGGTCCGCGCCGATCAGGTTCGGCAGCAGGGTGCAGCCGCCCCAGCCGGGCACCAGGCCGAGGAAGACCTCGGGCAGCGAGAACGCCGGCAGCGAGGCGGAGACGGTGCGGTAGGCGCAGTGCAGACCGACCTCGACACCGCCGCCCATCGCCGCGCCGTTGTAGTAGGCGAAGGTCGGCACGGCCAGCGACGACAGCCGCTTGAACACGTCGTGGCCGCCCTTGCCGATGGCCAGCGCGTCCTCGCGGCGCCCGAGCAGCTCCACGCCCTTGAGGTCGGCGCCGACGGCGAAGATGAACGGCTTGCCGGTGAGGCCCACGCCGACGATCTCGCCGGCCGCGGCCTCCCGCTCCACCTGGTCCAGCGCGCCGTCCAGGTTGGCCAGCGACTGCGGGCCGAAGGTGGTCGGCTTGGTGTGGTCCAGGCCGTTGTCGAGCGTGATGAGCGCGAAGCGGCCCGCGCCGCCCGGCAGGTCGAGGTGGCGGACGTGCGCCTGGGTGACGACCTCGTCCGGGAACAGCTCGGCGGCGCCCTTGAGAAGCTCGGCGGTGGATGTCACTTGCTGCCTCCGTCGAAGTGCGGGTTCTCCCAGATCACGGTGCCGCCCATGCCGAACCCGACGCACATGGTGGTGATGCCGTAGCGGACGTGCGGCTGCTCCTCGAACTGCCGCGCCAGCTGGGTCATCAGGCGCACGCCGGAGGACGCCAGCGGGTGGCCGAAGGCGATCGCGCCGCCGTACTGGTTGACGCGCGGGTCGTCGTCGGCGATGCCGTAGTGGTCCAGCAGCGCCAGGACCTGCACGGCGAACGCCTCGTTGATCTCGAACAGGCCGATGTCGTCGATCGACAGACCGGCCTTGGCCAGCGCCTTCTCGGTGGCCGGCACCGGGCCGATGCCCATGACCTCCGGCTCCACGCCCGCGAAGGCGTAGGAGACCAGCCGCATCTTGACCGGCAGGCCCAGCTCGCGCGCCACGTCCTCGGCGGCGATCAGCGAGGCGGTGGCGCCGTCGTTGAGGCCGGCCGCGTTGCCCGCGGTGACCCGGCCGTGCGGGCGGAACGGGGTCTTCAGGCCGGCCAGGTTCTCCAGCGTGGTGCCCGGGCGCATCGGCTCGTCGGCGGTGGCCAGGCCCCAGCCGGTCTCGCCGCCCTCGGGGTTGGTGCGGCGCACCGAGATCGGCACCAGATCGGGCTGGATCTTGCCGTTGGCGTACGCCTTGGCAGCCTTCTCCTGCGAGCGGACCGCGAACTCGTCGGCGCGCTGCTTGGTGATGTGCGGCAGGCGGTCGTGGAGGTTCTCCGCGGTCATGCCCATGAAGAGCGCGGACTCGTCGACCAGCTTCTCCGACACGAAGCGCGGGTTGGGGTCGACGCCCTCGCCCATCGGGTGGCGGCCCATGTGCTCGACACCGCCGGCCACCACGATGTCGTAGGCGCCGAAGGCGATGGACCCGGCGGTGGTGGTCACCGCGGTCATCGCACCGGCGCACATGCGGTCGATGGAGTAGCCCGGCACCGACTGGGGCAGCCCGGCGAGGATGCCCGCGGTGCGGCCCAGCGTCAGACCCTGGTCGCCGATCTGGGTGGTGGCGGCGATGGCCACCTCGTCGATACGGGCGGGGTCCAGGTCCGGGTTGCGGCGCAGCAGCTCCCGGATGCACTTGACGACCAGATCGTCGGCGCGGGTCTCGTGGTAGATGCCCTTCGGGCCCGCCTTGCCGAATGGGGTCCGGACGCCGTCGACGAAGACGACGTCCCTAGCGGTACGAGGCACGTTGGCTCTCCTCCAGGTGCGGGGTGGCACTGCTGCGGGCACGCGTTCGGCGCGCCGACAGGCCACATGCTACTTGTGGGTAACCAAGCTGCCCAGTCCCCGGCACGGGAGCGGTGAACGTCACACGGAGAGTTACCACCGCCGGACCGGGGCGACACCGGCGCGGTGTGTGGCGCGGGAGCGCGGGGGCGGGCGCCGGGCGTGCCGGGGCACCGGCGCGCCGCAGGTGGGGACGGACGGGGAGCGCGGGGGCCCGGCGCCCGAGCCGGGGCCGGGCCCGGCCCCGGGGACCGGGTGGGGCGGGGTGACCGGGGGCGGGTGTGCCGTACGGGATGTGGAGGGTCGGCGCCGGACGGGATGCGGGGGCGCCGGGCGCAGGGCGGGGGAGTGGTGGGCACCGGAGGGCGCGGGGGGCGTGGTGCCGGGCGTGGTCCTGGGGCGCCGGACGGGAGCGCCGGGCGGGGGGCGCCGACGGCCGGGGGCCGGGCCGGGCCCGTGGGCGCGGGCGGGCGGACCTGCCGGGCAGGCCGGCCGGGGCGGGCCGGAGAAGGCGGCTCGGGCCGTCCGGCGCCGGCCCGTGCCGCGCCCACGGGCCGGCGCCGGAGCGGCCGCGGTGGGGCGTACGTCGTGGGCGGCCGGCCGCGTGGGGGGCGGGGTGGGGACCGGCGCGGGCGCACCGGGGTGGTGGACGCCCGCGGGGGTGCCGCGCGCGGGCGCGCGAGCGGTGGACCGCCGCCGGCCGGGGCGGTCCACGCGCGTCGCGTCAGTCGACGGTCGCCGAGAGCGCGGCCGTGAGCACCGGCGCGACCTGCTCGACCTGCCAGCGCCGGGCGCCGAGGGCGGCCAGCGCGTGGGACACGGTCTCCTCCGACACCTCGGTCGGCGGCTCCCAGCACAGCCGCCGGACCGAGTCCGGGGCGATCAGGTTCTCCTGGGGCATGGACAGCCGCTCGGCGTGGGCCGCCACCGCCGCGCGGGCCACCGTCAGCCGGGCGGCGGCGGCCGGGTCCTTGTCGGCCCAGGCACGCGGCGGCGGGGGGCCGGTGACCGGCTGGCCGGGCTGCGGGAGCTCGCTGTCCGGCAGTGCCCGGGCGCGGTCGATGGCGGCCTGCCACTGGTCCAGCTGGCGGCGCCCGGCGCGGTTGCCGAAACCGTTCAGCGCGGCGAGCGCCCGGGTGTTGCCGGGCAGGGCCAGCGCCGCCTCGATGATCGCGGCGTCGCCGAGGACCTTGCCGGGGGAGATGTCCCGGCGCTGGGCGATGGAGTCCCGCAGCGTCCACAGCTCGCGCACCACCGCCATCTGGCGGCGGCGCCGCACCCGGTGCATCCCGGAGGTGCGCCGCCAGGGGTCCTTGCGGGGCGCCGGCGGCGGGGCGGCGGCGATGGCGGCGAACTCCTCCAGGGCCCACTCCAGCTTCCCCTGCCGGGTCAGCTCCTCCTCCAGCGCGTCCCGCAGGTCCACCAGCAGCTCGACGTCGAGCGCGGCGTAGCGGAGCCAGGGTTCGGGCAGCGGGCGGGTGGACCAGTCCACCGCGGAGTGGCCCTTCTCCAGGGAGTAGCCGAGGACGGTCTCCACCATGGCGCCCAGGCCCACCCGGGCGAACCCGGCGAGCCGGCCGGCCAGCTCGGTGTCGAAGAGGCGGTCGGGCACCATGCCTATGTCCCGCAGGCACGGCAGGTCCTGGGTGGCGGCGTGCAGGACCCACTCGGTGCCGGCGAGCGCGGCGCCCAGGCCCGACAGGTCCGGGCAGCCGACCGGGTCGATCAGCGCGGTGCCCGCCCCGGCGCGTCGCAGCTGGACGAGGTAGGCGCGCTGGCCGTAGCGGTAGCCGGAGGCGCGCTCGGCGTCCACCGCGACCGGGCCGTGCCCGGCCGCGAAGGCCGCGACGACCTCGTCGAGGGCGGCCTGGTCGGCGACCACCGGCGGGATGCCGTCGCGGGGCTCCAGCAGGGGGGTCGGCACCTCTGGGGCTGCGACGCCGTCACCCGGAGGAGCGCCCCCGGTGGTTCGCAGTGTCGTGTCTGCTGCGGTCTTATGGGCGTCGGTCACCGGTCAAGGGTATCTGTGCGGACGGGCGGTACAGGGCGCCCGCCGACGGAACGTTCCGTCGGCGGGCGGCAGAGAGGTCGGTCGGAGGGGCTGCCGGAGGGGTACCGCGCGGTTCCGGTCCGTCACGGACGGGGGTGCCGCGGCGGGGGAGAGGGCAGGGCCGGCGGGCTGTGGTCGTCGGGGTCAGTGGATGATTCCGGTGCGCAGGGCGACGGCGACCATGCCGGCCCGGTCACCGGTGCCCAGCTTGCGGGCGATGCGCGCCAGATGGCTCTTGACGGTGAGCGCGGACAGGCCCATCGAGACGCCGATGGCCTTGTTCGACTGGCCCTCCGCCACCAGCCGGAGCACCTCCACCTCCCGCCCGGACAGTTCCCGGAAGCCCCCCGGGTGCCCCGGCGCGCCGGGCGGGCGGCGGTGCAGCCGGGCGGCGGCGGCTCCGATGGGGGCGGCGCCGGGGCGGCCCGGCAGGCCCAGGTTGGTACGGGTGCCGGTGACCACATAGCCCTTGACGCCGCCGGCCAGGGCGTTGCGTACCGCCCCGATGTCGTCGGCGGCCGAGAGCGCCAGCCCGTTGGGCCAGCCCGCGGCGCGGGTCTCGGAGAGCAGGGTGAGCCCCGAGCCGTCGGGAAGGTGGACGTCGGCGACGCAGATGTCGCGCGGGTTGCTGATCCGGGGGCGTGCCTCGGCGATCGACGACGCCTCGATCACATCGCGTACGCCGAGCGCCCACAGGTGGCGGGTGACGGTGGAGCGGACACGGGGGTCGGCGACCACGACCATCGCCGTCGGCTTGTTCGGACGGTAGGCGACCAGGCTGGACGGTTGCTCAAGGAGAACAGACACCAGGCCTCCTGAAGGGAGTTGGGTGTGGGGACGGGTCACCAGGTGCTTCGGCACCCGTACGGCCCTCCTTTAGGGGATGATCACGATCGAGTGAGTAACAATTCGGACAATTAGGACGACTGCTCGACCGGTGTCAGCGACCCGCGAAACCGGCCCCGACCGCCGACACGCTCCGCTGACCAGCGGTTTTTCCGGCACCGCGGCGCACCGGCGGAGCGACCGGGCGGCCGGGCCGCGCCGGGAGCGGGCCGGGCCGGAGCGCCCGGGGCACACCCGTCGCGGCGGGGCGTGGAGGGCGGCGCCGGTACGCCACCGCGCCGCGCGCGGGGCCCGCGGGCGGGGCCTGCCCCGCCCCGGCCGCCGGGGCGGACGCCGCCGGACGGCTGCCGACGCACGCGGGGGCGCGGTGCGGCGCCGCCGGCCGCCGCCGATGGTCCGGGCGGCGGCGGGTGCGGGCCGCGCGGTGGCCCGGGCGGGCCCCGCCGTGCGGCCGGGTGCCGCCCGCCGGCGCCGCGACGAACGCGGGCGCGCGGTCCCGCGTCACCGCCGCGCCGCGCGCGGTCCCCTGGGGGGCGGGTGGCCCGCCCGGTCCGGCGGAGCGGATACGGCCGGCCTCCCGCCGGGGTCGCCGGCCGGTGCGCGCGGTCGCGGCGGGTGGCGAGCGACGGTCGTGAGGGTGCGTGCGGTCGGCGGGAGGCGGTCGGCGGGCCCGAGGGCGGCGGTTCGGCGGGGGGGCGGGGGAGGTGCCGGGGGCTGCTCCGGGGCGCGGGCCGGACGGCTGCGGTGCGGAGGCGGGTGTGGTGCCGGGGCTGCTCCGGCGCGGCGGGGGGCGGACGGCTGCGGTGCGGGGTACGTGCGGCGGGCGTGGCGGTCCCGGTGCTGGCCGGAGTTTGCCGGCGACGGTCGTGCGGGCGGAGTCCCGGGCGGGAGGGGGTCTGCTCCGGGGCGGCGGGGGCGGAAGAACGCCGCAGCACGGCTGCGGTGCGGGGTACGTGCGGCGGGCATGGCGGTCCGGGGGCCCGCCGGAATCTGCCGACAGGGACGGCCGTGCGGGAGGGGCCCAGGGCGGAGGGGGGCTGCGACCGGCGGTGCGGGGGCCATGGGGGGTGCGCGTCGCCGGATCGCGCGCACGAGGCCTGGCGGTGGTGCCCGGTGGGTACGAGGGCCCGGTCGCCGCGACGCCGGACCGACCGTCTCCTGGCCGGTGTGCCCCGCCCCAATTCCGGTCCGCCATGCGGATACCGGGGCCCCTTGTCCCCGCCCGTGCCGCTGCCCCGTGGCTGTGACCGGCCCGCAGGCCCGTCCCCGCGACCGGCCCGCATGCCTCATCGCCGGTCCACGGGACGGACCCTCGCTCCGGCCCCCGTAGGTCCGCCCCGGGCGCCCCGGGCACCGGGGCCGGCGCGCATGCCCGGCCCCGGCCCGGTGCCCGCGAGCCGGGAGGCCGGCCCCCGCCCGGGGGCTGGGCGGCCCCGGGCACGGCGTCCGGCGCCGGGTGCGCCTCGCGTCCGTACCCGCGGACCCGCGGACCCGCAGACCCGTGAACCGCGGACCGGGCGGCCCGGCCGGGCATCCCGTGGCACGTCCAGGCACCCCGCACCCCGCGGCCCGAGCGCCCAGGCTGACCGGGCGTGGGCCGGGCGCCGGGGTCAGCGGGGGCGGGGGCCGCGGCGCTGCGGCAGCGGCACCACGCCCGGCTCCTGCCCCTGGGCCGGCGGCAGCCCCGCGATCTGGCACAGCACGTCGCACCAGGCCGCCAGGTGCGCCGCGGTGTCCGGCACCCCCGCGGCGTCGGAGGGCGTCCAGGAGGCGCGGATCTCGATCCGGGTGGACGGTTCGCGGTCGCCCAGCCCGCCGAAGTGGTGGGAGGCGGCCAGCGTCACCGTGCCGCTGGGCTCCAGGTACTCCACCCGGCGCCCCTGGAGCGCCCCGGTCAGCCACGACCAGCACACCTCCGGCAGCAGCGGGTCCGCGGCCATCTCCGGCTCCAGCTCGGCGTGGACCAGCGTCACCAGCCGGAAGGTGCCGCGCCAGGACTCGTGCCCCTCCGGGTCGTGCAGCAGGATCAGCCGGCCCTCGGCCAGCTCCGTCCCGCCGTCGTCCTCCGCGTCGTCGGCCGCCACCACCGCCTCCAGCGCGTACGCGAAGGGCGCCAGCCGGCGCGGCGGCGGGGTGGGGTCCAGTTCCACCTCGGCCCGCGGCCGTACGCCGCGCAGTCCGGCGACCGCGTGCCGGAAGGCCAGTGGGGCGCCGTCCCGCCCTCCCGTGCTGTCCGCGCCGTCCGCAAGGTGTCCCTGAGCCGCTGCCATGCCCGGAAGACTAGGCGTTCGAGACCCCCGTGCGAGGTAGGCACACCAGGGTTGGCGGGTCACTCGTTCGGCCCGTGCGAAGATTTAGGACATGAGCGTCTCCGACCGGCCGACAGGCCCGCAGCAGACCGGCCCCACCGCGGTGTCGGCGGTCCAGGATTCAGCGTTCCTCCGGGCGTGCCGCCGGGAGCCCGTACCGCACACGCCGGTGTGGTTCATGCGCCAGGCCGGACGCTCGCTCCCCGAGTACCGCAAGGTCCGCGAGGGCACCGCCATGCTGGAGTCCTGCATGCGGCCGGACCTGGTCACCGAGATCACCCTGCAGCCGGTCCGCCGGCACGGCGTGGACGCCGCGATCTACTTCAGCGACATCGTCGTCCCGCTCAAGGCCATCGGCGTGGACCTGGACATCAAGCCCGGCGTCGGCCCGGTCGTCGCCGAGCCGGTGCGCACCCGGGCCGACCTGGAGCGGCTGCGCCCGCTGGAGCCGGACGACGTGGCCTACGTCACCGAGGCGATCGGGATGCTCACCGGTGAGCTGGGCGCCACCCCGCTGATCGGTTTCGCCGGCGCCCCCTTCACGCTCGCCAGCTACCTCGTGGAGGGCGGGCCGTCCCGCAACCACGAGCACACCAAGGCGCTCATGTACGGGGACCCGCAGCTCTGGGCCGACCTGCTGGACCGGCTCGCGGACATCACCGCCGCCTTCCTCAAGGTGCAGATCGAGGCGGGCGCCTCCGCCGTCCAGCTCTTCGACTCCTGGGTCGGCGCGCTGGCCCCGGCCGACTACCGGCGCAGGGTGCTGCCGGCCTCCGCCAAGGTCTTCGACGCCGTGGCCCCCTACGGGGTGCCGCGCATCCACTTCGGCGTGGGCACCGGGGAGCTGCTCGGCCCGCTCGGCGAGGCCGGCGCGGACGTGGTGGGCGTGGACTGGCGGGTGCCGCTGGACGAGGCCGCCCGCCGCGTCGGGCCCGGCAAGGCGCTCCAGGGCAACCTCGACCCGGCGGTGCTCTTCGCGCCGCGCGAGGCGGTGGAGAGCAAGGCCGACGAGGTGCTGGAAGCCGCCCGCGACCTGCCCGGGCACGTGTTCAACCTCGGTCACGGGGTGCTGCCGGACACCGACCCGGACGCCCTGACCCGGCTGGTGGAGTACGTGCACACCCGCACCGCCCGCTGACCGGCGCGGTTCCGCGGACCCCGGGACGGGGCGCCGGCACTCCCGTGCCGGCGCCCCGTCCCGTCGCGTACCGGCGGCCTTCCGCCCCGCCCACCGGTCCGCCCGGGCACCGCGTCCGGCGGCCGCCGGGCGCGGCCCGAAGGCGTCAGCCCGCCTTGCGGACCGCCGCCACCGCCTTGCGCGCCGCGACCAGCACCGGGTCCCACACCGGGGAGAACGGCGGCGCGTACCCCAGGTCGAGCGCGGTCATCTCCTCCACCGTCATCCGCGCGGTGAGCGCCACCGCCGCGATGTCCACCCGCTTCCCGGCGCCCTCCCGGCCCACGATCTGCGTCCCCAGCAGCCGTCCGGTACGGCGCTCGGCGAGCATCTTCACCCGCATCGGCCGGGCGTCGGGGTAGTAGCCGGCGCGGCTGGTGGATTCGATGGTCACCGACACGAACCGCAGGCCCTCCTCGGCCGCCTGACGCTCCAGCAGCCCGGTGCGGGCGATCTCCAGGTCGCAGACCTTGCTCACCGCGGTGCCCACCACCCCGGGGAAGGTGGCGTAGCCGCCCGCCGCGTTGGAGCCGATGACCTGGCCGTGCTTGTTGGCGTGCGTGCCCAGCGGGATGTGCCGGGTCCGGCCGGAGACCAGGTCCAGCACCTCCACGCAGTCGCCGCCCGCCCAGACGTTCTCCGTACCGCGCACCCGCATCGACAGATCGGTGAGCAGCCCGCCGTACTCGCCCAGCGGCAGCCCGGCGTCCCGCGCCAGGCCGGTGGCCGGCCGCACGCCCAGGCCCAGCACCACCACCTCCGCCGGGTACTCGGCGTCCTCGGTGGCCACCGCCCGCACCGACCCGTCGGCGCCGGTGCGGATCGCGGTGACCTCCGCGCCGTTGACCGTCTCGATCCCCATCCCGCACATCGCCTCGTGGACCAGCTCGCCCATGTCCGGGTCGAGGGTGGTCATCGGCTGCGGGGCGCGGTTGAGCACCGTCACCCGGAACCCGCGGCGGATCAGCGCCTCCGCCATCTCCACGCCGATGTACCCGGCGCCGACCACCACGGCCCGCGGCCCGCCGTCCGGTGCGCCGCCGCGCCGGGCGACCTCCTCCAGGGTGTCCAGCAGCGCCCGGCCGTCGTCCAGCGACTGCACCCCGTGCACCCCGGGCGCGCCGATGCCCGGCAGGTCCGGGCGCACCGGGGTGGCGCCGGTGGCCAGCACCAGCCGGTCGAAGCCCCACCACCGCTCGTCGCCGGACTCCAGGTCCCGGGCGCGCACCCGCTGCCCGGGCAGGTCCAGCTCGGTCACCTCGGTGCGCATCCGCAGGTCGATGCCGCGCTCCCGGTGCTCCCCGGGGCTGCGCGCGATCAGCTGGTCGGCGCCGTCCACCTGGCCGCCCACCCAGTACGGGATGCCGCACGCGGAGTACGAGCTGAAACCGCCCCGTTCGAAGGCGACGATCTCCAGCTCGTCCTCGCCCTTCAGCCGCCGGGCCTGGGACGCCGCCGACATCCCCGCCGCGTCACCCCCGACGACCACCATGCGCTGCGCCGCCACGTACCGCCCCTTTCCGTTCCGTCCCGCCGCCACCGGTTCCGGCGCCGGTCCGGCACCACGGTACGGACCCGGCGGTCCACGGGCGGCGGCCGGGCGGCCGGTCAGCGCTCCAGGACCAGCGCCTGCCCCTGACCGACGCCGATACACAGGGCGGCCAGCCCGGTGCCCGAGCCGCGGGCGGCGAGCTGGTGGGCGACCGCCCCGGCGAGCCGGGCGCCGGAGGCCCCGAGCGGGTGGCCGATCGCGATCGCGCCGCCGCGCGGGTTGACCTTGGCCGGGTCCAGCTCCGGCCAGGCGGCGAGGCAGCCCAGCGCCTGGGCGGCGAACGCCTCGTTCAGCTCCACCGTGGCCAGGTCCGCCAGCGTCCGCCCGGAGCGCGCCAGCGCCCGGCGCACCGCCTCCACCGGCCCCAGCCCGAACAGCTGCGGCTCGATCCCGGTGACCGCCCCCGCGCCCACCCGGGCCAGCGGCTCCCGGCCGGTGGCCCGCAGCCCCTCCTCGTCGCAGAGCAGCAGCGCCGCGGCGCCGTCGTTGAGCGGCGAGGAGTTCCCGGCGGTGACGCTGCCGCCGGCCCGGAAGGCCGGGGCGAGGGCGGCCAGCGCCCCCGCCGAGGTGGTGTCCCGGATCGTCTCGTCGCGGGTGAGGTCGCTGCCGGGGACCTCCACCACCTCCGCGGCGTACCGGCCCTCCCGCCAGGCGCGGGCCGCCTTGCGGTGGCTCTCCAGCGCGAACGCGTCCTGGGCGGTCCGGTCGATGCCGTACTTCTCGGCGATCAGCTCGGCGCCCTCACCCAGCGCCACGGTCCACTCGGCGGGCAGCCGCGGGTTGGTCATCCGCCAGCCCAGGGTGGTGGAGTACATCTGCTGGTGGCCGGCCGGGAACGCGCGCTCCGGCTTGGGCAGCACCCACGGCGCGCGGGACATCGACTCCACCCCGCCGGCCAGCACCACGCTCGCGTCCCCCACCGCGATCGCCCGGGCGGCCTGCACCACGGCCTCCAGCCCGGAGGCGCACAGCCGGTTGACGGTGGTGCCCGGCACCGTCACCGGCAGCCCGGCCAGCAGCACCGCCATCCGCGCCACGTCGCGGTTCTCCTCGCCCGCGCCGTTGGCGTTGCCGAAGACCACGTCGTCGATCCGCGCCGGGTCCAGCGCCGGGGTGCGCTCCACCAGCGACCGGACCACGTGCGCGGCCAGGTCGTCGGGGCGCACCCGGGACAGCCCGCCGCCGTACTTGCCGACCGGGGTACGGACGGCATCGACGATGTACACATCCCGGATGCGGTCGTTCATCGGATCCTCTCCAGCGTCCGGCGGCCGGGGCGGGCGCCCCACCGACCGTTCGGTTGTTCGGCCGCTGCCGAGTCTCGACCGGCCGTCCGCCGCTGTCAATGGGCCCGCCGGTCGGGGCGCGGCGGCACCGCGCGGACCGCGTGCCCCGCCCGTCCGCGGGTCCGGGCGCCGGACGACGCGCTCCCCCGGGGCGGCGCGCGGGACCGCGGTACGGGAGCCGGGGCGGGGCCGGGCCGCCCGTTCTGAGAGAGTGGAGGCATGGATCTACAGCGGACCTCCCCGGCCGGCGGGGCCGGACACGTGGCCGTGATCGGCGGCGGGATCTCCGGACTGGCGGCCGCCCACCGGCTGCTGGCCGGCGGCGCGCGGGTCACGGTGCTGGAGGCGTCGGACCGGCTCGGCGGCAAACTCATGGCGGGCGAGATCGCCGGGGCCCCGGTGGACCTGGGCGCGGAGTCGATGCTCGCGCGGCGGCCGGAGGCGACCGACCTCGCCCGCGCCGTGGGACTGGCCGACCGCCTCCGGCCCCCGGCGGTCACCGGCGCCGGCGTGTGGTCGCGGGGCGGGCTGCGGCCGATGCCCGCCGGACATGTCATGGGTGTGCCGGACGGCCCGGCGGCACTGGCCGCCTCCGGGGTGCTCTCCGCCGACGGCCTGGCCCGGATCGCCGCCGAGGAGGAGCTGCCCGCCACCGAGGTCGGCGACGACGTGGCGATCGGCGAGTTCGTGGCCCGGCGGTTCGGCCGGGAGGTCGTGGACCGGCTGGTCGAACCGCTGCTGGGCGGGGTGTACGCGGGCGACGCCTACCGGATCTCGATGCGGGCCGCGGTGCCCCAGCTGTTCGCCGCGGTGCGCGCCCACGCCTCGCTGACCGAGGCGGTGCGGGCGGTGCGGCGGGAGATCGCCTGCCGTGCCCAGGACGGCCCGGTCTTCGTGGGCATCGACGGCGGCGTCGGACTGCTGCCGGACGCCGTGGCCGGGGCGGTACGCGCCGCCGGCGGCGAGATCCGCACCGGTGTCCCGGTGCGCGAGCTGCGCCGGACGCCCGCGGCGCCCGACGGGTCCGGGGGCGGCTGGCGGGTCGTCACCGGCGGCGGGACGCTGACCGTGGACGCGGTGGTGCTCGCGGTGCCGGCCCCGGCCGCCGCCCGGCTGCTCGCCGCGGAGGCGCCGGGTGCCTCCGGCGAGCTGACGGGCGTCGAGTACGCCTCCATGGCCCTGGTCACCATGGCCTTCCGGCGCTCCGACGCGGCCGGGCTGCCGGTCGGCACCGGCTTCCTGCTGCCGCCGGTGGAGGGCCGCCGGATCAAGGCGGTGACCTTCTCCGGCCACAAGTGGGGCTGGGTCGGCGAGGGCGACCCGGACCTGTTCGTGCTGCGCACCTCGGTCGGCCGGTACGGGGAGGAGTCGGACCTGGCGCTCGACGACGAGGACCTGGTCGCGCTCTCCCGGACCGACCTGGCCGAAACGGTGGGCCTGGCCGCGCGGCCGGTGGCCGCCCGGGTGACCCGCTGGGACGCCGGGCTGCCGCAGTACCCGGTCGGCCACCTGGACCGGGTCGCCCGCGTCCGCGAGCAGGTGGCGAAGCTGCCGGGGCTCGCGGTGTGCGGCGCGGTGTACGACGGGGTGGGCATCCCGGCGTGCATCGGCAGCGGCCGCGCGGCCGCCGAGGAGCTGCTGGCGACCCTGCCGCCGGGCGGCGCGGCCGGGGGGAGAGAATAGGACCATGACTGCACCCCAGACCGAGACGACGACCGGCAAGGCCCCGAACGCCGGGAAGAGGGCCAAGGACCTCAACGAGGTCATCCGCTACACGCTGTGGTCGGTGTTCAAGCTCCGCGACGTGCTGCCGGAGGACCGGACCGGCTGGGCCGGCGAGGTGGAGGAGCTGTTCAAGCAGCTCGCCGACGAGGACGTCACGGTGCGCGGCACCTACGACGTGTCCGGCATGCGGGCCGACGCGGACGTCATGATCTGGTGGCACTCGGAGACCTCGGACGCGCTGCAGAGCGCCTACAACCGGTTCCGCCGCACCCGCCTGGGCCGCGCGCTGGAGCCGGTGTGGTCGAACATGGCGCTGCACCGTCCGGCGGAGTTCAACAAGGCGCACATCCCGGCGTTCCTCGCCGACGAGGTGGCCCGCGACTACGTGAGCGTCTATCCGTTCGTCCGCTCCTACGACTGGTACCTGCTGCCGGACGAGGACCGCCGCCGGATGCTCGCCGACCACGGCAAGATGGCCCGCGGCTACCCGGACGTCCGGGCCAACACGGTCGCCTCCTTCTCGCTCGGCGACTACGAGTGGATCCTCGCCTTCGAGGCCGACGAGCTGCACCGCATCGTGGACCTGATGCGCCACCTGCGGGGTTCCGAGGCGCGCCGCCACGTGCGCGAGGAGGTGCCGTTCTTCACCGGCCGCCGCCGGTCGGTGGCCGAGCTGATCGACGCCCTGGCCTGACCGCCGCGGGCCGCCGGCGCGGGAGTGCCGGGCGGCTCGGTGTGCGTACACGGACGCCCGGGGTGCGCGCCGGCCCGGCCGCCGCGCGCCCCGGGCGTCCGGTCGTCCCGGACCCGGGCGTCCGTGTCGTCGCGGTCCGGCCCCAGGCGACCTTCGCACCGGCGCCGGTGACCTTCGTACCGGTCCGCCGGCCGTTCGCACCGCGGGCCGTTCGCACCGGTCCGCCGGCCGTCCCGGACCGGCCGTGCGCGGTGCGGTGGCGGTCAGGGCATCCGGGTGAGCAACGGGTCCGGCAGCCGCCGGATCTCCCGGGTGGCCGCCCCGGTCGGCACCGGCGCCGGCCGGCCCGCGCAGGAGACGTCGCGGGCCGGGGCCCGGCCGGTGAGCAGATAGGTCTCCACCCGGCGGTCCACGCAGGCGTTGCCGCCGCCGAAGACCCCGTGGCTGCCCGCGCCCCGCTCGGTGACCAGCCGGGAGCCGGCCAGCCGGTCGCGCATCCGCAGCGCCCCGGCGTACGGCGTGGCCGCGTCCCGCTCGGCGGCGACCAGCAGTACCGGCGGCAGTGCGCCGGGCGCGGTGCGGACGTCGGCCGGCCGCTGCCGCCGCGTCACCGGCCAGTAGGCGCACGGAAGGTTCAGCCAGGCGTTCTCCCAGGTCTCGAACGGGGCGCGGCGGGCCAGTTCGGTGTGGTCCCGGTCCCAGGTGGACCAGTCCGTCGGCCACGGGGCGTCGTTGCACTCCACGGCGGTGTAGACGGCGGTGCCGTTCTCCTCCTCCGCGGCCCGCCGCCGGTCGGGCGCGGCCAGCGCGATCAGCGGCCGGGCGTCGCCGCGCAGGTACGCCGCCAGCGCGCGGGCGCCGGGGGCCCAGTGCGCGTCGTGGTAGGCGACCCGCAGGAACGCGGCGTGCAGTTCGCCGCTGCCCACCGTGCGGCCGGCCGGCGCCCGGTCCAGCCGCTGCCGGGCCTCCTGGTAGGAGGCGAGCACCCGCGCCGGGGTCCGGCCCAGGCGGTAGACGTCGTGGTGTTCGGCCACCCAGGCGCGCCAGTCGGCCCACCGGGACTCGAAGGCGAGCGACTGGTCGAGGTTGCCGCGGTACCAGATCCGGTCCGGCTCGGGGTTGACCACGCTGTCCAGCACCATGCGGCGCACCCGCCCGGGGAAGTACGTGGCGTACACCGCCCCGAAGTAGGTTCCGTAGGAGGCGCCCAGGAAGGTGAGCCGCCGCTCGCCCAGCGCGGCGCGCAGCACCTCCAGGTCACGGGCGTTGTTGAGGGTGTGGAAGTGCGCCAGGTCCCGGCCGGCGGACCGGGCACAGCCGGCGGCGTAGCGGCGGGCGTGCCGGATGCGGTCGCGCTTGTACTCCGCGGACGGCCGGGCGGGGGAGACGGTGGGCGCCCGTACGGCCTCGGCGGGGTCCTGGCAGGACAGCGCCCCGGAGCGGCCCACCCCGCGCGGGGCGTACCCCACGAAGTCGTACGCGGCGGCCAGCCGGTGGTACTCCGGCTCGCCCGCGCGAGCCGGGAACCGCATCCCGGAGCCGCCCGGCCCGCCCGGGTTGTACACCAGCGCGCCCTGGTGCCGGGCGCGCGGACCGGTGGCCGGGGCGCGGCTGACGGTCAGCGGGATCCGCCTGCCGTCCGGGCGGGCGTAGTCCAGCGGCACCAGGACGGTCCCGCACCGCACGGGCGCCGGGAGCCGCTCCGCCTCGGGGCAGGCGCCGAAGGTGATGCCCCGGGCGGCGGCGCGCCGGGCCGCCAGCGCCACCCCGCGCGCCTCGGCGTCACCGCCGGGCGTGCCGGTGGCGGTCCCGCCGGCGGTCCCGGTGGCCGGGGCGACGGTGAGCGTCGCGGTCACGGCCAGCGCCCCGAGGACCCCGTACAGCGCTGCTGCTCTCACAGGACATCCCTCCATGTTGTTCACGGCAAAAGGGATATTTCGCCCGGTGGTTGGTGAAGTAAAGCACCGTCGGGAGGTGTCGGGCCCAATGCCCCCGATGCGCCCCGGCCCGGCGGCGCCCGGGCTCAGCGGCGGCGGCCGGTGCGCAGTGCCGCGCGGAGCGCCGGGTCGGTGAGCGCGCCGGTGCCGTGCACCGCGAGCGCGGCGAGGTCGGGGTCCGCGGCCGGTGTGCCGGACGGGCCCGACAAGCCCGACGGACCACGGGGGACGGTGCCGTCGTCGGAGCGCGGCCGGCGCCCGGGCACCGTGATCCCGCCGAGCAGCCGCTGCCCGGCCGGGGAGGCCCAGCGGGTGTAGGGGTGCGCCTCGGCGCGGGCGACGGCCAGCGCCCCGCCGGTCAGCAGCAGCGGCGGCGCGTACCAGGCCAGTGCCGTTCCCGCCCCGGAGGCCGGCGGCACCATCAGCGCCGTCACCACCGCGGTCAGCACCACCAGCGCGGCGGCCGCGCGCACCTGACGGACCGCCGAGGCCACCGAGTCGCGGGCGGCCGGCGGCACCGCCAGCCCGGT
Organism: Streptomyces pactum; assembly: GCF_016031615.1. Classification (GTDB taxonomy): domain Bacteria; phylum Actinomycetota; class Actinomycetes; order Streptomycetales; family Streptomycetaceae; genus Streptomyces; species Streptomyces pactus. Next base: position 5,896,087 of record NZ_JACYXC010000001.1, read on the forward strand.
GGCCACCAGCCGGTCGGCCAGCGAGACCACCGCCTGGGCGCCGGCGACGGCGTCCTGGACCGGCGGCACCGGGGCCTGGCCGCCGGGACCGATCGCGGTGATCACCGACCGTTCCAGGTCGTCCCGGCCCTCGGGGTCCACCACCGTCACCCAGCCGGTGTGGGCGAGCAGTATCCGGCGCTGCCGGTACATCGAGACCAGGGTCAGGTCGGTGACCCGGCCCGGCCCTCCGGACAGGAAGGCCGCCTCGTACAGGGTCAGGCCACCGCGGGCCGCGGCCGGGGCGGGCCCGTCCTCGGCGGCGGCGAGCGCCGCCGTGCACAGCCGGGCGCAGCTGAGCCCCGCCGCGCCCCAGGCGACGATGAGGAAGAGCACCCAGAACATGGCCGAGTTCTACTGGACCGCGCCCGTCTCCGCCATGGTTTGTTCACGATCCGGATGACGTTGCCCGCGGGATGCGGGCATGGGTGCGGGCGGGGGGTCCGGGTGCGGACGCGGGTGGGTGGCGAGCGGGTGCGGTGTCCGGGTGCGCGTGTGGGCACGGGGGGCAGGGGGACGCGACGACGGTCGCGGGCGTGGGTGACCGGCGCCGGTGGGGCGCGGTCCGCCGGGGCGCGCCCGGCCCGGTGGGCCCGACCGGCTGCCCGCGGGATCCCCGGGAGGCGTGCCCGGCCCCTGGAAGACGCGCGGTGTGACGGCGGCCGGCCGGTCCCGCGGGGTGTCGGTCCGACCCGCGGGTGGCGTGACGGAAGTTCCTGGGCCCGTGGGTGGCCGCGCCCGGACCCGTGGTGCCCGAGCCCAGGCCCGTGGTGGCGCGCCGGGGCCCGGTGCGGCGGGCCGGGGCCGGTTATGGCGGCCGGTCCGTGGCGGCGGGCCGGGGTCCGTGGCGGCGCCGGGTCGGTGGTGGCGGCCCGGGGTCCGTGGCGGCGCCGGGTCGGTGGTGGCGGCCCGGGGTCCGTGGCGGGGCCGGATCGTGGTGGCACCTTGGGGCCGGCGGCGGTGCCGGTCCGGCTTGTCCGGGGTGGCCTGCCCCGGTCGTCCGGAGGGCCGCCCCGGCCGGTGTGGCCCGGAGTGCGGGGGCCGCCCGGTCCCGGCCGGCGGCCCGTCCGCGCCGGGGGACGGTTCCGTGCGGCCGGTCCGGGGTCCTGCGGGCGGTCCGTCCGGTGGCCCGGTCAGTCGCCGCCCCCGCCGCAGCCGCCCCCGCAGCTCGACCCGCAGGAGGAGCCGCCGCCGGAGCCGCCGGAGTCGCCGCCGCAGGACGAGGCCGCCCCGCAGGAACCGCCGGACTCCGCCGGCCCCGAGGCGCCCCCGGAGTCGTCGTACGTGCCGGTCTCGGGGGAGCCGCACCAGGAGGGTTCCGGAAGGTCGTCGCCACCGGAGCCGTCGCCGTCCTCCACGGAGAGCAGACCGGGATCGGTGAGCGGTGAGGTGCCGGGCAGCTCCCGGCCGGCCCGCGGCAGGTGGACCCCCAGCAGCTGGTCCCGCAGCACCGGGTCGTCCAGCGCCGTCACGCCGCCCAGGGCGACGACCACCCCGGCCCCGGTCGCGACCGGCCCGGCCACCGGGTCCGGCCGGTGCCGCCACGGCGGCTCGTCCGGGCCCGGGGTGGCGAACGACGTGGTCCGGGTGTACGCGGCCAGCGCCAGCCGCCCGGCCCGGGTGATCCGGCGCCGGGAGACCCGGGCACACTGCGCGGCCACCACGGTGGCGACCACCAGACCGGGCAGCACGGCGAGGAACGCCGGGAGCCCGGAGTCGCCCGGCCAGACGTCCCCCGGCAGCCGGCCGTCCAGGAGCGTCGCCGCGGCGCAGAGCCCGGCCAGCCCGAGCAGGCCCTTCGCCGCCCGGTTCCAGCGCCGGCCCACGGCGGGCGGCACCAGCATCCCGCGCGCCGCCAGCCGGTCCCCGATCTGCTGCACCGCCGCGCTGCGCATCAGCGCCGCCCGCAGCGGTGCCAGCGCCCCGGTGGGGAAGCGGGCGTGGAGGTCGAGCAGGGCCTGTTCGGCCGGTTCCCCGGCGACCGGCCGCAGCACCGCCAGCACCCCCGGCTCGCCGACCGCCACCCGCCCGTCGGCGTGCATCCGGCAGATCACGGTGTCCGCGACCCGGCCGGGGCCCCCGGCCAGGAACGCGGCCTCCAGCACACCGTGCACCCGTCCGCCGGCGGCCCCGGAGCGGGACCGGGACAGGGCGGTGCCCAGCGCGACCGCCAGGGTGGCGGGCCCGAGCAGCGCGTACCAGATGATCGCCCCCGTCATGCCGCTCGCCTCCGCCGCAGCAGGTGGCGGGCGGTGCGGGCCAGCCGGTGCAGCCGTCCCGGCCGGTGGGCGTGCGGGCGCTCCGCCGCCGACTGCTCCAGCCACCAGGCGCGCAGCCGCTGCCGCACCTGGGGGTCGGACAGGTCCTCCGCCGCCAGCAGGTGTTCGGCGAAGGCGAGCGCGTCCCGGCGGTAGCCGCCGGTCATCGGCCGGGACCGGGCGTACCGGAAGTACAGGGGCCGGAAGTCGGCGCCCAGGGCGCGCGGCAGCTCCGGCGCGATCCTGGCCACCACCCCGGCCCGCTTCACGATCAGCGCCCGGTTCTGCACCTTCAGCCGGGCCCGGTCGAAGCCCTCGGGGGCGGGGGTGCCCGCCACCAGGGCGGAGAGCAGGGCGGTCTGGTCGAGCGCCAGCCGGGACCGCACCGCGTCACCGGGCTCCCCGGCCGGGTCCGCCGCCCGCTCGACGCGGGGGCGGGGGACCTTCACGCGGCCGTACCCGGCGCCGGGGACCTCCACCGGGCCGTCACCGGCGCCGGGCCCACCGGGGTCCCGGGGGCCGGCGGGGGCCGGCGCCGCCGCCCCCGCGAGCGCCGGCACCCGGCCGGCCGGGGACGCGGTGTGCGCCCGGCCCGCCACGGCCACCGCCTCCCGCAGCGCGGCCCGCTCGGTCACCGTACGGATCGCCTCCAGCTCGGCGGCCAGCTCCTGGTACGGCGGGAAGTTGTCGTCCCGCTCCAGCAGGACGCCGGGCGGCGTGGTCCGCGCGCACAGCTCGGCCAGCACCTCCAGCACCGGCGCGGTCACCGGGTGGGCGTGGCTGTCGTGCCACACGCCGTCCCGTTCCACGCCGCCCGCCACGTGCACGTAGGCGATCGCCGAGGTGGGCAGGGTGTCCAGGGCGACGGTCGGGTCCTCGCCGCGGTTGACGTGGTTGGTGTGCAGGTTGGCGACGTCGATCAGCAGGCCGACGCCGGTGCGCTCCACCAGCTCGGTGAGGAACTGGCCCTCGGTCAGCTCCTCACCGGGCCAGGAGATCAGCGCCGCGATGTTCTCCAGGGCGAGCGGCACCGGCAGCGCCGCCTGCGCGATCCGTACGTTGGCGCACAGCACGTCCAGCGCCTCCCGGGTGCGCGGCACCGGCATCAGGTGCCCGGCCTCGATCCCCGGCGACGCGGTCAGCTTCCCCCCGGCGCGCACGAAGGCGATGTGCTCGGTCACCAGCGGGGCGCCGAGCGCCTCGGCCCGCTCGGCCAGCGCCGCCAGCCGGTGCTCGTCCGGCCGCTCCGCGCCCCCCAGGCCCAGCGACACCCCGTGCGGAACGACCGTCGTCCCCCGCTCCCGGAGCGCCCGCAGGGCATCCGGGACATGGGTGGGGCAGATGTTCTCCGCGACGACCTCGACCCAGTCGATCCCCGGCAACCGCGCGATGTCGCCGGCGATCTCCGGCCGCCAGCCGATACCCGTTCCCAGCCGCACCATGATTCCCCCTCTCGTCGTGCGGGAGTCATGACCCCCGCAACACACGACGAATCCCGGCGCCGCTCGGTTCAGAGCAATATTTGAGCTGGGCCCGCCCCCGGACGGCTCCGGGGCCCCGGGAGCCTCCCCCGCCACGACTGCGGCCACTTCCGGGTCCGCCCGGACCGCGGGGCGCGCGCCGGCCCGGCCGCGGCGTCCGCGGGGTGGTCGCGGCGGTGTCCGCACGGGCCCGGATCGCGGGCCGCGGCATCCGCGTGGCGAGGCCCCGCGATCGGGGGAACTCGCGGGGCCTCACTTTCAAGAACGGAGAACTCGGGGTCCGGGTTCCCGATCCGGCGGGAAAACTTCGGAAAGCCGGAAGGAGTTCACCGGCCGGCCCCGGCGGGGCCCGCTCCCGCCGCCACCCACGGCGACACCGATCCCGCAGTGGGCATAGAGTCTGCTCGTCCGAGGGTGACGGACGAGCAGACTTTGTGCCGCGCGGCAACCGGAGCGTGGGGGATACGTGCAGGGCAGCAACAAACACTCGGGCCGCCACCAGCGGCCGAATAGGCATCGCCGGAAGCCGTCGCGCGCGACCCGTCTGTGGGCCGTCCGCCGATGGGCCTTCCGGCGGCTGCGGCTGGACTATCCACGGTCGCGGAAGCGCGGGGTGCTGCGCTGGCTTCCCTCGTGGCGCCAGGTGGCCCTGGTGTTCCTCTTCCTCCTCGGCGGTCTCACCAGTGGTCTGAGCTATCTGTACATGCAGACCGAAATACCCGAGGACCTCAACGAGTTCGCCACCCAGCAGGACAATGTCTTTTATTGGGCGGACGGCACCGAGATGGCGCGCACCGGCCCGGTGAACCGCCAGGACATCGCCCTGTCGAAGGTTCCCGAGGACGTGCAGTGGGCGGTGCTCGCCGCCGAGAACGCCAGCTTCTACTCGGACAGCGGCATCTCGCCCAGCGGACTGACCCGCGCCTTCACCCGCATGCTGACCGGGGGCGACACCCAGGGTGGTTCCACCATCACCCAGCAGTACGTCAAGAACGCCTACCTCAACCAGCGCCAGACGTTCTCCCGCAAGCTCACCGAAATGTTCATCGCCATCAAGCTGGACGACAAGATGAGCAAGGAGGAAATCCTTGAGGGCTATCTCAACACCAGCTGGTTCGGCCGCGGCACCTACGGCATCGCGCGGGCGGCGAACGCGTACTACGGCAAGAACGTCTCGGAGCTGAACGTCAGCGAGGGCGCCTTCCTCGCCTCGCTGCTGAAGGGCGCCGGCTCCTTCGACCCGGCGATCAGCGAGAAGAACCGGAAGCGGGCCGTGGACCGCTGGGAATGGGTGCTGGACCGGATGGTGGAGATCGGCAGGCTGTCGAAGGAGGAGCGGGCCCGGTACACCACCTTCCCCGAGCCCATCGCGCCGCCCCCGCAGAAGGGCCTGACCGGCCAGAACGGCTACCTGGTGGACCTGGCCCGGTCCTATGTGGCGGCCCACACCGACATCACCGACGCCGAGTTCGACCTGGGCGGCTACCAGATCCACACCACCTTCGAGAAGCCGAGGATGGAGGCGCTGACCGCGGCGGTGGACGAGGCGCGCGGCCGGCTCGATCCCGACGGGCGCGAGGCCGACCGCCATGTGCGCATCGGTGCCGCCTCGGTCGCGCCCGACGGCAGGATCGTCGCCCTCTACGGCGGCCCCGGCTACCTGGAGCAGGGCTTCAACGACGCCAACGCCTCCAACGTGCCCGCCGGGACCTCCTTCACCCCGTTCGTCTACGCCGCCGCCCTCCAGGACGGCGTCCAGCGCCGGCGGAACGGCCCGCGCACCCCGGTCACCCCGCAGACCGTCTACGACGGGGACGACGACGTCGCCCTGCGCACCCCGGAGGGCCCGTACTGGGACCGCAGCGGCAAGATCCTGCGCGGCTCCAACGACGGTGACCGCTCCTACGGCGACATCACCCTGCGCGAGGCGGTCGAGGAGTCGGTGAACACCCCGATGCTCCAGCTGGGCATGGACGTCGGGCTGGAGCGGGTGCGCAAGGCGTCGATCGACGCCGGGCTGCTGCCCAGCAGCTTCGGCGCCACCCGCACCCCGGCGCTCTCACTGGGCACCGCCAAGCCCAGCGCCATCCGGATGGCCAGCGCCTACGGGACGTTCGCCGCCGACGGCGTGCACACCCCGCCGTACTCGGTGGTCCGGCTCTCCCGCAACGGGGACGCGGTGCCGCTGGAGCGCACGCCCGGCGCCCGGGCCTTCCGCGCCGAGGTCGCCCGGGAGGTCGACGAGGCGCTGGAGGGTTCGGTGCGCGACGGTGCCGCGAAGGAGGCCGCGGCCGCCGGCCCCGGCGCGGCGGGCAAGGGCGGCACCGCCCAGGACCACACCTCGGCGTGGTTCGTGGGGTACACCGACGAGGTGGCCACCGCGGTCTCGCTGTCCCGGCTCGACCCCAAGACGCAGGAACTGCTGCCGCTGACCGGTCTGGGCGGCGCCGAGGGGACGGGGGCCGGCAGCGAACTGCCGATGGGGATCTGGACGAAGTACATGACCTCGGCCGGCCGGACCGGGTAACCACCGGGCACCGGCGGCCCCGGACGACGGGCGGCCCCGGACGGCGACGGGCCCCGCGCCCGTTCCGTCCGGGGCCGCGTGCGTGCCGGGTGCGGGGCTGCGAGGCAGGCGGGCCCGTTCCCTCCCGGGCCGCCGGATGGCCGGGCCGCGTGCGGGTCCGTGCGGGGCGTACGGGCCCGTTCCGTCCGGCGCCGGGTGAGGGCCGCGTGCGGGCCCGTGCGACGCGGTGCGCCGGGCGCCGGGCGGCCGGTGGGCACCGGGGGCCTCCGGGGCCCGCCGTACGCCCCGCGGCCGGGTTGCCCGCCATACGGCCGTGTGCCCGGCGGCGCGGGGCTCCGCCGCACGCGGACGCGCGGCCGTGCCGGGCCGGCCCCGCACCTCCCCGCTCGGCGCGGGAGCCGTCCCGCGCCGCGGGCCGCGCCGGCCGTCCCCGGGGAGGCCCGGGCGTACGCCGGCGGGCCCTCGCGCCGTACCCGGGCCCGGACAGCGCCGCGCCCCGGCTCCTTCCGTGCCCCGGTGAGGGGCCGGCGGAGCCGGGGCGGCGGGGCGGTGGCGGCCCGGGCGGGCTACTTGAGGTAGGTGGCCCAGTCCGGCGCCTCCGCCGGGTCCAGCATGCGCAGCTTCGCCAGCACCTCCGGGTCCTGGACGTCCAGCCAGTCGGCGAGCTGCTTGAACGACACGCACCGCACGCCCTCCCGCCGGCACACGTCCCGCATGACGTCCTCGATGGCCTTCATGTAGATGCCACCGTTCCACGTCTCGAAGTGGTTGCCGATGAAAAGCGGCGCCCGGCTGCCGTTGTAGACGCGCTCGAATCCGTTGAGGTAACCCTGGCGGGTCAGCCGCTCCCATTCCGGGTACTTCGCGGGGTCGCCCTCGGTGGTGTCCCCGGACTGGTTGTAGAGGAAGTTGAAGTCCATGGAGAGCACCTGCTTCTCGCTCTCCGGATACGGCACCAGCTGCAGCGGGAAGTTCCAGATGCCCTTGATCTTCGAGGGCCAGATCTGGAAGTCACCGGGCGAACTGGCATCATAGCGCCAGCCGTAGGACTTGATGGCGCTGATGAGGTTCTTCTGGCCTTCCAGGCACGGGGCGCGGCCACCCACGAGTTCCACGTCGTAGTCGAACGGCAGCGGATCGATATCGGTGAACCCGGTGTTGGTCTTCCAGTTCTTGACGAACGCGTAGGACTGGTCGATCTCGCTCCGCCACTCCTCCACGCTCCAGTCCCCGCCGCCCTTCGGGCCGCAGAAATGACCGTTGAAGTGGGAGCCGATCTCATTGCCCTCCAGCCACGCGCCGCGGACCTGTTCCAGGGTGTCCCGGATGTGCCCGTCGGTGGGGAAGGAGATCGCCGCGGAACCGCGCTTGTGCTGCGGCGGCCGGTAGATGCTGCTCTTGTACTTGGGGACCAGATACATGCCGCTGAGGAAGAACGTCATGTCCGCGTTGCTCTCCTCCGCGACCTCGCGGAAATGCGAGAAGAGGCGGTCGTCGCCCTGGAGCGCGCCGTCCCAGGAGAAGACCACGAACTGCGGGGGCTTCTCACCCGGCTTCAGCTTCCGCGGCTTGGGCTGCTTCGGCTGCGGCCCGGTGTAGGACGTGGACCCGTCCCCCAGCACCTTGACCTTGCCGTCCCAGTCGGCGTACTTCTCCTTGCGCTTCTGCTGGAGCTCGTCCGGCGGCTCCGGGGCGCCCGCGTTCTTCCCGCCCCGGCCGGGGCCGGTCGTGCGGACCGGATCACCCGCCAGCGTCGGATCCGGCTCCTCGGGCGACGGGTCGGAACCCCCGCCCGTCAAGGAGACGATCAGTGCCACGACGACTGCCACGGCGATCAGCGCGGCTATGCCGTACGCGCGCTTTGCCTGCAACGCTTTCAAAGGTGTCCGCCCCCACACGCGCCCGGTACGAAAATACGCCGCCCAGTATCACAGAAGTATCACGGTCCCTTCACACGGGTCCCGGTGAGGGGCTGGACAGGCGGGGCAGGGGCGCGGGAACGGCGGGAGTTCCGGGGTCCGCCGCGCCCCGCCGGGCACCCCTTCCGGCGGACGCGGCGGACCCCGGGCCCGGGCTCGGCCGCCCGTGATGCGGCGGCGCCGGTACTGGGTGATCCTGCTGTCAGGAGGCCATCGTCGAGAGGCAATGATGCGCACCACCGATCTGACATCGAGCACGCTGGCCGCGCTGCGCAGGCGGCGCCCCTATCCGGCGGTCACCGTGACCTTCCCCACCGACCGGCGCGCGACGCCGGCCACCGCGCAGAACGCGGTCCGGCTGCGCAACATGGTCGCCGAGGCCCGGCGCCGGCTGGAGGCGGACCCCGACGTCTCGCGGGAGGCCCGCTACGACATCGGGGAGCAACTGGAGAAGGCCGCCGCGGAGGTCGAGTCCCGCTTCTTCGGCGACTCACTGGCGATCTTCGCCGCCCAGGGTGAGCACCAGGTGTGGTACCTGCCGCGCCCCGCGCCCGAACGCGTCGTCTTCAGCGACACCTTCCTCACCCGCAACCTGGTGGCCGCGCGCGAGCGGACCCGCCCGTACTGGGTGCTCACGGTCGCCGCCGACCGGACGACGCTGTGGGGCGGCAGCAACGGCAACCTCCAGGAGGAGCAGCACCACGGGTTCCCGGCGACACCCCCGTCGATGACCCCCGACGTGGAGCGCGAGGAGCGCACCGGTGACGTCCCGGGCCCGTTCGGCGGCGAGAACGCCCGGATGTACCTGCGGCAGGTGGACGCCTCCATCGAGAAGCTGCTCGGCGCGGAGCCGCGCCCGCTCTACCTGATCGGCGCCACCCAGGCGCTCGCCCTCCTCGACGACGTCGGCAACGCCGCGAAGGCCGCGGTGGCCAAGGTCGTCAAGGGCGGGCTGGCCAACGGCCCGGCCTCGGCCCTCACCGAGGCCGTCGCACAGGCCCGCGCGGAGCAGGCGGAGAAGGACACCGCCCGTGTCCTGGCCCGCCTGGACCAGGCGCGCGGACGGAAGGCGTGCGCCGCGGGCCTGGAAGAGGTGTGGCAGGTGGCGAAGGAGGGCCGGATCGACATGCTCGTGGTCGAGGAGGGGTACCAGCGCACGGTCCGGGTGACCGAGGAGCACCTGGTACCGGTGGACCCGGCCGAGACCTCCCTGGCGGAGCTGGGCACCCAGGTCCAGGAGGACATCGTCGACGAGATCATCGAGACCGCGCTGGACACCGGGAGCGAGGTCGTCTTCCTCCCGGACGGCGCGCTCGCCGACCACGACCACATCGTCGCCGCGCTGCGCTTCTGAACCGGCCGGCTCCCGCGCCGCCCGGCGGCGGCCCCGCCGCCGTCCCGCCCCTCCCGGCCCCCCGGCCCGGGCGCACCCCCGCCTTCGGCGGCGCGGCGTCCGGGCCGGGGGCCGGCGCGTCCGGCCTCGGGGCCGGTCCGCGCGCTGGCGTCCGCCCCGGTTCACGCGTCCGGCGTCGGGCCACCGGTGCGGTGTTCGCCGGTCCGGCGTCCGGGCACCGGCGGCGCGGGGCCGGGGGCGTGCCGGCCTCCGGGGCCGGTGCGCGCCCGGTCGGCGGGTTCACCGAATGGTCATACTCCGGTGCGAGAAGGTCACACCTCGGCCGCCTGGGCGTTGCCGACGGCGCCCTAGCGTGGGGCGCCCGTTCGAGCCGCCGCAGACCGCGAGGAGACCGAGAGCACCATGACGGCACCCACCGCCCCCGGCACCCGGCGCCCCAGCAGCCTCGAAGACGTCAAGGGGTGGTTCCCGCCGCTCGACCAGGTGCTCTTCGCACGCTTCCTGACCCGCCAGGAGCGGCTCGGCGAGCGCGGTGACCTGCTGGAGATGGGCGCCTACCTCGGCAAGAGCGCCATCTTCACCGCCGCCTTCCGCCGCCCGGAGGAGCGCTTCACGGTCTGCGACCTCTTCGACGCCGACGCGCCGGACGAGCACAACGCGGCCGAGGCCCGCAAGTCCTACGCGACCTTGACCCGGGTGGCCTTCGAGCAGAACTACCTCGCCTTCCACGACGAACTGCCGTACATCGTCCAGGGCCCCACCTCCGAGGTCCCCGGTCATGTGGAGCCCGGCAGCTGCCGGTTCGTCCACGTGGACGCCTCGCACCTGTACGAGCACGTCGCCGCGGACATCGTCAACGCCCGTGCGGCTCTGCTGCCGCACGGGGTGGTCGCGCTGGACGACTTCCGCTCCGAGCACACCCCCGGGGTCTCCGCCGCCACCTGGGAGGCGTTCTTCACCGGCGGCCTGCGGCCGGTGTGCCTGAGCACCCAGAAGTTCTACGGCACCTGGGGCGACCCGGAACCGCTCCAGGAGGAGCTGCTGGCCACCACCGAGTGGCGGGAGGGGCTGCGGATGAGCGTGCAGGAGATCGCCGGACAGCGGGTCCTGCGGTTCTCCGGACGGCCCCGGCGCCCCGCCGCCGTCCCGGTCTCCCGGTTCGCCGCGGCGGTGCCCGGGCCCGCCCCCGAGCCGGTGGCCGCACCGGCCGCCGCGCCCCGGCCGGTGCCGCCCGGTGCGGGCCGCCGGGTCGCGCGGGAACTGCTGCCGCCGATCGTCACCCGCGCCCTGCGGCGCCGGATGCGCGCGGGCCGCCCGTAGCCCACGGGACCTGACCGCCCCGACCCGTACGGGCCGGGCCGGTCAGGTCCCGTGGGGGACGGTCCGCACGGGTGTCCGTAGGGGACGGTCCGTACGGGTCGGGGGCCGGGACGGCGACGGGCCCGCGGTGCCGGGCCGCACGCGGACGGCACGGCGGGGGCGGGCCGCAGGCGTGGGCCGGACGACGGCAGACCATGTGCGCCGCGCGGCGCCGCGCAGCGGTACGGATACGGGCCCCCACGGCGGGACCGCCCGCCGCGGGCCGACCGGGGGCAGCCCGACGGCTGGTGCCGCGCACGCCCCGACGGCAGGTGCGGGGTGTCGCACACGCCCCTACGGCAGACGCGGGGACGCGCACGATTGGGCCGTCGGCGGGGTGGGGCGGCGGGGGCGGCAGGGGGCGCACGCCGCCACGGGCCGCACGCCGCCACGGGCCGCACGGAGCGCCGGGGCCGGACGGCCCCGCACGGCGGGCCCCGGGGCCGGCGATCAGGTGCGGGCCGGCCGGCGGGCGGTCAGGTGCGGGCCGCGCGGAGGGCCGGGTGGTCGGCGACCACGGTGCACGAGCCGGGGGCGATCTCGGTGAACCCCGCGTCGCGGACCACCGGCAGCCCGGCCGCGAGCAGCCGCGTCCACCGCTCGCGGCCGGCGGTGCGGACCGACAGCGCGAACCCGGACTCCCGCCAGGCCGCCCGCTCACCCTCGTCCAGCTGCCACCAGGCGAGCTGCGCGCCGTGCCCCGCCTGGGCCATCGCCTTGCCGGCCGACATCGGCACGTCGGGGTTCAGCCACAGCACCGGGGTGTCGCCGCCGGGCGGCCCCCAGGGCTCGGGATCGTCCAGGTCGGTGCCGCTGACCTGGAGCTTCACCAGCTCCTTCGGCCAGCCGTCCAGCGGTACCGGCGGGAACACCCGGACCTCGGCGGTGTGTCCGGTGACGGTGATGCCCGGCAGCGACGCGGCCCGCCGCCACTCGGCACCGCGCGCCCGGCGCACCACCTTGCGGATACGGGCGTCCTCCCAGTCCCGCACCGCCCGCGTCCACTCCCCGTCCTCGGCCGTCGCCCGCTCGTCCGAGAGCATCGTCAGCACCGCCCGGGCGGCGGTCTGCAGGGCGTCCGTCCGGGCCGGGGGAGCGGTCTTCTCGATGCGCACCACCAGGGGCAGCACGAACTGCGGCGCCGCGTCGCGGTCCGGGGCGCCGGCGTCGGTGCCGACGGCCGGCGCGGGGGCGGGGTCGGGGCCGCCGGCGCTCCCGCCGCCGACCGGGGAACCGCCGTGGTTGTGGGTGTCTGAGCTGGTCACCCGGCCAGTGTGCCAGCCCCGGCGGCCGTGCCCGCCGAGTGCCGGCGGTGCCCCCCCGCCGCCCCCACGGCGTAGGCTCAACGGCCATGAGGCTGGAGGGAGTCGGGCGCCGGTACGGCCTGCGCGGCCGGTGGGTGCTGCACGGAGTGGACCTGGACCTGCCACCGGGCTCCCTGCTGCGGATCGAGGGCGGCAACGGCAGCGGCAAGTCGACGCTGCTGCGGCTGATCGCCGGCATCGAGGCGCCGAGCGCGGGCCGCGTCACCGGACGCCCGCGCACCGCGTACGTGCCCGAGCGCTTCCCCGCCCGGCTGCCGTTCACCCCGCTGGACCACCTCACCCACCTGGGGCGGGTGCACGGTCTGCGGGGTGCCGTCGCGGCCCGCCGCGCGGCCGACTGGCTGGACCGGTTCGGCGCCGCCGGGCACGCCCGTACCCCGCTGGCCGAGGTCTCCAAGGGCACCGGCCAGAAGGTGGCCGTCATCCAGGCGCTGCTCGCCGAGCCGGAGCTGCTCGTCCTCGACGAGGCGTGGACCGGCCTGGACCAGCCGTCCCGGGCGATCCTGGACGAGGCCGTCCGGGCCCGGGTGGCGGCGGGCGGCACGGTGGTCTTCGTCGACCACGACCCGCGCCGGCTGGCCGGTTCCGGGTACGCCGTCCGGCGGGTGAGCGAGGCGCGGCTGGTGGAGGCGGCACCCGGCACGGCGGCCCCGGACACCGCGCGGCCCGGCCCCGCCCCCGGCGGCACCCCGGTGCCGGGACGGGAGCCGACCGGGCGGGAGCGCCCCGGGACGGAGGCGCCCGGCGATGCGGGAGCGGGCCGCGGGACGGCGGAGGCGCACGGCGGTGCGGAGCCGCCGCGCGGCGGGGCGGGCCCTGGGGCGTCGGTGCACGGTGGCGCGGGAACGGGCTCTGGGGCTGCGGTGTCCCGTGGTACGGCAGGGGGCCTGGCGGCGGAGGTCTCCGGCGGTGCCGGGGCGGGCCCGGCGACGGGGGATCGTGGTGGTGCGGGAACGGAGGCCGGTACGGAGGCGTCCGGCGGTGCGGGGGTGGTTCCCGAGGCGCCGGTGCACGGTGGTGCGGAAGCGGGCCCCGGTGCGGGAGCGGGCCCTGTGGCGGAGACCCGGGGTGGTGCCGGAACGGAGACCGGTACGGAGGCGTCCGGCGGTGCGGAGGTGATTCCCGGGGCGTCGGTGCACGGTGGGGCGGGAGCGGGCCCCGGCGCGGGGGCCACAGCCGGGCCGACCGCCCCGGTACGGACGGTGGTCATCGACGCCGAGGGGGCGCGCGGGGCTGTGCTGCCGCCCGACCTGCCGGGCGCACCGGCGGTCCGGCACCTCCCCGACGGCCCGGACGCGCCGACGGTCCGGCACCTGCCCGCCGGCCTGGGCGTCCCCGCCGCACCCGACGAACCCGGCCGGTCCGGCGTACCCGCCGCACCCGACGAACCCCGCCCGTCCGGCGTAGCCGAGCCATCCCGCGCACCCGGCTCCGGAGGCCCGCCCGGCCCGCGCCCGGCGCCGGCGCCGTCGGACGCCCGGTCGGCACCGCCCGCGCCCCGCGTCCGGCTGGCCGTGGACGCCGCCCACTCCGACGCGGTGCTCCGCGCCCCTGCTCACCGCCCGGCCGCCCTGGCACATCACCGCCGTCACCGCGGAGCCCGGGACCGGGTGCGGCGACCCGTCCGCCGCACCCGGGCGCCCCGCCGAGGACCCCGCCGCCCGGCACCCCGGCCGTGCCGTGGACGTCCCGCGCCGCGCCTTCCGCGCTCCCGGTGCCGCCCGGCCCCGTGGGCGCCGCGCCGCCGCCCTGCCCGGGGTGCACGGCGTCACCGCCCGGCACCGGGCGCACGGGGCCCCGCCCCCGCCCGGCCCGGTACGACGACACCGCGCCGGGCCGGGTGGAGCGCGTCGCCGCCCCGGACCCGGCCCCGCCCGCCGTCGCACCGGCCGCCCGGCGCGGAGGCATGCTGCCGCTGATCCGCTACCGGACGGCCCTGCTGCTGCGTTCCCAGCGCTGGCTGCCGCCCCTGCTGCTCTACGTCGCGTTCCTCGCCGTCGGGGTTCGGGCCGGCGGCCCGGTCCTGGACTCCCTGGGCTACGCCGCCGCCTGTCTGGTGCCGGCCGCCGCGTGGCTGGTCCGGGTGGCGACCACCGGCGAGCCGGCCGCCGCCAGGTACTGCGTCGCCGCCTCGGCCGGGCCCGGGCGGAGCCACCTGGCCGGCCTGCTCGCGGCCCTGCTGTGCACCACGGTCGCGGGTACCGCCGGCACCCTGGTCGTCGCGGCGATCAGCGACCCGCACGGCTCGGACCGGCAGACCCCGGTGCCGGCCGCCGAGGCGGTCGCCGCCGGGCTGGCGGCCATGCTGGTGTGCGCGCTGCTGGGCGCCGCCGCGGGGGCGCTGTGCAACCCGCCGGTGCTGCACCGCCCCGGCCGGGCGGTCCCGGCCACCCTGCTCGGTGCGCTGCTGGTCCTGCTGGTCGCCGGCTCACCCGCGAACGCCGCGGTGTCCGGGCTGGTCGGCGGCTCGCACAGCGCGGCCGTCCCGATGCCCTGGGGGCCGCTCGCCGCCGCGACGGCACTCGCCGGCGGGGCCGTGACGGTGGCCTGCCGGCTCAGCTCCCGCCGCGCCTGACCGGCCGCCGGCCCCGCCGGGTCGGCGCCGCCCCGCCCCACCGGGTCCCGCCCTCGCCGCCGTGCGGGGCTCGCCCACCGCCGTACCGGGGCCCGGGTCCGTGGCCCTGCCGGGAGGGCCTGTCCCGCGACCGTCCCTGAGGCCGGGCCGTCCACGCCGCAGCCCCCGGTCCGGCCGGACCCCGTGGCCGGATCGGGGGCGGTCCGGTCGCCGGGTCTCGCTGCCCGCTCGGCGTCGTACCAGCGCTCGCCCCCGCCGCCGTACGGCCCCCGTCCCACCGCCGTACCGGGACGCGCCCCCCACCCGCGGCCGGGCCCGGCGTGGCCCGCGCCCTCCCGCGTGCCCGGCCCCCCACCCGCGGCCGGGCCCGCCACCGTCCCCGGCGGGGGGCGGCGGCGGGCCCGGTGCGGGCTTCGGCGGGTCAGCGGTGCCAGGGACCGGTGATCGCGAACGTGGTGCCGGGGGAGTAGCAGTTCACGTACATCGTGTCGCCGTCCGGGGAGAAGGTGATGCCGGCGAACTCACCCCACTCCGGCTCGTCATCGGTGCCGATGTTCTGCCGTCCCCGGGCCATCGGGTACACCTCTCCGTGCCGGGTGACGCCGTAGACGTGCTGGGCGCCGCCGCCGTCCTCGCAGACCATCAGACCGCCGCCGGCGGCCAGGCAGATGTTGTCCGGGGACTCGCCGGGCAGCTGGATGTCGGTGTCCGGGCCGAAGACCACCACCAGGGTGAGCCGGCGCCGCCCGGGGTGGTACTTCCACACCTGGCCGTAGTGGTCGCCGGCCGATCCCTCCCCGCGCCGGGCGAAGCTGGAGACGAAGTACACGCAGGAGCCGCCCCAGTAGCAGCCCTCCAGTTTCTGGGCGTGGGTGATGCCGCCGCGGCCGAAGTCCTGGTGGCGGATCGGGGTGTGCCGCGCCAGCGGGTCCGGCACCGGCACCCACTCCACCCCGTCCAGGTGCGTGCCGGGCTCCGTCACGGCCGACAGGTCCGGCACGCCCGGCACCCGCATCGCCTCCAGCCGGCCACCGGCGCGCAGCGACCCCCGGCCGCCGAGCGGACGCTCCGGGAGGAACCGGTAGAAGAGGCCGAAGGGGTGCTGGAAGGCGTCCTCGGTCTCGTACACCACGCCGCTGCGCGGATCGACGGCGACCGCCTCGTGCTGGAAGCGGCCCATCGCGGTGAGCGGGTGGGCGCCGGTGCGCCGCGGGTCGGACGGGTCCACCTCGAAGATGAACCCGTGGTCCTTGGCGTAGCCCTCCTCACCCGCCTTGTACTCGGTCTCCTCGCAGGTCAGCCAGGTGTGCCAGGGCGTCGGGCCGCCCGCGCAGTTGGTCGAGGTGCCGGCGATGGCGACCCGCTCGTCCAGCACCCGGTGCCGCCCGTCGAGGGTGAGGGCGGTACAGCCGCCCGGCGCCTGCGGGTCGTAGGTCAGCCCGTCCACGACGGGCAC
Organism: Streptomyces pactum; assembly: GCF_016031615.1. GTDB lineage: Bacteria > Actinomycetota > Actinomycetes > Streptomycetales > Streptomycetaceae > Streptomyces > Streptomyces pactus. Next base: position 5,912,380 of record NZ_JACYXC010000001.1, read on the forward strand.
CCGGTGCCGGGCGTTCTGCCGGTTCTCGTGGTTGCGGACCAGGTGGGTGCGGCCGCCCCGGCCGGGGAAGGCCGCCATGCCGTCGAAGCTGCTGGGTACGGCGCCCTCACCGGAGCGCAGCGGGCCGCCCTCCCGGGACAGCACCCGGTAGCGGAACCCGGCGGGCAGGTCGAGGAGGCCGTCGGGGTCGGCGACGAGCGCCCCGTATCCGGCGTCGCCGGTGTGCGGGGCGGCGGAGGCGGTGCCGGCGAAGAGTTCGGAGACGCTGCCGGCGAAGGCGATGGAGGCGCCCAGCGCGCCGGTGCGCGCCAGGAGCTGGCGTCGGGTGGCAGAGCTCGATGACATGCGGTGACTCCCTGTTGGCGGACAGGTACACGACCGCAACGGTGTATCACCCGGCCGGGGCACCCGGCTACGGTCCGACCAGGTGTCGGGCGTCCCGGGCGAGCGCGGTGAGCCGCGAAATGGCACGGAAGTACTTCTTCCGGTAGCCGCCGCGGAGCATCTCGGCGCTGAACAGGTCACCGAACGGCACGCCGGACGCGAGCACCGGCACCTCCCGGTCGTAGAGCCGGTCGGCGAGCACCACCAGCCGCAGCGCGGTGGACTGGTCCGGCACCGGCTCCACCCCGGTCAGGCACACCGTCCGCACGCCGTCGCACATCGCCCCGTAGCGGCTCGGGTGCACCGTGGACAGGTGGTCCAGCAGCGCCGGGAAGTGGTCCAGCGAGGCCCCGGGGACGCGCCGGGCCACCGCGGTGACCTGCTCGTCGGTGCACGGCGGCGGGGCCTCGGGCAGCCCGCGGTGCCGGTAGTCCTCGCCGTCGATGCGCACCGTGCGGAAGTGCGCGGACAGCCCCTGGATCTCGCGGAGGAAGTCCGCGGCGGCGAAGCGGCCCTCGCCCAGCTTGCCCGGCAGGGTGTTGGAGGTCGCCGCGAGCGCCACCCCCGACTCCACCAGCCGGGACAGCAGGCTGGAGACCAGCACGGTGTCGCCCGGGTCGTCGAGTTCGAACTCGTCGATGCACAGCAGACGGTGCTCACCGAGGGTGCGCACCGTCTGCTGGAAGCCCAGCGCGCCGACCAGGTTGGTCAGCTCCACGAAGGTGCCGAACGCCTTCCGCTCGGGCGGGGCCGGCGTGGCGTGCCACAGCGAGGCGAGCAGATGGGTCTTGCCGACGCCGTAGCCGCCGTCCAGGTAGACCCCGCGCGGCCCGTTCCCGGCCGGCCGGGCCGGCTCCCGCCGGAACCAGCGCCGGCGCCCGGCGGCGGGGGCGGCGCCGCCCAGCCGGGTCGCGAAGTCGCCCAGCACCTTCACGGCCTCGGTCTGGCTGGGCTGGGCCGGGTCGGGGATGTAGGTGTCGAAGCGTGCCGTGCCGAAGCGCGGCGGCGGCACCAGCTCCGCGACCAGCCGGTCGGCGGGGACGTGCGGGGCGCGGGCGGTGAGCGCGACCGGGCCCGCGGCGGCGTCCGCTGCGCCGGCTATCGGACCTTCGGGCTCGGGGACGGTGTTGGTGGGCGACACAGCTATCCAGCCTAGACGGTCCCCGGTGGCACTCCGTCCGGTGAGCGAGGCATGTCACACTGCGGCCTATGCGCCGACTGTTCCCGCTGCCCTCCGGCAGCACCCCCGCAAAGACCGACGACCGCGAGTGGACGCTGGAGGAACTGGCCGACGCATACGCCTACCCCGCCGCGCACCACCCCGGCGGCTGGCTGCGCGCCAACATGGTCTCCGCCCTGGACGGGGCCGCCCACCACGAGGGCCGGTCGCAGCCGCTGTCCTGCCCTACCGACATGCGGATCTTCGGGGTGCTGCGGGGGCTGGCGGACGCCGTGGTGGTGGGCGCCGAGACGGTGCGCCGGGAGGGGTACCGGCCGGCCCGCGCGCGGGAGGCGTTCGCCGCCCGCCGGGCGGCGGCCGGCCAGCCGCCCGCCCCGGCGGTGGCGGTGGTGAGCGCGGGGCTGGACCTGGACTTCACCCTGCCGCTCTTCACCCGGCCGCTGGTGCCGACCCTGGTGCTCACCGGGGAGCAGGCGCCCGCGGACCGGGTCGCCGCGGCCCGGGCGGCCGGCGCGGAGGTGCTGGTGGCCGGGTCCGGGGCCGGGGTGGACCCGGCGGCGGTGGTCGGGGCGCTCGCCGCACACGGGTACACCCGGCTGCTGACCGAGGGCGGCCCCCGGCTGCTCGGCCAGTTCGCCGCGGCCGGGGTGCTGGACGAGCTGTGCCTCTCCCTGGCGCCGCTGATGGTCTCCGGGGACGCGGCGCGGATCACGAACGGACCGGTACTGACCGATCCGGAGCGGTTCACGCTCGATTCGATCCTGGAGGAGGACGGGTTCCTCTTCACGCGATACCGCCGGACGTGAACGTTCGACGGAATTCATCGTTCCGCTTAGCTCGTGACGGGCAGACTTGAGAGAGCGGACATGAATCATGACCTGTTTTGCGGGCAGCAGCTCACGACAGGCACAGGATGGTTTCTGTTGGGGCCGGTGCGGCCCAGAAGGAGAAGGGCATCCGTCGTGTTCACCAGCGTATTGATGATCGAGAAGCCCCTCACGCCCGCGGACGTGGACTTCGTCACCTCCCTGCACATCGGCGACCCGGTCTCCTTCGTCGTGCTCATGCAGCCCCGGGGCGACCAGGACCGGCTGCTGCGCGCCATCGACGACGTGGCCCTGGGGGAGCTGGGGGACGCCGTCCGGGAGGCGGAGGAGCCCGAGGGGCCGGACGCGCGGCCGCCCGCCGAGCGGGCGCTGGCCCACTCGCTCGACGCGCTCCGCCAGGCCGGCTGCGAGGCGGTCGGGCAGATCGTCGAGAAGCACCCGCTCGACCTGCTGCGCTCGGTGGTGGACGAGACCGGCGCGGACGAGGTGATCGTGCTCACCGCGCCGCACTTCGTGGAGGAGTTCTTCCACCGCGACTGGGCCTCCCGGGCCCGGCACAAGGTCGGCGTCCCGGTGCTCAAGCTGTTCTCGCACGCGGCCGACGAGGGGCAGACCACGGTCGGCTGACGCCCGGAGCCCGGCGGCGGGCCGGGTCGCGGCGACGGGCCGGACCCGTGGCGGTCCGGCGCCGCGGGGCCCGCCGGCCGCGGCGCCCGGTGGTGGCCGGGGCACGCCGGTGGCGCGGTGCCCGCCCGCCGGCGGCGGGTGGGAGAATCGGCGCCGGCGGCGCGCGGCACCCCCGGGAGCCGCGCCGCGCCGCGACAGCAGAGCACGAGCAGGGGAGCCCCGTACATGGCAGCCGATCCGACCGCCGTTCCGACCGCCGTTCCGACGACCCTGGACCGGCCGCACTTCATCGGCATCGGCGGAGCCGGCATGTCGGGCATCGCCAAGATCCTCGCCATGCGCGGCGCCCGGGTCACCGGCAGCGACGCCAAGGAGTCCCCGACCGCCGAGGCGCTGCGCGCCCTGGGCGCCACCGTGCACATCGGCCACGACGCCGCCCACCTGGCGCCCGGCACCGGCTGTGTGGTGGTCTCCAGCGCCATCCGCGCCGACAACCCGGAGCTGGCCGCCGCCGCCGAGCGCGGCATCCCGGTGGTCCACCGCTCCGACGCGCTCGCCGCGCTGATGGACGGCACCCGGCCGATCGCCGTCGCGGGCACCCACGGCAAGACCACCACCACCTCCATGCTGGCGGTCTCGCTGAGCACCCTGGGCCTCGACCCGTCCTACGCCATCGGCGGCGACCTCGACGCGCCCGGTTCCAACGCCCACCACGGCACCGGCGAGATCTTCGTCGCGGAGGCCGACGAGAGCGACCGCAGCTTCCACAAGTACGCCCCCGAGGTGGCGATCATCCTCAACGTGGAGCTGGACCACCACGCGAACTACGCCTCCATCGAGGAGATCTACGAGTCCTTCGAGACCTTCGTGGACCGCGTCCGGCCCGGCGGCACCCTGGTGATCTCCGCGGACGACCCCGGGGCCCGTGAGCTGACCGGCCGCCTGAAGCGCCACGACGGGCTCCGGGTGATCGGCTACGGCACCGCCGACGACGCCGACCTGCGCGTGCTCGACGTCACCGCCCACGGGCTGACCAGCGAGGTCACCGTGGAACTGCCGGACGGCGGCGGACAGCTGACGTTCACCGTCTCCGTCCCGGGCCGGCACTACGCGCACAACGCGGTCGCCGCGCTCGCCGCCGGCACCGCGCTGGGCGTCCCGGCGCGCGAGCTGGCCGGCGCGCTCGCCGCGTACACCGGCGTCAAGCGCCGCCTCCAGCTCAAGGGCGTCGAGGCCGGGGTGCAGGTCATCGACTCCTACGCGCACCACCCGTCCGAGATCGCCGCCGACCTGGAGGCCGTCCGGGGCGGCGCCGGCCAGGGCCGGGTGCTGGTGGTCTTCCAGCCGCACCTGTTCAGCCGCACCCAGGAGCTGGGCACCGAGATGGGCCGGGCACTGGCCCTCGCCGACGCCTCCGTCGTCCTGGAGATCTACCCCGCCCGCGAGGACCCCGTCCCGGGCGTGACCAGCGCGCTCGTCGTCGACGCCGCCGCCGGGGCGGGCACGCGGGTGACCGCCGCGGCGGACATGGCGGACGCCGTGGAGCAGATCGCCGGAATGGCCCGGCCCGGCGATCTCGTTCTCACCATGGGGGCGGGCGACGTCACCGAGCTGGGACCGCGCATCCTCGCCCGCCTGCGGACCGGCGACAGCTGAGGAGGGCTCACGGACATGGCGTACGAGATCGACAAGCCGGAGGAGCAGTGGCGGGCCGAGCTGACCGCGGAGGAGTACCACGTCCTCCGGGAGGCCGGCACCGAGCGCCCCTTCACCGGCGAGTACACCGACACGAAGACGACCGGGGTCTACTCCTGCCGGGCCTGCGGCGCGGAGCTGTTCCGCTCCGACACCAAGTTCGACAGCCACTGCGGCTGGCCGTCCTTCTACGACCCGAAGGACTCCGACGCGGTGGAGCTGCTGGAGGACCACTCGCTGGGCATGGTCCGCACCGAGGTGCGCTGCGCCCGCTGCGGCTCCCACCTGGGGCACGTCTTCTCCGGCGAGGGCTACCCGACCCCCACCGACCAGCGGTACTGCATCAACTCCATCTCGCTGCGGCTCACCCCGGACGGCGGCTGACCCGCTGACGCCCGTGCCGGCCCCGGACCGGGGCCGGCACGGGCGTGCGCGCCCGGGGCGCCGCCGCACCCCCGCCGGGCCGGCCCGGCGGCCGTCTCAGCCGGCGGCCGCGGGGTACGGACCGCCGTCCGTGGCGCCGTCCACGAGCGGTCCGGCCACCGGGGCGTGCTCCCCGGTGCCGGTGTCGATCAGGATCTGCCGGGCCTGGCTCTCGTTGCCCGGCCGGACGGCCTGCGTCATCGCGGCGTGCGCGGCCTCGGGCGTGGCGTGCGGCGGGATCACCAGCAGCGAGAAGTGGTCGCGGTCGCCCCGGGTGATGAGCACGGTGTCGTCCCGCACCGGGAACGAGTCGAGGTGGACCACCCGGTCGTCGATCACCAGCCGGGTCGGCAGCGACTCCCAGGCCGAGGCGTCGAGCCCCACCCGGACCACCGGGCCCAGGCGCTCGGTCAGCGCCCGGACGAGGGCCGGGAGCTCGGTCGCGATGTCGCGGGACCTGGGCCACCACGCCCCGTCCAGCACCCCCTCCCGGGACTCGGTGGTCGACAGCCGGAGCAGCGCCGTCCCGGGACGCACCGACAGGTGCGTCCCGCCGGTGGGGAACCCCGGGCCTGTGGGCGTGGTGGGAGTGTCCATATGTGAGCCATCCGTCCGCGGTCGTCCGTTCCGCCGGGACAGGGAACGTGTACCTCCACCGTACTGCCGCCGTGCGGGCCCGAAGACCACTCGGCACCGGCGGGCAGGGGCGATGGTGGCCTTGGCCGTGGGCAGGGGTGCGGGTGGGTGGTGACCGTCCTCGGCGGGAAACCCGGGGGCGGTGCGCGTAAGCCATCCGTCACGGGGCACCCGGTCCGGTGGGACCACCGGTGGGTCGAGTGTCCGGTCCCCGGGGCCGGTGACGAGGGTGGACGTCGGCCGGCGGCCCTCGGCAGATCCGCGCGGACATCCGCACACCGGCACCGGCCGCCGGGCGGGCCGGCCGCGGCGGCGGGCGGGTCGGGCCGCCCCGCAGGGCGAACAGAGGAGAGGGCATGACGGCCGAACCCCAGCTGCCGACCGCCGGCCACGCCGAAGTGCGGGTGGTGGCCGCCACGCCGGAGGTGGCCCGCCGGGTGGCGGAGGTGCTCCGCCACTGTTTCACCGCCACCGAGCAGCGCAGCTATCCGGCGGGGCGCGAGGGTGCGACCCGGCTCCAGCTGACCGTGGACACCACCCGGCCGGCGGGACCCGCCCGGACCTGGCTCGACTCCAGCCGGTCCACACCCGGCCGGGGCACGGAAGCCGATGAGCTCTGAGACGCCCCCGCGCGGCCGGCCGGTCGCCGCCGGGAGCGGGAAAGCGGCAGCAGATGGCAACACTGACAGAGCGCAAGAGGTACCGGGAGGCCGTGCTGCACGCCCTGTACACGGCGGTGGCCGACAACCGCACGGAACTGCCCGGCGAGGGACTGCGCGCACAGCTGGGCATGCCGGACGCGGACCTTGCCGCGGCCTGCGGCTACCTGGCGGACGAGGGGCTCGTCACGGTCGAGTGGACCTCGCACGGCACCCCCGCCACGGTGGCCCTCACCCACGAGGGACTGCGCCGCATGGAGGCCGAGGAGGAGCAGGGCCAGGCGGAGCGGGGCTGACCCGCCCGCGGCGCCGCGGGTTCCGGCGGCGGGGCCCCCGCCGCCGGGGTCCGCGGTGCCGCGGTGCGTGCCCGGTTCCGGGCGCGACGCGTGGCGCCCGGGTGCGGGCCGTGCGGTCAGCCGCTCTCCATCTCGGCCACCCCCTTGGCCAGGTCGTCGACGTTCATCACCGGCTTGAGGTCCACCTCGGCGTCGAGGTCCAGGAAGAACCGTTCGCAGGTCGCCGGGATCCGGGACGGGTCCCGGAGGTCGAAGAAGAACAGCCACGTCCGGCGCCCGCCGGTGGTGGTGAAGTAGGCCGCCTCGGGTTTCAGCTGGTCCAGCGCCCCCTTGAGCGCCTGTTGCAGGGCCCCGGTCCGGAACGCCTCGTTGGCCGTACGGGTGTCCAGCCGGGCGGTGAGAAGCATCCGCACCGCTCTCACTCCTTCGCAGCGCGTCACCGCGCCGGTGCCCGGAGCGCGCACCCCCATACGCGGTCACGCCACCTTCCAGCGTCCTCCCGGCGCGTCCGGCCCCGCAACACCCCCCGGCGACGGCAGGCGCAGCACCGCCGCGGACTCGGCGGGGAGCAGCAGGACGCCGGAGGGGCCGGGCGGGGCGACCGGCCGCCAGGCGGCCACCACCTCCGCGCCGCCGGCCTCCGGGCCCAGCCGCAGTTCGGCGGGCCGGCCGCCGAGGTTGACCGCGACGTGGCACCGGCCGCGCCGGAAGTGCACCACGCCGTCCGGCCGGGCGGTCAGCGCCCGGTACTCCCAGCGCGGGTCGGTGAGCGCGGGCTCCGCGCGGCGCAGCGCGATCAGCCGCCGGTACCAGTGGAGCAGTTCGGTGTGCGGCGGGCGGTCCGGCTCGCTCCAGTCCAGGCAGGACCGCTCGCGGGTGGCGGGGTCCTGCGGGTCCGGGACCTCCCCCGCCGCCCAGCCGTGTGCGGCGAACTCCCGGCGCCGCCCCTCGCGCACCGCCTCCGCGAGGTGCGGGTCGGTGTGGTCGGTGAAGTACTGCCAGGGCGTGGTCGCGCCCCACTCCTCGCCCATGAAGAGCATCGGCGTGAACGGCGCGCAGAGCACCAGTGCCGCCGCGCACGCCAGCCGGCCCGGGGGGCACAGTGCGGTCAGCCGGTCCCCGCGGGCCCGGTTGCCGACCTGGTCGTGCGTCTGGGCGTACCCCAGCAGCCGGTACGCCGGGGTGGTGCGCGGGTCCAGCGGCCGGCCGTGCGACCGGCCGCGGAAGGACGAGTAGCCGCCGGCGTGGAAGAAGCCGCCGGTGAGCGTGGCGGCCAGCGCCCCGGCCGGGTCGGCGGCGAAGTCCGCGTAGTAGCCCGCCGACTCGCCGGTGAGCGCGGTGTGCAGGGCGTGGTGGAAGTCGTCGTTCCACTGCGCGTGCAGGCCCAGCCCGCCGGCCTCGCGGGGGGTGGTGGTGGCCGGGTCGTTGCGGTCGGACTCGGCGATCAGGAACAGCGGCCGGCCGGTGTGCGCGGCCAGCCGGTCCACCGCGTCCGACAGTTCGGCCAGGAAGTGCTCGGCACGGGTGTCGCACAGCGCGTGCACCGCGTCCAGCCGCAGCCCGTCGAGCCGGTAGTCCCGCAGCCAGGCCAGGGCGCTGCCGATGAGGTAGGCCCGCACCTCGTCGGAGCCGGGCGCGTCCAGGTTGACCGCCGGCCCCCAGGGCGTGTGGTGGGTGTCGGTGAAGTACGGGCCGAACGCCGGCAGGTGGTTGCCGGACGGCCCCAGGTGGTTGTGGACCACGTCCAGCACCACGCCCAGCCCCAGCCCGTGCGCCGCGTCCACGAACCGCACCAGGCCCTCCGGCCCGCCGTACGGCTCGTGCACCGCCCACGGCGCGACCCCGTCGTACCCCCAGCCGTGCCGGCCCGGGAACGGGCAGACCGGCATCAGCTCGACATGGGTCACCCCCAGGTTGGCCAGGTGCGGCAGCCGCGCGGCGGCGGCGTCGAAGGTGCCCTCCGGGGTGAAGGTGCCGATGTGCAGCTCGTACAGGACCGCGCCCGGCAGCGGCCGGCCGGTCCACTCCCGCCGCCACCCGAAGCGCTCCGGTACGACCACCGCGCTCAGCCCGTCCGGGCCGTCCGGCTGGCGCCGGGAGCGCGGGTCGGGCAGCGGGGCGCCGCCGTCCAGCCCGAAGCCGTAGCGCGCGCCGTCGGCGGCCGGCTCCTCGGCGCGCCACCAGCCGGGCCGGCCGGCGGCGCGCGCCATCGGCCGCTCCCGGCCGTCCACGTGCAGCGTGACCCGCCCGGCGTGCGGGGCCCACACCTCGAACAGCACTGGCGTCTCCTCACCCGGCCGGCCGGCCGGCCACCCGCCCGTGTCCCCACCATGCTGCGGGACACCGGCCAGGCGCGCACCAGGACATGGCGGGGCGTCAGCCGGCCGGACCCCCGTCGGCGGAACGGGCGGACCCCGCCGGCGCAAGGGGCGGACCCCGGCCGGCGCAACGGACGGACCCCGGCCCGGCGGAATGTGTGGGCCCCGCCGGGCCCGGTCAGACGAAATCGAGCCGCTCCTGGGCGACCGGGTAGCCGGCCCGGGCGAAGTGCGCCGCCATCGGCGTGTTGCCCCGGTCGGTGGCGGCGACGATCCGCTCCGCCCCGTACCCGACCAGGTCGTGCGTGCACTCCGCCAGCAGGTCGAACGCGTAGCCGTGGCCGCGTTGCTCGGGCACCACCCCCACGTACGCCACGCACGGGGCGGACGGGTTGCGTGCCGGGACGTGGATGCCCACCAGCTCGCCCGCCGGGGTGTGGGCCAGCCGCCACCACTCCCGCGGGGACGGCAGCCAGTGCAGCAGTTCCATGTTCTCCTCGACCGCGGCGTCGGGCCCGCCCGTCGCCATCACCCTGCGGTCGTGCGCGTCGAGGGTGCCCACCAGCACCCGGCGCAGCACCGCGGCGACCGTGGTGTCGTCCGGTTCCGGCCGGAACACCAGCCGCCCCGGCCGGGGCGGCAGCCCGTCGGCGGGCGTCCACTCGTAGCGGTAACGCTCCACCAGCGGGGTGAGTCCGCCGGCCACCGCGGCGTCGGCCCGGCTCCGCACGGCGGCCCGGAGCTCCGGGTCCGCGCGCCAGCCGGGCGGTGCCAGCAGGTTGTACTCCGCGTGCAGCGGTGCCGCGCGCAGCAGGCGCGCGCCCGCGTCCGCCTCGCCGTCGGCGAAGTCGAACCAGTCCAGCGCCTTGGGTGCGGTGTCGTCCGGCCCGCCCCACCAGGCGGCCCGGGCCACCACCCGCTCGCCGCGCAGCGCCACCCAGGTCCACTCCGGGCGGTACTCACCGCCCTGCGCGAGGGTGGCGTAGGTGTGGCCGAAGCGGGCCCGGCCGACCAGGCCGGGGTCGGGCAGGGCGTGGAAGAGGTGCGCGTCGTGCTCGCCGAGCGCGCGGATGACCAGTCCGGTCATGTCAGGGGTTCCTTCCGGAAGCGGTGCGCTCCCGGTCGGTGACGGGACGTCCGGCGGGCAGGGCGGGAGCGCGGGATGGGGTGACACACACGGTGTGCACGGTCGTCATCGCTCTCCCCTCCTTCCGGGGCCGGGGACGTCCGGGGCAACGTAACCGCGCCGGCGCCGGAGCGTCCACGGGTTTTCCCGCGTGCCCGGACCGCGCGGCCCGGCCGTTCCGTCGTCCCGTTCCCGTCGCGTCGTGCCGCCGTCCCGTTGCGTCCCGCCGGGGGACACCCGCCATGGGCGGGCGCGGTCACTGCTGGTGCAGTCCGCGGCCGGCCAGCGTCAGATACGCCTCGCCGACGGCCTCCGAGAGCGTGGGGTGCGGGTGGATGTGCTGGGCGATGTCCCCGGGCTCGGCGTCCCAGCCGACCACCAGCTGGCTCTCGGCGATCATCTCCGAGACGTGCGGCCCCACCAGGTGGACCCCGAGCACCGGGCCGTCCTCCTCCGCCACCACCTTCACCATGCCGCCCTGGCCGTGCACCATGCCCTTGGCCACGGCGGTCAGCGGCATGGTGTTCACCACCACCCGGTGGCCGGCCGCCCGCGCCTGGGCCTCCGTCAGCCCCACCGCGGCGGTCTGCGGGGCGGAGTAGGTCACCCGCGGCACGGCGGCGTACTCCACCGGCCGCGGGGTGCGGCCCGCCAGCACCTCGGCGACGAGCAGCCCCTCCGCGAAGGAGGCGTGTGCCAGGCCCGGGGACGGCGGCGGCAGCAGGTCACCCACCACGTGGACGCCCGGTACCGAGGTCTCCAGCCGCGACCAGTCGGCCGGCGGGACGAAGCCGCGGGCGTCGGTGGCGATCCCGGCCGCGGCCAAGCCCAGGCCGTCGGTGACCGGCACCCGGCCCACCGCGACCAGCAGCCGCTCGCTCTCCACCACCAGCGGCTCGCCGCGCGCGGGACGGACGGTGGCCCGCACCCCGTCCGCGGTGCGCTCCGCCCCCTCCAGCCGGGCGCCGGTCAGCACCTGCACCCCGCGCTTCTTCAGCCCCCGCGTCAGATGGCGGCTGATGTCCTCGTCCTCCAGCGGCACCAGCCGGTCCGCCGCCTCCACCAGGGTGACCCGTGCCCCCATCGAGCGGTGCAGCGAGGCGTACTCCACGCCGATCGCGCCGCCGCCCAGCACCGTGACGGACTCCGGCAGGCCGGGGGCGAACAGCGCGTCGTCGCTGGTGACCACCCTCCGCCCGTCCGGCTCCAGACCCGGCAGCACCCGCGGCCGCGAGCCGGTGGCCAGCACCACGCCGCGCCGCGCCACCCACACCTCGTCCCCGTCCCCGGCGGCCGGCCCGGCACCGGGCGCGCCGCCCGGGGTGCGGCCGGTGGCGGTCACCCGGACCGTACGCGGTCCGGTGAGGGTGGCCGTGCCGCGCAGCACCCGGACCCCGGCGTGCGCCAGATGGCCCTCCACACCCCGGTGGTTGCGGGCCACGATGTCGTCCCGGGTGGCGGTCAGCGCCGACCAGTCCACCGACTCCAGCGACGCCTTGACCCCCCACCGCTCACGGGCCTCGGCGATCCCGTCGATCAGCTCCGCCGCGTGCAGCATCGCCTTGCTCGGGATGCAGCCGCGGTGCAGGCAGGTGCCGCCGACCAGGTCCCGTTCGGCGAGGACGACCTCCAGCCCGAGTGCGGCGGCGCGCAGTGCGGTGCTGTATCCGCCGGTGCCGCCTCCGATGACGATGACGTCGGTCTCATGCATGGCTCCAGCCTCCGCCGCCGTGCGGGATGAGTCCAAGGCAATGTTTTTATGGGCCCCATGAACAGCGTGCATGGGGCCGGGAGGTGAGCCGGCGGTGAGCCTGCGGCAGATGGAATACCTGGTGACGGTGGTGGAGCAGGCGTCCTTCACCCGCGCCGCCGAGGTGCTCAACGTCACCCAGTCGGCCCTCTCCCACCAGATCAAGGCGCTGGAACGGCAGGTCGGCGGGGCGCTGCTGGAGCGGTTGCCGCGCGGGGTGGGGCTGACCCCGATGGGCCGGGCCTTCCTGCCGCACGCGGAGCTGGCGGTGCGCAGCGCCGGACAGGCCCGGCGCGCCGCGCGCGCCGCGGCCGGCGCCGAGGGCGGTGAACTCCGCCTCGCGTCGATCCACGCGATCGCGATGGGCGTGCTGCCGCCGGTCGGCGCGCGGTGGCGGCGCCGGCACCCGAACGTCACGCTGGTCGTCCACGAGTACGCCACGACGGACGAATTGTGCGAGCGGATGGAGCGCGGGGTGGCCGACCTGGCCGTCGGCCCGCGCCCGGCCGGCTGGCGGGGGCCGGTGGTGCCGCTGGGCGAGGAGGAGATCGTCCTGGTGCTGCCCCCCGACGACCCGCTGGCCGGCCGGACCGCGCTCACCCTGCCGGAACTCGCCGGACGCGAGTGGGTGCGGTGCGCCATGGAGCCGGTCGTGGAGGGGCGGCTGTGGCTGGACTGGATCTGCGGGAAGGCCGGGTTCACGCCGCGCACCGGCGTGTGGACCGAACACAGCTCCACCGCGGTCCGGCTGGCCGCCGCCGGCGCCGGCATCGTCGCCACCCCGGCGAACGTGGCGGCGGGCGTGGACTGCGCCATGGTCCCGGTCGATCCGCCGTGGCGGCGTGAGCTGACGGCGTTCTCCCGGGTGGAGCTCGGTGGCGCCGCCGCCGCGTTCGTGGAGCTGCTGCGTGCCGAGCTGCACCTGCCCGGGCCCCGCCGGGCCGCCGCCACCCGCTGAGCGGGGGCCGGCCGCCCGGCCCGCGCCACGGAGGTGGCGTCCGCCGCGTCGCAGGCCGTACGGCCCAGGTTCGGGGCCCCGGGTTCGGCGGCCGGGCTCATGGCCCCGGCCCGTGCCGCGCGAGCCGTTGCCCGCCGCTGGACCGGTGTCCGGCGGGTGGGCCGGTGTCCGGGCGTGCGGGCCGGGCCGACCCCCCGGCCCACGGCATGCCGGATCGGGCCGCAGGCGTCCCCGGACCCGAGTAACACGACCGCCGGCCCCTGCCCCCGGCTGTGCGGCCCGGGTCCGGGGCCTCGGGTCCGGCGGCCGGGCTCATGGCCCCCCGGCTGTACGCCCCCGGCCTCACCGCCACGGGTCCGGCGGCCCCGGCCGCACGCCACCGTCGCTCACGGTCGACGGCCCTCCAACGGCTCCTCGCGGACCAGCAGGGCCACCGGCAGTTCGGCGAAGACCCCGGCGAGCGGGGTGCGGCCCGCCGCGACCCGGCCGGTGAGCAGGTCCCGCCAGCGTCCCGGCGGCAGCGGCAGGACGGTCCCGGCCCAGCCGCCCCGTTCGGCCAGCCGCAGCGACAGCCGGGTGACGGCGGTGATCGCGGAGCCCGCGCGGGCGAACGCCGCACAGTGCGCCGCGGCCGGGCCCTCCGCCTCGACCGGGGTGTAGGAGCCGTCCGCGCCGAACCACTCCGGGTGGCGCCGACGCAGCCGCAGCGCGGCCGTGGTGACCAGCAGCTTCTCCCTCGCCAACGCGTTCGCCGGCCCGGTGGCTCCGGGATGGCCGCCCGTCGGCCCGGTGTCCCCGGGGCCGTCCCCCGCCGGCCCGCTGCCGCCGGCCCGGGCCCGGCCGTCCCCCGCCGGCCCGGCGCCCCCCGCGGCCTCCGCCGGCCCCGCCGAACCACCGCCCGCCGATCCGGGCCCCGCCGCCCCCGAACCACCGCCCCCGGCCCGGGCCCGCCGCCGGGGCTCCCGCGCCTTCCGCGGCGCCCGGCGCCGCGAGCGCGTCCGGGGCGAACCGGGGTGGCCGCCGGTTGTCCGGATCGACCAGGGCGAAGTAGGGCAGCTCGGTGCCCATGTAGAGGTCCGGCACCCCCGGCATCGTCAGGTGCAGCAGCGTGGCCCCCAGGGTGTTGGCCCGGGCCGGCGCCGCCAGCTCCCGTTCGAACGCCATGAGCGGGCCGCGCACCCCCGGCGCCCCGCACGGGCCGGCGGCGCAGTACGCGGCCACCGCGTCCTCGTACTCGGTGTCCGGCTCGGTCCAGGTGGTGCGCACCCCGGCCTCCCGCACCGCCTTCAGCACCGCCGGCACCAGCCGCTCGGGGACCGTCTCCGCCGGGCCCAGGCCCAGCGCGGTCTGCCAGGCCACCCACGCCAGCTGGGCGTCCGGTGCCACCGCGCCGGCCTCCCCGGCGGCCCGGACCACCTCGTCGAGCACCCGTGCCCAGCGGTCCGGCAGCTCGGTGAGCACCGCCAGCCGGGCCCGTACGTCGGCGCTGCGCTTGGTGTCGTGGGTGGTCAGCACGGTGCCGGTGAGCGGGTGGTGGCGGGCGGTCCGGGCGCAGTACGCGTGGAAGCCGTCGACCGTCACCGCGGGCCCGCCCGGATCGCCGCCCACCTCGGCGGCCGAGAGCAGCGGGGTGTGGCGGTAGAAGGCCGAGTCCTCGACGGACTTGGCGCGCAGCGCGGCGGCGGTCTGCGCGAACCGGGCGCAGAACTCGCGCTGTGCCGGGCCGTCACCGAGCCGGCCGAGCGCCGCGTCCCGTACGGTGTCCACCGCCCGCGCCTCCTCACGGACCGTGAACGCGGCCCGCGCCCCCTCGGCCGCGGCCCGGAGCAGCGCGGCGTCACCCGGGTCCGCGGGGCGGCCGGCGGCCGTGTAGGGCCGGTAGACCGGCAGCCGCACCAGCAGTTCCCGGACGGCGGTGCGCAGCGCCCAGGGCGCGTGGTCCGGCGGGCGGGGCGCGGCCTCGCAGATCCGCTCCGCGCACCGCACCAGCCGCTCCACCTCGGCAGCCAGGTCCCGGCTGACCACCTGGCGGGCGGACCGGCGGACGGTGGCCGGCCAGGTGCCGCCCAGGTCCTCGGCGAGGCCGGTGAAGGAGCGGTGCGCCCGGTCCAGTACGGCCAGGCCGCGGGAATCGACGAAGAGACCGTCGAGGCGGTGCAGGGCGTCGTACCCGGTGGTGCCGGCGACCGGCCAGCCGGCCGGCAGCGTCTCGTCAGGCGCGAGGATCTTCTCCACGACCGTCCACCGGCCGCCGGTGGCCCGCGCCAGCCGCCGCAGATAGCCACCCGGGTCGGCCAGCCCGTCCGGGTGGTCCACCCGGAGCCCGTCGATCACCCCGTCCGCGACCAGCTCCAGCAGCTTGGCGTGGGTGGCGCCGAACACCTCCGGGTCCTCCACCCGTACCGCGATCAGCTCCGAGATGGTGAAGAACCGCCGGTAGTTGAGTTCGGTACGGGCCAGCCGCCACCAGCCCAGCCGGTACCACTGGGCGCGCAGCAGCTCCGGCAGCGGCAGCTCCCGGGTGCCGGGGCGGAGCGGCAGGACGTGGTCGTGGTACCGGAGGGTGTCCCCGGCCACGGTCAGGTGCTTCAGCTCCTCGCCGAGCGGGCCGCCGAGCACCGGCAGCAGCACCCGGCCGCCGTGCCGGGTCCAGTCGATGTCGAACCACCGCGCGTACCGGGAGGACGGCCCGTCCCGCAGCACCTCCCACAGCGGCCGGTTGAGCCGTTCGGGGGCCGGCAGCGCCATGTGGTTGGGCACCACGTCCACCACCAGGCCGAGCCCGTGGGCGTGCGCGGCGGCGGCCAGCTCCCGCAGCCCCTCCTCGCCGCCCAGCTCACCCCGGACCGCCGCGTGGTCCACCACGTCGTAGCCGTGGGTGGAGCCCGGCACCGCCTCCAGCACCGGGGACAGGTGCAGGTGGGAGACGCCGAGGGCGGCCAGGTACGGGACGGCCTCGCGCGCCGCCGCGAACGGGAAGCCGGGCTGGAGCTGGAGCCGGTAGGTGGCGGTCGGCGGGCCGTCCCGCCGGGCGCCCCGGCCGGCGGGGTCAGGGCCGGCGGTGTGCGGGGCGCGGCCGGCGGGGGCGGCGGCGGGGCGATCGGGCGTCATGCCGGGATGGGTACCCGCGGGGCGCGGGCGCCGGGGCCCGGCGGCGCGCATGCACCCGGATGCGGGTATCCGGCCGCCCGGGTGCGGCCGGATACCCGCCGGGTGGTCAGGCCGGCCGGCGCAGCACCGTCAGGCTGCGGTCGCGGAGGGTCAGCCGGTCGCCCGCGCCGACCTTCCGGCCGCTGCCCGGTTCCACCCCGCCGGGCACCGCGGTGTCCACGATGACCTGCCACTGCTTGCCGTGGTCCACCGGCACGGTGAAGTCGATCGGCTCGTGGTGGGCGTTGAACAGCAGCAGGAACGAGTCGTCGGTGATGCGCTCGCCGCGCGGGCCCGGTTCGGAGATCGCGCTGCCGTTGAGGAAGACGGTGAGCGCCTTGGCGTGCGCCGCCTGCCAGTCGCGCTGCCGCATCTCCTCGCCCTCGGGGGTGAACCAGGCGATATCGGACAGCTCGTCGTGGGTGCCCTCCACCGGGCGGCCGTGGAAGAAGCGGCGGCGCCGGAAGACCGGGTGGTCACGCCGGAGCCAGATCAGCGAGCGGGTGAAGTGCAGCAGCTCCAGCGCGGTCGCGCCGGCCTCGTCGGTCGGGTCCGGCCAGTGCACCCAGGACAGCTCGTTGTCCTGGCAGTAGGCGTTGTTGTTGCCGCGCTGGGTCCGGCCGAACTCGTCCCCGTGGCTGACCATGGGCACGCCCTGGGAGAGCATCAGGGTGGCGATGAAGTTCCGCATCTGCCGGCCGCGCAGGTCCAGCACCTCCGGGTCCTCGGTCTCGCCCTCCGCCCCGCAGTTCCACGACCGGTTGTGGTTCTCGCCGTCGTGGTTGTCCTCGCCGTTGGCCTCGTTGTGCTTGCGGTCGTAGCTGACCAGGTCGCGCAGGGTGAAGCCGTCGTGGCAGGTGACGAAGTTGACCGAGGCCAGCGGGCGCCTCCCGTCCCCCTGGTACAGGTCGGAGGACCCGGTCAGCCGGGAGGCGAACTCGGCCAGGGTGCGGGGCTCGCCGCGCCACAGGTCCCGTACGGTGTCGCGGAACTTGCCGTTCCACTCGGTCCACAGCGGCGGGAAGTTCCCCACCTGGTAGCCGCCCTCGCCGAGGTCCCACGGCTCGGCGATCAGCTTCACCTGGCTGACCACCGGGTCCTGCTGCACCAGGTCGAAGAACGAGGAGAGCCGGTCCACCTCGTGGAACTGGCGCGCCAGCGTCGCGGCGAGGTCGAACCGGAACCCGTCCACCCGCATCTCGGTGACCCAGTACCGCAGCGAGTCCATGATCAGCTGGAGCACGTGCGGGCTCCGCATCAGCAGCGAGTTCCCGGTGCCGGTGGTGTCCATGTAGTACCGGGGGTCCTCGGTGAGCCGGTAGTAGGAGGCGTTGTCCAGGCCCCGGAAGGAGAGCGTGGGCCCCAGGTGGTTCCCCTCGGCGGTGTGGTTGTAGACCACGTCCAGGATGACCTCGATGCCCGCCTGGTGCAGGGCCCGGACCGCCGATTTGAACTCCAGCACCTGCTGCCCGCGGTCGCCCCAGGAGGCGTAGGCGTTGTGCGGGGCGAAGAACCCGATGGTGTTGTAGCCCCAGTAGTTGGCCAGCCCCGCGTCCACCAGCCGGTGGTCGTGGACGAACTGGTGCACCGGCATCAGTTCCAGGGTGGTGACGCCCAGTTCCGTCAGGTGTTCGATGATCGCCGGGTGGGCGAGCGCGGCGTAGGTGCCGCGCAGCTCCTCCGGCAGTCGGGGGTGGAGCATCGTCAGGCCCTTGACGTGGGCCTCGTAGATGACCGTGCGGTGGTAGTCGGTCCGCGGCGGGCGGTCGTTCCCCCAGTCGAAGTACGGATTGACCACCACCGAGGCCATGGTGTGCCCGGCGGAGTCCAGGTCGTTGCGCGTCTCCGGCCGGCCGAAGTGGTAGCCGTAGACCTCCTCGCCCCAGGAGACGCGGCCGCTGATCGCCTTCGCGTAGGGGTCGAGCAGCAGCTTCGCGGCGTTGCACCGGTGGCCCTGCTCCGGCTCGTAGGGGCCGTGCACCCGGAAGCCGTACCGCTGCCCGGGCATGACGCCCGGCAGATAGGCGTGGCGCACGAAGGCGTCGTTCTCGCGCAGCTCCACCACGGTCTCGGACCCGTCGTCGTGCAGCAGGCACAACTCGATCCGCTCGGCGGCCTCGGAGAACACCGCGAAGTTGGTTCCGGCGCCGTCGTAGGTGGCGCCCAGGGGATAAGCCTGTCCCGGCCAGACCTGCATGGTTCGACTCTTCCACTTCTGCTCCACGCGCCGCGGGAGGCGCCAGGACCTCGCGGCCCCCGGTGAACGGGCATCGTCACCCCAACTGGTCCCCCCTGGCGCCGCTTTCACCGGATCTTCCTCAGAAGGGAGGCAACCTACGACCACATGGGTTCGTCCTACCGGGTGACCTCGTGCACCTGATGTCACGAACGTGCAGGTGCGCGGTTTTTTCTGGTATACGGGGGGCTTGGGGGTAGATGTGCGCATACTGGACCGCCGTCACCTGGGGAAGGCGATAGCCGGAGCCGCCGTCGCGGCGACGGCCACCGCGGTGATGGTCGCCGTGACACTGCCGGGCGAGGCGTCCGGCAGCCAGAGCGGCACCGCGTCCGCCGCGCGGCAGGGGACCGTCACCGGGCAGGGCGGTGACACCGCCGGGCCCGCGGTGGTGGAGGACGAGCCGCGGCAGGGGCCCCGGGGGGCCGGCCGCGATCCGCTCACCGACGACGAACTGCGGCGCGCCGAGCGGATCGCCACCACCGGCACCTTCCGCGCCGACGGGGAGAACGTCCACGGCAAGCCGGGACCGCAGCCGCTCGCCGCCGACCTCGCGGAGCTGTCCCCGCGGGAGGCAGCCTCGGCGAACCCGCCGCGCCGCGCCGAGGTGCGGTACTACGACTACGAGGACGACACCTACATCACCCGCACCGTCGATCTGGACTCCGGCAAGGTGGAGCGGACCGACACCCAGCGCGGCGTGCAGCCCCCGCCCAGCGGCGAGGAGGTCCGCGAGGCCGCCCGGCTGCTCATCGCCGACCCGCTGGGCAGCGGTCTGAAGCAGGACTACCGGGACGCCACCGGCAAGGAGCTGACCGGCCCCGGCCAGCTGACCGTCACCGGGTTCGTCTACCGGGTGGACGCCGAGAACCCGGGCCCGGCGCGGCTCGCCGAGTGCGGCGAACACCGCTGCGTCCGCCTCTTCACCCGGGTCGTCAACGGTCCCTGGATCGACGTCCGGCAGCTGGTGATCGACCTGAGCGACCGGACCGTGGCTCGGCTGTAGCCGGCCCGCGTCCACCCAGCCACCCTCCACTTCGCACACCCGTACGCCTCGTGCGGCGCGCGGTGTGCGCCCGTTCCGCACAGGAGACCCGCCATGCGTGTCCTCGCCGATTCCACCTCTCCCCGGCCCGCCCGGCGGCGCACCGCGGCCTCGCTGGGCGCCGCGGTGCTGCTCGGCGCCGCGGCCGTGGCCGCCGTCCCGGCCTCCGCCACCGCCAAGGCCCCCCGGCACCGCCAAGGCCCCGGCCACCGCCAAGAGCCCCACCCGGGCCCCCGCCCCCCGCCGCCGCCTGCGGCAGCGCCTACCGCATCGAGCAGAAGCTGGAGGGCGGCACCGTCTGGCGCATGTGCTGGCACTACGAGTCCAACGCCGGACTGGTCCTGGACGACATCTCCTACCAGCCCAAGGGCGAGCGCAACCCGATCAAGGTGCTCTCCACCGCCAAGCTCGCCCAGATCCACGTCCCCTATGACGACGGGAACGTGGAGTACGACGACCTCACCGGCCAGGGCTTCGCCCAGGGACTCCAGCAGCTGGACCCGGCCGAGTGCCCCGGCGGCACCATCAAGACCGTCAAGGTGCCCGGCGCCTGGGACCCCGCCCACCCCAACGTCAAGGGCCTGTGCACCACCACCCGCGCCCGCGGCCACGCCTACCGGATGGCGGGGGAGCGCCCCGGCAAGGTCTTCCAGGCCCAGGGCAAGGACCTGCTGGTCTACACCGTCAACCAGGTCGGCTGGTACGAGTACATCACCGAGTGGCGCTTCTCCGGCGACGGCACCATGACCATGCAGGTCGGCGCCACCGGCACGCTCTCCCCGATGGACTACGACGCCGGCGACGGCCGCGGCTGGCCGATCGGCAAGGGCGCCAAGGACTACGCCACCAGCCACAGCCACAACGTCTTCTGGCGGCTCAACTTCGGCCTCGACGGCTCCCCCGAGGGCCGGATCGAGCAGTACGACTCCAAGACCACCCAGGCCGCCGGCCAGCTGCCGAAGACCAAGACCACCCGGACCAAGATCACCAAGGAGCTGGCCGGGGACGCGGTCGGCGGACGCTGGTGGCGGGTGGTGTCCGCCAAGGGCAAGAACAAGGACGGCCACCCCCGGTCGTACGAGATCGTGCCCGGACACACCACCAAGTACCAGGGCCGCCCCTACACCAAGCACGACGTGTACGTCACCGAGTACAAGAAGTGCGAGCAGTTCGCCAGCCACAACATCCGCGACTGCGGCCCCAACGGCGGCAAGAGCGTGGACAAGTGGGTGAACGGCCAGACGCTCAAGCACCCGGTGGTCTGGGTCAACATCGGGTTCCACCACATCGCCCGCGACGAGGACCAGGAGCCGATGCCGGTCCACTGGCAGGGTTTCCAGCTCGCGCCGAGGGACGTCACCGCTATGAATCCGCTCACGCCGCCGGAGCTGTCCTCGCACAACGGCCACACCGAACAGGCCCGTTGACCGACAGGTCGATCGATCGTGATGCACCGCCTCCGCCCGCGCAGTAGTCTGCGGTGATCGTTGGACGGGGGCGGAAGGCGGTGCAAGGTGAGTTCGGGCGGGTTGGAGCTGCCCCCTGGTGACCCAGGTCCCGGAGGTGACGGTGCCACCGGCACGCCGCCCGGCGCCGTGTCCCTGGCACGACCGGTGGAGATCGGCGCGGAGCTGGACTGGGGCGCGGAGGCGTGGACGGAGGTGCACACCCGGGCCCGCCGGGCCGGCCGCGCCTACATCTGGCTGAACCTCGTCGAACAGCGGCTGCGCGCGGTCGTCGCCGCCGTGCTCCGGCCCGTCTACGAGCCGGTGCACGGCGACGACTGGGTGGTGGCCGCGGCCGGTCCGGCCGGCCAGGAGTGGGTGCAGCGCGCGGTCGCGGTGCGGGAGGTCAGCCGCCGCAAGGGCTACCTGCTCGACCCGGCCGACGACAACGTCCTCAGCTTCCTCACCCTGCCGCAGCTGCGGGAGCTGGTGGTGCAGCACTGGCCGTGCTTCGAGCCGTACCTGGACGACCGCCGGGACCTGGAACTGGCCCTGGACGAGCTGGAGGTGACCCGCAACGTCGTCTCCCGCAACCGCGCGCTGTCCCAGGCGGTGCTCGCCCAGGCCGAACGGGCCGCCGCCCGCCTGCTGGAGATCCTCGGCGGGGGAGCGGCGGTGCCGTCCGCCGACCGGCTGCCCATCGACGCCGTCGAGGACCTGGTGGGCGACCGGTACGCCGACGTGGTGGGCGTCCACCCGGACCGGGTGCGGCTCCAGCGCCAGCTGCCCGCCGAGGACCTGTTCGGTGACGCCCGCCGCCTCGACGCGGTGGGCATAGGCCTGAACCTGCTGGTCCAGAACTACTCCGGCCGCCGCCTGGTCCGGCTCGCCGAGGCCGGCTGCCGCGCCCGGCTGCTCTTCCTCAACCCGGCCAGCAGCGCGGTCCGCCGCCGCGAGCGCGAACTGGGTTTGAAGAAGGGGGAGATGAGCCGGTCGGTGGAGATGAACATCCTGCACATGCGCCGGGTACGGGCCCGGCTGCGGGACCCGGACGCCTTCGAGATCCACGTCTTCGACGAGACCCCCCGCTTCACCGCCTACCTGGTCAACGGCGACGGCAGCGACGGCCTCGCGGTGGTCCAGACGTACCTGCGCAAGGCGCGCGGCATCGAGGCCCCGGTGCTGGTGCTGCGCGGCGGCGGCCTGGGCAGGGGCGTGGTGCGCGAGGGCCGCTCGGAGGACGACGGCGGGCTGTTCGCCGTCTACCGGGAGGAGTTCGAGAGCGTCTGGGCGGATTCCCGGCCGGTGTCCTGAGCGCGGCGCCGGCCGGGCAACGCGGCGCCCGGGGACGGTGCCGCCCCGGGAACGGGCCGTCCGGCAACGGTGCTTCCCCCGGAGCGGCGTTCCGTGGGGGTCGCCCGGGAGCGGCGCGGTCCGTGCGGGCCGTCCGGGAACGGCGGAGTCCGCCCCGCCGGGCGCCGTCCGCGGGGGACAATGCCCGGGACCTGACCGTCCGGACCGC
The DNA here is from genome assembly GCF_016031615.1 of Streptomyces pactum. GTDB lineage: Bacteria > Actinomycetota > Actinomycetes > Streptomycetales > Streptomycetaceae > Streptomyces > Streptomyces pactus. Next base: position 5,934,657 of record NZ_JACYXC010000001.1, read on the forward strand.
AGGAGCTGCCCGTGACCATCCGTCGTGTGATGCCCGACATCCGTACCGAGGCCATGGAGGAGAGCCGGGACTTCTACGGTCTGCTGGGGTTCGAGGAGGTGATGGACCTCGGCTGGGTCGTGACGCTCGCCTCCCCGGACAACCCCGCGGCCCAGGTCTCCTTCATGACCGAGGACCGCACCGCCCCCGTGGTGCCCGACATGAGTGTCGAGGTGGAGGACGTGGACGCGGTGTACGCGGTGCTGCGGGAGCGCGGCGCGGAGATCGTGCACCCGCTGCGGGATGAGGAGTGGGGGGTGCGCCGGTTCTTCGTCCGGGACCCCAACGGCCGCGTGGTCAACGTGCTGACCCACCGGCGGCGGACGGCGTAGCCGGTCCCGCGCGGTGGCCCGTCCGGCCCGTTGCCGGCCCCGCCCGGTGGTCACTGCCGGGCGGGACCGTGCTCCGCGCCGCCCGTGCCCCGCGCCGAGCGGGCGTCGCGGGGGGCCCGCTGCGGGACCGCCGGCCACGATCCGCGGCGGTGCCGCCCGCACCCCCGCGCCCCCGCGCCGGCGGGGCCCGCGTCCTGGGGCCGGCCCGGGCCAGGGGCGGGCGGCACCGGGCCCGCCGCGGTGTGAAAAAGTCTCCGGTATGACTGTCCCTCCACAGCAGCCCCAGCAGCCGGGCCCCGGCGGCCACCCCGGCGGCGGGCCGCAGCCCAACCCCTACGCGCAGCCGAACCCGTACGCCCAGCCCGGCCCCTACGCGCAGCCCAACCCGTACGCGCAGCAGCCCGGCACCCCGCAGCCCGGCCCCTACGCCCCGCCGCCCGGGGCGCCGCAGCAGCCGCAGCCCTACGGCGGGGGCGGTGGATGGGGCGCGCCGCCCCCGCCGCCGCGGAACACCAACCGCAAGAAGCTCGCCATCGCCATCGGCGCCCTGGTGGCCGTCGGCGTGGTGCTCGGCGGGGTGCTCATCGCCATGAACGGCGGTGACGACAAGGACGAGAAGGCCGACGACAAGCCGACGCCGACCGCCAACGGGGGCACCGGCACGCCCAGCACCGGGCCGAGCCCCGAGGAGACGGCCTCCGCCACGCCGTCCGGCGGCACCGGCAGCTACAAGCTGATCCTGCCGGAGTCGCTGGAGAAGGGCACCTACACCAAGGGCCAGGACCTCACCGACACCCTGAAGTCCCAGGTCCCCAGCAACGGCTACAACATGCACGACGTCACGGGCGTCGGCGCCCAGTACGCCACCGCGGCCGGCACCAAGCAGCTGGTGTACACCGGCTACACCGGGCGCATCGACGACCCGGACCAGGCCGAGAGCGACTTCATGGACGGCACCCAGGAGGCCCAGGGCACCGCGGTCGGCGTGGAGCCGCGGCAGATCACCCCGGCCGGCTCGGACGAACCGATGACCTGCGCGGTGCTGATGAAGACCCAGGCCGGCCAGAAGTTCCCGGTGCCCACCTGCGTGTGGGCCGACTCCACCACGCTCGGGGCGGTGCTCTTCGTCGATGCCTCGTCGGTGGGGAAGCCCGCCTCGTCGGTGGACCTGGAGTCGATCGCCAAGCGGGTGGACACCATCCGCGACGAGGTGCGGGCCCCGGCGTAGTCCGGCGGTGGCCGGGCACGTTGTCAGTGGGCCGTGCGAGGCTGAATCGCAACCGGGGGAATTCGGGTGAATGGAGGGCCGCTATGGGGTGGCACCGGGAGTTGCTGATCGGCTTCGATCTGGAGACCACGGGCACCGACCCGGCCACGGCGCGGATCGTGACGGCGGCGGTGGTCGAGGTGAAGAAGGGGGAGCCGGTCGGGCGGCGGGAGTGGCTGGCCGACCCCGGCGTCCCCATCCCGGCGGACGCGGTCGCCGTGCACGGCATCAGCGACGAGCGCGCCTCGACACTGGGCCGCCCGGCCCGCGAGGTGGCCGACGAGGTCGCGGACACCCTCGCCGGATACTGGCGGGCCGGCACCCCGGTGGTGGCCTACAACGCCGCCTTCGACCTCAGCCTGCTCGCCGCCGAGCTGAACCGGTACGGACTGCGCCCGCTCAGCGAGCGGCTGGGCGGCGCGGAGACCGGCCCGGTCGTCGACCCGCTGACCATAGACCGGGCGGTGGACCGCTACCGGCGCGGCAAGCGCACCCTGGAGGCGGTCTGCGAGGTGTACGGCGTGGTCCTCACCGGGGCGCACGAGGCCGGCGCGGACGCGCTGGCGGCCGCCCGGCTGGCCTGCGCGGTGGCCGAGACCCATGAGCGGGTGGCCCGGCTGTCGCCCTGGGAGCTGCACCGCGAGCAGATCGCCTGGTACGCGCAGTGGGCCGCCGACTTCCAGAGCTGGCTGCGCGGCAAGGGCGACCCCGGGGCCGTGGTGGACGGCAGCTGGCCGCTGCGCGACACCGAGACGGTGGCCGGCCACCGCTGAACCGGCGGCGCGGTCCGGGCGCCCGGGGCGGTGGCGCGGACGGACCGGACCGGCACCGGGACCGCCCCGGCCGATGAGTTCCGGGCGGCCGGCCGGTCCTCACCGGTGAGGACCGACCGAAGGAGAACCCCGGTGACCGACGACGACCGCACCACCACCCCGGAGCCCGGCACCCCGCCCGGCGCCCCGGTGGACCTGTCCCCCGCCGCTGCGCGGGTGGCCGCGCTGCTGGACGGCATCCCCGACGACCTGCTGACGGCACCCACGCCGTGCGCCGCGTACCCGGTGGCCGCGCTGCTGGACCACCTCATGGGTCTGACCCTGGCGTTCCGTCACGCCGCGGAGAAGAGCACGCCGCCGCCGGCACCGGGGGAGGCGCCCGCGGGGCCGGGCCTGGCCTCGGCCGACGCCCTGGACCCCCGCTGGCGGGAGCTGCTGCCCCGGCGGCTGGACGAGCTGGTGGACGCCTGGCGCGACCCGGCCGCCTGGGAGGGGATCACGGAGGTCGGCGGGGTGACCCTGCCCGCGCACCGGATCGGCCTCTTCGGCCTGGACGAACTCATCCTGCACGGCTGGGACCTGGCCCGAGCCACCGGGCAGCGTTACGAGCCGGACCCGGCGAGCGTCGAGGCGATCCTGGCGCTGCTCACCGAGTCCGCGAGCGAGGAGGGCACCGAAGGGCTGTTCGGCCCGAGGGTCCCGGTGCCCGCCGGCGCGCCGCCGTTCGAGCGGGCCCTGGGGCTCAGCGGCCGGGACCCCTCCTGGTCCGCCGGCTGACCCGGCCCCGGGTCAGAACGGGTACCAGCGCACCGCCGTGTCGCCCTCCCGCAGGGAGGCGACACGGCGCCGGAACTCGGCGAGCGCGGCCGGGTTCCCCGGGGCGTGCTGGGCCACCCAGGCGCAGCTGGCCGTCTCGCGGGCGCCGCGCAGCACCGCGCAGCCCTCCCACTCCCGTACGTCCCAGCCGTACACCGCGACGAACTCGTCGTAGCCGGCCGGGTCCAGGCCGTACCGGTCCCGGGAGAGTGCCATCACCACCAGGTCGTGTTCCCGCAGATCGGTGGCGAAGGTCTCCAGGTCCACCAGGACCGGCCCGTCCGGGCCCACGTGCACATTGCGCGGCAGCGCGTCGCCGTGGATGACGCCCGGTGCCAGGTGCGGGGTCAGCCCGGCCGCCGCGGCGGCGAAGTCGTCCCGGCGCGCCCGCAGATACGCCGCGTCCGCCGGATCGACGGCGTCGCCCGCCAGCCGCAGCCAGCGCTCCACCCCGCCCAGCAGGTCCCGGCCCGGCAGCGGGACCGGGGCCGGCGGCAGTGCGTGCACCCGCAGCAGCAGTTCCGCCAGGTCCCGCGGTCCGGCCGGCCGGACCGCCGCGGGCAGCTGCTCCCAGAAGGTGACCACATGGCCGTCGCACACCAGTGGCCGGTCGGCGTCGTCGGCCGGCCGCACCGCGGGCACCCCCTGCTCGGCGAGCCACCGGGCGACCCGGATCTCACGCTCCGCGCGCTCGCGCACCGGCGCGTCGTCGGTGCGGCCGATCCGCGCCACCAGCCCCGGGCGTCCGGGCCGCTCCACGGCGAGGACCGCGTTCTCGCCCAGCGCCAGCAACCGCGCCGGCACCTCCTCGCCCCGCGGCAGCGACAGCGCCGCCGCGAGCACCCGCCGTGCCCGCGCCTCGGTGAATGCCGCGTCGGTCCCGTCCGTCACCTCGTACCTCTCCTGCCCCGCCGGTCGATCCGGAACAGTCTCGCACCTCGCGGAACTCGCGTGACGCTTGACTCGGCCACCGGGGCTCAGCACGATGACGGGGGCCTCGATCACAGGCGCCCGCACCACCCGTACCGTGTCCGCGCGCCCGTGAGGAGGGCCCTGCCGTGCTGCGTCCTTCGGGGGATCCACCCCCCGGTGACCGGACCGACCCGCGCGCGCCCGCCCCGGCCGCCGCGCCGGCCGCACCGGAACCGGCCGCCCCGACCCGGTGGCGGGACCGGCGGGACCGTGCCCGGCGGAAGGACTTACCGGCGCCCCCGGGCCGCGGCGGGAGGCCCGGCCGGCGCGGCGATGCCGGGACCTGGTTCCTGGTGCTGCCCGTGCTCATCCCCATCCTGGTCCTGAGCGTCACCCCGCTGGTGTACGGCATCGCGCTGGCCTTCACCGACGCCCAGTCCGGCCGGACCGAGCCCACCGAGTGGATCGGCCTGCTCAACTTCACCGACCTGCGGCAGGACACCCTGTTCTGGGAGTCCTTCCGCACCGGCCTGCTGTGGGCCGCCGGGGTGACCGTGCCGCAGTTCCTGCTCTCCCTCGGGCTGGCGCTGCTGCTCAGCGGGCGGCTGCGGTTCCGGTGGCTGGCCCGGGTGCTGGCCATCGTGCCGTGGGCGATGCCGGAGGTGGTCGTCGGCATCATGTGGCGGCTGGTCTACCACCCCGACGCCGGCATCCTCAACGAGACCCTGGGCACCGACCGGGACTGGCTGGGCAGCCTGGGCAGCGCGCTGCCGGCCGTCATCCTGGTCGGCATCTGGGCCGGCATGCCGCAGACCACCGTGGCGCTGCTGGCCGGCCTGCAGAACGTGCCGGGGGAGCTGCACGAGGCCGCCGCCATCGACGGCGCCGGGGCGTGGCGGCGGTTCACCACCGTCACCTGGCCGGCGATCCGCCCGGTGGCCCTGGCGATCGGCGCGCTCGCCTTCATCTGGAACCTCAACTCCTTCGCCCTGGTGTACGTGCTCACCAACGGCGGCCCCGGCGGGCGCACCCGGCTGCCGATGCTCTTCGCCTACGAGGAGGCGTTCCGCTACGGGCAGTTCGGCTACGCGGCGGCGATGGGCTGCGTCCTGGTCGCGGTGGTCTCGGTGCTGCTCGCGGTCTTCCTCGCCGGCCGGCTGAAGGGACGTGACACATGAGAGCCGGACCACGTACTCCGGGGGAGGCCCGGCGGCGGCCGGCGACGGCCCCCGCGTCCCGGCCGCCGGCCGGGCTCGTGCTGCGGCGCCGGGCCGGCCGCACCGCTCAGTACCTGGCCCTGCTGGGCTATCTGGTCTTCCTCGCCTTCCCGCTGCTGTGGCTGGTCTCCACCGCCTTCAAGCCCCCGCGCGAGCTGGCCACCCTGCACCCGGAGTGGATCCCCGACCACCCCACCTGGGACAACTTCCGGCAGGCGTTCGACGAGCAGCCGCTGCTGCGGGCGGCCGGCAACAGCCTGCTGGCGGCCGGCAGCGCCGCCCTGATCGCGGTGGCCGTCGCGGTGCCGGCGGCCTATGTGCTGGCCCGCCACCGCAACCGGCTCAGCCGGGCCGCGACCGGCTGGGTGGTGGTCTCCCAGGCGTTCCCGCTGGTGCTGCTCATCATCCCGCTCTTCCTCATCCTCAAGGAGCTGCGGCTGATCGACTCCATGGCCGGGCTGGTCCTGGTCTACGTCACCTGGTCGCTGCCGTTCGCCCTGTGGATGCTCACCGGATACGCGCGGGCGCTGCCGCCGGAGCTGGAGGAGGCCGCCGCCGTGGACGGCGCGGGCCGGCTGCGCACCCTGGTGTCGGTCACCGTGCCGCTGCTCGCGCCGGGCATCGCGGCCACCGCCCTGTTCGCCTTCATCACGGCCTGGAACGAGTTCTTCTTCGCCCTGGTCCTCCTGAAGTCCCCCGAGAAGCAGACGATGCCGGTGGTGCTCACCCACTTCCTCGGCGCCGAGGGGGTGGCCGACCTCGGGCCGCTGGCGGCGGCGTCGCTGCTGGCCACCCTCCCCTCGCTGCTGCTGTTCGCCGTCATCCAGCGCCGGATCACCGGCGGGATGCTCGCCGGGGCGGTGAAGCACTGATGCGCCGCCGCACCCTACTGGCCGCCGCCGCCGCGACCGCGACCGCCGCCGCGCTGCCCGGCTGCGCCCGGGAGCGGCGCCGGGCCCCCGACGGCTCGGTGACCCTGCGCTTCCAGTCGCTGGCCTGGCAGCAGGAGTCGGTCGCGGCGACCAAGGAGCTGGTGGCGGAGTGGAACGCCGGCCACCCCCGGATCCGGGTGGAGTACGTCCAGGGCAGCTGGGACGGGGTGCACGACCAGCTGCTGACCGCCTTCGAGGGCGGCGAGGCGCCGGACGTCATCCACGACGCCTCCGACGACCTCGCCGACTTCGCCCACGGCGGCCACCTCGCCGACCTCACCGGGCTGCTCTCCCCCCGGCTGCGGGAGGACATCCCCGAGCACAGCTGGCGGACCGCCACCTTCGGCGGCGGCATCCACGGGGTGCCGTTCCTGGTCGAGCCCCGGGTCCTGGTCGCCAACCGGGACCTGCTCGCCGGGGCCGGGGTGCGGGTGCCCACCGCCGCGCGGCCGTGGAGCTGGGACGAGTTCGCCGCGGCGGCCCGCGAGCTGACCGGACGCGGCCGGTACGGGGTGGCCTGGCCGCTGAAGGAGCCGGTCTCCGCCACCTTGAACCTCTCGCTGTCCGCCGGCGGCCGGCTCTTCCACCAGGACACCGGCGGCAAGGTCACCATCCGGTGCGGCGCCGCCGAGCTGCGGGTGCCGCGCCTGGTGCGCGACCAGGTCAACGCCGACCGCTCCGCCGCCCGCAGCACCCTGGGCATGGGCGGCTCCGACACCCTGCCCGGCTTCTTCGCGGGCAGGTACGCGATGGTGCCGCTCGGCTTCTCCTACCGGCAGCAGATCGCCCAGCAGGCACCGGCCGGCTTCCGCTGGACGGTGCTCCCGGCGCCGGCCGGGCCGGACGGGAACCAGCGGCAGGGCGTCAGCCCGCAGACCCTCTCCATCGCCGAGGACTGCCCGTACAAGAAGGAGGCCGCCGCCTTCATCGACTTCCTGCTGCGGCCCCGCAACATGGTCCGGCTGGCGCTCGGCGACTGGATGCTGCCCACCGGGCGGCGGGCGCTCGCCGACCCCGCGCTGCACACCGCCCGGTACGGCTGGGCCACCGGCACCGCCCTCGCCCGCCACCTGCGCCCCGCCCCCGCGCAGTCGGTGCGCGGCTACCAGGAGTGGAAGGACAAGATCGCCACCCCGGCGTTCCAGGAGTACTACAGCGGCGCGATCGACGACGACACGCTCCGCCGGAAGCTGGAGCGGGACGGGAACCTGGTGCTCAAGCGGTACCAGCGCTGACGGCCGGCCCGCGGTGCCGGTGCCGCGGGCCGGGGCGGGCGCGGGGCCGTCGCCTGCGGTGCGCCCCCGCCCCGGCCTCCGGCCCGGTTCCGGTCCGGTCCCGGGATCGGCCGTTCCGCTCCCGGACCCCGGCTGCCCCGCCCCGGCCTCCGGCTGGCGCGGGCCCTGCCCGGTCCCGGCTCGCGCTGCGCCGCCCGGCGTCCCTGCCCGGCCGCGCCTCCGCCCGCCGGCCCTCCCGCCCGGTCCGGCCCACGGTGCCGGGTCCCCGTGGCACCGCACCGACCGGGCCGCCGCCGCACGGGCCGCCACCGCAGGGGCCTCCGCCGACCGAACCGGCGCCGCACCGGACCTGCGCCGCACGGACCTGCGCCGCACCGGCCCCCGCCGACCGGGCCTTCCCCGCACCGGCCGCCGCCGTACGGGCCCGCGCCGGCGGCGGAATCCGGTAAGGACTGCCCGCAGACAGCACCCTCCTACATGTTGTTTAATTGCAAATCGCTCGCAACAGCATGGGATCTTCATGAAGGGTGTGGCCGGGATGACCACCGGATCCGTACGGGGTATCACCGCCGTGGCGCTCGCCGCCGCGCTCGCCGTGGCCGCCACGGCCTGCTCCAACCCGGGCGGCGCCGACGGCGCCGGCTCCGGCGGCAAGGACTCCGCGGTCGTGGGCATCGCCTACGAGCCGGACACGCTCAACCCGCTCCTGGGCTACGGCAAGGACGGCAACTCCAAGATCTTCGACGGGCTGCTGGCCCTCGACGAGAACATGCGCCTGCGGCCCGCGCTCGCCGCCGAGCTGCCCACCGTGAGCGAGGACGGACGCACCTACACCTACCGGCTCCGCGAGGGCGTCACCTTCAGCGACGGCAAGCCCTTCACCGCCGAGGACGTCGTGTACACCTACACGACCATCCTGGACGAGAAGACCAACAACCCCTCCAAGGGCGAACTCGACGCGATAGCCTCCGTCACCGCGCGCGACCCGCACACCGTGGTGTTCACCCTCAAGTACCCCTACGCGCCGTTCGCCGAGCGGACCGTGCTGCCCATCGTCCCCGAGCACATCCTGTCCGGGCAGGACGTCAACTCCGGTGACTTCTCCACGCACCCGGTCGGCACCGGCCCGTACCTGCTCACCCAGTGGTCCCGCGGCGAGAAGCTCACCTTCAAGGCCAACCCCCGCTACTGGGGCGGCGCGCCGGCGGTGAAGAAGTTCACCATGGCGATCATCAAGGACGACGACGTCCGCGCCACCCGGCTGAGCGCCGGTGACCTCGACGGCGCCATCCTGCCGCCGGCCCTCGCCCGCGGCTTCGCCGACGAGGACGGCAGGAAGACCTACACCGCCACCACCTACGACTACCGCACCGTCACCCTCCCCACCCACAACAAGGTCACCGGCGACCTGGCGATCCGCCGCGCCCTGGACGTCGCGGTGGACCGGCAGGCGATGGTGGACAAGATCCTCGACGGCGCCGGGAAGCCCGCCTACGGGCCGGTGCCCACCGACAGCCCCTGGTTCGCCAAGGGCACCGAGCGCCGCCACGACCCGGTCCGCGCGGAGAAGATCCTCGACGAGGCCGGCTGGAAGCGCGGCAAGGACGGCATCCGGGTGAAGAACGGCGTCCGCGCCGCCTTCCCGCTGTGGTACCTCGCCGGGGACCGGCTCCGCCAGGACCACGCCCTGGCCTACGCCTCCGACGCCAAGAAGGCCGGCATCGACATCACCACCCAGGCCGGCACCTGGGAGGTCATCGAGCCCCGGATGAAGCAGGACGCGGTGCTGGCCGGCGGCGGCGCGCCCGCCGACCCCGACTTCGACCAGTACACCCTGCTCAAGTCGGACCTCGCCGGGGACGGCTTCAACAACATGGCCTGGTACGACAACCCCACGGTGGACAAGGCCCTGGAGGACGGCCGCCGCAGCGGCGACAAGGCCGCCCGCAAGGCCGCCTACGACACCATCCAGCGCGAGCTGCTGAAGAACCCCGGCTACACCTTCCTCACCCACATCGACCACGTCTACGTCCTCGCCGACCGCTGGCAGGGCCTGACCACCCAGGTCGAGCCGCACGACCACGGCCTGGCCTCCGGGCCCTGGTGGAACGTCGAGGACTGGAAGCCGAAGAAGTGACCCGTCCGCTGCCCTGGGGGGCGATGGCCCGGCTGGCCGGGCGGCGGCTGCTGCTCGCCGTCCCGGTCCTGCTCACCGTCTCCTTCGCCGTCTTCGCGGTCGCCGAGGCGTCCCCGTTCGACCCGGTCAAGGCGTACGCCGGCACCGCCGGGCTCACCGCCAGCCAGGAGAACCTCGACCAGCTCCGCGCCAACCTGGGCGTGGACGAGCCGTTCACCACCCGCTGGTGGAACTGGCTCGGCTCGGCCCTCACCGGCGACCTGGGCGACTCCAGCGTGATGCGCCGCCCGGTCGCCGACGTCATCGGCGAGCGGCTGGGCTGGTCGGTGCTGCTCGCCGCCACCGCCTTCGCCCTCGCCATCGTGCTGGGCACCTGCCTGGGCGTGCTCGCCGCCCGCCGGCGCGGCGGCTGGCTGGACCGGCTCACCACCGGCGCCGCCTACACCCTGGAGGCGGTGCCCGCCTTCTGGCTGGGCCTGCTCGCCATCTGGCTGTTCGCCCTGGAACTGGACACCCTCCCGGCCGGCGGCCTCACCGACACCGCCAGCACCACCGTCACCTTCGGCGAGGTCGCCGAACACCTGGTGCTGCCGGCCACCGTGCTCGCCCTCACCCAGCTGCCCTGGTTCTTCCTCTACGTCCGGCAGGGCGTCGCCGACGCCCTGGACGAGGACCCGGTGCGCGGCGCCCGCGCCCGCGGCCTGGGCGAGCGCACCGTCCTCCTCGGCCACGCGCTGCGCTCGGGCATGCTGCCGGTGCTCACCCTCATCGGCTCCCGCATCCCCGAACTCATCACCGGCGCCCTGCTGGTGGAGACCGTCTTCAGCTGGCCGGGCATCGCCGCCGCCACCGTGGAGGCGGCCACCGCGGTGGACTTCCCGCTGCTGGCCGCGCTCACCGTGCTGGCCACCGCCGCCGTCCTGCTCGGCAACCTCCTCGCGGACCTGCTGTACGGGCTCGCCGACCCCAGGGTGGGATTCGATGGCTGAACCACTGGAGACCGCGGACCGCCGGGCCCGGCTGCGGCTGTGGCTGAGCGGCACCATCGTGGCCGCGGTGGCGCTCGCCGTGCTGCTGGTCCCGCCGCTGGTCCAGCTCGACCAGCAGTCGGTGGACCTGTCCGCCAAGCTCCTCCCGCCGTCCTGGGAGCACCCCTTCGGCACCGACCACGTCGGCCGCGACCTGCTGCTGCGCTGCGTCTACGGGCTGCGCGTGTCGCTCCTGGTCGGGGTGGTCGCCGCGCTCGCCGCGACGGTGGTGGGCACCGCGGTGGGCGCCGCCGCCGGCGCCCTCGGCGGCTGGGCGGACCGGCTGCTGATGCGGCTGGTGGACGCCTTCAGCTCGGTGCCCCACCTGCTGCTGGGCATCTTCATCGTGGCCATGTTCCGGCCCGGGGTGTGGCCGGTGGTGGTCTCGGTGGCGCTCACCCACTGGCTGTCCACCGCCCGCATCATCCGCTCCGAGGTGCTCTCCCAGCGAACCCGGCCGCACATCGACGCCGCGATCTCCGGCGGCGCCTCGCGGTGGCGGGTGACCGTACGCCACCTGGTGCCCGCCGTGCTGCCACAGGCAGGGCTGGCCGCCGTGCTGATGATCCCGCACGCCATGTGGCACGAGTCCGCCCTCTCCTTCCTGGGCCTGGGCCTGCCCACCCACCAGGCCAGCCTCGGCAACCTGGTGCAGACCGGCCGCGGCTCGCTGCTGGCCGGGGACTGGTGGCCCACCCTCTTCCCCGGCCTCTTCCTCGTCATCCCCACCCTGGCGTTCGCCGGCCTCGCCGGTGTCTGGCGCGACCGGCTCAACCCGCGCCGCCGATCGGAGCTGACGCTGTGACCACGACCACCCCCGTGCTCTCGGTGCGCGGCCTGACCGTCGGCTTCCGGATGCCCGGCGGCCGGCGGATCGCCGCCGTCACCGACGCCACCTTCGACCTCGCCCCCGGCGAGTGCCTGGCCCTGGTCGGCGAGAGCGGCTGCGGCAAGTCGGTCCTCGCCTCCGCGCTGCTGGGCCTGCTGCCCCGCAACGCCACGGTGTCCGGATCGGCGCTGCTGTACGGGGCCGGCGCCGCGTCCGCCGGAACGGTCCCCACCGGGACCGCCGAGGCCGCCGAGGCCGTCGAGGCCACCGGGACCGCACAGGCCCCCCGACCGGGCCCGGACCCGGCCGGCGGTGCGGTCATCGACCTGGTGACCGCCGGCGAGCGGGACCTCGCCCGCACCGTACGCGGCCGCCGGGTCGGACTGGTGCCGCAGAGCCCGGCCGCCCACCTGACCCCGGTGCGCACCGTCCGCGCCCACCTGTACGAGACGCTGCGCGCACTGCGCGGCACCGGCCGCCGGGAGCTGCCCGCCGCCGCCGAGGACGCGGCCGGCCGCGCCGCCTTCCCCGCCGACCACCTCGACCGGTACCCGCACGAGCTGTCCGGCGGCCTCGCCCAGCGCGCCGCCACCGCGCTGGCGCTCATCGGCGACGCCCCGCTGCTCCTGGCCGACGAGCCGACCACCGGCCTCGACCGCGACCTGGTGACCCGCACCGTGGACGAGCTGCGCCGCCACACCGACGACGGCCGCGCCCTGCTGCTCATCACCCACGACCTCGCCGCCGCCGAGCGCATCGCCGACCGGGTGGCGGTGATGTACGCCGGCCGGATCGTGGAACTCGGCCCCGCCGGGGCCTTCTTCGGCAGCCCCGGCCCCCGCCACCCCTACGCCCGGGGACTGCTGAACGCCCTGCCGGACCGGGACTTCACCCCGATCCCCGGGATGCCGCCGGAGCTGGGGGACCTCCCGGCCGGCTGCGCCTTCGCGCCCCGCTGCGCCCGGGCCGGTGCCGGGTGCGCCGATGCCCCGCCCGCCCTCGACGGGGGCGTCGCCTGTCTCCACCCGCACTCCGACGACCAGGTGGCCGCCCGTGCTTGAACTCCACGCAGTCACCGCCGGATACGGCCGCGGCGCGCCGGCCGTCCGGGGCGCCACCCTCACCGTCACGCCCGGCGAGTCGGTCGGCCTGCTCGGGCCCAGCGGCTGCGGCAAGTCCACCCTGGCCCGAATCGCCGCCCTGCTGCACCGCCCGGAGTCCGGGACCGTCCGGCTGGACGGCACCACCGTCACCCGCTGGCGCCACCGCGCCCCCCGCGAGCTGCGCACCGCCGTCGGGGTGGTCTTCCAGTCCCCACGGCTGTCCGCCGACCCCCGCCTCACCCTCGGCGACCTGATCGCCGAGCCGCTGCGCGCCACCGGCCGCCGCGACCTGGTGGCCGAGCGGGTGCCCGCGCTCGCGCACGACGTGGGCCTGGGCGAGGACCTGCTGGAGCGCCGCCCCCACCAGGTCAGCGACGGCCAGCTGCAACGGGCCTGCGTCGCCCGGGCGCTGGTGCTGCGGCCCCGCTGGCTGGTGTGCGACGAGATGACCTCCATGCTGGACGCGTCCACCACCGCCGCGCTGGTCGCCGCCGTGGAGGACTACCGCCGCGAGCACGGCGCCGGCCTGCTCGCGGTCAGCCACGACGCGGTGCTGCTGAACCGCTGGTGCGACCGCACCCTGCACTGGCGCGAGGTGGTCCCCGCCGCCTGAGCGCGCGGATCAGGGGGCGGTGGTCTGCCCCTCGTAGGCGAGCAGCAGGACCAGCGCGAGGAGGCCGGCCGCGGCGAGGACGGCGGCGAGCAGCCGCCCGCCGCGCACGGCGTACGCCAGGAGCGGGTGCCGTTCGCGCAGCCCCACCGGCCGCCGGTGCCGGGCCGGCGTCATGGCGTCCCGTCGTGGCGGCGCAGGTTCTCCCTGATGGTGTCGCTGGAGGCCACCGCCTCGGCGAGGCTGATCGACTGCGCGGTCCGCCGCAACTCGTCGAGGACCCGGCCGAAGTCGTTGACCAGTGACAGGGCGGAGGCGGGTGACATGGACAGCGTGACGTCCGCGACGTGCCGGGTGCCGGTGGGATACGCGCGCTTGAGCCACAGGGGGACGTTCACGTTGCCCGTCGCCTCGTCCAGGTGCGGGGTGCTGCTGGGGATCAGGTCCACCTGCCAGCCCATGTGACCGCTCATCGGTAGTGCCTCCAGAGGTGCGTGTTTCCGCCGATGGGAAGCACACGGCGACCCCCGGAGCCGCGCGGGCCCGTCGGAAGGGATTCCAGCCGGGGGTCACCGTGTGTGCGGATATGGTTACGCGCCGACGGATAGGCTGGGAAGGCATTCAGTTTTCGACTTCCTCGTAAAGTTGGGGGACCTCTCTGCGATGCCGAACCGGAAGCCGTTGGACCCGACGTCCAGTCCGTATGCGTACGTGGGGGCCACGCTCCGCGACTTCCGCGAACGCGCCGGCCTTCAGCAGGGCGAGCTGGGCAGGCTGGTGCACGTCAGCACCACGTACATCAGCCAGTTGGAGACGGCGGCCCGCCGCATGGACGCGCCGCTCGTGGAGCGACTCGACCGCGCGCTGAAGGCCGACGGAAAGTTCGTCGAGGTCTACCGGATGGCCGTCAACAGCGAACGGCAGCGGCCGGTTGCCGACTACTTCAAGTTCGTGGCAGAGCTGGAGCCGAAGGCCCGCCGCATCGACAGGTACGGGGCCGGTCTGTTCCCGGGACTGCTCCAGACGCCGGCGTACGCGTCGGCGATCACGCGGGCCTGGAACCCCTTCCGGACGGACGAGGAGGTGGACAGCCTCGTTCAGGAGCGGCTGCGGCGGGCGCAGATACTGGACCGCCCGGAGCGTCCGGAGTTCCTGGCCGTGGTCGATGAGGTGGCCCTGCGGAAGCCCATCGGCGGGCCCGGGGTCATGCGGGAGCAACTGCTGCACGTGGCTGAGCGCATCAGGGCTCGGCAGGCGGTGGTGCAGGTGCTGGAGACAAGAAGCGGGGCGCACCCGCTCCTGGCCGGGCAACTGGTCATCATGTCCTTCGCCGACGCACCGCCGGTCGCCTATGTCGAAGCTCCTTTCACCGGCAGCGTATTGGAGGCACCGGAGACTGTCGCCGCGGCCCAACTGGCCTACCATCTGACCAGCGCCGCCGCTCTGCCTCCGGAGGCGTCCCTGGAACTGATCGAGGCGGTGGCGGAGGAGTTCAGGCCATGAGCGAAGCCCCCCAGGACCTGTCGGCGGCTGTCTGGCGGAAGTCCACGTACAGCGACGGCAACGGCGGTGAGTGCGTCGAGGTCGCGGACGGCTTTCCGGGCCTCGTGCCGGTGCGGGACAGCAAGGACCCGGCGGGCCCGGTGCTGGTGTTCCCGGCCGCGTCGTGGCAGGCGTTCGTCGACTGGGCCAAGGCTCAGCGGGTCTGACGTCGGTTTCTCGGGGCTCGGCCCCGGACGTCGGCGGTTTCATGGTCGGTTGGCCGTGCACGCAGGCGTCCGCCGGGCAGTGAAAGGGGGAGGGGCCAGAAGGCTTCGACGCGGTGGCAGAGGAGTACACGACATGAGTGCAGCACCCGACCTCGCGAAGGACGTCTGGCGGAAGTCCACGTACAGCGGCGGCAACGGCGGGCAGTGCGTCGAGGTGGCACGCAACCTCGCTTCCGCTTCGGGCCTCGTGCCGGTGCGGGACAGCAAGGACCCGGAGGGCCCGATGCTGGTGTTCCCGGCCGCGTCGTGGCAGGCGTTCATCGACTGGGCAAAGGCTCAGCGGGTCTGAACCCGCCCTGCCCGGGCCGAGGCCCAGGCGGTCCGAGTCCGCCCTGCCGGGCGGAACAGGCGCCCGGCCCGAGGCGCGTTGCCCCGGGCCGGGGCCACGTCAGCCGGCGTCCGGCCTCACCGTGCGGAACAGCGTGAGCCACTGCGCCGGGCTCGCGAAGGCGACCACCGTGTCCTGTGCGAGCCCGGCCCGGCGGAAGCCCTCCGTGAGGCGGCGGGCCGGGACCGCGCGGCGCAGCGAGGCGAACAGCGTGCCGCCGGTGCCGGAGAAGCCCAGCTCCACCAGGTCCCGGTAGGCGGCGCGGGCCGGGGCGCCCTCGATCAGCGGCCGGGCACGGCGCTCCAGCCGCAGGATCCCGGAGTCCACCCTCGGCACCGGGCGGAAGGCCTGCCGCCCCACCCGGCCGCACATCCGCCACTCGAACTCCGGCCAGCTGCGCACCGTCAGCAGGCTCCAGCGGCCGTAACCGCCGGTGCGCTTGCGGGCGTACTCCAGCTGGGTCAGCAGGGTCGCCGAGGTGAGCCGCGGCGCCCGCAGGCACCAGGCGACGATGTCCGCGGTGCGCCCGTACGGCACGTTGGCGGCCACCGCGAACGGCACCCGCGGCGGCCGTGCGGCGAGGAAGTCCTGGTGGACCACGCGCACCTGCGGCCGGTCGGCGAACCGGGCGCGCAGCCCCGGGACCAGATGGCGGTCGATCTCGTAGGCGAGGAGTTCCCGGCAGTGCGGGGCGAGCGCCTCGGTGAGGGCGCCTTGCCCGGCGCCGACCTCGATCAGCAGTCCGTCCGGCCGCGGGCGGGCCGCGCGGACCAGCCGGGCGACGGCGGCGGGGTCGGCGAGGAAGTTCTGGGACAGGGTGCGACGTGCCAGGTCGCGGTCGGTGTGTCGGGGGTCGTGCGGGAAGGGTCGGTGACGGGCCACAGCCGGCGGTCCTTGTCGGAGAAGCCGGTCGGGCGGCAGTACGGGATCACACCCCGGGGCCGAGGGGCCGCGGGGGGGAGGGGAGCCAGGCCCTGCCGCCCGTCCGGAACGGATGGTTGCGGACTGACGGGGGCCCTGGCACGGGCACGGTCGCGGCAGCGCGGGGCGGAGCCCCGCACGGCGGGAGACGGAGCGGACCGTCGGAAGGAAGGTGAGGATCGCGGTCCGTCAGGAGGTGGGCGCGTCCGGGCCGGCCAGGGCACCGGGGCCACGCCGCGGGCGGCGGGTGGACGTGAAGCAGGCGTGCGCACGCGCGGCCCGGGCGAAGCCACGGGTGTTGACGCGGGTGAACACGCCGATGCAGGAACCGCCCACCGTCGGACTCCTCACAAGCGGGCGCGGTGGCGGGCGCCGTACGGGGCCCGGCCGCGCGATCGGGTACGCGAACCTGCCGCCCACCTCGCCGGTGCGCGACGGGACCGACCGTACGGAGCGGGCCGGCCGTACCGCAACGGGTTTTCCTCGCCGCCGCCGAGGGACGCGGGCCACGGCGGGCACACGGCGGCGGGCCCCGGAGACCTGGGTCTCCGGGGCCCGCCGCCCGTGGCCGGTCCGGCCCGCCCCCCCGGCGGGCCGGACGGTGCGTCACATTCGCACGTGCTCCGGGCGGTAGCCGTCCACCGCCCCGTACGGCCCCGGCGCCGGTGCGGCCGGTGCGGCCGGCGCGACCTGCTCGTCGTGGGTGAGGTCCGGGAGCCACCGCAGCCACCGCGGCAGGTACCAGTTCCGGTCGTCCAGCAGGGTCATCGCGGCCGGCAGCAGCACCCCGCGGATCACCGTGGCGTCGATGAGCACCGCGGCGGCCAGACCGACACCCATCTGCTTCATGCTCTGCATGGAGAGCGTCCCGAAGATCGCGAACACCGCGACCATGATGACGGCGGCGCTGGTGACCACGCCCGCGGTGGTGACCACCCCGTGCACCACCGCGTCCTTGGTGGTCCGCCCGGCCAGCTTGGCCTCCCGGATCCGGGAGACCACGAACACGTGGTAGTCCATGCTGAGGCCGAAGAGGATCACGAAGAGGAACAGCGGCAGCCAGGCCACCACCGCGCCCACCCCCTCGGCGCCCACCAGACCGGCGCCCCAGCCGTGCTGGAAGACGGCGGTGAGGATGCCGTACGCGGCGCCCACCGACAGCAGGTTGAGCACGATGGCGGTGGCCGCGATGGTCAGCGAGCGGAACGACATCAGCATCAGCAGGAAGGCGAAGACCACCACGAAGGCGAAGACCGGCACGATCGCCGCCCCGATCTTGTCGGCGAAGTCCTTGGAGGAGGCGGTGGAACCACCGATCGGCGCCTCCACACCGTCGAGTCCGCCGAACGCCGCCGGGCGCACCTCGTCGCGCAGGATGTCCAGGCTCTTCTCGCTCTTCGCCTCGTCCGAGCCGCCGACCAGCGGCACCTCGATCACCGCGACGTTCTGCCGGTCGTGCACGGTCACCTCGACCGGGCCCTTGGAGGCGCCCTTGGCGACGGCCTGGTCGCGGAACTTCTCGATCGCGGCCCGCACCGGCGCGGAGCCGATGTCGTCCGCCCGGACCACCACACGGGCCGGGTCGGGACCGCCCGGGAACGCCTCGTTCATCCGCTCGTACGCCGCGACGATCGGCATCGAGCTGTCGAACTCCTGGTCCAGCTTGAGGTTGGCGGTGTTCATGCCCACCGCCGGGGCGGCCAGCAGCACCAGCGCGCCGCCGGCGACGGCCAGGGAGAGCTTGGGCCGGCGCAGCACCCGGCGCAGCACCGCGCGCCAGAAGCGGCTCTCGCCGTTGCCGCCGGACCCGCCGCGCCCCTTCTTGATCCGGGCCAGGAACGGCACCCGGCCCTTCTCGACGCGCTCGCCCAGCAGCGACAGCAGCGCCGGCAGCACGGTGACCGAGCCGACCACCGCGACCGCCACCACCATCAAGGTGGCCAGGCCCATCGCCTTGAAGTCGGCGACACCGGTGAACAGCAGCCCGGCCATCGCCACGATCACGGTGAAGCCGGAGACCAGGATGGCGTGCCCGGAGGTGGCGGAGGCGATCCGCAGGGCCGTCGCCGCGTCCCGGCCCGCGGCCCGCTCCTCGCGCTCCCGCCGCAGGTAGAACAGGCAGTAGTCGACACCGACGGCCAGACCGACCAGCAGCATCACGGAGTTGGCGGTGTCGCTCATGTGCACCAGGTGGCTGACCACGGCCACCAGCCCGGTGGTGGCGATGAACGCGGTCATGGCCAGGACCACCGGCAGCAGCGCGGCCACCAGGGCGCCGAAGGCGATCAGCAGGATGCCCAGGGCGACCGGCAGCGCGGAGAACTCCGCCTGCTGGAAGTCGTCACCGAACGCGTCGTTGAACGCCTTGTCGCCGCTGGCGTCGCCGAACTGCTCGACGCGCAGCGCCGGGTGCTGGTCCTGCGCCTTCTCCACCGCGTCCAGGACCGGCTGCACGCGGTCGGCGGCGGTGTCCTCCTCGCCGCGCATCTCGAACTGGACCAGGGCCGAGCGCCGGTCGGCGGATATCGCGTCCGAGGTGTACGGGGAGGTCACCGCGGTGACCTCCCCGGTGGCCTCCACGGCCCGGGTCACCGACTCCACCGCGGCGCGGAAGTCCCGGTCGTCCGCGGTGGGTCCGCCGCGCTCCCGGGTCTGGACGAGCACCGTCTCCGAGGCCGGGCTGCTGATCCCCGCCTCGTCGAGGATCTTGGAGATGCGGCCGGTCTCCCCGGGGATCGCCTCGCTGTCCGTCACGTCCACCCGGCCGGCCATCGAGCCGGCCGCCACCGCGAGGATGACGAAGAGAACCCATCCCCCGACCGCCAGCCAGCGGTGCCTGGCGCTCCAGCCACCCGCCCGGGCGGCGAGCCCCTTCGGTCTGTCATGCCTGCTCACGCGGCCTGTGTGCGCCACGGCGCCGTCTCCTTCTGCTGCGCGGCGACCCCGTGCCGCCATCCGTCCATGACGCTATGGGGCACGGCCGCGGCGGCCCATCGTGCTGGCCGGTGAATCCGGGGAGGGGCATCTCCACCCGCAGGAGGGGGGTTATCCCTACCTCCCCGGACGGCGGCCCCCTACACGTAAAGGGACATCGGCCGGTTCAGGGGGTACGGGCCGCTTTTCCGCTTTACCGGTGTTCACCGGGATTTGTATTTACGAAAGGAAGTTGCGTATGTCACACCCCGGCCCAGATCTTTGAATTGAGCCCGTCAATCGGTCAGGGTTTCGAACCAACCGGGTGCGGTTCCGCCCGGGGGCCGTTCCGGCGGCCCGTCAGCTCGACAACCCCCCACAACCCCCCACACCTCACGAGGAGGAACCCTCGTCATGGCAACTCACAAGCGTGCCGGCAAGCGGAAGACGGCGATGGCCATCGGCGCCGCCGCGGCGGTGACCGCCGGCGTCTTCGTCGCCCTGCCCGCCGGTGCCTCGACCCCCACCGAGGGCACCGTGTACGGCACCCAGTCCAAGGACGCGATCGACGGCAGCTACATCGTGCTGCTCAAGGGCGGAAAGTCCGTCAAGGCCGCGGCCGAGGGCAAGGACCTGGCCAAGGAGTACGGCGGCACGCTGCGCCGCACCTACGACTCGGCGGTCAACGGCTTCTCGGCGAGCGGCCTGAGCGACACCGAGGCCCGCCGCCTGGCGGCCGACCCGGCGGTGGCGAAGGTCGTCCAGAACCACCGGTTCACCATCGACGCCACCCAGGAGAACCCGCCGTCGTGGGGCCTGGACCGGGTGGACCAGACCGACACCCAGGGCGACAGCTCCTACACCTACCCCGACACCGCCGGCGAGGGCGTCACCGCGTACGTCATCGACACCGGGGTGCGGGTGACCCACAAGGACTTCGAGGGCCGCGCCGTCTCCGGCTTCGACGCCGTGGACAACGACAACGACGCCGACGACGGCAACGGCCACGGCACCCACGTGGCGGGCACCATCGCCGGCGCCGAGCACGGGATCGCCAAGAAGGCGAAGATCGTCGCGGTGCGCGTCCTGGACGACCAGGGC
Source organism: Streptomyces pactum (assembly GCF_016031615.1). Classification (GTDB taxonomy): domain Bacteria; phylum Actinomycetota; class Actinomycetes; order Streptomycetales; family Streptomycetaceae; genus Streptomyces; species Streptomyces pactus. The sequence continues at coordinate 5,954,919 of NZ_JACYXC010000001.1, forward strand.
TCCGGCACCACCGAGCAGGTCGTCGCGGGCATCGACTGGGTCACCGAGAACCACCAGGGCCCGTCCGTCGCCAACATGAGCCTGGGCGGCGGCGCCGACGAGGCGCTGGACGCCGCGGTGCGGAAGGCCATCGCCTCGGGCGTCACCTTCGGCGTGGCGGCCGGCAACGAGTCCACCGACGCCGGCCAGGGCTCCCCGGCCCGGGTGCCGGAGGCCATCACCGTCGCCTCCAGCACCAAGGACGACGCCCAGTCGGACTTCTCCAACTACGGCCAGGTCGTGGACCTCTACGCCCCGGGCTCGGACATCACCTCCACCTGGAACGACAGCGACGAGGGCACCAAGACCATCTCCGGCACCTCGATGGCCACCCCGCACGTGGTGGGCGCCGCCGCCGTCTACCTCAGCGGCCACCAGGACGCCACCCCCGAGCAGGTGGCGGCCGCGCTGGTCGGTGGCGCCACGCCCGACAAGATCAGCAACCCCGGTGCGGGCACCCCGAACAAGCTGCTCAAGATAGTCGAGTAGCGGGGAGGTCCCGCACCACCCGGCCGGCCGCCGTGCCCGCCCCCACGGGGCACGGCGGCCGGCCGCCGTGCGTGCGGGGTGCGGTGCGTGCCGGGTGCGGTCGCCGGGTGCCGGTGGGCGGGCGGGTACGCGCCGGCGTCGGGTGCCGGTGGGCGGGCGGGTGCGCGTACCGCCCGCCGTAACTGGTGGCCGGAGCAACCCCCTCGGCCCTTGGGGCACCCGGCCGTCGCGTGCCACGCTCGGGGCATGAGCGAGTACACCTGGGCCTCGGCCCACGACGCACCCGTGAAGGAACTGTTCCCCGGCATCCGGCTGCGCCCGCTGTGGGCGGGCGAGAACGGTGCCACCGCGCACGTACTGGAGATGGATCCGGGCAGCAGCTGGGAGGGGGTGGACGTCCACGAGCCCGGTCCGGAGGAGGTGTTCGTGGTCTCCGGTGTCTTCAACGACGGCGAACGCGACTACCCGGCCGGCTCCTTCATCCACGCCCCGGCCGGCTCGTCCCACGTGCCGCAGACCACCACCGGCTGCACCCTCTTCGTGTTCTACCCCGAGGGCTGAGGCCCCGCCGGGGCGGCGGCGGGTGCCGGGGCGGCGCACCCCGTACCGGCACCCGCACCGGGCACCCGTACCGGCACCCGCCCCGGCGCCCGTACCGGCCACCCGCCCCGGCGGCCGAGTGGCCCAGTCCTCCGGCCGCCCATTGGCCCGCACCCGCGGGCCACCCGCCGGATACGCTCGCGATCATGACCGAGCACACCGCCGCGCCCTGCGGCCGTCCGCCCCTCGGACCGCCGACCCCGCCACCGCCACCCCCGACCACCACCCCGGCCACCGCCGATACCGCCACCACCACCCCGGTGCCCCGGGTCGACTTCTACTTCGACCCCATCTGCCCGTTCGCCTGGATCACCTCCCGGTGGATCCTGGAGGTGGCCCGCCAGCGCGAACTCCGGCTCCGGTTCCGGGTGATGAGCCTGTCGGTGCTCAACGAGGGCCGGGAAAACCTGCCGCAGCGCTACCAGGAGCTGCTGGAGCGCGGCTGGGGGCCGGTGCGGGTGTGCGTCGCCGCCGCCGAGCAGCACGGCGAGGAGGTGCTGGGCGACCTCTACACCGCCCTGGGCACCCGTCTCCACGTGCGCGGTGAGGAGGACATGGAGGCGGTGATCAGGGAGGCGCTCGCCGAGACCGGACTGCCCGCGGAACTGGCCGGCGCGGCCACCGGCACCGCCTACGACGAGGCGCTGCGGCGCAGCCACCACGAGGGAATGGACCCGGTGGGGGAGGACGTGGGTACACCGACCCTGCACATCGACGGCGTCGCCTTCTTCGGGCCGGTCCTCACCGCCGTGCCCAGGGGCGAGGACGCGCTGCGGATCTTCGAGGGCGTCCGGCTGCTGGCGGGCTACCCGAAATTCTTCGAACTCAAGCGGACCCGCACCGGGGACCTCGACTTCGGCTGAGCCGCCCGGCGCGGGCGTACGCCCGGCAGCCGCCCGGTCGCGTGGCCCGGGCGTCCGGACCGTCGGACGGCCGTCCCACCGGACGCGGCGGAACCGGGCGCAAAAACCCGGAACCGGGCACCGAACCCGGAACCGGGCGCCGGCCCCGGGGTCAGGCGACGAGGGCGGGCCGCCGGGCGGCGGCCTCCTCGTACCGCCGCACCACCAGCCGGGCCAGTTCGGGGGCCGCGCCCAGCACCCCGGCCAGTACGTCGGCGCCCGCCGCCTTGGCCCCGCGGGCGATGCGGTCCGGCAGCCGGCCGGGCGCGATGACGTAGGGGGCCACGGCCACCCGGGGGCAGCCGGCCGCCCGCAGGGCGCGCACCGCGTCCTCGGTGCGCGGGCCGGAGGCGGAGGCGAACGCGGGTCGCACGGCGCACCAACCGGTGAGCCGCCACTCCCGCGCGATGTCAGCGATCACCGCGTTCGCCTCCGGATCGGAGGAGCCCGCCGAGGCCAGTACGACCCCGGTCCGGGCCCGCTCGCCGGGGCGCACCCCGGCCAGGGCCAGCCGCCGCTCCAGGGCGGCGGTCAGCAGCGGCGACGGCCCCAGCACCGCCGCCTGACGGACCGTCAGCCACGGGTGGCGTGCGGTGGCCTCCCGCAGCGCCGCCGGGATGTCGGCCTTGGCGTGGAAGGCCCGGGTGAGCAGCAGCGGCACTGCCACCACTTCCCGCTCCGGGCCGGCGCCGGCCGGCCCGGAGCCCCGTACGGACGCCACCTCGGCCGCCAGGCGGGAGAGCACGGCGGACACCGAGGGCGGGTTGAAGTCCAGGAACGCCGTCTCCACCCGCAGCCCCGGCCGCAGCGACCGCACCCGCTCGGTGAGCGCGGTGACGGTCGCCGCGTGCCGCGGGTCGCGGCTGCCGTGCGCGACGAGCAGCAGCGCCGGGCCGGCGGAGGCGGGCGTCTGCACGGGGGAGGACATCCGCGGGGGCCTCAGCGGACCGCGCCGATCAGGCCGCGGCTGCGCAGCACCCGGCGCTCCAGCGGGGCGAACACCAGCAGTTCGATGGCGATGCCGACGACCAGGATGAGCATGATGCCCAGCAGCACCCCGGCCATGTCGGAGTTGTTCCGCTGGTTCTCCAGGTACTGGCCCAGCCCCAGCCCCAGGTCGGGCGACTTGACGATGATCTCGGCCGCCATCAGCGAGCGCCAGGCGAATGCCCAGCCCTGCTTGAGCCCGGCGACGTAACCCGGCAGCGCCGCGGGCAGCAGCACGTGCCGGGCGTTGCTCAGCCCGCTGGCCCCCAGCGTCCGGCCCGCCCGCAGGAACAGCGGCGGCACCTGGTCGACGCCGGAGACCAGACCGTTGGTGATGGACGGCACCGCGCCGAGCAGGATCACCGCGTACATCATCTGGTCGTTCAGTCCGAGCCAGATCACCGCCGGCGGCACCCAGGCCACCGACGGCAGCGACTGCAGACCCGACAGGATCGGTCCGATGGCCGCCCGGACGAACTTCACCCGGGCCACGATCAGCCCCAGCGGCGTGGCGATCGCCAGGGCCATCAGGAAGCCGAACATGCCGCGCGAGACGCTCGTCCAGACGATGTCCAGCAGCTCGCCCTCCAGCCACAGCCGGCGCAGCGCCTGCCACACCAGCGACGGGTCGGGCAGCTTGTAGTCGTCGGTGACCTCGGCCACCACCAGTGCCTTCCAGATCCCGAGCACCAGCAGGACCGCCACCACCGGCGGCAGCACCTTCTGCAGCAGGACCTGGGTGACCGGGGCGCGGCGGCGCACCTGGACGGCGTCGAGCGCGTCGAGACCGGCCTCCAGACCGGCCAGGTCCTGCCCGGGGCGGTCCTTGCCCCGGCGGTCCTTCCCGGCACCCCGGTCCGGGGCCGCCGGGGCGTCGGGAGCCGCCGGGGCGTCCGGGCCGCGGGTGCCGGCGGCTTCCTCCGGCGTGTCCCCCGGCCGCTCGGCGGCGGGCGCCGTGGCCACGGCCTCACCGGCCGTCCCCGGCGTACCGGTGGCGGGGAGCGGCTGCTCGCCGCCGGTCTCAGTGCTGGCCATGGCGGCGGATCTCCCTACGCAGTTCCTCGGTGATCTCCACGGACAGGTCGGCGACCTCCGCGTCCTCGATGCGGCGCGGCTGCGGGATGTCCACCGTCCACTCCCGGACCACCCGGCCCGGGCGGGAGGAGAGCAGCACCACCCGCTGGGCGAGCCGGACCGCCTCCCGGACGTTGTGCGTGACGAAGAGGATCGAGACCCCCGTCTCGCTCCAGATCCGGGTGAGTTCGCCGTGCAGCACGTCCCGGGTGATGGCGTCCAGCGCCGCGAACGGCTCGTCCATCAGCAGCACGTCGGACGCCTGCGCCAGCGCGCGGGCCAGCGCCACCCGCTGCCGCATGCCGCCGGACAGCTCGTGCACCCGCTTGCCGTATGCGCCGCCCAGTCGCACCAGCTCCAGCAGCCGCTCGGCCTCCGGGCGGCGCTCGGCGCGCGGCACCTTCCGCAGCCGCAGCGCCAGCTCCACGTTCCGGCCGGCCGTCAGCCAGGGGAACAGGGCGTGCTCCTGGAACATCAGGGCCGGCCGGCGGCCGGGCACCTCGATCCGGCCTGCGGTCGGCCGGTCCAGCCCGGCCACCAGGTTCAGCAGCGTGGACTTGCCGCACCCGGAGGCGCCGAGCAGGCAGACGAACTCGCCCGGCCGCACGTCGAGGGTGATGTCCTCCAGGACCGGCGGCGCGGAGCCGGGCCGGCCGAAGGACTTGTGGACCTGGCCGATCCGGACGGCGACGGGGGCACCCGCCGGGCCGCCGCCGGGCTCCGGACCCCGCCCCGGGGCGCCACCTGTGCCGGCCTTCGCGGTCGTCAGTGCCGGGGACATCCGGTCACCTCCTGGTGAGTTGGGTGGGCGTTGCTCGGACGGGTCACTGCCGGCCCAGACCGGCCGCGGAGACGGTCGGCCGGCCCTCGGCGCGGAGCACCTTGTTCAGCAGGCGCAGGTCGTAGATGCCGGCCAGGTCGGGCTCTTCGAGCAGCCCCGCCTGCACCGCGTGCTCCGCCTGGCTGTCCAGGGTGGCCGCCAGCGGGTCGTCGATGACCTGGATGCTCTCCCACGCCGGGTCCACCACCTCGGTGGGCAGCGGCTTGCCGGTCAGCTCGGCGAGCGCGGCGTTGGCGTCCGCCTTGGCCCGGTCGGGGTTGTCCTTGATCCACCGGTTGGTCTTCACCGAGCCGCGGAGCACGGCCTCCACGACGTCCGGGTGCTCCTCCAGGAAGGACTGCTTGACGATCACGTTGGTGATCACGAACTTCTCGTCCGGCCACAGCGCGCTCTCGTCCAGCAGCACCTTCGCGCCCTCGGCGACCAGCTTGGAGGCGGTCGGCTCCGGCACCCAGGCGCCGTCGATGGAGCCGGACTTGTAGGCGTCGGGGGTCACCTTGTTGTCGGTGCGCACCACCGACACGTCGCCCTTGCCGCTCTGCGCGTCCACCTTCCAGCCGCGCTCCTTGACCCAGTTGAGGAAGGCCACGTCCTGGGTGTTGCCCAGCTGCGGGGTGGCGATCTTCTTGCCCTTGACGTCGTCCAGCTTCTTGATCTTCGCCGGGTTGACGACCAGCTTCACGCCGCCGGAGGCGGACCCGGAGATGATGCGGAGGTTCTTGCCGTGCGACTTCACATAGCCGTTGATGGAGGGGGAGGGGCCGATCCAGCCGATGTCGATGGAGCCGGCGTTGAGCGCCTCGATCTCCGACGGCCCGGCGTTGAAGGTGTAGGGCTTGATCTCGGTGCCGCCCAGCTCCTTCTGGATGATGCCGCCGTCCTTGAGGCCGACCAGCGCGGTGGCGTGGGTGAGGTTGGCGAAGTAGCCGATCTTCACCTCGTCCAGGCCGTCGATCTTCTCGCCGGTGACCTCGGTCCGCTTCTCGTCGTCCTTCTCGGAGCCGTAGCCGCAGGCGCCGAGCGCGCTGATCAGCAGTGGAAGCGCGGCGTCAGCACGCACATCGCGCGACCCCTCCGTGACCGCTGCCGAGGGCGCCGCTGCCGACCCGGCCGCCCTCCTTCGCGAAGGTCGAGTACGCGTCACCGGTCATCAGAAGTCCCACCCCTCGTCGTCCGCCGCCGGTGCGGTGGTGGTGGCGGCGAACGCCTCGCCCGCCATGCCGGCCGCCAGCGTGGTGCCGTCGGCCGGGTCGATCAGCAGGAAGGAGCCGGTGCGCCGGGAGTCGGCGTAGGCGTCCAGCGCCAGCGGCTCGGCGGTGCGGACCCGGACCCGGCCGATGTCGTTGGCGACCAACTGCCCGGGCTCCGGGTGCTGGGAGAGGTCGTCCAGGGTGAGCCGGGACGGGATCTCCTTCACGATCGCCTTGACCGTGCGGGTGGTGTGCTTGAGCAGCACCCGCCGCCCCACGGTGAGCGGTTCGTCCGCGACGTGGCAGACCGTCGCCTCCACGTCCTGGGTGGTGGCCGGCGCGGCGGCGGCCGGCGCGATCAGGTCGCCGCGCGAGACGTCCAGGTCGTCGGCGAGCCGCAGGGTCACCGACTGCGGCGCCCAGGCGACGTCCACGCTCCGCCCGAGCGCGTCGATCCCCGCGATGGTGCTGGTCCGGCCGGACGGCAGCACCGTCACCGGCTCGCCGACCCGCAGCACCCCGGAGGCGATCTGGCCGGCGTAGCCGCGGTAGTCGGGGTGCTCGGCGGTCTGCGGGCGGATCACGTACTGCACCGGGAAGCGCGCCGGGCAGGCCGCCAGGTCGTGGCTGACCGGCACCGTCTCCAGGTGTTCCAGCACGGTGGGGCCGCCGTACCAGTCCATGTGGGCGCTGGGCTCCACCACGTTGTCGCCGGCGAGCGCGGAGATCGGGATCGCGGTGATCTCCGGGACGCCCAGGGCGGAGGCGTAGGCGGTGAACTCCTCGGCGATGGCGGCGAACACCGGCTCGGCGTAGTCCACCAGGTCCATCTTGTTCACCGCCAGCACCACGTGCGGCACCCGCAGCAGGGCGGCGACCGCGGCGTGCCGGCGGGTCTGCTCCACCACGCCGTTCCGGGCGTCCACCAGCACCACGGCCAGCTCGGCGGTGGAGGCGCCGGTGACCATGTTCCGGGTGTACTGCACGTGGCCGGGGGTGTCGGCGAGGATGAACCGCCGCCGCGGCGTGGCGAAGTAGCGGTAGGCGACGTCGATGGTGATGCCCTGCTCGCGCTCGGCGCGCAGCCCGTCGGTGAGCAGCGCCAGGTCCGGCGCCTGCTGGCCGCGGCTGCGGGAGGCGTGCTCCACCGCCTCCAGCTGGTCGGCGAGGACCGACTTGGAGTCGTGCAGCAGCCGGCCCACCAGGGTGGACTTGCCGTCGTCGACGGACCCGGCGGTGGCGAAGCGCAGCAGGGTGGTGGCGGACAGCGGTCCGGACAGGTGCTCGGTGGTGCTGGTCATGGCTAGAAGTACCCCTCGCGCTTGCGGTCTTCCATCGCGGCCTCGGACAGCTTGTCGTCGGCCCGGGTGGCGCCCCGCTCGGTCAGCCGGGAGGCGGCGATCTCGGCGATCACGGCCTGCAGCGTGGTGGCGTCGGAGTCCACCGCGCCGGTGCAGGACATGTCGCCGACCGTGCGGTAGCGGACCAGCCGCTTCTCGACCGTCTCGCCCTCCTTCGGGCCGCCCCAGTCGCCGGCGGTCAGCCACATGCCGTTGCGCCGGAACACCTCGCGCTCGTGCGCGAAGTAGATCTCCGGCAGCTCGATGCGCTCCCGCTCGATGTACTGCCACACGTCCAGTTCGGTCCAGTTGGACAGCGGGAAGACCCGGACGTGCTCGCCGGGCGCGTGCCGCCCGTTGTACAGCTGCCACAGCTCCGGGCGCTGCCGGCGCGGGTCCCACTGTGAGAACTCGTCGCGCAGCGAGAACACCCGCTCCTTGGCGCGCGCCTTCTCCTCGTCGCGCCGCCCGCCGCCGAAGACCGCGTCGAACCGGTGCTGCTGGATCGCCTCGGTCAGCGGCACCGTCTGCAGCGGGTTGCGGGTGCCGTCCGGGCGCTCGCGGAGCTTCCCGGCGTCGATGTACTCCTGCACCGAGGCCACGTGCAGCCGCAGCCGGTGCCGGGCCACCGTGCGGTCGCGGTAGGCGAGGACCTCGGGGAAGTTGTGCCCGGTGTCCACGTGCAGCAGCGCGAAGGGCACCGGCGCCGGGGCGAACGCCTTGAGCGCCAGGTGGAGCATGACGATGGAGTCCTTGCCGCCGGAGAACAGCAGCACCGGACGCTCGAACTCGCCCGCCACCTCGCGGAAGATGTGGACCGCCTCGGACTCCAGGGCGTCCAGGTGGGACAGCGCGTAGGGGCTGTCGGCGCCCCCGCCCGCGGTGGCCGGCGTCATATCAGGCCCCTCTCGGTGAGCAGCGCGTGCAGCGCCGACGCGGACTCCGGAACCGTCTGCCGGTGCGACTCGATCCGCAGGTCGGGGGCGTCCGGGGCCTCGTAGGGGTCGTCCACCCCGGTCAGCCCGGAGATCTCCCCGGCCGCCTGCTTGGCGTACAGGCCCTTCACGTCGCGCACCGAGCACACCTCGACCGGGGTGGCGACGTGCACCTCCAGGTACGGGGTGCCCTCCGCCCGGTGCCGGTCGCGCACCGCCGCGCGGCTGTCCGCGTAGGGGGCGATCACCGGCACCAGGGTCAGCACCCCGTTGCGGGCCAGCAGTTCGGCGACGAAGCCGATCCGCTGCACGTTGGTGTCCCGGTCCTCGCGGCTGAACCCGAGCCCGGCGGAGAGGAAGGTGCGGATCTCGTCACCGTCCAGCACCTCCACCCGGTGTCCTTCCGCGCGCAGCCGTTCGGCCAGCGCGCGGGCGATGGTGGTCTTGCCCGCGCTCGGCAGACCGGTGAGCCATACCGTGGCGCCCGTCATCCTCTGCTTCCCGTCCTCACCGTGCCCGCTCGGGGCGTGTCCCGGGCTCCCCGGGAGCGTGTCCGTGGTCATGTGTGCAGTCCGCACTCGGTCTTGCCGCGTCCCGCCCAGCGGCCGGCCCGGGCGTCCTCGCCGGCCAGCACCCGCCGGGTGCAGGGGGCGCAGCCCACCGAGGCGTAGCCGTCCATCAGCAGCGGGTTGGTCAGCACCCCGTGCTCGGCGACGTAGGCGTCCACGTCGGCCTGCGTCCAGCGGGCGATGGGGGAGACCTTCACCTTGCCGCGCCGGGCGTCCCACCCCACCACCGGGGTCCCCGCCCGGGTGGGCGACTCGTCCCGGCGCAGCCCGGTCGCCCAGGCGTCGTAGCGGGCCAGCCCTTCCTCCAGCGGCGCGACCTTCCGCAGCGCGCAGCACCGGTCCGGGTCCCGGTCGTGCAGCTTCGGCCCGTACTCGGCGTCCTGCTCGGCGACGGTCTGCCGCGGGGTCAGCGTGATGACGTTGACGTCCATCACCGCGGCCACCGCGTCCCGGGTGCCGATGGTCTCGGGGAAGTGGTAGCCGGTGTCGAGGAAGACCACGTCCACGCCGGGCATGGCGCGCGAGGCCAGGTGGGCCACGACCGCGTCCTCCATGGAGGAGGTCACGCAGAAGCGCTCCCCGAAGGTGGCGGCGGCCCACGCCAGGATCTCCTGGGCGGAGGCGTCCTCCAGCTCCCGCCCGGCCCGCTCGGCCAGTTCCCGCAGCTCGTCCGCGGTCCGTTCGGCCGTCGTCGTCATCGCCTGTCCCCCACGGTGTCGTCGTGCCGGGGTCCCGGGGCCAGCAGGCCCAGGAACGTCAGCTGGAAGGCCCGGCTGCACCCCGCGCACTCCCACGCGGTGCGCGCCTGTTCGCCGGGCCGCAAATCCTCCTCGCCGCAGTACGGGCAGAAGAAGGGGGCCGCGCGTTCGCTCACCGGGTGCCTCCCGCGGTGCCGGTGCCGGTGCCGGTGCCGGTGCCCGGGCCGGCCGTGGCGGTGGCGGTGCCGGCCGTCGCGCCGGCGGTGGCGCGGGTGCCGGTGGCCGTGGTGTCCCGGGCGGTCACGACAGCGCCTCCTCGGGGGCGCGGGCGACCCAGGCGGCGAACCGCTCGCCGTCGGTGCGCTGCTCCTGGAAGCGCTTCAGCAGCCGCTCGACGTAGTCGGGCAGTTCGTCGGCGGTCACCTTCAGGCCGCGTACCTTGCGGCCGAAGCCCGCCTCCAGGCCGAGCGCGCCGCCCAGGTGCACCTGGTAGCCCTCGACCTGGTTGCCGGCGTCGTCCAGCACCAGCTGGCCCTTGAGACCGATGTCGGCGACCTGGATGCGGGCGCAGGCGTTGGGGCAGCCGTTGAGGTTGATGGTCAGCGGCTCGTCGAAGGCCGGCAGCCGGCGCTCCAGCTCGTCGATGAGGGCGGCGCCGCGCCCCTTGGTCTCCACGATCGCCAGCTTGCAGAACTCGATGCCGGTGCAGGCCATGGTGCCGCGCCGGAACGGCGAGGGGCTGACCCGCAGGTCCAGCGCCTCCAGCGCGGACACCAGCGAGGGGACCTGCTCCTCGGCCACGTCCAGCACCAGCATCTTCTGCTCGGCGGTGGTCCGCAGCCGTCCCGAGCCGTGCTCCTCCGCCAGCTCGGCGATCTTGGTGAGGGTCGCGCCGTCCACCCGGCCCACGCGCGGGGCGAAGCCGACGTAGAACCGGCCGTCCCGCTGCCGGTGCACCCCGACGTGGTCGCGCCAGCGCGCCGGCGGCTGGGCGGGCGCCGGGCCGTCGGCCAGCTGCCGCTTGAGGTACTCGTCCTGGAGCACCCGGCGGAACTTCTCCGAGCCCCAGTCGGCCACCAGGAACTTCAGCCGGGCGCGGTTGCGCAGCCGCCGGTAGCCGTAGTCGCGGAAGATGCCGATGACGCCCTCGAAGACGTCCGGGACGTCCTCCAGCGGCACCCAGGCGCCCAGCCGGACGCCGAGCTTGGGGTTGGTGGACAGCCCGCCGCCGACCCACAGGTCGAAACCGGGCCCCAGCTCGGGGTGTTCGACGCCGACGAACGCCACGTCGTTGATCTCGTGCGCCACGTCCAGCAGCGGCGAACCGGAGATCGCCGTCTTGAACTTGCGCGGCAGGTTGGAGTACGCGGGGTTGCCCACCACCCGGCGGTGGATCTCCTCGACGGCCGGGGTGCCGTCGACGATCTCGTCCTCGGCGATCCCGGCGACCGGGGAGCCGAGGATGACGCGCGGGGTGTCACCGCAGGCCTCGGTGGTGGACAGGCCCACCGCCTCCAGCCGGCGCCAGATCTCGGGCACGTCCTCGATGCGGATCCAGTGGTACTGGATGTTCTGCCGGTCGGTGATGTCGGCGGTGCCGCGGGCGAACTCCTGGGAGATCTCGCCGATCACGCGCAGTTGCGCGGTCGTCAGCCGGCCGCCGTCGATGCGGACCCGGAGCATGAAGAACTCGTCGTCCAGCTCCTCCGGCGCCAGAACCGCCGTCTTCCCGCCGTCGATCCCGGGCTTGCGCTGGGTGTACAGCCCCCACCAGCGCATCCGGCCGCGCAGGTCGCTGGGGTCGATCGAGTCGAACCCGGCCTTGGAGTAGATCGTCTCAATGCGTGTCCGAACATTGAGACCGTCGTCGTCCTTCTTGAACTGCTCGTTGCCGTTCAGGGGCGTGAAGTGACCCACGGCCCACTGGCCCTCGCCACGGTGGCGCCCGGTCTTGCGGCGGGGCGCGTCCTGGGCGGCGTGGGCACCCGAGGCCGAGGACTGGGAGCGTTCATCGGTGGCGGCCATGGTGGTCTGTGTCCTTCGGGTGCGGCGTGGCATGCGGCAGGTCAGCGCTGACGACACCGCCGCTGACCTGCTCGGACGCAGCCGGCAGCGGGGCGTGGCGGATGTCGGGGACAGCGGGGAGGGAGGGTGTCGCGAGTGCGCGTCCACGGCGGCGGGGACGGCGGGGCGTGCGGTGGCTGGGAGAGATCAGCCGACCGGACAGATGGCGCTGGACGTGCGGCCGTGGTCGACGTGACGCCGACTCACCAAGGAGATTCCAGCTCTGGACATGACGGAAAGCGTGGCACGGCGGTCTTGCGCCAGTCCACCGTCTTCCACTATTTGGATGATTCTGTCTTGATTATTGAGACGTTGTGGGGTTGGTCACTTCTGTCGCGCGGGTCTTGCGTATCCGTCCGTCCGGTATGCGGCCGTTGTGTGTGCGGGGTGTCCGGCATGCGGGCCGTCCGGGGCCGGCCGAGCGGGGCCGGCTGTCCGGGGCCGGCTGTCCGGTGGGGGCGGCTCCGGGCCGGCCGTCCGGTCACGGGCCGACCCGGACGCCGATCGTCCGCCGGGCGGGCCGTCCGGGCCCGGGTCCTCCGGCGTACGGGCCGTCCGGGAGGCGGCGCGTCCGGGAGGCGCGCGTCGCGCCGCGGGGCGCGGTTCAGCCCGGGGCGGCCCGGTTCAGCCCGGGTGCGGCCCGGTCCTGGTGTCGTACAGCCGGAACCCGCGCCGCTGGTAGTTCGCCATCGCGTACGGGCCGTCCAGACTGCAGGTGTGCACCCACACCCGGCGGGTGGGCTTCCGGTCCGGCCACCGCTGGGCCAGGTCCCACGCCCTGGCGGTACCGACGCTCAGCAGGTGACCGCCGATCCGGCGGCCCCGGAAGGCGGGCAGCAGGCCGAAGTAGGCGATCTCCACCACCCCGTCGTCCTGCCCCTCCAGCTCGATGTAGCCGGCCGGGGTGCCCCGCTCGTACGCCACCCAGGTCTCGGTCCCCGGGCGCTCCACGGTCTCCCGCCAGCGCTCGGGCGGCCACGGCAGCCGGTCGGTCCAGTCGATGTCGGCGCCGACCGCGGTGTAGAGGAAGCGGCTGAACTCCGCGCTGGGGATCTCCGCGCGGACCACCCGCACCCCGGCCGGGGCCGGCGGCTCCGGTGCCGGGCTGAGGTCCCCGGGCGCGGTCTGTTCCAGATACCAGGTGGTCAGCGGCGTGCTCATGGCCCCCAGCCAATCACGCCCGCCGGGCCGCCACGATCGCGGGTGCGGTGGAGAACGGCAGCAGCTCCCCGGGCGTCCGGGGCCGCAGCACCTCCACCCGCACCCCGTCCGCGAACCGGTACGGCCGGTGGGCCAGCACCCCGCCCAGGGTCCGCCGCAGCCGGGACATCTCCGCCCGCACCGTGACCGTCCGCGCCGGATCGCCGAACAGGTCCGCCGCCAGCTGCGCCGCGCTGCGCCCGGCCGGGTGCAGCGCCAGCACCAGCAGCAGTTCGGTGTGGCGCGGACTCAGCTCCTGCGTCCAGCTGCCGGCCGGGCCGGACACCCGGACGCTCCACGAACGGGCCCCGCTCACGTCCAGCACCAGCTGGCCGGGCTCGGCCGCCTCCCCGGACCCCACCCGCACCAGCCAGCCTCCCGGCAGCGGCTCCAGGGTGCACCGGCCCAGCGCGGGCAGCCAGGTGGGTCCGGGCCGCGGGGTCCGGGGCAGCGTCACCCGGTCCGGCGGGGTGGTCCCGGTCGCCGCCGCCGGCCACCCGGCCCCGTCCACCGCCAGCGCGGTCCCCTCCAGCCGCGCCAGCACCGGCGCCGCGACCGCCCGCAGCCGCTCCAGGGACGACCAGTGCCGGGCCCGCAGCTCCCCCTCGGCCAGCTGGGCCACCGCCGTCACCAGCGGCAGCGTCGCGGGGTGGGCGCTGGCCACCGGGCCGGTCACGTTCACCGCGCCCAGCAGCCGGCCGTCCCGCGGGTCGTGCAGCGGGGCCGCGGCGCACACCAGGGCCCGCAGGGTGCGCACGTAGTGTTCCTCGGCGTGCACCTGCACCGGGCGCCGGGTGACCAGGGCGGTACCGATGCCGTTGGTGCCGACCGTCTCCTCGCCCCAGTAGGCGCCCTCGTGGAGGTCCAGCCGCTCGGCCCGGCGGCGCACCGCGGGGCTGCCGTCCTGCCACAGCACCCAGCCGTCGGCGTCGGTGACGACCAGGACGTGCCGGTCGTCCTCGATCACCGGCCGCAGGCCCTCGCGCAGCCGGGGCATCAGCTCGGCCAGCGGGGAGCCGTGCCGCCGGTGGGCGAGCTGCTCCGCGGTCAGCGCGCGGGCCGACCGGCCCCGCTCGGGGTCCACACCGCCGGCCAGCGCCCGCCGCCAGGACTCGGCGATCACCGGTCGCGCCGGCGGCACGGACGGTATGGTCCGCTCCTTGGATCTGAGGTTCACGCACCCATGGTGCCGCCGCCCGGGAGGCCACCGGGCCACCATCGGCAAGATCGGTTGCAACGCGCCGCAACGTTTGCGGCACGCCCCGGCCGCGCCCGACAGTGGGGGCCGCGAGCGGGGGGTGGCGCCGAGTCGGCGCGGCACCACCCTTCGCCACGCGCTCCGCCGGACCCCCGGGCCGCCTCCCCTGCTCCCCGGGCCGGCCGGACGCCCCGCCCGGTGCCGCCGGGCCGTCACGTGATCCCGCGCCACGCCGGGCCGCTCCCGGACCGCTCCCGGAGCCCGCCCCGGCCGTGCGGCGCGGCGGGTACCCCCGGCCCGGCGTGGCGGCCCGCGCCGCCCGGGGACGACGGGACGGGCGTCCCGGCCCGCGCAGGGGCGGACGCCGCCGTGCCCTCCCGTGCGCCGCCCGGTCGCCACGGACACCCGGTGCGCGGACCGCGCCCAGGGGGCGCGGCAAGGGGCCCCGGCGGGTGGTACGGACCGGGAGCGAGAGTGCCCCGCCCCGACCGGGCTAACGTAATACCCGTGCAGCCTGCAGAAACTCCGGAGGAACCAGCGGAGCGGCCCTCCGGCCGGCTCCGCAAGGCCCGTGCGCTCTCCCGCAAGACGTCCAAACGCCGGACCGCATGGCTGCTGCTGAAGGACACGGTCAACTCCTGCATGGAGTACCGGGTGACCGGGCTGGCTGCGGAAGCGGCGTTCTTCACCCTGCTCTCCCTGCCCCCGCTGCTGCTCGGTCTGATCGGGCTGCTCGGCTACGTGGACGCGTGGACCGACACCCACACCGTCCTCACCATCCGGGACAACATCCTGGACGCCTCCGGCACGGTGCTCTCCGAGCGAGGGGTGAACGAGGTCGCCCGGCCGCTGCTGGACGACGTGGTGGAGGGCGGGCGGCCGGACGTGATCTCGCTCGGTTTCGCCATCGCGCTGTGGTCGGGCTCCCGGGCGGTCAACGTCTTCGTGGACACCATCACCGTGATGTACGGCCTGGAGGGGCAGCGGGGGATCGTCCGGACCCGGCTGCTGGCGTTCCTGCTCTACCTGATCGCCCTGGTCATCGGGGCGATGGCGCTGCCGCTGCTGGTGGTCGGCCCGGAGACCATGGTGGACATCGTGCCGTGGAGCGGGACCCTGGTGCGGGTGCTGTACTGGCCGGTGGTGATGCTGCTGTCCATCGCCTTCCTCACCACCCTGTACCACGTGTCGGTCCCGGTGCGTTCCGCGTGGCGGGACGACATCCCCGGCGCGCTGATCGCCCTGGCCATGTGGGTGCTGGGCAGCTTCCTGCTCCGGATCTACCTGGTGCACACGGTCGAGGGGCCCACCATCTACGGCTCGCTCGCCGCCCCGGTCGCGGTGCTGCTGTGGATCGGCATCTCGGCCTTCGCGGTGCTGGTGGGTGCGGCCGTGAACGCCGCCATCGACCGGGTCTGGCCGTCGGTGGCGATCGCCGCCGCCCGCGCGGAGCGCGCGGCCCGGCTGAAGGCCGAGGCCCGGGCCGCGGAGGCGGCGGCCCGGGCACGGGCGGCCTCCTGGGCGGACGAGGACCTCGACGACCTCGACGACGACGAGCTGGACGACCTGTGGGGCCCGTTCGGCGAGGCGGCCGGGGACCCGCCGTCGGAGTACCCCGAGCGCTGGGCCCAGTTCCTGCCGCCGGAGGACCTGCGGTCCCGGCTGCACGGCCGCCGCGGCCCGGACCGCGGCTCCGACGACCACTGACCGCGCCCCGACCGCGGTTCCGGCGGCCCCTGACCGTGGCTCCGGGGACCCTTGGCCGTGGCTCCACCGACCGCGGCACCGGCGCCTCACGGGCCGCGCCCCGCAACGCGGCGGACGACCGCCACCGCGTTGCGGGAACGACGCGTTGCGGCAACGACGGGAAGCGGGAACGGCGAGAAGCGGGAACGACGGGAAGCGGGAACGACGGGAAGCGGGCGGGACGGGAGTGATCCCGTCCCGCCCGCTTCTTCCGTGGGCGTCCCCGGCTGCGTGGCCTCGGGCCGCCGAGCTCAGGCCGCCGGCCTCAGGCCGCGGGCCGGAAGCTCCGCAGCCGCAGGCTGTTGCCGACCACGAAGACCGAGGAGAAGGCCATGGCCGCTCCGGCGATCATCGGGTTGAGCAGCCCGGAGGCGGCCAGCGGCAGCGCGGCGACGTTGTAGGCGAAGGCCCAGAACAGGTTGGACTTGATGGTGGACAGGGTCCGGCGGGAGAGCCGTATGGCGTCGGCGGCGGCGGTCAGGTCACCGCGGACCAGGGTCAGGTCGCCGGCCTCGATGGCGGCGTCGGTGCCGGTGCCCATGGCCAGACCGAGGTCGGCCTGGGCGAGCGCGGCGGCGTCGTTGACCCCGTCGCCGACCATGGCCACCGAGCGTCCCTCGCCCTGGAGCCGCTTGACGACGTCCACCTTGTCCTCCGGCATGACCTCGGCGATCACCTCGTCGATGCCGACCTCGCGGGCCACCGCCTCGGCCACGGCCCGGTTGTCGCCGGTGAGCAGGATCGGGGTCAGGCCCAGGGCGCGCAGCCGGGTGATGGCCTTGGCGCTGGTGTCCTTGACCGCGTCGGCGACCTCCAGCACGGCACGGGCCGCGCCGTCCCAGGCGACCGCGATGGCGGTGCGCCCGGCGGCCTCCGCCTCGGCCTTGGCCCGGCTCAGCTCCTCGGGCAGCTCGATGGCCCACTCGGCGAGCAGCTTCTCCCGGCCGACGAGGACGGCGTGGCCGTCCACCACGCCCTGGACACCGAGACCGGGGATGTTGGCGAAGTCCTCGGGGGTGGGCAGGGTGCCGGTCCGCTCGGCCGCGCCGGTGGCGACGGCCTGGGCGATGGGGTGCTCGGAGGCGTGCTCCAGCGCGCCGGCGAGCCGCAGCACCTGGTCCTCGTCCTCGCCGGCGGCGGTGCGGACGGCGAGCAGGGTCATCCTGCCGGTGGTGACGGTGCCGGTCTTGTCCAGGACGATGGTGTCCACGGCGCGGGTGGTCTCCAGGACCTCCGGGCCCTTGATCAGGATGCCGAGCTGGGCGCCGCGGCCGGTGCCGACCATGAGGGCGGTGGGGGTGGCCAGGCCCAGGGCGCAGGGGCAGGCGATGATCAGGACGGCGACGGCGGCGGTGAAGGCCGCGGTGATGCCGGCTCCGTTGCCGAGCCAGAAGCCGAGGGTGGCCAGCGCGAGGGCGATCACCACGGGGACGAAGACGGCGGAGATGCGGTCGGCCAGGCGCTGGGCGGCGGCCTTGCCGTTCTGGGCGTCCTCCACCATCTTGGCCATCCGGGCCAGCTGGGTGTCGGCGCCGACGCGGGTGGCCTCGACGACCAGCCGGCCGCCGGCGTTGAGGGTGGCTCCGGTGACGGTGTCGCCGACGCCGACCTCCACCGGGACCGACTCGCCGGTCAGCATGGAGGCGTCGACGGCCGAGCTGCCCTCGACGACGGTGCCGTCGGTGGCGATCTTCTC
This sequence comes from Streptomyces pactum, assembly GCF_016031615.1. Lineage (GTDB taxonomy): Bacteria > Actinomycetota > Actinomycetes > Streptomycetales > Streptomycetaceae > Streptomyces > Streptomyces pactus. Next base: position 5,972,487 of record NZ_JACYXC010000001.1, read on the forward strand.
GCCCGGGCGCACCACGAACCGGTCGCCGACCGCCAGTTCCTCGGTGGGGATGCGTACCTCGCGGCCGCCGCGGAGCACGGTGACGTCCTTGGCGCCCAGCTCCAGCAGGGCCTTCAGCGCCGCCCCGGCCCGGCGCTTGGAGCGGGCCTCGAAGTAGCGGCCGGCGAGGATGAAGGCGGTGACGCCGGCGGCGGCCTCCAGGTAGATGTTGCCGGCGCCGTCGCTGCGGGAGATCGTCAGGTCGAAGCCGTGGGTCATGCCGGGGGTTCCGGCGGTGCCGAAGAACAGCGCCCACAGTGACCAGGTGAAGGCCGCGATGGTGCCCACGGAGATCAGGGTGTCCATGGTGGCCGCGCCGTGCCGGGCGTTGGTGAACGCGGCGCGGTGGAAGGGCCAGGCGGCGTAGGTGACCACCGGCGCCGCCAGGGTGAGGGACAGCCACTGCCAGTACTCGAACTGCCAGGACGGCACCATGGCCAGGACGATCACCGGGAGGGACAGCACCACCGCCGTGACCAGCCGCTGCCGCAGCGGCAGCAGCTCGTCCACCTCCGGTGGTGGCTCCTGGCCGGCGGCCGCGGAGGTCCGGGGCGGGGGCGGCGGGGCCGCGGTGTAGCCGGTGGCCTCCACGGTGGCGATCAGGTCGTCCACCGCGATGTCCTCGCGGTAGCTGACCTTGGCCTTCTCGGTGGCGTAGTTGACGGTGGCGGTGACCCCGTCCATCCGGTTGAGCTTCTTCTCGATACGAGCGGCGCACGAGGCGCAGGTCATCCCGCCGATGGCGAGTTCGACCTCAGCCGTCCCGGTAACCGTGGTGGTCATGTCCTACTCCTCGTGATGGGGTCCGCTCATGGTACGAGTCTATACCTGCCGGGGGTATCCCCGAGCCGTCTCCATGTATACCCCCCATGGGTATCCAGTGCAAGGGGGCGCATCGACTTGACTCATACCCCAAGGGGGTATTCACTCAGGGGGTGTCGCCGCACCGCGCGGCCGTCGCCGAAGGAGTCGCCATGAACACCGCAGGGAAGATCACCGCCTTCACCGCCGTCCTCGCCGCCTCGTTCGGCGCCGCCTACGGGGTCGGCCACGCCGTCGACCCGGTGACCTCCGAAGAGACCTCCTCGCACGCGGGCCACCGCTCCCCGGGGGCAAAGGGGAGCGGCGACCCGGGTACGGCCGGCGCGGCCCACGCCCCCGGCGGACTCCAGATAGCCGAGAACGGCTACCGGCTCGACCTGCAGACGCCGCGCGTCGAGGCGGGGAAGGAGAGCGAACTGCGCTTCGCGGTACTGGGCCGGGACGGCCGGCCACTCACCGGGTTCCGCGCCGAACACGGCAAGGAGCTGCACCTCATCGTCTCCGCCCGCGACCTCACCACCTACCGCCACCTCCACCCGACCCGGGCCGCCGACGGCACCTGGAGCACCCGGGTCGAACTGCCCCGGGCGGGGGACTACCGGCTCTTCGCCGACTTCACCCCCGGCGGCAAGGGCACCGAGAACCTCACCCTCGGCGCCGACCTCGCGGTCGGCGGGACCTACCGGCCGGCGACCCTGCCGGAGCCCGGCCGTACGGCGACCGTGGACGGCTACACCGTCACCCTCGACGGGGAACTGCGCCCCGGCGCCGAGTCGGAGCTGACCCTGTCGGTGTCCCGCAAGGGCCGGCCGGTCACCGACCTCGACCCGTACCTGGGCGCGTACGGCCACCTGGTCGCACTGCGCGGCGGCGACCTGGGCTACCTCCACGTCCACCCGGGCGGCGAGCCCGGCGACGGCTCCACCCGCCCCGGCCCGGACATCTCCTTCATCGCCACCGCACCCAGCGCCGGCACCTACCGCCTCTTCCTGGACTTCAAGCACGAGGGCACGGTCCGCACCGCCGCCTTCACGGTCCGCACCGGCGCCGGGGAGGAGGCCGGCCCGGGACGGACCGACGCGGACGCCGGGCAGGAGAAGCAGGAGAAGGGGGACGCCGGAGAGCGGAAGGACGCCGGGGCGGGCCACTCCGCCGACGGCCACGGGCACTGACGGCCACGGGAACGGAGACCGGATGCCGGGACGGGGCGCCGGATGCCGGGACGCGAGGCCGGTTGTCCCGACGCGAGGGCGGAGGTGGGCCGGCGGCGCGGGTGGGGCCGTACGGACGGGAGGGCGTACCGGTGCGGGCGACGCGGGGATGCGGGAGACGTGGAGACGCACGGGAAACAGGGGAAGCGGGTGACCCGGGTGACGAGGAGGGGAAGGACCGTGCACCGCGGAACGGACGACCGGACGCCGCACCGGGGTCCGGTGCACCGCGGCCGGCAGGGGATCCGGCGGGCCGCGGCGCACCCCGTCGTGCGGGAGCTGGCCCTGGTCCTGCTGCACGCCGCGGTGGCCCGCCTGGAACGGGACGCACCGCCGGGGCCCGCGCGCTCCGCACCCGCCGCGATCGGGGCGGCGGTCGCACGGGCGCTCGGGGCGGCGCCGCACGCCGCCCCCGCCCGGCGGCCGGACGGTGTCTGCGGGGGCGGCTGAACCGGTGCCGGGCCCGCCGGTGGCCGGGCCGGCGTCAGCGGCGGGGCAGGGACGTGACCGCGGAAGCGCGCGCCGTACGCCGCCCTGCCAGGCGCTGGCGGCGCGCCTCGTGGAGCACGACGGAGGCGGCGTTCGACGCGTTCAAGGAGCTGGCCGAGCCCGCCATCGGCTGATCACGTGGTCGTACAGGTCACGCCAGGCCGCACTGAGGCCCGCGGTCTCGTTGCCGATGAGCAGCAGGACCGGCCGGGACAGGTCGAATTCCGAGACGTCGGCGTCGCCGTCCTCGTCCGTGCCCACGACGGCCACCGGCCACCCCTGGGCGCGCTGTCTCTCCAGCCAGGCCATGACCTCGCGGTGCGAGGGGCTGCGCACCACGGGCACGGCGAAGAACGACCCCGTGGAGGCACGTACCGACCTGGGGTCGTAGGGGTCCGCGGCGTGCCCCGTCACGATGAGCCCGTCGGCGCCGAACGCGTCGGCCGACCGCACGATGCTGCCGATGTTTCCGGGCTGCGTGGGCCGGTCGAAGACCAGACCGAGGAAGTCGTCGTGGACCGTGATCCGCGACAGACTGTCCGGTGCCATCTCGACCACCGCCAGGACCTCCGCGGTCCCCTCGGCCTTCTCGCCGAGCTCGGCGAGAAGGTGCGGCGCCATCGCCACACGTTCGGCACCGACCCGGTGCAGCAGGTCCTCCGCCCACCGGGAGAGCGGTCGGCCGGCGTCGTAGATCAGGGAGCGAACGGTCCAGCCGTGCTCCACGGTCATGGTGATCGGACGGACGCCCTGGACCAGGAACTCCTTGGCGCGCCCTCGCTTGGCGCGGTTGCCGAGCAGCGCCTGTAACTGCTGGAACCGGGCATTGCGGGTCGAGATCCGCTGTATCGCCACCCGTTCTCCCGGCCGAAGAGGATTGTCGCCGACTGCGCCCCGGTGCCACACAACTCCGGGCGCCGAGAAGGCTACCCGGGCCGGATCGTTGCCGTTGGGTCTCCGTTCGTCGCGCGACCGACGACGCGTCAGGAACCCTCAAGGAGGCGGATCCCCCGGTTCGTTCCGTGCCGCCGCTCCGCGTCCCGCGGTGGCCGCGGCCGCCGGTGGTGTGCCGGTCATCTCGCCGTGGCCGAGGTCGCCGGTGGCGTGCCGGTGAGCCCGGCCGGCGGCGAGCCCGGCCGAGGTGAGCCCGGCTGACGGTGAGGCGAGCGAACCGGTCCGTGCCGCGGCTCCGGCGGGACCGGACGTCCACGGCGGGCGGGGGGATCCGGCGCGTCGGGGTGCCGCGCCGGGAAATCGCTGGCGCATCCCGCGGCCAACTGGCTAGGGTCGTGTCCGTTCTCGCGGTGGTTCCGTGCCGCCGCTGTTCGTGACCCGGGAGGTGTCGACCGATGACTGTCGTTGCGACGGGCGTTGCCCGCATGCGGAAGTTCCTCACGTCCACCTCCGTGGCCACCGGCTGACCTCACCTGTTCCTTCCGCGTCTCCCACGCGGTGCCGGGGCCACCCTTGTGAAGGGTCACCCCTTGTCTGTCACTTCTCCTTCGAATCCGGCTCCGGGTTCGGCTCCCGCGCATCCGCTCGCGCCGTACGGCTGGGACGCGGCCTGGGAGTCGGCGTTCGCCCCGTACGCCGAGCAGGGCCTCCTGCCCGGCCGGGTCGTGCGGGTCGACCGTGGCCTGTGCGACGTCATCACCCCGGCCGGCACCGTCCGGGCCGACACCGAATTCGTCGTCCCCCGCGACCCGGTGAAGGTCGTGTGCACGGGGGACTGGGCCGCCGTCGATCCCGAGGGCGGCGAGCCGAGGTACGTCCGGGCGCTGCTCCCGCGCCGTACCGCCTTCTTCCGCTCCACCTCCTCCAAGCGGTCCGAGGGCCAGATTCTCGCCGCCAACGTGGACCAGGCCGTGATCGCCGTGTCCCAGGCGGTCGAGCTCGACCTCGGCCGGATCGAGCGCTTCCTCGCCCTGGCCTGGGAGAGCGGCGCCCAGCCGCTGGTGGCGCTCACCAAGGCGGACCTGGTCGAGGACCCGGTCACGCTGGCCCACCTGGTCGCCGACACCGAGGCGGCGGCGCCCGGGGTCCAGGTGCTGCCGGTCAGCGCGGAGACCGGGGAGGGCGTGGACGTCCTCGCGGCGGCCCTGGCCGGCGGAACCGCCGTCCTGCTGGGCCAGTCCGGGGCCGGCAAGTCCACCCTCGCCAACGCGCTGCTGGGCGAGGAGGTGCAGACCGTCCGGGCCGCCCGCGACGTGGACGGCAAGGGGCGGCACACCACCACCACCCGCAACCTGCTGCGCCTGCCGGCCGGCGGCGTGCTCATCGACACCCCCGGTCTGCGCGGCGTCGGGCTGTGGGACGCCGGCAGCGGGCTCGCCCAGGCGTTCGCCGAGATCGAGGAGCTGGCCCGGAACTGCCGCTTCCACGACTGCGCCCACCACAGTGAGCCCGGCTGCGCGGTGCTCGCGGCCATCGAGGACGGCTCGCTGCCGGAGCGCCGGCTGGACAGCTACCGCAAACTCGCGCGCGAGAACGAGCGCCTCGCCGCCCGGACCGACGCCCGGCTCCGCGCCGAGCTGCGGCGCGAGTGGAAGCAGCGGTACGCGCTCGGCCGGCACATGATGGAGCGCAAGGGGCGGACGGTACGGCGACCGTAGCGCCCCCGTTCCCCGGGACGGCCGTCCCGGCCGGTGTCGTGGGATCCGGCCGGGCAGTTGCTGGCGGCGCGGGGCCCGGCCGGGCGGTGGGTGCGGCGTGGGGCCGGTGGTGGGTGCGGCGCGGGGCCCGGCCCGTGATGGGTGGCGGCGCGGGGCCCGGCCGCCGGCGCGCCGCTCACTAGGGTGTCGGCATGCTGATATGGATCAACGGCCCGTTCGGGGTCGGCAAGACCCAGGTCGCCCACGAGCTGTGCCGACGGCTGCCCGGCGGCTTCGTCTGCGATCCGGAACAGCTCGGGTTCGGGCTGCACCGCATGCTGCCCGGGCCGCTGCGCGGTGACTTCCAGGACCTCCCGGCCTGGCGGCGCGGCACCGTCGAGATGATCGACCGGGTACTGCGCGCCTCGGCGGGCCCGGTCATCGTGCCGATGACGGTGGTGGACCCCCGCTACCACCGGGAGACCGTCGGGGCGCTGCGGGACGCCGGCCACCGGGTGCACCACGTCGCCCTGCTCGCCTCCCCGGAGACGGTACGGCGGCGGCTGCGCGGACGGTCGGTGCCGCTGCTGCGCGGGGAGGACTGGGCCGTCGCCCGGATCGACGGCTGTCTGGAGGCGCTGCGGCGCCCCGAGTTCGGGGTGCGGGTGGTCACCGACGGGCGCACCGTGCCGGACATCGCCGAGGAGGTCGCGCGCGGGGCGGGGCTGCGGCTGACCCCGTCGTCGGACGGGCGCGTGACCCAGTTCCTGCGCCGCACCTGGGTGAGCGTCCGGCACATCCGCATCGGCTGACCGGCAACGGGCAGCCCGGGGCGGCACCATCACGGCACCCGCCTGGGGCTCCCCGCGGCCCCGCAGCGCGGCGGCCCCGCCCGGAACGCGTCGCGGGCCTTCCGTACGGGCCGGACCGCGGGCCTTGAGTGCGGGACGTGCTGCGGGCCCCCGCCCCGGACGTGGCGCGGCGACCGGCACCCCCGGCCCACCCGGGCACGTCCGGGGGCGGCCCGGGGCGTCGGGGCCTCGGGGCAAGGCTCCGGAGGGCGGACATGGCCGGCGCCCGGGCCGGTCCGCGGGAGACCGGACCAAAGGGGCTCGCCCGGGAGCTCGGGCACCGGCCCGGCCACCGGTTCTCCGGGGGCGGCCCCGGGCGTCGGGGCCCTCGTCCGGGGAACGCCCCCCGGGTCCGGGGGACATCCGTCCCGGCGCCGGTCCCCGTCCTGTGGCCGGGGCCGCCGGTCCACGGGAGGATGGCGTCCATGAGCGCATCGGATGAGCAGCGCCGGGACCGGGAGCCGCGCCCGGACGAGGCGGCGGCGGACCGCCCCGAGGAGTACGACGTGATCGTCCTCGGTGCCGGACCGGTCGGTGAGAACGTCGCCGACCGGACCAGCGCCGCCGGCCTGGCCACCGTCATCGTGGAGAGCGAACTGGTCGGCGGGGAGTGCTCCTACTGGGCCTGTATGCCCAGCAAGGCGCTGCTCCGGCCGGTCACCGCGCGTGCCGACGCCCGCCGGGTCCCGGGGGTACGGGAGCGGCTGACCGCCCCGCTGGAGGTGTCCGCCGTCCTCGCCCACCGCGACGCCTACGCCTCGCACTGGCACGACGACGGCCAGGTGGACTGGCTCAAGTCGGCCGGGATCGACCTGGTGCGCGGCCGGGGCCGGCTCGACGGGCCGCGCCGGGTCACCGTGGACCTGCCCGACGGCGGGCGGCGGCAGCTCACCGCCCGGCACGCCGTCGCCGTCTGCACCGGCAGCCGGGCCGCGCTGCCCCCGCTGCCGGGGGTGGACCGGGTGCGCCCGTGGACCAGCCGCGAGGCCACCAGTTCCCGGACCGTGCCGCGGCGCCTCGCCGTGGTCGGCGGCGGAGTCGTGGCGGTGGAGATGGCCACCGTCTACCGGGCCCTCGGCGCGGCGGTCACCGTACTGGTGCGCGGCTCCGGGCTGCTCGACCGGATGGAGCCGTTCGCCGGGGAACTGGTCGCCCGGAGCCTCACCGAGGCCGGGGTGGACCTGCGGACCGGAACCTCGGTGACCGGCGTCCGGCGCACCGGGGACGGCGACGGCTCCGGCCCGGTCGTCCTCACCCTCGACGGCGGGGACGAGCTGGAGGCCGACGAGGTGCTGTTCGCCACCGGCCGCGCCCCGCGCACCGAGGACATCGGCCTGGAGACCATCGGCCTGTCGCCCGGCCGGTGGCTGGAGGTCGACGACAGCTGCCGGGTCACCCAGGTGCCGGACGGCTGGCTCTACGCGGTCGGCGACGTCAACCACCGGGCCCTGCTGACCCACCAGGGCAAGTACCAGGCGCGCATCGCGGGCGCGGCGATCGGGGCGCGGGCCCACGGCACCCCGCCGCCGGACGCCGGCCCGTGGGGCGCGCTCTCCGCCACCGCCGATCACGCCGCGGTCCCGCAGGTGGTCTTCACCGACCCCGAGGCGGCCTCGGTGGGACTGACCGCGGCCCGGGCCCGGGAGTCCGGCCGCCGGGTCCGGGTGGTCGATCAGGACATGGGCCAGGTGGCCGGTGCCGGCCTCTACGCCGAGGGGTACCGGGGGCGGGCGCGGATCGTGGTGGACGAGGACCGCGGCCATCTGCTCGGGGCCACCTTCGTGGGGCCGGGGATCGGGGAACTGCTGCACTCCGCGACGGTCGCGGTCGCCGGCGAGGTCCCGCTGGACCGGCTGTGGCACGCGGTCCCGGCGTACCCCACCATCAGCGAGGTCTGGCTGCGCCTGCTGGAGAAGTACCGGGACGGCGCGGCGGAACCGGCGGAGTAGCGCGGCCGGCGGCCGGGACGGCCCCGCCCGAGCGCCGGGGGCGACCCGGCCGGGTGGGCCTGCCGGGGCGCCCGGCCCCCGGCCGGCGCTGGACCCACGCGCCGGGTAGGTACCGGCCCCCGGCCACGGCCCGCCCGGCCCGGCCTCGGCGCCGGACCCGCGCGCCGGTATCGGCCCCCGGCCGCGGTCCGCCCGGCCCGGATCCGGCGCCGAAGCCGGGAGGCCGGTACCGGGCCCCCGGCCGCGGAACGTGCCGGCGGGTGGCCCCGGGTCGGTCGCCGGCGGTGCTCTCGGCGGTGCTCGCGGCGTCCGGGTGACGTACCGCTGTGTGCCGTGCGCCCAGGGGCGCGCCCGGCATACAGCCGGCGTCCGGCGCGAGGGAGGAGCCGCCCCGACGGCTGGCGGGACGGGTGCCCCGACGGGCGGGTACGGGGTGGCCCGGACGCGCCCCGGTACGGGGACGGACGCCGGGTCCTGGCCGGGATTGCGCGGCCCGGCCGCCCGGGAACCGCGTTGCCGGATCACAGGGTGCGTACCCGCCTCGCCGGGGGCCTCGCGGCGGGGCACGCGCGGGCCGGGCGCCGGGCGGACTCAGGCCGCCAGCACCGCGCCCAGCCAGGCCCCCGCCACCAGGAGGCACGCCCACAGCTCGACGAGCATGCTGGTGCCGACCGCCCGCATCACCAGCCGGGTGGACGCCCGCGCCTTCCCGTGACCGCCCAGCCGTCGCCGTTCCGCACCGTAGATCCCGGCGACGAAACCGAGCGGTGCGCCCAGCACGGGCAGGACGCAGAAGCCCAGGATGCCGGCCGCGCCCGCCAGCAGCAGCGTGCTCCGGGTGACCGTGGCGGCGCGGCCCCGGCGGACCGGCAGCAGCCACTGCACGGCCTGACCGAGGAGGAGCACGGCGGTCGCCCCCGCCAGAACGCCCCAGGCCAGGGCGGTCTTCTCGGTCATCGACCACCACAGCACCGCGGCCCACACCACGGGCGGCCCCGGCAGTCCCGGCACCACGACACCCATCAGCCCGAACAGCACGACCAGGCCGCACAGGACCAACTGCCATGTGCCCATGGCCCCAGCCTGCCGGAAGGGGCCCGGGGACGCCCCCGGAGCCGTGCCGTCCCGCCCGTCCCGCCCGCGGCCGGTGCGCCGGGAGAGTCCGCCGGCCGCGGGCCCCGCCTTCGCATCTCCGCCGGTCTCCGCCGGACGGCGGCCGTCGTGCGTCGGTCGCGGGGGCCTGGTCGTGCGATCTGCCATGGGGCGGGTGGCGGGGGCCGGCCCGTCGTGCGCCCTGTGCCGGGGTGCCGGACGGACCGGGCAGGGGGGCGAGGGTGGGCGCCGGGGTCCTACGCCGAGGGCTCCCGGGGGGCGCCGGAGTCCGCGGGCCGGGTGCTGATGCGCTCGGCCGGGGCCGTGGTGCCGTCCGACGGCGACGAGGCGGGAGCGGTCCGCGCGCCGAGCCAGTCGGCCCCCGCCCCCGGACCCGGGGCGTGGCCCGCGTCCGGGCCGGCCGGCCGCCCGGGCTGCGGGCCGCGGTCGCGCCGGTGGCCGCCGTCGTACCGCGGCGCACCGCCCGGAAGGCGGTCGTCCGCCCGCCGGGTACGCCCCGGCGTCCCGGTACGCACCGTGCCCCGTCCGTACCCGGGCCCCGGGGCGTCCGCGAGCGGCCCGCCGGACGCCCCGGGCACCGGTGTGCCGCTCGGCCGGGGCCGCTCGGGGCGGGACACCCAGCCCCGCTCGTAGGCGTGCCAGCCCAGTTGCAGCCGCGTCGTCACACCGACCAGGTCCATCAGCCGCTTCACCCGCCGCTGCACGGTACGCAGGCCCAGCTCCAGCTGGCGGGCGGCGCTGGCGTCGGTGAGCCCCGCCAGCAGCAACGACAGGATCGCCAGATCGGTGCCGTCCGGCCCATGACCCGCGTCCGGCAGGTCCGGCGGCGCGTCCGGCGGCACGTCCGCGGGGCACGCCGCCGTCGCCCCGCCCGGCCGCAGCGGCACCGCCGCCGCCCACACCGCCTCGAACAGCGACATCAGCGCGTCCAGCAGACCGCCGGCGTGCACCACCAGGGCGGCCGGTTCGGCGCCGCCCGAGGTCAGCGGGACGATCGCCAGCGCACGGTCGGCTATCACCAGGTCCGACGGCAGCCGCTCGGCCACCCGCAGCCCGGGTCCGGCGCCGGGCCCGTCCGCCGGTCCGGCCGGCAGCGCGCAGCGCTCCACCACCACCCGCCGCACCACACCGTCCCCCACCGGCGGCCACGGCGCCGGGACGGCCCCGGCGACCAGGGCGCACACCTCCTCGGCCGCGCCCCACCGCAGCTGCGCGAACCGTTCCGCCACCGGACCCTCGCCGGTGACCACCTCCAGCGCCGGGTGGGCGGCCGGGCTCTCCGTCCGGTACTCCTTGTCCAGCAGCGCCGCCGCCCGCTCGGCCCGTTCCAGCTCCCGGCGGTGCCGGTTGAGCAGCGCGCCCAGCGCCACCCCGGGCGGGGCCGCGACCCACTGCCCCGGGCGGGCCGGGGAGCGCGCGGCCAGCCCCCGCCGCTCCAGGCCGCGCAGGGTCCGCACCGCCTCCTCCTGGGCGAGCGTCAGCCGCTCGGCCAGCTCCACCACTCCGGCGGAACCCAGCGCGACCAGCGCGCGGTAGGCCGACTCCTCCGCGTCGTCCAGACCTATGGCACCCAGCACGTAACACCCCTCCCGCCTGTCCGGCACATCCTCGCACCGGTGTGCGGGTACCCAGCAGGGTGGCATCGGCCGAGTCCTGTACCGGGAAGGAGCACGGTATGGACAATGTGGGCATGAGCCAGCAGGGGGAGAGGCGCGGCACCGGGCAGCACGACTGGTGGCGTGAGCTGTACGAAGCGGGTTCGGACGACGCCGGGCCGGCGCCCGGAGGCGGGTCCCTGGAGGACCACATCGCCTCCGCCCTCGCGGCGGCCGGTTCCCCGTCCCACCCCTCCGCGCCGACCGGGAGCGCGGCGCCCACCGACACCGCAACACCCAGGGAGACCGCGGAGCCCGCCGCAGGGACGGCACCACCGGGCGGCGACGGACCGGAGCCTTCCGGCGCACCGTCACCAACCGTCCCCGGCGTACCGTCGGCGAACGGGGCGCCGCCGTCAGGGGATACGCCCGCGCCGGACGGCCAGTCACCGTCCTGCGGTGCGCGCGTCGCCGACGGAGCGTCATCGGACGGCGGGCCCTCACCGACCGGTGCGTCGCGGCGCGCCCCGGTCCCGCCGCCCCGCGCCGCGGACCCGCTCCGCGAGGCTCCGGGGGGTCAGCCCGCCGACGCCTCGCCGGACCGGACGCCCGCCGCCTCCCGGACGGAACGCCGGGACACCACGACGGAACGCCGGGGCCCCGCGGGGGACGCCGCGCCGGAGGCGGCCGACCGGGACCGGGAGCCGGCCCGACCGTGCGGCACCGGTCCGCGGCCGGACAGCGACCGCCGGCAACCCGCCGCCCCGCCCGTGGCCGACGCCCCGCCGGAGGACAGTGCCCTGCCCGTGGCCGATGTCCTGCCGGGGGACAGTGCCCCGCCCGGGTCCGCCGCCCCGCCCACGACCGGTGCCTCGCCCGGGGCCGGCGATCCGCCCGGTGGCGATGGCTCCGCAGCGGCCGTGACCGCCCGGTCCGCCGATGCCCCGCCGGCCGGTGCCCGCTCCGCCGAAGTCCCGCCCGAGGGGACCCTGTCCGAGGGGGCCCCGTCCGAGGGGGCCCCGTCCGCCCGGCGGGGGACCGCGTCCGAAACACCGTCACCGGCCGGGACCGCGCCGATGGCCGCCGACCCGGCCACGACGGGCGTCCCGCCGACGCTGGGCGTGCTGAGGCCCCCGGCCGTACGGACGCGGCCCGGCACGGGGTCCGCGCCCGCCGCACCCGCGGCCGGGTCTCCGCAGGCCCGCGAACTGCCCGGGCCCCGTACCGGCGACGGGACCGGAGCGACGGCCGGGGGCGAGGCCCGGGGCCCGGCCGGAACGCCCCACCCCACCGCCCCACCCGCCCGCACCGGAGCGGCCCGCTCCCACCGGTGCGGCCGAGCCTCCCGCCGTACCGGACCGGACCGCCACACCGGACCGGACCGCCGCCTCCGCCGCCACACCGGACCGGACCGCCGCCCCCACCCCCGCCGCCGTACCGGACCCGAGCGCCACACCGGACCGGGACGGCGGCCTCCGCGCCCCGCCGCCACACCGGGACCGGACGGCGGACTCCGCGCCCGCCGCCGCACCGGACGGAAGCGCCGCACCCGTCCCCACCGCACCACCCGCCTCCGGCCCGGCGCCGGACCCGGCCGGCACGCGGTCCGCGGCGGCGGCCCGGATGCCGGTGGAGTACGTGGGGGACCGGCCGCCCACCTACGACCCGGAACCGACCGTGCTGCCGTCCGCCGACCCCGCCGACCTGACGGAACTGGTTCCGGACACCGTGCTGGACGGCGCCACGCTGGGGCCGGTGACGCTGCGGCTCGCCTCGTTACGCGGGGATTCGGGCCGGTTCCGGGGCGAGCCCCGCCGTGACGCGACGCTCGTCGTCCGCTTCGGCACCGGGGACGCGGCGCTGGCGCTGATCGCCGTGGCCACCGGACACCGGGCCGCGACCGGGGCGCACCGGGCGGCCCGCGAGATGTGTGCCTGGATCGGCGAGGCCGTCGGCCGCAGCCAGGCCCGGCTCGCCGAGGACATCCGGCGGGGACGCCGGGACGCCCTCAAGTCCGGTCTGCACCGCCTCACCGCCCGCGCTCTGGGCCGGCTGCGGGCCCGCGCCACCGAACTGGGCCTCGACCCCGACCTGTACACCGCCTCGCTGCGCTGCCTGCTGCTGCCCGCCGACCCCGGCTGCCGCACCCGGGTGTTCTTCGGCGCCGGCCCCGGAGGTCTGTTCCGGCTCCGGGACGGCGCCTGGGAGGACCTGGAGCCGCCGGTGCGCGCGCCGGACGGGCCGCGCGGGACATGGCAGCCGCGGTGCCCGCTGCCGGTGAACGGGGAATCCGGCCGGGCACTCGGTCCCGGGCCCGGCACGACCGGGCACGGTCCCGTGGCCGGTCACCCGGACGGCCCCGCGCACACCGGCGGGTACGCCCCTGCCGGCGGTGACCCGCGCACCGGCGGTGACCCGCGGCCCGGCCGTGGCGACGCCGGCGCCGGGGCGGACGACCCCCGTACCGGCGGTGACCCCCGCACCGGCGGCGGCGACCCGCGCACCGGGACGGGTGCCACCGGCGGCGACCTCGGGGCCGGCCCGGCGGACACCCGTCCGGCGGAGGCCGACCCCTTCCGGTTCCGGGCCTCCGTCGCCCGGCCGGGGGACACGCTGCTGCTGTGCAGCCCCGGGCTCGCCGACCCGCTGCGCGGCGAGCCCGCGCTCGCCCGGCTGCTGGCCGAACGGTGGGCCGGCGCCGAGCCGCCCGGGCTCACCGGCTTCCTCGCCGACACCCGGATCCGGGTGAAGGGCTACGCCGACGACCGTACGGCGGCGGCCGTCTGGGAGGCGTGACCGCCCCGTCCGTGGGTTGATGGTCTGGTGGGCCCGGGGCGCCGCGGAGCCACGGGCGTGCCCGGGCGCGCCCGCGGGCCCCGCGACGGACCGGTCCGGCGTGCCCGCCGGGCGGCCGGGTCCGGCGAGGGCACCGAGGCATCCGAAGGGACGGGCGCGCGATGGGCAAGCAGACGGTGGCGGAGCAGTTCGTGGACATCCTGGGGCGCGCCGGGGTGCGCCGGATGTACGGGGTGGTGGGGGACAGCCTCAACCCCGTGGTGGACGCCATCCGCCGCACCCGTGACTTCGAGTGGATCCAGGTGCGCCACGAGGAGGTGGCGGCGTTCGCGGCCGGCGCCGAGGCCCAGCTCACCGGCCGGCTCGCCGCCTGCGCCGGCTCCTGCGGGCCGGGCAACCTGCACCTGATCAACGGCCTGTACGACGCGCACCGCTCGATGGCCCCGGTGCTCGCCCTCGCCTCGCACATCCCCAGCAGCGAGATCGGCACCGGCTACTTCCAGGAGACCCACCCCGACCAGCTGTTCCAGGAGTGCAGCCACTACTGCGAGCTCATCTCCAGCCCGCAGCAGATGCCCCGGCTGCTGCAGACCGCGATCCAGCACGCCGTCGGCCGCGGCGGGGTCAGCGTGGTGGCGCTCCCCGGGGACATCGCCGCCCGGCCGGCCCCGGAACGCGCCGAGGAACACGCCCTGGTCACCACCCGCCCGACCGTGCGCCCCGGGGACGAGGAGATCGACGCCCTGGCGCGGATGGTGGACGAGGCCCGCAAGGTCACCCTGTTCTGCGGCAGCGGCACCGCCGGGGCGCACGCCGAGGTCATGGCGTTCGCCGAACGGGTGAAGGCACCGGTGGGCCACGCCCTGCGCGGCAAGGAGTACATCCAGTACGACAACCCGTTCGACGTGGGCATGAGCGGCCTGCTCGGCTACGGCGCCGCGTACGAGGCGACCCACGAGTGCGACCTGCTGATCCTGCTGGGCACCGACTTCCCGTACAACGCGTTCCTCCCCGACGACGTGCGCACCGTGCAGGTGGACGTGCGCCCCGAGCACCTCGGCCGCCGCTCCAAACTGGACCTGGCGGTGTGGGGCGACGTGCGGGAGACGCTGCGCTGCCTGACGCCGAGGGTGCGGGTGAAGAAGGACCGCAGGTTCCTGGACCGGATGCTGAAGAAGCATGCCGACGCGCTGGAGGGCGTGGTCAAGGCGTACACCCGCAAGGTGGACAAGCACGTCCCCATCCACCCCGAGTTCGTCGCCTCGGTGCTGGACGAGGAGGCCGCCGACGACGCCGTCTTCACCGTGGACACCGGCATGAACAACGTCTGGGCCGCCCGCTACCTCACCCCCAACGGCCGCCGCCGGGTGATCGGCTCCTTCACCCACGGCTCCATGGCGAACGCCCTGCCGCAGGCGATCGGCGCGCAGTTCCTGGACCGCCGCCGGCAGGTGGTGGCGATGGCCGGCGACGGCGGCTTCACCATGCTGATGGGTGACTTCCTCACCCTGGTGCAGTACGACCTGCCGGTGAAGATCGTGCTGTTCGACAACTCCTCGCTGGGCATGGTGGAACTGGAGATGATGGTCTCCGGGCTGCCCGCCCACGGCACCGGCAACCACAACCCGGACTTCGCCGCCATCGCCGAGGCGGCCGGCGCGATGGGCGTGCGGGTGGAGAAGCCCAAGCAACTGCGCCCGGCGCTGCGGGCCGCCTTCAAGCACAAGGGCCCGGCCCTGGTCGACGTGGTCACCGACCCCAACGCGCTCTCCATCCCGCCCAAGATCAAGGCCGAGATGATCACCGGGTTCGCGCTCTCCGCCAGCAAGATCGTGCTCGACGGCGGCGTCGGCCGGATGCTCCAGATGGCCCGCTCCAACCTGCGCAACGTCCCCCGGCCCTGACCCGCCGGCCACCCCGGGACGGGGCCCGCGACCGGCCCGCCCGGGGCCGGGCCCGCGGGTCCCGGGACGGCTAGATCACCTCCCGAGGTGTACGGGTGCCGACCCGCGGGGCATGCATTCTCCGGAGCGCGTTCGAGGACGTCGGGCTTCGTCATCCGAAAGAGTCGACGAACGGCGGGGCGGGGAACGAATGAAGCGTCAGCCTGCACATCGCGGCGGCACGGACACCAGATGGCCGGAGAGCACACCGGCCACCGAGGGGGAGCGGGGGCGGGGGACGGTACTGGAGATCCGACTGCACCGGGCCGAACTGAGCGGCGTGGCGGACGTCCGCCGCCGGCTGCGGACCCTGCTGGACCACTGGGGCGCGCCCGGCCGGGCCGACGCCGCGGAGTTGCTCATCAGCGAACTGGTGACCAACGCCCTGGTGCACAGCGGCGGCGGCGCGGTGGTCACCGCCACCCTCGACGCCGAGGGCGGCGGCCGGGGACCGGCCCGATTACACGTGGAGGTCCGGGACTTCACCGGCCGGCGCCCCACACCCCGGCCACCGACCCCGGAGGGCGCCGAGGAGGGCACGTCGGGGCGCGGTCTGCTGCTGGTGAACGCACTCGCCGACGCCTGGGGCGTACGGCCCCAGGGCGTCGGCAAAGTGGTGTGGTTCGACCTCTACGGCACGGCCGCCTGACGGGACGTCCGGGCCGCACGGATACAGTCCGGCGGCCCCGGGGGTGGGCACCCGGCCCCGGTCAGCCCATCTGCCGCTCGATCCGCGCCAGCTTCTCCTCCAGGGAGTCCAGGCGCGGAATGGTGAGGGTGTCGTCCTCGGCGGTCAGGTCGACGGTCCGCGGCCGGGCCTTGTCAAAAGGGCTCAGCACATCCGAGTCACGGTCCGAGCTCCGCCCGGCGGTGCTCTCCTTCTCCGAGCCGTCCGCCGGCCGCAGGGCCGGCAGGGAGGAGCGCGCGGGAAGCTGTCCGGGCTCCTCTATGGCAGGGTCCGAGCCGAGCTGCGGCGGCTGCCCGGAGGGCAGCGCGACGTCCACCTGCCGGCCGCCGCGGCGGCCCCACGCCCGGTGCTGACGGTGGTACGCCTTCAGCCGGGCCTTCTCCAGCTTCTCCTGCTCCCGGCGGCGGTTGCGGTTCTGTTCCTTCTGCCGCCGGTCCTCGCGGACCTCCTCGACCGCCTCGTCCAGCGTGCGCACGCCCTCCAGCAGCATCAGCGACCAGGCGGCGAAGGTCTCCCGCGGCGCGCGCAGCCAGCGGACCATCCGGATCTGCGGCAGCGGACGGGGCACCAGGCCCTGCTCGCGCAGCGCCGCCCGGCGGGTCTGCTTCAGGGCCCGGTCGAAGAGGATGGCCGCGGAGAGCGACATGCCGGCGAAGAACTGCGGGGCACCGTCGTGGCCCATGCCGCGCGGCGCGTGCACCCAGTTGAACCAGGCGGCCGCGCCCGCGAACAGCCACACCAGCAGCCGGGAACCGAGGGCGGCGTCACCGTGGCTCGCCTCCCGCACGGCCAGCACCGAACAGAACATGGCGGCGCCGTCCAGGCCGAACGGGACCAGGTACTCCCAGCCGCCGGAGAGGTTCAGGTTCTGCCGGCCGAAGCCCACCAATCCGTGGAAGGACAGCGCGGCGGCGACCGCCGCACAGCAGAACAACAGGATGTACGAGGCGACCCCGTAGATCGTCTCCTTGCGGCGCCGCCGCTCCTCACTGCGCTCCCAGGAGTCCGTCACCACCGCCTCCTCCTTGTTCTTCTTCGCGCGACCGCGAGCGAGCACCGTCCCGGCCACTCCGACTCCGACGAGCGCCACGGTGACGGGCAGCGCCCAGTCCAGCGATATGTCGGTCAGTCTCATCCGGCCCCTAGCCTCGTTTCCGTGTGGTGTTCTGGCCGTGGTACGGCCTACTCGCGCGACATCTTGGCGGAGTCGGGCCTTGCCTCACGGGGATTCCCGGCAAGAGGACGCCAACGGACGGTGGGGACACGCGGATAGGTGCGCAACGGTTCGAACGCTCGCCTGGTGAAAGCGGATTGCATTCTATTCATGGAATCCGTTCCGGTGGAATCGGGGTGATCGGACCGCAATGCGCCGTCGGATCTGCCCCACCACAGCCCTCCGTACGCAGGTTACGCACGTCTTCTCCCGGCGCGGCACGGGCAACGGACGGAGCGTCAGCCGGTCGCGGGCGTACGCCGGCCGGTCCGTGACGGTACGTCGGCCGGTTCCGGGTACGTCCCGGTTGCCGACGGCGCGTCAGCCGGCTCCGGGTGGTACGCCGGCCGGTCCCGGGTGGCCGTGGGCGCGCCGCCGGCGGCCGGACCGGCGCCGGCCACCCGGCCTCCGCCGGGCCCTCGGGCCCACGCCCGGTGACCGTGGGCCCCGGTGGGCCGCCGGGTGCCGGGCGTACGCCGGGCACGGCCGGGGACCGTGGGCCCCGGTGGGCCGCCGGGTGCCGGGCGTACGCCGGGCACGGCCGGGGAGGAGCCGGCGCGGCGGGGCCACCGGGCCGGGGCCGGCCGGGGCGGTCGCATTGCCGGGTGGCCGGGTGGCCGGGTGGCCGGGTGGCTGGTGTGGCCGGGTGTCGGAGGGCGGGCGCGCGGGCACGGCCATGGAGGGACCGCCAGACCGCTCATGAGCGGGGTCGGACCCGCCCCGGCCGGAGGATCGGGGTTTGACCTCGCGCGACGCCCGCATATCGTTCAAGGCGACGTACAGGAGGACCGAGTGGAGCAGCCCATCGCCGGGACGGCGGCGCGGTCGCGCGTACCGTTGCAGCGGCACTCCGTGCGCCGCCAGATCCTGGAGGCCCTGCGCAGCGCCCTGATCCAGGGGGAACTGGCCCCCGGGGAGGTCTACTCGGCACCCGCCCTCGCCGAGCGGTTCGGGGTGTCCGCCACCCCGGTCCGCGAGGCGATGCAGCAGCTCGCCGGGGAGGGCGCCGTCGAGGTCGTCCCCAACCGCGGCTTCCGGGTCGCCCGCCGCAGCGCCCGGGAACTGGCCGAACTGGCCGAGGTCCGGGCCCTGCTGGAGGTGCCGGTGGTGCTCGCCCTCGCCGAGTCCGTCGACCCCGGACGGTGGGCGGCGCTGCGGCCCTTCGCGGAGGCCACCGCCCTGATCGCGGCCCGCGGCGACCGGGCCGCCTACCTGGAGTCGGACCGCGCCTTCCACCAGGCGCTGCTCGGCCTGGCCGGAAACGAACAGCTGGTGATCATCGCGGACGATCTGCACCGGCGCGCCCAGTGGCCGCTCGCCCCGGGGGAGACGGTCCGCACCGCCGATCTGGTCGCGGACGCCGCCGAGCACGTGGCGCTGCTCGACGCCCTCGCCGCCCGCGACCTGGCGGTGGTGGAGTCCCTGGTACGCGAGCACTTCGCCGGCGCGCACTGAGCACTCCGGCCCGGTTCCGCTGCCCCGGGCGGCGGTCCGCGTCCCGCCCGGGCGGAGGGCCGGGCCGGCCGGCGCGGCGGTCCTGGCGGGTGGGTGAGGTCCGGGCCGCGGGAACGTGGTGTTCCCGGGGTGGGCCCGGGTTCCGGCCGGTGGGCGGAGGCAGGGCCGGCCGGTGGGTGACGGGAGGGCCGGCCGGTGCCGGCGGTCAGCCGGCGTCGGCCGCCCCGGCGGGGGAGGGGCCGGTGGTGCCGGCCGCGGTGCGTCCGGTGCCGGAGGCGCCGGCCACGCCGGGCCCGGTACCGGTGGTGCCGGGGGCGTCGGCGCGGCGCAGCCGCTCGGCCAGCCAGGCGGGGACGCCCAGCAGCCGCACCAGCCGGGCCGCCTCCGCCCGCAGCCGCCCGGCCTCCGGTTCGTCGGTGACCTGGGCGAGGGCGGCGAGCGCCGGGGCGATGCCGACCAGGAACCCCAGCTCCTCCCGGATGCGCAGGGACTCGGTGAAGCCCCGTCGGGCCTCGTGGACATCGCCGCTCTGCTCGGCCAGTGCGGCCAGGTGGCGCCAGGTGAACGACCGCAGCAGTTCGTCGCCGTGCGCGGCCGCGCCCGCGTGGGCCCGGCGGAACGCGGCCAGCGCGCCGACCGGGTTGTGCGCCAGGTGCTGGGCGCAGAGCCCGCGCCGGAAGTCCAGCAGCGGGCGGGCCGGCGACCGGGGTGGCAGCAGCGCGGCGGCCCGGCCCAGCGCCGCCCGAGCCTCGTCGGCCCGGTCCCGGACCTGGAACAGGGTGGCGGCGTAGGCGAGGTGGCCGCGCTCGCAGGCGGCGGTCCCCCGCTCCTCGTCCGTCAGGGCCAGCGCCTCCGCGGTGCGCAGCGCCTCCTCCGCCGCCGCCCAGCCGCCGGCGGTGAACACGCACTGCTCGGTCAGCAGCGCGGTGCGCCGCAGTGCCATGGCGGGATCCGCCGCGGCGCGGGGGGCGAGGAGCGCGGCTGCGTCGTACCAGCAGCCACGGGAGCGGAGCCGCCACACGGCGGTGTCGAGGGGATCGTCTCCCCGGCCCGGCCGCGATTCCGATGAGTCCGACGATCCAGAGTGTGACATGGCGGTGTCCGCCACATTGCCTCCCCAAGCGCGCCGTCGAGCCGGAAGTGGTGCTCGCAGTTCAGCACGAACCCGTACGGAGGGCCAAGGGGTCGGTGTGAACGAATTCACAAAGTTTTCCGCCATGTTTCACGGCGTGGCGGCTCGCTCGGGGCCCCGCGATCTTCTCCGTGTGGTGGGGCATGAGCGGGGGCCCGGTGTGCCCGCCGTCGGGGAAGGGCCGCCGGACCGCCGTTCACGGTGTGGGGCCCGAGGCACGGACCCGCCGTTCACGGGCGTGAGGCGCCCGGACCGGGTTCACGGCAGCGAGGCCCGACCGCGCCGGCGGGCCGACCGGTACGGCCCGCCGCCCGCGGGCGTCAGCTCATCCGCAGGGCGAGGAAGAAGTCGAGCTTGTCCTCCAGCCGGGCCAGGTCGCGCCCGGTCAGCTGCTCGATGCGGCCCACCCGGTACCGGAGCGTGTTGACGTGGAGGTGCAGTCGTGCCGCGCACCGGGTCCAGGAGCCGTCGCAGGCCAGGAACGCCTCCAGGGTGGGGATCAGCTCCGCCCGGTGCCGGCGGTCGTAGTCGCGCAGCGGGTCCAGCAGCCGGGCGGTGAACGCGCGGCGCACGTCGTCCGGGACGAAGGGGAGCAGCAGGACGTGCGAGGCCAGTTCCTGATGGCCCGCCGCGCACACCCGGCCGGGCCGGGCCGCCGCCACCCGGCGGGCGTGCCGGGCCTCCTCCAGCGCGCCGCGCAGCCCCTCCGCGGAGTGCACCGTGGCGCTCACCCCGAGCGTCAGCCGGCCGTCCCCGTCCAGCCCCCGGGTGAGCGGCTCGCGGACCGCGTCCAGCAGCCGGTCGGCGTGGAGGGCGGTGTCGTCCTGCTCGTCGTCGCCCGCCGCGGGGAGGGCGACCAGGGCGACCGCCTCGTCGCCGGTGTGGGCCACCGCGACCCGGTCGGTCGGGTCCATCCCGGCGCCGGCCGGATCGGCCAGCAGCTCCTCCAGCACCCCCTGGGCGAGCGGCCCGGCCGGGGCCCCCGCGCCGTCGCGCTCCGCCTCCCCGGCACCGGCCGCCGCGGCCTCGCCGGGCACTCCCCACTCGACCCGGGCCACCACCACCTGCCACTGCGGCGCGGCGCCCAGGCCGGGCAGCAGCACCGGCGCGGCGACCCGGAGCCGGGCGGCGATCTCGGCCGGCTGGGCGCCCGCGGTGACCAGCTCCAGCACCTCCTGGGCGAGCCGCCGGCGCACCGTACGCGCCGCGTCCCGCCGGTCCCGTTCCACCGCTATCAGCTGGGTGACGCCGTGCAGCAGGTCCAGCCGCTCCGCCGCCCAGTCCCCGGCGTCGGCCTCCACCGCCAGCAGCCACTCCGACAGCACGGTCTCCCTGACGTCCTGCGCGGCGGGCCGGCCGCCGCGCACCGGGAAGAGGGAGAAGGTGCCGGTGCCGGGCACGGACACCCGGTGCGGGGCGCGCCGCCCGGCCCGTACCGCCGCCAGGTACTCCCCGGCCAGCCGGGCGCGGACCGCGGCCGGCAGCCGGGGGTCGCCGCCCGGGTTCGCCCCGGCGATCTGCCGCCCGGTGGGCGAGAGGACCCAGGCGTTGAGGTCCAGGTCGGAGCCGAGCAGGTCCAGGATGACGTCCGGACCGCCGCCCGCCGGCCCCGAGGTCATCAGCCGCCGGTGCCGGTCCACCACCGCGGCCAGGTCACCGGCGCGCTCCCCGGACACCTGCCGCACCACATGCTCGGTGATCGACGCGAACGACACGTCCTCCACCACCGAGAACAGCGGCAGCCGGTGCCGGGCGCAGGCCGCCACCAGGTCCTGCGGCACCGCGCCCAGTTCCGCCTCACCCGCCGCCAGCCCGGCGACCCCGGCCGCGGCGAGGATGCGTACGAAACGTTCCGAGTCCGCCGGCTCGCGCCGCCAGGCGAGCCCGGTGAGCACCAGCTCGCCGCCGGTCAGATAGCGGCTGGGGTCCCGCAGGTCGGTCGTCATCACGCCCCGGACCGAGCGGTCCAGCTCCTCCTCACCGCCGAGCAGTCGCAGGCCCAGGGCCTCGGTCTCCAGCAGGGCGCGCAGCCGCATGTTCGTCGCCAGCCGATCTGTCGTGGTGGTGCGGGTCCGGTAGCGCGGGGTCCCCGACCCCGTCTTTCGTTCGAATCTACAAGACCCGGCACCTGGCCTGCCAACCGCTTCATGGTTTCCGTCACTGCACCGGGCCGGGCGGCCCCCGGTGTACTGACTGCCAGGCCGCGGGCGCGGCGCCGGCCGGGCGACCGGAGCGGGAACCGGCGGGGTGGCGCCACCCGGGACCGGCACGGACACCGCACCGCACCCTCCGCACCGCCACCGACCTCCCCCGAGAAGAGAAGACCCATGGACTTCCCGCGCCCCACCGGCCGGCCGGAGGCGCTCGCCGCGCAGGCCGGACACCCTGCCGCCGCGCCCCTCACGGGCGGGACCGGCGTCAGGGCCGGGACCGGCCGCGTCCGGCGGCTCCCCGGCCACCCGCCGGAGCCCGCCGCCACCCCGGCGGCGGTCCGCCGGGCCCGGAAGCCGCCGATGCGCGTACCGGTACGGCCGGGCCACCCGGCCGGCACCTGACCGCGGGCGCGGGGACGGCACACCGGTCCCGCGCCCGCCCGCCGGGAGCGGCGGCAGTCCGCGCCGGCCGCCTGCCCCGCCGCCGCTCCCGGCCTCCCCGCGGGTCCGGTCCGGGCAGCACGCCCGGGCCGGACCCCACGACTCTCCCGGCACCGGAGCGCCCCCACCGGCTCTCCCGCCCCGGGAGCGCTCCACCCGGCTCCCCGCGTTGTGACGGAGCCGGCCCGGCCCTGCCCCCGGCGGTCCGGCCTCCCCCCATGAGACGTCCCGCCGTCCGGCGGGCACCGCACCACAGCTCCGGGCCGTCCCCCGGGTCGTGATGCCAGAGCACCATCCCAAATCCCGCGCACACGCGCGGGTGCCCCTGTGAACCTTGGGAGTGGCACCGCATGACCCAGTCAACCATCGAGCCCAGCACGTCCCCGGAGGACGCGGGCACGGGCTCCCGTCCCTCGGCCGGACGGTCCTGGCTCGACCGGTACTTCCACATAACCGACCGAGGATCCACGGTCGCGCAGGAGGTGCGCGGCGGCATCACCACCTTCATGGCGATGTGTTACATCCTCCTGCTCAACCCGGTGATCCTGGGCACCGCCGAGGACGTCGACGGCAATGTCCTCGCGCACGCCCCGCTGGTGACCGCCACCGCGTTCGCCGCGGCGGTGTCCACCCTGCTGATGGGTTTCATCGGCAAGGTGCCGCTCGCCCTGGCGGCCGGTCTCAACGTCTCGGCGGCCCTGGTCAGCCAGGTCGTCCCCAACATGACCTGGCCGCAGGCGATGGGCATGTGCGTCATCTACGGCGTGGTGATCATGCTGCTGGTGGTCACCGGGCTCCGCGAGATGATCATGAACGCCATCCCGCTGCCGCTCAAACACGCCATCACCATGGGCATCGGCATGTTCGTGGCGCTGCTCGGCCTGGTCAAGGCGGGCTTCGTCGGCGTCGGGCAGGGCGGCCCGGTCCAGCTCGGCACCGGCCCCGGCGGACAGCTCGCCGGCTGGCCGGTCCTCTTCTTCGCCGTCACCCTGCTGCTGATCTTCATGCTCCAGGCCCGCCGGGTCCCCGGCGCCATCCTCATCGGCATCGTGGCGGGCACCGTGCTGTCCATCGTGGCGACCGCGGTCGGCGGCCTGACCGACGAGGACTGGGGCGGCGCCACCCCCGAACTGCACGGCAGTGCCGTCTCCGCCCCCGACTTCGCGCTCTTCGGCGACGTGGAGTTCGGCGGCTGGGAGCAGATCGGCACCATCAGCGTCAGCATGATCGTCTTCACCCTGGTGCTGGCCGGGTTCTTCGACGCCATGGCCACGATCATCGGCGTGGGCACCGAGGCCAAGCTGGCGGACGAGCAGGGCCGGATGCCGGGCCTGTCCCGGGCGCTGTTCGTGGACGGCGCCGGCGGTGCGATCGGCGGGGTCAGCGGCGCGTCCGGCCAGACCGTCTTCATCGAGTCGGCCTCCGGTGCCGGCGAGGGCGCCCGGACCGGACTGTCCTCCGCCGTCACCGGTCTGTTCTTCGCGGCCTGCCTGTTCTTCACCCCGCTCACCCAGCTGGTGCCCAAGCAGGTGGCCGCCGCGGCGCTGGTCGTCATCGGCTCCATGATGATGAGCGCCGCCGCCCACGTGGACTGGAGCGACAAGGCGGTGTCCGTCCCGGTCTTCCTGACCATGGCGCTCATGCCGTTCACCTACAACATCACCGCCGGCGTCGGCGCGGGGGTGATCGCCTACACCGCGATCAAGGCCGCCCAGGGGAAGTTCCGCGAGCCGGGCGCTTTCATGTGGGTATTGACGGGTGTGTTCCTTGTGTACTTCGCACTCAACCCCATCGAGCACTGGCTCGGCGCCAAGTGAGCCGGACCGGCCGGGACAGGAGCTGATCCCCATGCTGGACATCGCTGCCGACCTGCACCGCTGGTGCCGGGAAGGGCGTGACTTCGCCGTCGCCACCGTGGTGGCCGTCAGCGGCAGCGCGCCCCGGCAACCCGGTGCCGCCCTCGCGGTGGACACCGAGGGGGCCGTCGTCGGCAGCGTGTCCGGCGGGTGCGTGGAGGGCGCCGTCCACGATCTGTGCCTGGAGGCGCTGCGGACCGGCGGGACGGTCCGGGAACGCTTCGGCTGCTCCGACGAGGACGCCTTCGCCACCGGCCTGACCTGCGGCGGCGTCCTCGACGTCCTGGTCTCCCCGGTCCGCGCGGCCGACCCGGCCCGGCCGGTGGCCGCCGCGGCGGTGGCCGCCGCGGCGCGCGGTGAGGCGGTGGCGGTGGTGCGCGTCACCGCCGGCCCCGCCGCCCTCCTCGGCCGGGCCCTGCTGGTCCGGCCGGGCGGCGGCCGCACCGGCACCCTCGGCGGGGCCCCGGTCCGGGACGGCGAGGCGCTGGACCGTACCGCCGCCCGCACCGCACGCGCCATGCTGGACACCGGCCGGACCGGCGCCGTGACCCTCGGGGCCGACGGCGGCCGGTGCGGCCGGCCGCTGGAGCTGCTGGTGGAGGTAGCCCTCCCGCCGGCCCGGATGATCGTCTTCGGCGCGGTCGACTTCGCCGCCGCCCTGGCGCGCGTCGGCACGTTCCTCGGCTACCGGGTCACCGTCTGCGACGCACGTCCGGTGTTCGCCACCCGGGAGCGCTTCCCGGAGGCCGACGAGGTGGTGACCGCGTGGCCGCACCGCTACCTGGAGACCACCGGGGTGGACGGCCGGACCGTGCTGTGCGTGCTCACCCACGACGCCAAGTTCGACGTACCGCTGCTGTGCCGGGCGCTGCGGCTGCCGGTCGCCTACGTCGGGGCGATGGGCTCCCGCCGCACCCACCTGGACCGGCTGGAGCGGCTCCGGGAGGCCGGGGTCACCGAGAGCGAGCTGGCCCGCCTGCGCTCCCCGATCGGACTGGACCTGGGGGCCCGCACCCCGGAGGAGACGGCCCTGTCCATCGCCGCCGAGATCGTCGCGGACCGGCGCGGCGGCAGCGGCGTCCCCCTGACGGGTGCTCATACGCCGATCCACCGCGACGGCCAATCTCCTTCCCGCCGCGGCCGGTTCGGATCGGTGGTCTGACGAACCGTCAGTGGACGTCGGCCAACCGGAGCAGGCCGCGGTTGCCGTCGCCACCCGCCCGCGCGGCAATGGTGGGGTGCCTACACGACGTCAGAAACTCACCGGAATCGGCGCGCTGGCCCTCGCCGGGATCGGCGCGGTCACCGCGGCCGCGGTCACCGCGACCGCCGCCGTCCCGACGCCGGCCACCGGGCACGGGGAGCCGGCCGCCCGCGCCGCCACCACCCCGCCGTCCCGGCTCTACACGCCGCCGGCCGACAGCGCGGCGTACCACCAGCTGGCCCGGCTGGTGAAGGCCCGCGCCCACCGGGACGCCGCCGGGCTGCTCACCATGATCCGCACCCCGCACGCCGTCTGGTACGGCGACCAGGCGCCCGCCGAGGTGGAGCGCGAGGTCCGCGACACCACCCGGGCCGCCGCCCGGCAGCACCGTCTGCCGGTCCTCACCCTCTACAACGTGCCCGGCCGGGACTGCGCCAACTACTCGGCCGGCGGCGCCCCGGACGCCGACGCCTACCGGGCCTGGATCGACGCCGTGGCCCGCGGCATCGGCGACCGCGACGCGCTGGTGATCCTGGAGCCGGACTCCCTCACCCTGCTGCCGCAGGACTGCCCGGACGGCGAGGGCGCCGAGGAGGAGCCGGACGGGGACACCGGCGGCGAGGACGACCCGGAGGAGAGCGCCGAGGACGGCGAGTACGCGGACGAGGGGGAGGAGGGAGACGGCGGGGACGGCGACGAGGACGGCGACGGCGACGGGTGGCCCGGGGATCGGTCGCCGCAGGACCACCTCGACGGCCTCGACGACCGGTTCCGGGACTGGAACCCCCTGGCGCGCCGCGAACGGGCCGGCCGGGCCCCCGCGTCGCCGGAGAGCCACCGGGGCGCCGGGTCGGGTCCGCGCGGGTCGGGTCCGCGCACCCCGGGCCGCGCCCCGGCCGGGCCGACCCCCGGCCCGGGGGGTACGGGTTCGGCCGCCCCGGGGCCGGGGGGTACGGACCCGGCCCCCACCGCGTCAGGGGGTACGGCCCCGGGCTCAGCGGATGCCGGCGTCCCCCGGCCGGGCGGGGCGGGCGACACCGGGGAGCAGGGGGCCGGCCGGCCGGGCGGTGCGGGGAGACCGCGCCCCCGGCCGAGGGCTGGCGCGTCGGGAGCCGGGGGGCCGGGGAGACCCCGGCGCGGCCGGGGAACAGCGCGGGTGGGGGCGGACACGGACGGTGCCGGGCAGCCGACGGTTCCCGCGGTGCCGCCCGGGAACGGCTCCGGCGGTGTCACGGCGCCGTCCACGACCGGGGTCCCCTCCGGGCCGCAGGGACCCGGTGCCGGACGGCCGCAGGGGCCCTCGGGCGGGGACGAGCCGGGTGCCGCGATGCCGGGACCGTCCACGGCACCGGCCGGGAACGGCGCCGGCTTGCCGGGCGCGGCGGCACCGTCAGGGATCGGCGCGGGCACGCCGGGCGCGGCGGCGGCACCGGAGTCCGCGGCGGTGCCGGAGTCGCCGGTGGCGTCTGGGAACGGGGCCGCCGGTTCCGCGCGGCCGTCCGGGCCCGGGGGTCCCGCGGAACCGTCCGGGCCCGGGGAGCATGTGGAATCGTCCAGGGCTGCCGGTGGCAGCGGAGACCGTGCCGGGGACCCCTCGCGGTTCGCGGCCGAACCGGCCGACGAGCGGACCGCGGCCCGCTACGCGGCGATCCGTTACGCCGTGGACACCCTGGAGCCGCTGCCCCGCACCCGCGTCTACCTGGACGCGGGGCACCCGGGATGGCACACCGTGCGCAGCATCGTGCCGCGCCTGCTGGCGGCCGGGGCGGACCGCGCCACCGGGTTCTTCCTCAACGTCTCCGGCTACCGGAGCGACGACGAGAACGCCTGGTACGGCAGGCTGGTCTCGTCCTGCCTGGCGCTCGCCGGCCACGGCCACGACCCGGCGTCCTGCGCGGACCGGGACTGGTCGCGGCAGGAGGCGCGGGCCTGGCTGGGCGCGCGCGCCGAGGTGCTGGACCCGGCCCGGATGAAGCACTTCGTCACCGACACCAGCCGGAACGGCCAGGGTCCCTGGCGGCCGCCGGCCGGCCGCCATCCGGACCCGCAGGACTGGTGCAATCCGCCGGGCCGCGGTCTGGGCGCCCGGCCCACCCTGCGGACCGATGACCCGCTGCACGACGCGGCGCTGTGGGTGAAGACCCCCGGCGAGTCGGACGGCGGCTGCCTGCGCGGCGGTCCGGGGCCGAAGGACCCCGAACGCGGCATGGTGGCACCCCCGGCGGGGGAGTGGTTCGCCACCCAGGCACTGGAGCTGGTGCGGCTGGCCCGGCCGGGGATCATCCCGGAGTGGGTCGGGATGATCGGTGCCCGCGGGCTGTTCCCGCCGGTCGAACTGACGCCGGTGGACGCGGCCCTCTACCTCGACGCGCGGCGCGATGCCGACCGCCCGGGCGGAGCCGCCTCTCCGGGCGGAGCCCCGGCGCCGGACGGAGACCGGGGCTCGGGCGGAGCCGAGGGGGCGGGGGATGCCGAGGACCGGGCGGAGCCGAAGGGGCGAGTGACGCTGAAGGACCGGGTGGAGCCGTAGGGGTGGGTGGCGCGAAGGCTCCGGTGGAGAGCGTGGGTCCGGATCCGGAGGGCGCGGAGGGCCGGGGCGACGCCGAGCGTCCGGGCGACGCCCAGGGTTCGGGCAAGATCCAGAGTCCCGGGCGGCGCCCAGGGTTCGGGTGGCGCCGGGGGGGGGGCCGGGTGGTGCCGACGGCCCGGGCGTGGCGCAGGGCTCGGGCGGTGCCCAGGGACGGGATGGTGTGCCGGGCCCGGGTGGGGTGGAGAGGCCGGGTGGTACCGGTGGGCCGGGCGGCTCCGACGGCCCCGGTGGTGCCGACCGGCCGGCGGAGGCGCGGGGGCCGGGTGGTACCGGCGATCCGGGCGGCGCCCGGCGCCCGGGGTGACCACGGAGGCTGGTGCCCCTACGGGCCTGGCGCCCCTACGGGTGGGCGGCCCCTACGGGGTGGGTGACTCCCTACGGGGTGGGTGACCCCCTACGGGGTGGGTGACCCCTACGGGGTGGGTGACCCCTACGGGACACGCGACCCCTACGGGACAGGCACCCCCGACGGGACGGGAACCCCGACGACCCCGACGGGACGGGCCGGGCCACGCCCGGTGGCGCTGGTGGCGGTCCGCGCGCCGCGACGGGCCGGCCGGCGGGCCGGCTCCGGCGCGCTCCGGACGTACGGATCGGCCCGGACAGGGGCCCGGGCACCCGCGCCCGCGCCGGGGGCGGTGCCGGTGATCCGTACCGAGGACCGCCCGGGATGCCGGAGAACGTGTGAGCAGGGGGCGGGCGGGTACCCGGACACTCCCCGGCCGTGGGAACAGCCGTGGCGCCGGACGCTCACCGACCGGCGTGGCCGGTGACCGACGGTGCCGGTGACGGGCGGCCGTGACCCGGCCGGGGCCGACCGAACCATCCCAGGCTGTCCCAACCGGAGGTTCTTCGATGACCTGGCAGTCCGACGACGCCCGGACGCGGACCGCGACGTCGCCGCCCACCCACCCCCCGACCCGGTGCCGCCGTCCCCGACCCCCGACCCCCGGTCCGGGGCCCGGTCGGAACCCGGCCCCTCCCCGGGGCCGCGCCCGGGGCCGGATCCGCAGCCCCCGCCGGGGCCCGCGCCGGACCCGGTGCCCAGGCCGCCGGGGCCGGACCCGGTGCCCGAACCGTCCCCGCAGCCCGGGCCGCTGACCTGAGTCGCGGGAACGACCTTCCGTACCGGCGGGCCCGCCCCTGTGCTCTCGCGCGGGGCCGGGCCCGCCGGCGCGTACGAACGGCCCGTTCCCCGGACGGCCCGTTCCCACCGTTGCGCCACACCCTGCCGCAGCCGGCCGGCCGGCTGGCCCGGCACGGCCCCGGCGGGCCGCCGTCCTCGCCGGTGCGCCGCCGGACCGGGGCACCCGGCACCCGCCCCCGGTACACCGGCCGCCCGGTCGGCGCGGTGCTCGGTCGGCGGTGGCCCGATCGGCTCGGCGCCCACGTCCGGACGGCAGCCCACGGCCGGACGGCGTCCCGACCGGCCGGCAGCCGCACCGGCCGGCTCGTCAGGCCGGCCCTGCGCGCCGGCGTCTCCGCGTCGTCGTGCACCGTCGTGCCGGCACGGAAGCGGGGCCTTGCCTGGAGCGAGCCGCCCGAGCGACCCGCCCGAGCGGCCCGCCGGAGCCTGGGCACCCGCCTCTCGGCACCGGGCTCATGCCTCAGGGACCATCGATGATCTTCTCCGCGATGCGGCCGAGCGCCGCGAGTTCCCCGGGGTCGAGCCGGTCCACGAAGTGCCGGCGTACCGAGGCGAGGTGGGTGGGCGCCGCCTCCCGGAGCGTGTCCCACCCCGTCTCGGTGAGGACCAGGAGGCAGCCCCTGCCGTCGGCCGGGTCCGGTGCGCGGCGGATGAGTCCGCGCGCCTCCATGCGGGTGGCGTGGCGGGACAGACGGCTCCGCGACCACCCCATCTTGGCGGCCTGCTCGCGCAGCGTGCTGGTGCCCTCGGTGCGCTCGGACAAGGTGCTGAGGACCTCGTAGTCGGGCTCGGACAACCCGTGTTCCGCCAGGTCCTGGGCGGTGCGGGTCTGCACCGCGGTCACCATGCGGAGGTACGCCCGCCAGGCCCGTTCCTCCTCGGCGGTGAGCCAGCGGACGGGCGGATCCGACTTGTTCGTTGACATGTAATCAATCTACCGGCTAATTTCGTTTCCATGACAACGAAACGGCTCCGCATCGTCGTACTGGTCTGCAGCACCCGCCCCGGCGCCCTCGGCCCGGCCGTCGGCAGGTGGCTGACCGAGACGCTCGCGGAGAGCGCCGGGACGCTCGACGCGGACCTCATCCCCCTGGCCATCGGCGATCTGGGCCTGCCCTTCCTGGACGAGGAGGAACACCCCTCGACCGGAGTCCACGAGCACGAGCACACCCGCCGCTGGAGCCGGATCGTCGCCGGGGCGGACGGCTTCGTCTTCGTGACGCCCGAGTACAACTACGGAATGCCGGCGACGCTGAAGAACGCGCTCGACTACCTGGGCCCGGAGTGGGCCTGGAAGCCGGCCGGTTTCGTCAGCTACGGCCACACCTCGGCCGGCACCCGCGCGGTCCAGCACGCCAAGCAGGTGGTGACCACCCTGCGCCTCGTCCCCCTGGGGGCGACCGTCGCGATACGCATCGCCGACGCGATGCGGGAGGACCGCTTCGCCCCCGCGGCGCGTCATGCCGACGCGGCCGAGGGGCTGCTGGCGGAACTGGTCCGGGTCTCCCGGGCCCTCCTCCCGCTGCGTGAGCGGGCGCACGCGGACGCCCAGGCGGGTCCGCTCCCCGGCTCGTACGTACGGCGCCTCGGCCCGGACGACGCCGCCGAGGTGACCGTGCTGCAGCGCTGCTGCTGGATGGAGGAGGCGCTCGCCAACGACACCCTGGCGATCCCGGCGCTCCACGAGTCACCGGACCAGGTGCGCGCCTGGCTGACCGAGTGGCAGACGACGGGCCTGTGGCGGGACGGGCGGCTGCTCGGGATGGTCCGCACCCGTCGCGCCGGCGCCGACCTGCACATCGGGCGGCTCGCCGTCGCCCCCGACCTGCGGGGACTCGGCGTGGGCCGGTGGCTGCTGCGCCGGGCCGAGTCGGCCGCGGTCGGCTGCCGGCGCATCGTGCTGTCCACCGGCGCCGCCAGCCACCGCAACATCGGCCTCTACCAGGGGCAGGGATACGTACCGCTTCCCGACGCGCCGGACGACGGCGTGGTCAGCCTGGCCAAGGCCGTCCCCGCCTGAGCGCGGGCCTCTCCGGCCGGGCGCGGCACCGTCACGCCGGCCCGGCGGCAGCCGGCCGTCCGGGGCCGTGGCAACAGCAGACCCACCGAAGCCAGGTCGGCGTTCGGCGGCCGGCCAGGGCCCGGTCGGCGTTCGGCGGTCGCCGTGGTGGCGGAGGCGCCATCGCGCGCGGAGGCCGAGGCCCGGCGAGGGCGCCGGGGCGTCAGGGGGTGACCGGGCGCAGGCCGCCCACCCCGCCGCCCGCGTCCAGCGGCGTGATCCGCCGGAGGGCGGCCTGTGCGGCGGCGAGCAGGCGGGGATCCGGGCGGAGCGCGTACTCGCGCAGGCACGCCTCCGTCATCTTGATGACGTGTTCGTCCCCGTGCTCGACGGCCCGCCCGGCCAGCTCCTCCGGCGCCGGGGCCTCGGCCAGCTCCGACCGCCAGGCCGTGGTGCCCTCGTCGCGCCGGTCGGTGGTCATGGCCAGCAGGAAGGCGGTCTGTACCTGCCACAGCCGGGCCACCGTCGGCGGATGCAGCTCCTCCGGCAGGTGCGGCAGCACCAGCCGTGCGGCGGCGGGCGCGGTGATGCCGTGGAGCAGCGGCACCGGGTAGACCTCCGGGTGGCCCAGGTAGACATCGGCGAACTGGGTCGTCATGTCGCCCAGCAGCCGCTCCGGCTGACGGGGCGCCAGCCCGTCCAGCGACTCACGGTAGCCGGGCAGCCCGGTGAGGCCGTCGAGCCGGCGCCGCGCGCGGACGGGGCCGGGGGACCCGTCGTCGGCCGGCCGCGGCAGCGCGGCGACCGCGCCGGCCACGTCGTAGGAGCCGCGCAGCCGGGGTTCCCCGGGCAGAGCGGTGTGCCGGGCGGCCCAGTAGGCCAGGCCGCGTGCCAGTTCGGTCAGCTGCGCGGGGGTCGGCCGGTCGGTGGCGCCCAGCCCGCGCACCGCGTGGGCGGTGCGGATCAGGCCGTGGGTCAGACCGGCGAACAACCCCGGCAGCAGCCGGGGCCACCAGCGGGCCAGCACCTCCCGCCAGGGCGCCCCGGCCAGTTCGCGGGTGAACAGCAGCTCCCAGTCGCCGGCCCGGTCGAAGGCGCCCAGCGCCGGGCGCCAGGAGGACTCGTCCGCGGGGTCGAGGGCGAAGCGCGGCGCCGGCGGCTCATGGTGCTCCATCGCCTTCCGGTAGCGCCGGACCCACCGGGCCACCTCGTCGGCGTGCCCGAGCACGGCGAGCGCCTCGGCGCCCATCGGGCCGTGGTTGGCCAGGTCCATCCCCGCCCCGCGTTCGTACCCGAGGTCGGCCAGGCGTTCCAGCGCGTCGTTGACCGCGTCGTGGTAACCGACCGGCGGCATACGGCATCAGCTCTTTCCGTGTCTAATACTTCGGAAATCCGAACCATCTAGACTCGCAGTATGCCTCAGCCGCCCGGCCCCGGGAAGCCGCCCCGGACACCCGACGCCGACGACCTCGTCCTCGTCGGGCTCGTACCGCTGCTGGAGCCGTACTACCGGGGTGCCGCGGTACGGGACCTCATGCCCGAGCCGCTGCGCGGCGCGATGGAGCGGCACCAGCTGACCCCGCGCCACGGCGCGGTGCTGCCGCAGTTGCTGGCCGCCCAGCCGCTCACCGTCGGCGAGATCGCGCAGCGGCTCCAGGTGTCGCTGCCGACCGCCAGCGAACTGGTCGGCGGGCTCAGCCGCGCCGGCATCGTCGAGCGCGGGGAGGACCCGGCCAACCGCCGGCGGGTGCTGGTGAGGCTCGCCGAGGCGTACCGTCGGCCGCTGGAGACCTTCGTCGCCCGGCGGGCGGAACCCCTGCTCCGCGCGCTCGACGGGCTGACGCCGGACCAGCGGGCCGGTTTCGTCGCCGGCCTCACCGCCTGGGTGCGCGAGGTGCAGCGCTCCTGAGCCGGCCGGCTCCGACGGTCCGCGTGGCGGAGAGCCACGGCCCGCGGGGCGGTCGGCCCGCCGGGCAGCCCGGGGGAGCACCGGGCCGCCCGGGACGAGCACCGGGCCGCCCGGGACGAGCACCGGGCCGCCCGGGGGAGCACCGGCCGTCCGGGCGGCACGGCACAGAGGCGTGACCCGACCGGGGCGTGACCCGCCGGACGCGCCCCCCGGCGCGCGGTCCGACGGGGTACGGCGCGTCGGGACAGGGCGCGGGGCGCGGCGCGGGGTGGCCCGGGGCGCCGGCGCGCGGGGCTGCGGGCCCGGGAGTGTGACGTACGCCATGCAACCCGGCGGCGGGCCGGTGCGGTCACCAGTTCGTGCTGTACTCCTCTCCCCACCCCGCCGGCGACACCCTGCCGACGGCCGCTACCGTGGACCTGACGGTCGTGGTGCCCGCGTACAACGAAGAGCACCGGCTGCCCCGGACGCTCGATGCGATCTGCCGCTATCTGCGCTCCTCACCCGGCCGGCACGCCTCCTGGGAGGTGCTGGTCGTGGACGACGGTTCCACCGACGCCACCGCTCAGGCCGTCCGGTCCGCCGCCGTGACCGAGCCGCGCATCCGGCTCCTCGGTCCGCCGGCCGGTACTGCGCGGCCGGCGCCGCTCACCGCCAACCACGGCAAGGGCCACGCGGTGCGCCTGGGGGTGCTCGCCTCACGCGGGCGGCGGGTGCTGGTCACCGACGCGGACCTGGCCACCCCCATCGAGGAACTGGCGCTGCTGCACGACCGGCTGGACGCCGGCTGCGCGGCCGCGATCGGCTCCCGGGCGCGGCCCGGCTCGCGGATCGAGGTCCGCCAGCACGCGCTCCGGCACCTGCTGGGCCGGGCCGGCAACCGCGTCATCAGGGCGCTCGCCGTACCCGG
The DNA here is from genome assembly GCF_016031615.1 of Streptomyces pactum. Taxonomy (GTDB): domain Bacteria; phylum Actinomycetota; class Actinomycetes; order Streptomycetales; family Streptomycetaceae; genus Streptomyces; species Streptomyces pactus. The sequence continues at coordinate 6,006,583 of NZ_JACYXC010000001.1, forward strand.
TGTCGGCGACACCCAGTGCGGCTTCAAACTCTTCGACGGGGACCGGGCGCGTACCGCCTTCGGCCGCTCCCGCACCGACGGCTGGGGCATCGACGTGGAGATCCTGCGGATGTTCCAGCAGGCCCGGTGGCCGGTCGCCGAGGTGCCGGTGCGCTGGGCCCACCAGTCCGGCTCCAAGGTGCGCGCGCGGGACTACCCGGCCGTGCTGTGGGAACTGCTGCGGCTGCGGGGCCGCGGCGCCCTGGGCCGGATACGCCCGGCCGACAAGGCCGTGGTGCTGGGGTACGTCCTGCTGTCGGTGTGGCTCTTCCACGGTCTGTGGGCGGACCTCGACCGCCGCTATCTGGTCGACAGCGCCCAGGACCAGAACCAGTGGGAGTGGTTCTTCGCCGTCACCGCCCACCACGTCTTCGGTCTCGACGGCCTCCTGCACACCACCTTGCAGAACGCCCCGCTCGGGGTGAACCTCATGGCGAACACCGCCATGCTCGGCCTGTCCGTCCCGCTGGCGCCGGTCACCGCGCTCCTCGGGCCCTCCGTGACCTGGGCGCTGGTGCTCACCGGCGGCATGGCCGGCACCGCGGCGGCCTGGTACCGACTGCTGCTGAAGCGTTTCGTCCGCTCGCGGCCGGCGGCCGCGGTCGGCGGGGCGCTGTGCGCCTTCGGGCCGCCGATGATCTCGCACGCCAACGCGCACCCCAACTTCGCGGTGCTCTTCATGATGCCGTTCATCATCGACCGGGCGCTGCGGCTGTGCCCGCCCGGCGACCGGGCCGGGGGTGCGGACCCGGCCGCGCCGCCGCGCACCGTCCGGGACGGCGTGGTGCTCGGCCTGTTCCTCACCTACCAGGTGTTCCTGGGCGAGGAGGCGCTGCTGCTGGCCGCGGTGGGGCTGCTGCTGTTCGCGGTGGGCTACGCCGCCGCGCGCCCGGCGGTCGCCCGCGCGGCGGTGGTGCCGCTCGCCCGCGGCCTGGCGGTCGCCGGCGCGGTCGCCGTCGTGCTGCTGGCGTACCCGCTGTACCACCAGTTCTTCGGCCCGCAGAGCTACACCGGTGTGCTGCACGGCCCGACCGGCAACCCGCCCGAGGCCCTGGTGGAGTTCGCCGGCCGCTCGCTGGCCGGAGATCCGGCCACCGCCGACGGGCTCGCCCTCAACCGCACCGAGCAGAACGCCTTCTTCGGCTGGCCGTTGCTGCTCCTCGCCGCCGCGGTGGTGGTCCGGCTGCGCCGCGACCCCCGGGTCCTGGCGCTCGGGGTCGTGGCGGGCGGGGCGATCCTGCTCTCCCTGGGCCGCTCCATCCCGCTGCCCGGGACGGACGCCGAACTGCCCGGGCCGTGGCGGCTGGTGCACGAGCTGCCGCTGTTCGAGTCGGTCATCGAATCCCGGATGGCGATGGTGGCGGTGCCCGCGCTGGGCATCCTGATCGCCCTCGCCGCGGACCGCCTGAGCGGCCCGGCCGGCCGCGCCGCCGCACCGGACGTCCACCGGACCCCGTCCGGCTCCCCGGCCCCGGACGCCGCGGACGACCCGGACGCCCTGCCCGGCGCGGGTGCCCCCGAGGCACCGGACGGACCCGCGGCGGAGCCCGCCGGCCGGCCCGTGGCGGCCGGGGCCAGGAGAGGGACGCGGATCGCGGGGTGGGCCGCGGTGGCCGCGGCGCTGCTGCCCATCGCGCCCACACCGTTCACCACCGTGGACCGGCCCTCGGTCCCCCCGTTCATCGCCGACGGCATCTGGCGCGACTACCTGCCGCCGGGCAGCACCCTGGTCCCGGTGCCGGTCCCCGAGCCCGCGCACGCCGAGGCCCTGCACTGGCAGACCGCCGCCGACCTGGGCTTCGCCATCCCCGGCGGCTACTTCATGGGTCCCTACGGCCCCGACCGGGCGGGCATCTACGGACCGGTGCCCCGCGCCACGGCCGCGCTCCTCGCCGAGGTCGGCCGCACCGGGCTGGTACCGCCCATCGGTCCGGAACAGCGCCGTGCCGCCCGGGAGGACCTGGCGTTCTGGCGGGCCGGCGCGCTGGTGCTCGCCCCGCACCCCAACGGTCCGGCGCTGCGCGACGCCGTGCAGCGGCTGCTGGGCACGCAGGGGCGGTGGGTCGGCGGGGTCTGGGTGTGGCGGCTGCGGCCGCCGGACGGGGACGGCGGTGTCCGCCGCGTATCGGCGCCATGAAACGGTGGCGGTACGGCGCGCGGCGCCGGACCTCCGCCGCCGGGCGGACCGGCGCGGCGGCGCCGTGCCGCCGGAGCGCCCGGGGGCGAGGTGGCGGACGGGGGAGTGTGAACCGGAGCACATGATCGGGACGAGGCAGGCGGGCCGGGCGGACCGGGCGGAGGACGAGCGGGCGTACACCGAGTACGTCACCGCCCGGCTGCCCGCGCTCCGCCGCATCGCCCACCTGCTGTGCAAGGACCCGCACCGGGCCGACGACGTCGTACAGACCACCCTCACCAAGCTCTACGTGCACTGGCGGCGCGCCCGGGCGGCCGAGGACCTGGACCGCTACACCCACACCATGCTGGTGCGGTGCTTCCTCAGCGAGCAGCGGCTGGGCTGGGCCCGGGTACGGCTGTCCGGCGCCCCGCACGAGGTGCCGGGAGTGCCGCCGGCCGCCGGGGTCCCGGACATCGAGACACGCGCCGAGGTGCACACCGCGCTGTCCCGCATCCCGGCCCGTCAGCGCGCGGTGCTCGTGCTGCGCTTCCTGTGCGACCTGCCGGTGGCGGAGGTGGCCGGGATCCTCGGCTGTTCGGAGGGGAATGTGAAGAGCCAGTCCGCGCGCGGTCTCGCCCGGCTGCGTGCCCAGCTCGGCCCCGGGCGGGCGGAGGCCCGGCTGCCGGTCGGCGGGAGTGGTGCACGTGCACGACGATGAGCTGGAGCGGGAGGCGGCACGGCTGCTCCACCCGCTGCGCGACCTGCGGCCCGGGGCCGACGCGCCGGGCGTGGACCTGGCGCGCGTGGTCCGGCAGGGGCGCCGCCGAGCGCGGGCGCGTCGTGTCGCCGGCCCCGCCGCGGGGGTGGCCGTCGCGGTGCTCGCGGTGCTCTTCGCCCTCGGGCTGCACCCGCTGCCGTCCAACCGCGGGGTGCCGCCGGGGGAGCGGCCGCAGCACCCGGCACCCTCGGTCGGCCCGGCGCCCGCGGAGAGCGGCACGGCACCGGACCGGCCGAGCCCGTCGACCACCACCCCCTCCTCCGGCGGGGCCTCGGCGACCACGGAGACCCCCACCGACGGCCCGTCGGGGCTCCCGTCCGGCGGCCCCGCCACCGGCCCGGGGAGCCCGGCCACCGGTACGGCGACCGGGATGGCGACCGGGATGGCGACCGGCGCGGCGACCGGCGCAGGCAAGATCGGCAAGGCGGTCACGGTGCCGCCCGCCACCGCCCCGGCGACCACCCCGACGGCCACCGGGTCGACGACCACCGCCGGCCCTCCGTGACCGGCCCCGATCGCCCCCGACCGCCCCGACCGCCGGGTCGGGGACGGTTCGGGCCGGCCGGTCCCCCGCGCCGGGACGGCGCGGCGGGACCGCGGACGGCAGGCCGGTCGGGTCGGACACGGCTCAGGTGACGCAGGGCGGCCCGTCCGGGGAGGGGACGGAGAGGCACGGGCCCGGTCCGTGACGGGGACGGCGAGGCGCGGGGCTCATCAGTGACGGGTGTGGAGACGCGCGGCGGCCCGGTCCGGGACGAACCGGGCCGGTCGGGGGCGGGCGGGTACGGATACGGGCCGGGCAGGGTGGGACCGGACACCGTCCCTCGGCCCGGTACGGCCCCCACCGCGGGAACGGCGGGTGCCCGGGAGCCCGGCGGGCGCGCCGGGGCGTCACTGCCGACGGACGGGCCGGGGTGTCCTGCCCGCCGGCGGCCGGGGCGGGCCGCAGGACGGTCGTACCGGGGTGTCGGCGGGGGCGCGCACGGCCGACCGCGCGGGGTTAGGGAGACGCCGCGGGCCCGGTCCGGGACCCGCGAGCCGGAGGCCGCCCGGAGGCTGCCCGACGCCCGCTGCCGGGCGCCCGGCAGCGACCCCGCGCGGCTCAGCGGCCGGCCGGTGCGGTCGACGGGAGCGCCGGCGGGAAGGCCCGCCGGTAGGCGCCGGGCGACACGCCCAGCTGCCGGACGAAGTGGTGGCGCAGGTTGTTGGCCGTGCCCAGCCCGCTGCGCTCCGCGATCCGTTCGATCGGCAGGTCGGTGGACTCCAGCAGGGTGCGGGCCCGTTGCAGGCGCTGCTCCAGCAGCCACTGGAGGGGAGTCGCCCCGGTGACCGCCCGGAGCCGCCGGTAGAACGTGCGCGGGCTCATCGCCGCCCGCCGTGCCAGGTCCGCCACGGTCAGCGGCCGGTCGAGGTGCGTCCGGGCCCAGTCGAGGACCGGGCCCAGCCCCTCGTCGTCCCGTACGGGCACCGGTGCCTCGATGAACTGCGCCTGGCCACCGGGCCGGTGCGCGGGCACCACCATGCGGCGGGCCAGCTGATTGGCGACGTGTGCGCCCAGGTCCCGGCGGACCAGGTGCAGGCACAGGTCGAGGCCGGCGGTCAGCCCGGCACTGGTGAGCACATCGCCGTCGTCCACGTACAGCACCGCCGGATCGACGCGCACCCGCGGATACCGGGCGGCCAGTTCGGCGGTGTGCATCCAGTGCGCGGTCGCGCGGCGCCCGTCGAGCAGCCCGGCCACGGCGAGCGCGAAGGCGCCGGTGCACAGCGAGACCATGCGGGCGCCCGCGTCATGGGCCCGGCGCAGCGCCGCGATCAGCTCCCCGGGCAGCGGTCTGCCCTCGGTCACGCAGGCATCGGGCACCGAGGGGACGATGACCGTACCGGCGCCGTCCAGCCCGTCGAGCCCGTAGGGGGTCCGCAGGACCGGCCCGCCGCCGGGCCCCGCACCGCCCGGTGCCCCGGTGCCGCACAGCCGCAGCTCGTACCAGGGGTCGGCGAGGTCGGCCTGCGCGGGCCCGAAGACGGTGCAGGCGATGCTCAGTTCGTACAGGTCCCAGGAGGGGACCTGGATGTCCTCGGCCACCACCACGGCGACGGTTCCGGCACTCATGCCCGGCAGCGTATGGCAGGAATGTGGTGGTGGGCGGCAGCGGTGTCACTGTTCCGCCCCGCCGCGCCCTGCGAGCGTGGGGCCCGCGTGATCAACCGTCACGCGGATGCACGAGGGAGTGGGGCATGCACGCAGAAAACCGTCCGGTCGGCGTCGTCGGACTGGGCTCGATGGGGTCGGCGCTGGCCGCCGCGCTGCTGGACCGGGGCCACCCGGTGACCGTGTGGAACCGGACCGCGGACAAGGCCGGGCCGCTGCTCGACCGGGGCGCCCGGCAGGCCGCCACCGTCCGGGAGGCGATCGAGGCCGGCCCGCTCACCATCGCCTGTGTACTGGACCACCGGGCGCTGCGCACCGTGCTGGACCCGGTCGCCGACGCCCTGGCGGGCCGGTCCCTGGTCAACCTCACCTCCGGTTCGCCGGAGCAGGCGCACGAGGCGGACGCGTGGGCCCGGTCCCTCGGCGCCCACTACCTCGACGGCGCCGTCATGACCACGCCGCCGGGTGTCGGCAATCCCGAGATGATGGTCCTGTACAGCGGCGCCCGGACGGTCTTCGAGGACCACCGGCCGACCCTGGCGGCCCTGGGCGACCCGCTGCACCTGGGCGACGACCCCGGCCTGGCCTCCCTCTACGACGCCGCGCTGCTCGGACTGATGTGGTCCACCATGACCGGCTGGCTGCACGGCACCGCGCTGGTCGGCGCGGAGGGGACCCCGGCCACCGCCTACACCCCCGTCGCGATCCGCTGGCTGACCGCCGTGACCGGGTTCCTCACCCGGTACGCCGCCCAGGTGGACGCCGGCCGCTACCCGGGCGACGACGCCACCGTGGACGTGCAGATCGCGGCCGTCGAACACCTCCTGCACGCCGCCGGTTCCCGGGGCGTGGACAACGCCCTTCCGGAGCTGCTGAAGGCCACGATGGAGCGCGCCCGGGACGCGGGTCACGGCGCCGACAGCTTCGCCGGCGTGATCGAGGTCCTGCGGAAGCCGGCGGGTGACCGGTGACCCGGACACCGCTCCGCCGCGCCCCGGCCGCCGGCCCTCCGGCGGCGGTTTCCCCGGCCGCCGCCTCCCCGGCCACCGTCCCGTCCCCGGGCGGCTCCCCGGCCGCCTCCCCGGCCACCGTCCCGGCACCGGCCGGCGTCCCGGCCGGCTCCCCGGCCGCGGACCTGTGGGCCGACCTGCTGCGGACCGCCGCGGAGGACTGCCTGGCCGCCCTGGGCCGGGGCGCGGACCGGGACTGGGCGCACCCCGCCTACGGCCTGGACTGGAGCTGCCGGGAGACCCTGGACCACCTCGCCCTGGGCCTGGTCGGCTACACCGGGCTGCTCGTCGCCCGGCCCACCGACCGGTACATCACCCTCTTAGCCTCGCTCGACCCGCACGCGCCGGTCGCCGGGTGCCTGGAAGGCGTCGGGATCGCCGCGTCGCTCCTGGCCTCCTCCGTCCGCGACACCCCCGCCGGAGCGCGGGCCTGGCACCCCTGGGGCCACTCCGACGCCACCGGGTTCGCCGCCATGGGCATCACCGAGCTGGTGGTGCACACCTACGACATCACCCGGGCCCTCGGCGTGCCCTGGACACCTCCGGACGACCTCCTGCCGCCCGTACTGACGCGGATCTTCCCGGACGCGCCGGCGGGCCACCGCCCCTTCGGCACGCTGCTGTGGTGCACCGGCCGCGGCCCGTTGCCGGGCCTGCCGCGCCGCACCCGGTGGCAGTGGGACGGAACCGTGCGGTCCGCCGCAGGTGAGCCGCGGGCCGGCGACGGTACGCGGCCGGTCTGAGGAACGGGCCGTGGACGGGGACGGTCCGCACGGTCCGCACGGGGACGGAAGGCCCGACCCGGCGTCATCCGGAAAACGAAACGCCGGGCCGGCGCCGGCGGGAGCCCCGCCCGCGGATCGAACGCGCCCGGGACAAAGGGAAGCCCCGGCCGGTGGGGGGACCGGCCGGGGCGGCTCAGGGCGGGTACGGAGGGCGGTCGCCTCGCGGCGAAAGGCTCCATGGGGCTTCAGCCGAACGATCTTCCCCATGGGCGGGAGGTGAGGCCCGGGGACACTGTCCCCTCCGTACCCACGCCCGGTTCAACGGCCCCGCACGGCCCGTTGTTCCTGACAACAGCCTCATAGGGTGTGAAACGGAACACACGGGGACAGATGCCTGTCGATGGCGGATGAACGGCGGGGACCCGCGCCCCCGGCCGCCACCGCGCCCGACCCGGCCTGGCACCGCACCGGGCCCGGCCGGGGTGCGGACAGCCGCGTCGCGGGCGGCCCGGCTCAGCCGGTGGTGCCCTCGTCCACCGGTTCCAGCGTCTCGGCCGCGGGAGCGGACGCCCCGGTGGCCGGGGCCGGCCGCCGGCGTGCGGCCAGCCGGGTGGCGACGGGCTCGGTGTAGCGGGCGGTCAGCGGCCCCAGCACGACCAGGACGAGCACGTACGCGGTGGCCAGCGGCCCGAGATCCGGTTCGATGCCGGCGGTGACCGCGAGGCCGGCGATGACGATGGAGAACTCGCCGCGGGCCACCAGGGTGCCGCCGGCCCGCCAGCGGCCCTTGGCCGAGATCCCCGCCCGCCGGGCCGCCCAGTAGCCGGTGGCGATCTTCGTACCGGCGGTGAACACCGCCAGCGCGAGCGCGGGAAGCAGCACCGGCGGAATGCTCGACGGGTCGGTGTGCAGACCGAAGAAGACGAAGAACACGGCCGCGAACAGGTCCCGCAGCGGGCTGAGGAGGTTGTGCGCGCCCTCGGCGACCTCACCGGACAGGGCGATGCCGACGAGGAAGGCGCCGACCGCGGCGGACACCTGGAGCTGCTGGGCGATCCCGGCGACCAGGAGGGTCAGGCCCAGGACGACCAGGAGCAGCTTCTCGGGGTCGTCGCTGGAGACGAACCGGGAGATGATCCGGCCGTACCGGACGGCCAGGAACAGCACCAGCCCCGCGACGCCGAGCGCGATGGCCAGTGTGAGGCTGCCCGCGGCCAGCCCCACGCCGGCCAGCAGCGCGGTGACGATGGGCAGGTAGACGGCCATGGCCAGGTCCTCCAGCACCAGGATGCTGAGGATCACCGGCGTCTCGCGGTTGCCCAGCCGCCCGAGGTCACCCATCACCTTGGCGATGACCCCGGACGAGGAGATCCAGGTCACCCCGGCCAGCACCACCGCCGCCACCGGCCCCCAGCCCAGCAGCAGCGCCATCGCCGCGCCGGGCAGCGCGTTGAGGGCGGCGTCCACCAGGCCCGCCGGGTACTGCGTACGGAGGTTGGAGACCAGGTCGCTGGCGGTGTACTCCAGCCCGAGCATCAGCAGGAGCAGGATCACGCCGATCTCGGCCCCGATGGCGACGAACTCCTCGCTGGCGCCCAGCGGCAGCAGCCCGCCCGTCCCGAAGGCGAGCCCGGCCAGGAGGTAGAGCGGGATGGGGGAGAACTGGAACCGCCCGGCGAACCGGCCGAGCAGGCCGAGCCCGAGGATGATGGCGCCGAACTCGATCAGGAAGATCGCGGAGGAGTGCACCGATCACTCCCGTCCGAGTATCGCGGCGGCCGCCTCCACACCCTCACGGGTGCCGATCACGATGAGCACGTCCCCGCCGGCGAGCCGGAACGACGGCGGCGGCGAGGGGATCGCCTCCGCCCGGCGCAGCACCGCCACGATGGAGGCGCCGGTCTCGCTCCGCAGACACGTCTCGCCCATCAGCCGACCGTTCCAGTGCGAGGCGGCGGGCAGCTCTATCCGCTCGGCGACCAGGCCGAGATCGGTCGTGGACAGCAGGTTCTGGCAGTGGTGAGAGGGCATCAGCGCGTCGATGAGCGCCTCCGTCTCGCCCGCCGACAGCTTCACCGACAGCGCGCACTGGTCGGGGTCGTCCCCCCGGTAGGCGCTGAGGATGCGCCCGCCGTCGCGGTGCGCCACGACCGAGAGGAGCCGGTGTTCACGTGTCGTGAGGTCGTAACGGACGCCGATCCCGGGCAACGGCGTCCTGCTCATGCGGGGGGCGGGCACGGGGCGTCCTCCTGGGAGCGGGGGCGGGGAAGGGGCGGACACTCGCGGGGCCGCCTTGGTGAATACTTTACCTGGGCAACAATTTGGGTCGAATTTCGGCCATGTGGGAGTTCGCCCCGCGGTGGACGGCGCCGTTCCGGCGGGGGTCCCGGGGATCCCGGCGCCGGAGCACCGGGCGCGGGCGGCGCGAGGCGTGGTGCGGATCGGCCGGTGCGAGGTGCCCGCCCCACCTCCCGGTGCCGGGGGTGGCGCACCGGTTCCCATGCGGTGGGCGGTCGGCGGGCGGCGCCGTGCACCATGTCGAACAGCAGGTTGCCGACAGGGACACGGAAGAGGTCGATGCAATGATCGAGTGGAGGCTGATCAGTTCTGCCGCGAGACCGGTGCCGCCACCGGTGAACGCGCCGACGGTGTGGGCGGCCGCCCTGGTCTCCGCACCCGCGGTGGTCGCCGTCCACAACCTGCTCAACGGGCACGGCGATCCGCTGCTCGACACCATCGCGCTGTGCGTGGTGGCCGCCGTGCTGGGCGCCGCCGCCCCGCTCGCGGCGGCCCCGGGCACCGCCTTGGTCTGCTGGACCTTCATCAGCCTCTTCGCCACGCCGCCCATGGGCCGCTTCTCCTGGACGGTGTACCACGACGTCGAGCGGCTGGGCTGTCTGCTGCTCGCCGCGGCCGTGGGCACCGTCGGCGCCCGGCTGATCCACGCGCGGGCCGCCTACCGCCGTATACCGCCCGCCGGTTGACCGACCGGACCATCCGGTGGCCCGGGGGCCGGCTCCGGGCCCCGCACCCCGGAGGGCGCCGCGACCCCCGCGGTACCGGCCCGGTTCCGCTCCCGGCCGGGCGCCACCGCCCCGGCCGCCCGGTGCCGCGACGTCCGCGGCACCGGAATCCCCGCGGGCCGTACCGGCTCCGGTGGTGTGCCGCCCCGGGCCGCCGCCCTGCGTGAGCCTCCGCGCGCCGAGTGAGGGGACGGGCCGTTCGCGGCCCGCCGGGGCGGGTGTGGGTGTGCTCCCGCCCGGCCCCGGCCCCGACCCTGGCCCGCGTCACCACGTGGCCGTACTCAGTCGCCGGCGGCGGCCACCAGCTTGCGCACGTTCTCCACGCTGCCGCAGCCGGACTCCAGGTACTGCGTGCGCGCCTTCGAGAACGCCTGCCCCAGCTCGGCGCGGCGGTCGTCGGCGACGTTCTCCCGCGCGTCGTTGAGCAGGGTGCGCTCCTCCTCGTCCGCATGGTGGTTGACCGCCGTGACCAGCTCCTCCAGCTTCTCGTCCCACTGCTCGGACGCGGTGTCCTCCACCTCCAGCAGGGCGAGCAGCGCTTCGTTGGCCTCGTGGTGCTCGTGGACGCTGTGGTCGACGTCCTCGCCCTCGACGTTCTTGTAGCGCCGCAGGGCGGGATAGACCTCGTCCTCCTCGGCCGAGGCATGGGCGATGAGCAGGTCCGCGAACTCCGCCAGTGCGGCGGCGCGGTCCGCCTCGGCGTTGCGCATCGTGCGGAAGAGGTCCTCCATACGGCGGTGGTCCTGCAGAATGAGCTCGACGACATCGGTGGATGACACAGGGACTCTCCCTCACTGCGGATGACGGTGTTGCCGGTCACGCGGCTACCCGCGTTCGCGCGGATGCGGACGGCGGCCCGGCACGGTTCCGGCCCGTCACGCTTCGGTCCGCCCCGCATCCGCCGGCCCGGTCGGATCACCCCACCGCGTCCCCCGCGCGCCGGCCGGCACCGCGGCCTGGCGCCCGGCACGGTCGCCGGTTCCCGCCGGGCGATCGGGGACGCCCGCCGGGCGGCCGGGAACGGGTGCGGCCGGCGGACCGGTCCCGGATCCGCCCGGCACCGCCACCACCGGAGAGTGCCGGCTCGGGTACCGATGCAGCCGGCCCGGGCACCGATGCCCGACCGGCGTACCAAGGGGGGCTGCCCCCACCCGGACCGGGGGCATACCCCACCCGAACTGGGGGGTTTGCCCACCGAAGTTGGGGGGTTGTCCGTAGTGAGGCGAACTGTGCCGCGCCCCTACGGTCGAGCGGTGTGAGGTACCTACCCAACACATCGAGCAGATCCCCTGTTCCCAAGCGCCGGTCCGTGCGGTGCGCGGTGGTGCTGGCCGCCGCCTCGGCCCTGGCGGCGGTCGCCGCCCCGGCGCCGGCCGCGGGCCGGCCGGCCACCGCCCCGACCGCCGCACCGGCCGGCTGCGACCAGGCGCGCGGGGCACTGACCGCCTCCCTGGACACCCTCGTCGCCCGGCACGGCACGCCCGGCGTGGCGGCCGAGGTGACCGACCCGCGCTGCGGCCGCTGGTCCGTGGCGCGCGGCGTCGCCGACCTGGACTCCGGCCGTCCGATGCGTGCCGCGGACCGGCTGCGGATCGGCAGCGTCAGCAAGACCTTCACCGCCACCGTCGTGGTCCAGCTCGCCGCGGAGGGCCGGCTGCGGCTCGACGACCCGGTCGAGCGGCACCTGCCCGGACTGATCCGGGGCGACGGCCACGACGGCCGCACCATCACCGTGCGGCAACTGCTCCAGCACACCAGCGGCATCGCCGACTACGTGGACGCCATCGGCGCCCAGCCGGTGGAGACGTGGCGGTACCGCCACTTCGAGCCGCGGGAACTGGTCGAACTGGGCCTGAAACTGCCGCGCCCGCAGGGACCGTGGCACTACTCCACCACCAACACCGTGCTGGCCGGGCTGATCGTGGAGAAGGTCACCGGGCGCGGCGTCGAGGCGGAGGTGACCCGGCGGATCATCCGCCCGCTGGGCCTGCGCGACACCTACTGGCCCGGGGACGCCACCCGCATCCGCGGCGCGCACTCGCGCAGTTACTTCCCCGCCGACGCGGACACCCGGCCCGGGCCGGACGGCACCCCCCTGGCCGACGGCACCGCCTGGAACATGACCTTCGGCGGCGCGGGCGGCGCGCTGGTCTCCTCGCCCGCCGACGTCAACCGGTTCTTCCGCGCCCTGTTCGGCGGCGAACTGGTGCCCGCGTCCCTGCTCGCCGAGATGAAGCGCACCGTCCCGGCCGACCCCGAGCGGCTGTGGCCCGGGGCCCGCTACGGGCTCGGGCTGATCGCCTCCCCGCTGTCGTGCGGCGGCATGTGGTGGGGCCACGGCGGCACGGTGCCCGGCGGGCACCGCGCGCTGGGCGCCATCGGCCCCGGCGGCCGCGGCGTCGCCCTGGCCCTCACCCGGGTGCCGCACAGCGAGCAGGCCGAGCAGGACTTCCGTACGGCCGTGGACACCGCCCTGTGCGCCACCGGCCCGAACACCCACCAGAGCAAGGAGAACATGTGACCACCGCGACCACGGTCGGACGCCGCGCCTCGGCCGCGGGCCTGGCCCTCGCCGCCGCCCTGACCGCGTCCCCCGCCCTGGCCGCCGCGCCGTCCGCCGACCGGGACCGCGCCGCGCAGAAGACCGGCGGGGGGCTGGACCGCTACTACCGGCAGCACCTGGCCTGGGGCAGCTGTGTCACCGGCCCCGACGACGAGGTGGGCCGCGAGCTGGACAAGGCCGGGGTGCAGTGCGCGGACGTGACCGTGCCGCTGGACTACTCCAACCCCCGGGGCCGCACCATCACCGTCGCGATATCCCGGCTCAAGGCCACCGACACCCGCAACCGGATCGGCGCGATCCTGCTCAACAACGGCGGCCCCGGCGGCACCGCCGTGGACTCCCCGCCGCACGTCCGGAAGCAGATGAAGGACGTCGGCGCGCGCTATGACATCGTGGGCTTCGACCCGCGGTTCGTCGGCCGCAGCACCCCGCTGGACTGCGGCTGGCCGGTGAGCATCGGCCTGATGTCGGCGGGCCTGGACCGGACAAGCTTCGACGGGCAGGTCGCCCTCAACAAGAGTCTGGCCGCCAAGTGCCGTGCCACCGACGCCTCGGTGCTGCCGCACATCAACACCCGCAACACCGCTCGCGACATGGACGTCATCCGGGGAGCGCTGGGGGAGCGGAAGATCTCCTACCTCGGCTACTCCTACGGCACCTACCTGGGCACCGTCTTCACCCAGATGTTCCCCGACCGCGTGGACCGGATGGTCCTGGACGGCGCCATCTCCCCGCGCAGGTACGGCCCCCTGCTGATGCGCGACATGGTGGGGCCCAACGAGCGGGCGCTCGCCGCCTGGGCCGACTGGGCCGCCGAGCGGAACGGCACCTACGGCCTCGGCGACACCCGGGAGCGGGTGCTCGGCACCGTCACCACCGTGCTGGAGGAGGCCGGGCGCCGCCCGCTGACCCTGGGCACCGGCGAGCAGACCTACCGGATCGACGACACCCACGTGCCGTTCATCTACTTCATCGGGCTCGCGACCGACAAGGACGAGGCCCGGACCGCCCTCGCCGAGCAGACCGTCATCCTCAAGAAGGCCGCCGAGGGCCGGACCGCCGCGCTGACGCCGGAACTGACCCAGATCCTGCGGCTCGCGCTCACCGGCGACGACTCGGCCACGGGCAGCGCGCAGGCGGCCATCCTGTGCGGTGACGGGTACGCCCCGCGCAACCCGGAGACGTACTGGCACGACATCGAGCGCAGCCGCGAGAAGTACCCGGTGTTCGGCCCGCTGACCAACAACATCAACCCGTGTGCCTTCTGGGACAAGCCCCGGGAGCGGCCCACCGAGGTGCGGCTGGACGCCGACCCGCTGATCGTCTCCGCCACCGGTGACACCCGCACCCCGCACGACAGCGCCGTCGAGCTGCACCGGATGCTGCCCAGCTCCAAGCTGCTCACCCTCCAGGGGGCGATCCACCACGGCACCTATGGCGAGTACGGCAACGACTGCGTGGACACCGAGGTCAACCGGTACCTGGCCACCGGCCGGCTGCCCGAGCGCGACCTGACCTGCACCAAGTAGACCGGTGCGCCCCGGCACCGGCCGGGGCACCCGCGCCCGCCGCGGGACCGGTGGCCGGCGGGCCGTCACGGGACCCCCGCGGCGGCCCGCCGGTCCGGACGTTCCCCGGCCCGCCCGCGCCCACCGGCCACCCGCCAGGGGCGCGGGCGGGCCCGGCGCCGTCACCCGGATGCCCCACTGCCGGTGAGGACCGCGGCCCGATGGGGTCTGCTGTTACCCAGGGACCGTCGAACGGGGAGTGGAGCATGTACGAAATGTGCGTCTGTTCGAGTACGGGCAGTGCGCTGGTGTGGCATGTCGCGGCCAAGCACGGCAGCCGTGCCCTGTGCGGCCAGCAGCTGCAGGCGTCGCCCGACCCCCCGGACGCGGAGGCCGCCCCGCACTGCGAGCCGTGCATGGAGAGCTTCCGCTCGCTGATGGCGGAGGGCACCGCACTGGAGTGACCCGCCGCCGGACACGGCCCCGCGGCGCCGGCCCCGCCCACCGCGGTCCCGCCAGGGGCGCCGCCCGTGTCCCCGCGACCCCGTGAGCCGGGCGGGTAGGCCCCGCCGGCCGACCGTACGGACCGTCGGCCCGGAGATGCCCGCGTCGCGGGTCCGCCACGGGCCCGGAGGTGAACGGGCGGGTCCGTACGCCCCGGCTCCCCGGCACCGCCGCCCGGGTTCCGTGTTCCGAAGTGCTCCCCGGCGCCGCCGCCCCGGTTCCGCCTCCCGAAGTGCTCCCCGGCGCCGCCGCCCCGGTTCCGCCTCCCGGCGTACCTCCCGGCGTCCGGCCCGTCCCACCGGCTTAGGCTCGCGCTGTGATCCACATCACCGAGATGCTCAAGCGGCTGGTGATCGGCAGGGCACTGCGCAGCGAGGAACTGGCGGAGACGCTGCTCCCCAAGCGCCTGGCCCTGCCCGTCTTCGCCTCCGACCCGCTGTCCTCGGTGGCCTACGCCACGCAGGAGATCCTGCTGGTCCTCACCCTGGGCGGGCTGGCCCACCTGCACTTCACCCCGTGGATCGCCGCCGCCGTCGTGGTGCTGATGACGGTCGTGGTGCTCTCCTACCGCCAGGTGGTGTACGCCTACCCCGGCGGTGGCGGCTCCTACGACGTGGTGACCACGAACCTCGGCCCGGGCGCCGGTCTGGTGGTCGCCTCCTCCCTGCTGGTCGACTACGTGATGACCGTGGCCGTCTCGGTCGCGGCGGGAGTGGACAACATCGTCTCCGCGGTGCCGGAGCTGGCCCCGCACCGGGTGGCGCTCGCGCTGGGCTTCGTGACCCTCCTGGCCGCGGTGAACCTGCGCGGGGTACGCGAGTCGGGACGGGCGTTCGCCGCTCCCACCTACCTCTTCGTCGGCGGTGTGCTGATCATGGTCGGCACCGGTCTGTTCCGCTACCTGGCCGGCGACGCCCCGGTCGCCGAGAGCGCCGCCTACGGCATCACCCCGCAACCGGGCGACGCCCACCTCACCGGCGCGGCGCTGCTGATGCTGGTCCTGCGCGCCTTCTCCAGCGGCTGCACCGCCCTCACCGGCGTGGAGGCGATCGCCAACGGCGTGCCCGCCTTCCGCAGGCCCAAGGCCCGCAACGCGGCGACCACCCTGGCCGTGATGGGGGCCGTCGCGACCACGATGTTCATCGGCGTCACCGCCCTCGCCCTCGTCGCGAAGGTGCACGTCGCCTCGGACCCCTGCCGGCTCACCGGTGCGGACACCGGCACCGGCTGCTCCGACCACCCCCAGCGCACCGTGATCGCCCAGCTCGCGGCGGCCGTCTTCGGGGGCGAGCACAGCGTGGGCTTCTACACCGTCCAGGCCGCGACCGCGCTGGTGCTGATCCTGGCGGCGAACACCGCCTTCAACGGGTTCCCCCTGCTCGGCTCGGTCCTGGCACGGCACCGCTATCTGCCGCGCCAGCTGCACAGCCGGGGCGACCGGCTGGCGTTCTCCAACGGCATCATCGCCCTGGCCCTGGTGGCCGGGCTGCTGCTGTGGGGGTACCGGGCCGCCGTCACCGACCTGATCCACCTCTACATCCTGGGCGTGTTCACCTCGTTCACGCTCTCCCAGACGGGCATGGTCCGGCACTGGAACCGGCGGCTGCGCACCGAGCGCGACCCGGCGGCCCGCCGGCGTGGCCGCGCCGCCCGCGCCGTCAACGCCACGGGTGCGGTCATCACCGGCCTGGTCCTGGTCGTCGTGCTGGCCACCAAGTTCACCGAAGGCGCCTGGCTCGCGGTGCTCGCCGCCGCCGTGCTGTGGCTGACGATGCGCGGCATCCGGCGCCACTACGACGCCACCGCCGCCGAACTGGCGGTCACCGACCCGGGCGCCGACCTGGCCCCGCCGTCCCGGGTGCTGGCGATCGTGCTGGTGTCCACCGTCCACAAGCCGACCCTGCGCGCGCTGGCCTACGCCCGCGCCTTCCACCCCGACCGGCTGGAGGCCCTCACCGTCGCCGTCGACCGGGACGACACGCGCGTCCTGGAACGCCGGTGGAGACAGCTGGACATCGACGTGCCGCTGACCGTCCTGGACTCCCCGTACCGGGAGGTCACCCGGCCGGTGGTGGAGTACGTCCGCTCCCTCCGCCGCGACAGCCCGCGCGACGTGGTCGCCGTCTTCATCCCCCAGTACGTGGTGGGTCACCGGTGGGAGAACCTGCTGCACAACCAGTCGGTGCTCTGGCTGAAGGGCCGGCTGCTCCTCACCCCCGGGGTGACGGTGACCAGCGTCCCGTGGCAGCTCACCTCCTCCGCCCGAGCCGACCGGCCCGCCGCCCACGCGCCGGGTGCGGTCCGCCGGGGCCGGCCGCGGCGCTGACACCGCCGCCGAGCTGACACCGCAGGCACGGACACCGCCGCAGCGGCCCGGCGGCCCGTTACGCGTACCGGTCCGGCACCCCGCGGGCCCGCGCACCGCCGCGTCCGGCCCGGCGCGCCGTGACCGCCCCGGGCCCCGGCGGCGCCGGAGCCGCGCCGCGCGCCCCCTGCGCCACCCGGGACCTGCCGCCCGCCGAGGGGTCCCGAACCGGCCGCGACGTCACGGTGCCGCGCCCGCCGGGGCGCCGGAGCCGCCGGCCGCGACGGACGGGTGCGGCGGCGCGGTGGCCGGGACACCGGCCGGGCGCATACGGGCGAACTCCTCGCGCAGCACCGGCACCACCTCCCCGCCGAGGAGGTCGAGCTGCTCCAGCACCGTCTTCAGCGGCAGCCCCGCGTGGTCCATCAGGAACAACTGGCGCTGGTAGTCGCCGACCGCCTCGCGGAAGCCGAGGGTGCGCTCGACGACCTGCTGCGGGGAGCCGACGGTCAGCGGCGTCTGCTCGGTGAAGTCCTCCAGCGAGGGCCCGTGCCCGTAGACGGGGGCGTTGTCGAAGTACGGCCGGAACTCCCGCACCGCGTCCTGGGAGTTCGGCCGCATGAACGCCTGCCCGCCGAGGCCGACGATCGCCTGCTCGGCGGTGCCGTGACCGTAGTGCGCGAACCGCTGCCGGTAGAGCCCGACCATCTGACGGGTGTGGGACATGGGCCAGAAGATGTTGTTGTGGAAGAAACCGTCGCCGTAGTACGCGGCCTGCTCGGCGACCTCCGGGGAGCGGATCGAGCCGTGCCACACGAACGGCGGTACGCCGTCCAGCGGCCGGGGCGTGGAGGTGAAGCCCTGCAGCGGTGTGCGGAACTTCCCCTCCCAGTCCACCACGTCCTCCCGCCACAGCCGGTGGAGGAGCGCGTAGTTCTCGATCGTCAGCGGGATGCCCTGCCGGATGTCCTGGCCGAACCAGGGGTACACCGGGCCGGTGTTGCCGCGGCCCAGCATCAGGTCCATCCGCCCGTCCGCGAGGTGCTGGAGGTAGGCGTAGTCCTCGGCGATCTTCACCGGGTCGTTGGTGGTGATGAGCGTGGTCGAGGTGGACAGGGTGATCCGCTCGGTGCGGGCGGCGAGGTACCCCAGGAGGGTGGTGGGCGACGACGGCACGAAGGGCGGGTTGTGGTGCTCCCCGGTCGCGAAGACGTCCAGCCCCACCTCCTCCGCCTTCAGGGCGATGGCGACGGTCGCCTTGATGCGCTCGTGCTCGCTCGGGGTGCGGCCGGTGGTGGGATCGGTGGTCACATCACCGACCGTGAAGATGCCGAATTGCATGATGGACCACTTCCAGCGTCTGCGTGTTCGGGCGGTACCGGTCCGACGGACCCGGCCGGGTTCCCCTCGGTCTCCCCGCGCCCGCCGGTGCGGCCGTCCGGCCCCCGGCCCGCGTGCGCACCCTCCCACCATGGCACGCGACCCCGTCCGGCGGCATGTCGGAGGTCCCTCGCCCCCCGGGCCCGGCCCCCACCCCGGACGCCGGGCGGGGATCGGGGGGGCGGCACGGCCCGCCGAGGACGGACCCGTGGCCCGGACCGGTGGCCCGGACCCGTGGGCCGCCGGTCCGTGCCGGTACCGCCCGGCCGGGGTACCCGCCCGGCGGGCGCCGCCCGGCGCCGCACCCCGATGCACCCGCTGCCGAAGGGAGCCGTTGCCATGGGAACCCCCGGTGACCTGCCCGCACCCCAGCAGGGCCTGGTCCTCACCCACTTCCTGACCGTGCGTGATGTCGCGGTGTCGAGAAGCTTCTACGCCGAGATCCTCGGCGGCGAGGTGGTCCTGGAGGAGAACCCGGCCATCGTCAAGGTGGCCAACAGCTGGATCATCATGAACCCCGGCGGGGGCCCCACGCCCGACAAGCCCGGTGTCACCCTGGCACCGCCCGAGGAGGGGCGGGCCGAGTCCGGCTTCCTCAACGTCCGGGTCGCCGACATCGCCTCCTTCTACGCCGGTGCCCGGGCCAAGGGCGCCCGGTTCCTCACCGAGCCGCTGGACCGCAAGGCGGAACTGCGCTGCTACCTCCGGGACCCGGACGGCTACCTCATCGAGGTCGGCCAGGCGACCGGCATGCTCCGGGGCGTCTTCGCCGATCCACCGGCCGGACCGTCCGCCGGGCCGGGCTGAATGGGCTGACCGGGCCGACCGGACCGCCGGTGGCCGGTTCGCCCGGCCGGTGCCGGTCGTGGCCGTACCGGCGCGGCGGTGCGCCGGCGCCCGTGCCGCCGCCCGCGGGGCCACCGTGCCGGACGGCCAGGGGCGGCCGGGACGGTCGCGGGCGGTCAGGGGGTGCGCAGCCGGCGGGTGAGATCGGCGAGGTTCAGCAGCAGCTGCCGGATCAGCTTCCCGGCCGTCTCGTCGGTCAGCCGCCCGTCCTCGTCGAACCGCTCGTGCGCGCGGCCGACCAGGACCTCGGGCTGGAGCACCGTGTAACTGCTGTTGTAGGCCAGGGCCTGCCGGAGCTGGACCTGGGCGCGGGCGGTGGCCGTCATCCCCGGGGTCGCCCCCATGATCGCCACCGGCTTGTCCTGGAGTGCCGACGAGCGCGGCGGGCGGGAGGCCCAGTCCAGGGCGTTCTTGAGCACCCCGGGGATGCCCTGCTGGTACTCCGGGGTGGCGATCAGCAGCGCGTCCGCGTCCGCGATCGCGCGCTTGAAGGCGGCGACCGGCTCCGGGTCGCCGCGCTCCTCCACGTCGTAGTTGTAGAGCGGGATGTCCTTGAGGTCGAAGACGCCGATGCTCATCCGCTCGGGCGCGAGCTCCCGGGCGGCCTCCAGCAGCATGCGGTTGTACGAGCCGGTGCGCAGACTGCCCGCGAATCCGAGCACGCGTGTGGCGCCACCGTCCATGTGTTCCTCCCGTTCGCGGCGCCCGGGCCGCCGGCCACCGTGCGCGCGCACCGTGCCGGTGTCCCGGGGCGGGCGGGCCCGGCACCGGTTGCCGCCGGGGACCCGCGGACGAACCCCCCGCGGACTTCACAGGATGGCCCGGCCCGCCGCGGGGCGCCACCACGGGCGCCCCTCCGGGCCCGGCGCGGGCCGGGGCAAGGGGCCTGGACCGCTCCGGGCGGGGCGGCCGCCGGACCGGTCCCCGGGCGGGCGCCTGCCGGGACCCCGTCCGGCCCGTCCGGCGGCGACCGGAGCCGGGAGCGGCGCGCGGAGTTCGCCGTTACGCTGGGACGAGTTCGTCCGGGGCCCCGAAGGGACGCCCGGCGCGCCACCCACCCGGCGCCGCACAGCCGCCCGGGACGCGGCCCCGGGCCGTCCGCCGGGAGCGCCGAAGACAGCGGAACGGTGAGCAGGATGACGAAACTGGCGATCATCAGCGGCGGCCTGCGGGAGCCGTCCTCGACCCGGCTCCTGGCCAACCGCCTCGAAGGCGCGGTCCGCGGCGAACTGGAGGGCCTGGGCCACAGCGTCGGGACGAGCTTCGTGGAACTGCGCCCGCTGGGCCACGCCGTCATGGACGCGATGCTGTCGGGATTCCCCTCCGCGCCCCTTGAGGAAGCGTTCGAGACGGTCGCCGGCGCCGACGGCGTCATCGCGGTCACCCCGGCCTTCAACGCCTCCTTCAGCGGGCTGTTCAAGTCCTTCTTCGACGTGCTGCCGGAGGCCACGCTGGCCGACATGCCGGTGCTCATCGCCGCCACCGGCGGCACCGAGCGGCACTCCCTGGTGCTGGAGCACGCCCTGCGGCCGATGTTCTCCTATCTGCACGCGATCGTCTCCCCGCGCGGTGTGTACGCCGCGACCAGTGACTTCGGCTCCGAGGAGGCCCGCCCGGGCGGCGCCCTCCAGGACCGCGTGAAGGCCGCGTCGGCCGACTACGCCCGGCTGGTCCAGGGGTGCGGGAGCCGCCGGCGGCGTGACCCCTTCACCGCCGACCTGGTGTCGATGGACCAGCTGCTGGGCGACTCCTGACGCCCCGGCGGTGGCCGGCGCAGCGGGACGGCGCCGAGGCAGGTGCGCCGGAGGTACCCGCCGACGGCCGGCCCCGCCGCGCCGACGCCGAAGCGGCCGGTACGCCACGGCGCGTCTCCGGCCCCGCCGTGGAGTCCCCGGCAGCGGGCGCCGCCGGGACGGCCGGCCGGCGCGGACCCGCCGGTCCTGGCGCCCCGGCCCGGCCCGCGGTCGCCCGGAGGCCGGGAGCCGCCCTCCCGCCGAGGACCCGCCGCACCACCGGCCCGCCGTGCCAGAATGAGGCCGCCGCCCGCCCCTTCCCAGCCACCGAGGTCGTCCGTGCCCGAGTCCGCCGCCCGCGAGCCCCGGCGGAGCCACGCGCGGTCCAACCGGGCCCGCATCCTGGCCACCGCGCGCAGGGAGCTGGGCCGGAACCCCGACATCACCCTGGAGGAGCTGGCCCGGGCCTCCGGCGTCGTGCGGCGCACCCTCTTCGGCCACTTCCCGGGCCGCGCGGCGCTGCTGGAGGCGCTCGCCGAGGAGGCGTCGGACACCTTGCGGCGCGCGGTGGCGGCCGGTTCCCGGCCCGCGGAGCCCGCCGAGCGGGCCCTGGCG
Source organism: Streptomyces pactum (assembly GCF_016031615.1). Taxonomy (GTDB): domain Bacteria; phylum Actinomycetota; class Actinomycetes; order Streptomycetales; family Streptomycetaceae; genus Streptomyces; species Streptomyces pactus. Next base: position 6,027,883 of record NZ_JACYXC010000001.1, read on the forward strand.
CACCTCACCCTGGCCACCTGGCCGGTCGGGGACCGCTACCGGCTGCTGCTGGCCCTGGCCCGGCACGACCTGGGCGCCGAACGCGTGGCCGAGATCCTCCGGCCGGCCCGTGACGAGGTCACGGCCATCCTGGCGCGGGGGCAGCGGGACGGTGTCTTCCCCGCCCACCTGCCGCCCGCGGCGCTGAGCGCCGGCCTGGAGGCGATGGTGGTGGCCCTCCTGGAAGCGGTCAACAACGGCGCGCTGGAGGACGACGGCACCCGGGCCGCCGTCGCCACGCTGGTCGCCGCCGGGGTGGCGGAGCCACGGGCGCGTGCCGTGGTCGAGGACGTCGCCGGCGCGGCCACCGGCGAGCCCGTCGCGGCCCAGGCAGCCCCCGCCGCCGGGGCCGCCGACGCGGGCTGAGCCCCGCTCCCACGGACCGACCCGCCCGGCCCACCGGTACGAGTCGCCGACGGGCGACCGCACGCCGTGCCCCGGCCGGCCGCGGGCCCCACCTCGCCGGCAGCCCGCATCCGACACACGAACGGCCGCGCCCCGCCCGGCGAACAGCCCTCGCCCGGGAACGGCGCTCGCCCCGGTTCCGCCGGGCCTTCCGGCGCTCGCGGACGAGCCGCGCCCGGCGAACGGCCCTCCCGCCCCGGTTCCGCCGGGCCCTCTCCGGTGCCCACGAACGGCCCCTTCCGCCGCACCGCGACGGCCCCGCCCGCAGGGGCGCATCCCCGGTGGGGCCGTGCTCTGATGCCAGGAGGGGCGCACCCGGACCCGCACGACGGCGGGACCGGCCGCCCGCAGCGGTGCCCCGGAACCGACCCCGTACGGCCCATGGGACGGCCCCCGTACGGCCGCCGGGACCGCCCCCGCCCCGCACGTGGGCCTCCGCCGCACCGCGAACGCCCCCGCAGCGGGGGAGGAGCCCGCCCGGAGGCACCGCGGCCGGGAGTGCGACGGCGCCCCCACCCCGGGAAAGAGGCAGCCCACGGGAATATTTGCCCAACGATGGGCAAGAAAAGAAGCTGCACATCGACGGGCGAACGCATCTCGCTAGGAGTCTCCGGTGCCCTTCCTCGCACGCACACCTGTGGATCAGACCACCGGGCCGTACCCACGGCGCTGGTGGGCGCTGACCGTCCTCTGCCTGAGTCTGCTGATCGTGGTCATGGCGAACACATCGCTGATCGTGGCCGCGCCCGACATGACCGACGACCTGGGGCTGTCCGGCAGGGACCTGCAGTGGGTGATCGACGCCTACACCGTCCCGTACGCGGCGCTGATGCTGGTCCTGGGGTCGATCGGGGACAAGTACAGCCGCCGGGGCGCGCTCGTCACCGGTCTGGTGATCTTCGCGGGCGGTTCGGTGCTGGGAAGCCTGGTGGGGGAGACCGCGCTCGTCATCGCCTCCCGGGCGGTGATGGGCGTGGGTGCCGCCGTCGTCATGCCCGCCACCCTCTCGCTGCTGGTGGCGATCTTCCCCCGGCGGGAGCGGGCGCGGGCCATCACGGTCTGGACCGCCACCTCGGGCCTCGCCATCGCCGTCGGGCCGCTGGTCGCCGGGTGGCTGCTGGAGGACCACGCCTGGGGGTCCACCTTCCTGATCAACGTCCCGGTCGCGGTCGCCGCCGTCATCGGCGCCCTGGCCCTGGTCCCGCCGTCCCGGGCCGAGGGGATGGGCCGGATCGACCTCGTGGGCGGGCTGCTGTCCATCGTCTCCGTCGGCTGCCTGGTCTACGCGGCCATCGAGGGCCCGCACTTCGGCTGGGGCCCCGGGCCGGTCACCGCCGCCGTGGTCGCCGGCGCCGGCCTGCCGGCCTTCGTGGCCTGGGAGCTGAGGCACCCCCACCCCATGCTCCAGGTGCGCATGTTCCGGCGGCGTCCGTTCAGCGGGGCCATGCTGGCGGTGCTGTTCTTCTTCTTCGGCACCTTCGGCGCGATCTACTACGCCACCCAGTTCCTCCAGTTCGTCCTCGGGTACGACCCGCTGGAGACCGGCGTACGGCTGCTGCCGCTGGCCGGAGCCGTCTTCCTGGGCGCCGCGGTCACCGGGCGGCTGACCCCGCGGCTGGGCATGAAGCCGATGGTGACGGCCGGCATGGTGATCGGCACCGCCGGCGTCCTGCTGCTCACCCGGGTGGACGCGGACTCCGGCTACACGGACTTCCTGGCCCCGATGCTGCTGCTGGGCTTCGCCATCGGCCTGAGCGTCTCCCCGGCCACCGACACCATCATGGGCTCCTTCCCGGAGGCGGAGCTGGGCGTGGGCGGCGGCGCCAACGACACCTCCATGGAGCTGGGCGGCTCCCTCGGGATCGCGATCCTCGGCTCGCTGCTCGGCACCGCCTACGAGGACAAACTGACCGCCCTCTCCGGCGGCCGTCTCCCGGCCGCCGCGCTGGAGACCGCCAGGGAATCGGTGGGCGGCGGCCTCGCGGTCGCCGAGCAACTGGCGCGGAAACCGTCCGCCGGCCCCCGGCAGGCCCAGGCCCTGACCGACGCGGTGCACGAGGCGTTCGCCCACAGCGTCGCCCGGACCAGCCTCATCGGCGGCCTCGTGATGGCCGCCGGCACGCTCCTCGTCCTCCTCGTGCTGCCCCGGCGCGGGTCCGCCGGCCGCCACCGTCAGCAGGAGCCGGCACCGTCGGCGCGGGACGCGGAGAACGGCGACGCGCGGAACGGCGGCGTGCGGAACGGCGACGCGGCGCGCTGAACCACCGGCCCCCACCGGCCCCGCGCGGGCCCACCGGCCCTCGGTCCGGCGGCACCCGCCACCCACCGGCCCCGGACGACGGCGCCCGCCGTCCGGGGCCGCCCGCCGTCCGGGGCCGGTCCGTCCGCGGCGCACCTCACCGGCCCGCCACCGTCACCGGCCGGTGGCGCAGCGCCCAGGCCGCGGCCAGTGCCGCACACGGCGCCGCGACCAGGAAGCCCCCCGCGGACACCAGGGCGAGGGGGCGCCAGGGCACGGTCAGCGGCGCGTCGACGGAGAGCACGGCCAGACCGGCGTGCATGGTGCCCAGCTGGACGGCCGTCACCGCACAGCCCAGCACCGCGCCGACCGCCACCACCAGCACCGACTCGGCGGTCACCAGCCGGATCACCTGCGCCCGGGTGGCGCCGGCCAGGCGCAGCAGGGCCAGTTCACGGCGCCGGTCGGCGGTCGACATCACCAGGGTGTTGGCGAGCGCGATGCCGGTGTAGGTGAGGGCGAGCCCGAGCACCAGGACGGTCCGCAGCCAGGCGACGCGGCTCGCGGCCGGGTCGGTCGCGGCCAGCCACTCCTCCCGGGTGGCGAGGGTGGTGCCGAACCGGTGCGCGGCGACGCGGAGCCGGTCGGGCGTGGTGCCGTCGGCCGCCGCGGTGAGCTTGATGTCGAGGCGGTCGACCCGGGCGCCGGGGGCGTTGCGGGCGGTGACGTACAACCCGTTGTCCGCCAGGCCGTCCCGCAGCACGGCGGCCACCCGCAGGGTGGTCCGGCTGCCGTCCGCGCGCACCACCTCGACCGGGGCGCCGGGACGGGTCGCGCCCCACTCGCGGGGCAGCACGATGGCGCCGTCGTCCAGCGCCGACAGCGACCCGGCGGCCACCGGCAGCCGGGTGGTCGCCGCGAGGGCGGCCGGCTCGGCGGTCCGGGCCTCCGACCTGACCACCGTGCCGTCCGCCTCCACCACCGACAGCGCGGTCGGCGCGGTGGGGGAGACGGTGACCCCCGGGACGGCGCGCAGCGCGGTGGTGAGCGCGCCGGCGGACGCGGCGTCCGGTACCGCGACGAAGTCCGCGGCGGTCCGGGCCCGGGCCTCGGCGGTGCGGGCCGCGCCCACCGTCCCCAGCGCCCCGGCCAGCGAGCCCGCCAGCGCCACCGACACCAGCACCGGCGCGGCGACGGCACCGGTACGGCGCACCGCGGCCCGGGCGCTTCCCCCCACCAGCCGCCCGGCGTACCCGGTCCAGCGGGCCGGCAGCCGGGTGACCAGGCCCAGCAGCGGGCGGGCCAGCACCGGGGCGAGCAGCCCGCAGGCGCAGATCAGCACCATCGGCCGCACCGTGTAGGTCTTGCGGCGCAGCAGCTCGGCGGGCTCGGTGACCAGGGACATGACGACCAGGACGGCGGCGGTCAGCAGCAGCCCCAGCCCCCAGAACCAGCGGCCCGCGGTCATCACCCCGGTGTCGAGGTCCGCGGTGCGCAGCGCGTCCAGCGGGCCCACCCGGCCCGCGCGGCGGGCCGCCACCGCCGCGCCGCCCAGGGCCACCAGCAGCCCCGTCCAGAACGCGGCGTGCAGCGGCCACTGCTGCTGCCCGAGCGTGATCCCGGGCGGCGCCATGCCGACCTCGCCGAGCCGGCGGACCAGGTGCGGGGCCGCGATCCGGCCGAGCACGCAACCAGTGGCGGAGGCCACCACCCCCAGCAGCAGGGCCTCGATGAGCACGGTGCGGCGGACCTGGGCGGAGGTGGCCCCGGCCAGACGCAGCAGGCCCAGTTCGCGCCGGCGCTGCGCCACCGCGTACGAGAAGGTGGAGGCGATGACGAACGCCGACACGAAGGCGCTCACCCCGCCGGCCGTGCCCAGCGCCGACACCAGCGAGACCACCTCCTCACTGCCGGGCAGCCCCATCGCGGTGGCCAGCCCGAGCAGCATCACGGTCATCATCGCGACCCCGAGCGCCAGGGCGGTGAACGCTCCGATGAGCGAGACCCAGCGGGCGCGGAGGGACTTCCAGGCGATCGGCAACATCCTCATGCCGCAAGCCAACCGGCCGGGCGCCGGGAGATCAGTGGGGCCCGGGTCACTGTCGAAGGTAGAGCCCGCCCTACCGCGCGACGGGGGAGTGGTGCCTAGGGTGGGCGCCGGCGAAGCACCCGGCGGGAACGGGCCGGGAGCGGCTCGGCGGTCGGCCGGGGGACAGGAGGGGACCGATGGGCGGGAACGGTGTCCGGCACGCGCTGCGGCGCCCGGAGTTCCTGCGCACGGCGCTCCCGTGGCGGGCGGCGGGCTACCTGCTGGTGACCGGGGTGTCCGGGGTGCTGCTGTGCGTGGGGCTGCTGCTGGCGGTGGTGGTCGCCGGGGTGCTGGCGGTGGTGCTGGTGGGACTGCCGCTGCTGGCGGCGCTGGCCCTGTCGGGGGTGGGGTACGCCCGGTGGGAACGGTGGCTGCTGCGGCTGCCGGACGGCACGCGGGTGGCCGATCCGCACCACGTCCCGGACCGCCCCGGGCTGTCGGCCTGGGTACGGCTGCGCTACCGGGAGCCGGCCACCTGGCGGGAGCTGGGCTTCACGGTGCTGGCGGCCTTCCTGCTGTGGCCGGTGGACCTGATCGTGGTCGCGTGCGCGCTGGGGGTGCCGGCCTGTCTGCTGGCGGCACTGCCGATGCTGCTCCTGGACGGCGAGCAGGTGCACGTGCTGAAACTGTGGGAGGTCCACTCCCCGGCGGTGGCGGGCGCGCTGGGACTGGCCGCGCCGGTGTTGCTGGCGCTGGCCGCGTACCCGCTGACGGTGGTGGCGGCGGGCCGGGCGGCCCTGGCCCGGCTGCTGCTGTCCCCCGGCGGGCAGGAGCTGAGGATCGGTGAACTGGTCAGCTCCCGGGCCCGGCTGGTGGACGCCTTCGAGGCGGAGCGGCGCCGGATCGAGCGCGACCTGCACGACGGCGCCCAGCAGCGGCTGGTGGCCCTGTCCATGACGCTGGGGCTGGCCCGGCTGGACGCCCCGCCGGGCAGCCCGCTCGCCGCCCAGCTGACCGCCGCGCAACGGCAGGCGGGCGAGGCGCTCGCCGAACTGCGGGAGCTGATCAACGGCATCCATCCGCAGGTGCTCACCGACCGCGGCCTGCCGGACGCCTGCGCGGACGCCGCCGACCGCTCACCGGTGCCCGTCGAGGTCCGCTTCGACCTGCCCGGACGACTGCCGCCGGCGGTCGAGTCGGCCGGTTACTTCGCGGTCTGTGAGGCGCTGGCCAACGTCGCCCGGCACAGCGGTGCCACCGCCGCCCGGGTCGAGGGCCGCTACGCTGACGGGCTGTTGACGATCGACGTGTCGGACGACGGGTCCGGCGGCGCCGACCCGGCGGGCGGCACCGGACTGACCGGGCTGGCCGACCGGGTGGCGGTGGTGGACGGCGCCCTGACCGTCGACAGCCCGGCCGGCGGCCCGACCCTGCTGCGCGTGGAGATCCCTTGCACCCCACTGAGCCCGACCCGCTCCGCATAGTCCTGGCCGAGGACGGCGTGCTGCTGCGCGAGGGGCTGATCGGCCTGCTCGCCCGCTTCGGCCACCGGGTGGTGGCCGCGGTCGGCGACGCCGACGCCCTGCACGCCGCCGTCGATACGCACACCCCGGACCTGGTCATCACCGATGTGCGGATGCCGCCCGGCCAGACGGACGAGGGGCTGCGCGCGGCCGTCGCCCTGCGCGAGCGGCGGCCCGGCCTGCCGGTGCTGGTCCTCAGCCAGTACGTCCAGCGCTCCTACGCCGCCGACATGCTGGACTCCGGGGACGGCTCGGGCGTCGGCTACCTGCTGAAGGACCGGATCGGCCAGATCGACGACTTCCTCACGGCGGTCGCCACGGTGGCGGCCGGGGGCACCGTGGTGGACCCGGAGGTGGTCCGCCAGCTGCTGCGCCGCCGCCGCGACCCGCTGGAGCGGCTGACCCCGCGCGAGCGGGAGGTGCTGGCGCTGATGGCCGAGGGCCGGTCCAACGCGGCGATCTGCCGCGAACTGGTGGTGTCCGAGGCCGCGGTGAGCAAGCACATCGGCAACATCCTGATGAAGCTGGACCTGCCCCCGGCCGAGGAGACCCACCGCCGGGTGATGGCGGTGCTGGAGTTCCTCCGCGCCTGAAGCAGCCCCCGCGCCCGAACCGGCCTTCGGCGCCCGAACCCGTCCTGCGGGCCTGACCCGCCCCCGCACCTGAAGCGGCCCTCGGCGCCGGGCTGCTCGGCTCCCGCGCCGCCCGCTCCGGTGCCGCGGTCCGTCCCGGTGCCGGGCCGGAGGTCCAGGTGCCGCCGGCTCCTCCTGCCCGGCGGCACCGGGCCCGCCGGGCCGCGGAGCGCGCGCCCTCCGTGCCGCACGACCGCACACCGGCCCCGGAACGGGACCACCGGCCGTGCCGGATCGCCGACCCGCCGCCCCGCAAAGGCGCGGACCTGCCGACCCGCTGAGGCGCCGAACCGCAAAGACGCGGAGGCGCGGTGCGGATCACCCGGGGGAGACCTTGCGGACGGTGGTGTCGTCCGGACCCACCAGCCGCCCGTCGGCGGCGCGCACCTCCAACGGGCGCAGGCCGCACCCCTGTTCGCGGTCGACCAGCCGCGAGTGCGGCTCGTCCGGACCGAAGAAGTACTCCTCGCCCCACTGGCGCAGCGCCACGACGACCGGGAAGAGCGCCCGGCCCTTCGCGGTCAGGACGTACTCGCGGTAGGCGCTGCCGTCCGAGGCGGGGACGGACTCCAGCACACCGCCGGCGACCAGGGTGCGCAACCGCGCGGTGAGGATGTTCTTCGCCACGCCGAGGCTGCGCTGGAACTCCCCGAAGCGCCGGCTTCCGTCGAAGGCGTCCCGCACGATCAGCAGGGACCACCAGTCGCCGATCGCGTCCACCGAGCGGGCGACGGGACACGGGCTGTCGTCCAGGCGCGTTCTGGTCACCATGGCGTCCTCACTCTCCTGATGGTTGCAACATGCTACCAAGACGGTCTAGCGTCGCCGTCATCACTCACTGGTAGCAACTTGAAACCATGCACCCCTAGGAGCGCCGATGCCCGGCGACCGTGACGCCGCGACCCGACCGACCCCCGCCCCGTCCTCCCGCCCCCGGAACCGGCCCCCGACCGCTGCCCCCGGAAGCGGCTCCGGAAGCGGCTCCGGCCCCGGTCCCGGGTCCGCCCCCGGCATCCGCCCGCCCCCCGGCCCCGGCCGGGGAAGGCGCCGCGTTCGTCCTGTCCCGCGGTGTCGTCGCCCTGTTCGCGGTCGCCTGCGGGGCCGCGGTGGCCAACGTCTACTTCTCCCAGCCGCTCCTGGTGACCATCGGCCAGGACCTGTCGATGAGCCCGGCACTCGTCGGCGCGGTCGTCACGCTCACCCACGCCGGCTACGGCCTGGGGCTGTTCCTCCTGGTGCCGCTGGGCGACGTGACCGACCGCCGGCGGCTCGTCGTGGCCCAGCTGCTCCTGCTCGTCGTGGCGCTGGCGGTGGTGGCCACCGCCCCGACCGCCACGGTCCTGCTGGCGGGCATGGCCGCGACGGGTCTGTGCGCGGTCGTCACCCAGACGCTGGTGGCCTTCGCGACCTCCCTGGCCCCGCCGGCCGGTCGCGGCCGGGTCGTCGGACTGGTCACCAGCGGGGTGGTCGTCGGCATCCTGCTCGCCCGCACCGCGTCCGGCGTGCTGGCCGACCTCGCCGGCTGGCGCTCCGTCTACCTCGCCTCGGCGTCGCTCACCGCCGTACTCGCCCTGGTCCTGTACCGGGTGCTGCCGCACCACGGCGGCACCCCGCCCACGCCGCTGCGCTACGGGCGGCTCCTGGGCTCCACGGTCGCCCTGTTCGCACGGGAACCGCTGCTGCGCCTGCGGGCCCTGTTCGGCCTGCTGGTCTTCGCCGCCTTCAGCACCCTGTGGAGCAGCGTCGCGCTGCCGCTCAGCGAGGCCCCGTACCACCTGTCCCACAGCGCGATCGGAGCCCTCGGGCTGATCGGCGCGGCCGGCGCCCTGGCCGCGACCGCGGCGGGCCGGCTCAACGACCGCGGGCTCTCCCGGCAGACCACCGGCACCGCCCTGGCCCTGCTCACCGTCTCCTGGCTGCCGCTGGCCTTCACCCGTGACTCGTTCGCGGCCCTGATCGCCGGGGTGGTCCTGCTCGACCTCGCCGTGCAGGCGGTGCACGTCACCAACCAGACGCTGATCTACGCGCTCCACCCGGACGCGGGCAGCCGTCTGATCGGCGGCTACATGATCTGCTACGCCGTCGGCAGCGCGACCGGTGCCATCGCCGCGACCGCCCTGTACGCGGCCGCCGGCTGGGGCGCGGTGTGCGCCCTGGGCGCCGGGGTCCGGGGACGTGCCCGCCGCGGTGGCCGCCCTGCCGGCTTGGGCGCCCTGCCATGCTGGGCGCCATGGCGATTCTCGACGGAAGGCCGGTGTCCGCGGCCGACGTGCTCCCGCTCGCGCTGACGAACCTGGGCCACTTCACCACCCTGCGCGTCGAGGCGGACGGCGGGGTGCGCGGCCTGGCGCTGCACATGGAACGCCTGGTGCGGGACTGCGCGACGGTGTGGGGAGCGGACCTGGACACCGGGCGCGTCCGCGCGTACGTCCGGCAGGGACTGGAGGGGCACCCCCGCCCCTGCGTGGTCCGGGTCACGGTCTACGACCCGGCGGCGGACATCGGACACCCCGCGGCCGCCGGCGAGCCGCGCGTCCTGGTGACCGTGCGGCCGGCCGGCGCGCTGCCCCCGCCACCGCTGCGGGTCAGGACCGTGGTGTACGAGCGCGACCTGCCCGAGGTGAAGCACACCGGCCTCTTCGGCGCCCTGCACGCCCGGGCGGCGGCCCAGCGGGCCGGCTACGACGACGCCCTGTTCGTCGGCCGGGACGGACTGGTCTCCGAGGGCGTCACCTGGAACGTCGGGTTCGTCGACCGGGAGGGCACGGTGGTGTGGCCCCAGGCCCCGGTGCTGCCCGGCGTCACCATGACCCTGCTCCGCCGGCACGCCGCCCACCGCTCCACCACCGTCACCCCTCAGCAGGCCGCCGGCATGGCCGCGGCGTTCGCCACGAACGCCGGCATCGGCGTCCGTCCGCTGTCGGCGATCGACGGCACCGGGTTCCCCGCCGGCCACCCGGTCCTCGCGCGGCTCCAGGAGACCTACGCCGCCATTCCCGGAGAGATCCCGTAGCGCGGGCCCCGGGCCGGGGTGACCGTCCGGAGTGAATGAGACCGCCGCTTTCGCCGCCCTTCGCGAACGCCTGATGAATTCATCCCGCCCGTATGTGATCGGTGCGTTAAGTGCGACAAGAATGAGTTTTCACGACGGTCCCGGCGGGCCGAACGGCGTTCCCCGCGGGGTAGTTTCGTCGCGGGCGCCGGAAGGAGCGCCCGCCCGGGGGCGTGCGTCACCACGGCCCCGGGGACGACCGGACCCGAGGAATTCCGTATGTGCGAGCCCGTTCGCCGAGGGCGCCGGCAGCTGCCCCCCGAGCGCATGCACCGTACCAGTCTCAACTTCTCTCCCGTAGGGCTCAACCGTGCCCGGGGCGGCCGCCCGACGGCCGGGCCGGGCGCCCTGATCGCCGCCCTGATCCTGCTCCGGGCGCTCGTCACGGACACCGCCGCGGCACGGCCGGGTCCGCCCGCGTCCTGAGCGTGCCCCGCCCCGTCCGGCCCGCCGGAGGGCACGTCACCCAGGGGTCCCGGCACGCCGCGGCCCGGGTGGGCCCGCCCCGTGCCACCACGGTGCGGGGCGCCGCCGGTGCCGCCACGACCCGTGGCACCGCGCCACCAGGACGCGTCGCACGGTCCCGCAGGCCCGAGGAGCGCCTCATGTCCGCCACCCCTCGATCGAGTGTGCCGCCCGGCGGCGTCCGCCGTCACCCGCCCGTGCCGGCCGCACCCGCCGCCATCGCGAAGCTGGGGCTGAGCGCCTTCGCCGAGCGGAACCAGCCCCGTTACACCCGCTACGCCCGTGTCCGTCTCGGCGGAACCGCCGCGGCACGGGACGTGGTACGCGCCACCCTCGACTTCGCCCGCGCCGACTGGCACCGGCTGCTGAGCCGGCCCAGTCCCGCCGCGGACATCTGGGCCGAACTCCACCGCCAGATCGACCGCCACCGTGACGGGCACCCGCCCCCGGACGAAGACGTGACCGCCCTGTACCGGGCACTGCCACGGACCGGCGCCGACAGCGTGCTGCTGTGCCGCCGGCTCGGGCTGGGAACGTCCGAGGCGGCCGAACTCATGGGACGGGAGCCGCCCGCCGTCGAAGCCGCCCTCGCCGCCGCCCGCCGGGCGCTGCCCCATCTCGTCGACAAGGGAGCGCGCTGACCGGCCTTTCACACCCCCGCGCACACCCCCGCGCGTAATCCTGCGAACGCGGCGCTCGGCTCCGCGGCTTTTCGCCACCCTGCGCCACCCTTCACCCTTTCCGGCGGTGGTGGCGGTGTGCGGCGCGCTCCTAAGATGGGCCACTCGACGTTGGCCGTGGCAGGACTGGCGAGGGGGCGCGTCCGTTGCAGGAGACAAACCGTGTGGTGGACCTGTCGGTGCCGAGCGCCGCACGGATGTACGACTGGCTCCTGGGCGGCAGCAACAACTTCGAAGTCGACCAGGAAGCCTGCGAGATGCTCCTGGAGGTCGCGCCCACCACACGTGAGCTGGCGCTGAACAACCGCTGGTTCCTCCAGCGCGTCGTCCGGGTCCTGGCCGAGGAACACGGCATCCGGCAGTTCATCGATTTCGGCTCCGGACTGCCGACCCAGCGCAACGTCCATCAGATCGCCCAGGAGACCGACCCCGGGGCCCGTGTCGTCTACATCGACAACGACCCCGTCGTCCTGGCGCTCGGCCGGTCGCTCCTCGACGAGAACGACAACACCGCCATCCTGCCCTTCGACATGACGGACACCGAAGGGATCTTCGCGCACCCGGACCTGAAGCGGCTCATCGACTTCACCGAGCCCGTGGCCGCACTGTTCATCTCCGTCCTGCACTGCCTGCCCGACAGCGCCGGGCCCGGGCAGCTGGTGCGGCGCGTCGTGGACCGGCTGGTGCCCGACAGCTTCGTCGTCGTGTGCCAGCTCGTCAGCGACGACCCGAAGGTCCGGGACGACGTCACCGAACTCATGCGGGTCCAGACCCACGGCAACTGGGGGCGGGTGCGCGAGGAGTCGGACGTCCGGGAGATCTTCTCGGGCCTCGTCGTGGAGGAGCCGGGGCTGGTCGATGTGACCGACTGGCGGCCCGACTCCGATCTCCAGCAGCGCCGGCGCAGCATCGAGTGGACGGAGTACGGCGGGCTGGGACGGGTCCCGCACCGTGCGCGGTGACCGGGACGGGCGCGGCTAGGAGTAACGGCTGATGGCCTCGTCCAGCATGCGCCGGCTCTCGGCGGGTGACGCACACGCTTCGCCCTGGATGCGCAGCAGCAGTTGCAGGTGGCGCTCGAAGTGGTTCTCCCGGGGGGTCGGTGGCCGCTCCGGGCTCCGGGCGCGCCGGGGAGGCGGGGTGAAGTAGTCGGCCTTCTCGTACCCCTCGACGTAGACGAGGTCGGGCAGGCCGCCACGTCCGAACTGGAGCTGTGCCATGGAGCCCGCCATCGAGCCCGCGTTCCCCGCGATGAAGCGGTCGAACAGCACGAACCGGATGACGATGTGCGGCAGGTCGGTCAGCTCGCGCAAGCGCACCAGCTGCCCGCGCATCACCTCGTCCGGTCCCACCCGCCGTATCAGGACGGACTCGTCCATCAGGAAGACGCACCGGGGCGGATCGGCCTGACCGAGCACCCGCTCCTGACGTTCCAGCCGCTGGGCGAGACGCCGCTCCGCCTCCGGCCCGCGCCACTCCGTCAGGTGCAGGCCGGTGCGGATGATGTGGGCGGCGTACTCCGGGGTCTGCAGCAGCCCCGACACCAGCCGCACGTCGTAGGACGTGATGTGGATGGCCATCGACTCCAGGCCGAGCAGCCGGCGGAGGTGGTCCGGGGTGCAGTCCTCGAACCGGTGCTGGAACCACTCCGGTTCCTCGGTACGCGCGAGCATCATCAGCAGCCCGTCGCGGGTGGCGGAGTCCGGGCCGAGGAGCCCGATCACGGACTCGACCGTCCGCCGCATCGGCGTGGTGTCCGCGTTCTCCAGCCGGTTGATGGTGGCGGCCGAGACATGAATCCGGCCCGCCAGATCCTTCTGGGTCAGCCCGGCGCGCTCGCGCAGATCCTTCACCGCGCGACCGAGCATGATGTTCGCCGCCGTGGGAGTCCAGTCCGGCCCGGACGGCCGGGCCGGACGGACCACCGCATTCGAGTCCGAGAACACGTTCACCCCTTCACGGGACTGCCATATACGCATGATGGCATGTCCGGGAGGCGAAATGAGGCTCGAACTTTGTTTCGAGGATCAGGAGTTGGCGGTGATGAGGATGTCGAACTCGCCGTTCTTCGCGCCGTCGAGGAAGGCCGCCATCTCGCCGGCGGTGAAGACCAGCGCCGGACCCGTCGGATCGGTCGAGTTCCGCAGGGCCACGCCCCCGTGCGGGAGCCTCAGCGCCTCGACGCACATGCCGTTGGCCTCGCTCTTGCGGCTCTTCATCCAGGCGCCCGGGATGAGGCCGGCAGGCATTCCGTTGGTGAACTCCCGCATGGGTGGAACTCCCTCTCTGTTCGATATCCCCACGTGCTCGGATTTCTGTGCGCGACCGTCCGGAACCCGCAGGCAGAAGAGCGCTGAAATCCCGCCATGAAATTTCATGGACGGTGTGCAGAGAATGCTAACCGTCCGAATTCGAACAGTGCTGTCACGCGAAAGAGTGGAATCACCGGCTCGTCCGTCCGGGGCCGCCCCGGACGCTCCCGGCGGCCCCCGCCGTCACCGGCCCCGGCGCCCTCCCGGCCCGGACCGGTCAGCCGAGTGCGAGCATCGCCTCGGCGACCTCTCCCACCGCCGGGCCCGGGATCGCGGTGGCGGCCCGGTCGAGGACGAGCAGCCGCGCGCCGGGGATCTCACGCGCGAGCGCCTCGCCGTTGCCGACGGGGAAGAAGCGGTTCCGGCGGCCGTGGACCACGAGCGCGGGGAGCTCGATCTCCGGCAGCCGCTCGCGCCAGCGGGGTGTGCAGTCGAGCTTGGAGAACACCAGGCCCAGCTGGTTGGCCAGCTGGACCGGTGGCGCGGTGCCGGGGGTGCGGTCCCAGATCCGCGCGGCGGTGGCGCGTGCGGCGGCGGGGTCGTCGCCGAGGACCTCCGCGCCACCGGCGGCGAACTCCGCGACCGCCTCGCGGTCGGCCCAGTCGGGCATCGGACGTGCGAACAGCCGGCCCATCGTCGCCGGGTCGTGGTCGGGGAGGTCGTCGTCGGTCGGGCCGGGGGCGACCGGCCGGGTGCCGATCAGGGTGAGCGCCGAGAAGGCGGCCGGGTGGTCGAGGGCGGCCACCTGGGCGACCATTCCGCCCACGCCGATCCCCGCCAGGTGCGCGGGCCCTGCGCCGAGCGCGCCGGCCAGGGCCGCCGCGTCGGCCGCGAGGTCGCGCAGGGTGTAGGCGGGCGCCTCCGGATCGGTCGTCGTGGACCTCCCGCTGTCGCGGAGGTCGTAGCGCACCACCCGGCGCCCGCCGGCGGCGAGGCGCTCGCAGAGCGCGTCGGGCCAGGAGAGCATCGTCGTCCCGCCCACGAGCAGGACGAGCGGCGCGTCGTCGTCCCCGAACGCTTCGATGCCCAAGGTGATCTCACCGGCGCCGGCGGCGAAGCCGTCGAGGGAGACCGCGATGTCCGTGCTGATTCCCGTCATGCCAGGACAGACCCGGTCCGCCGCCCGAACTCATCGCTCCCGCGTGAGAAAACCGGTGGGCCGGCGCGCGCGGTCCCCGGCGGTGCGGCGGGCGCGCGCCCCCGGCACCGGTGCGCTGCCGGCGGGGGTCCTCGTCCCGGTCGCCGCCCCGCCATCCTCCGCCGGGGCTCCGTGATCCCTCGGGACTCCTCACCGCCGAGCCGGCGGTGCCGCGCGCAACGGGTACCGCACCCCGGTGAGTTCCTCCGACAGGACCCACAACCGGTGGGCGGTCCGGGCGTCGCGGAGGGCGCGTTCCCGGCTGCGGAGGACGGGCTCGCCGCGGAGCTGGAACGGCCCGTCGGGCACGACGTAGCTCCCGCCCGGCAGATGGGGAACGGTCGCGGCGTACAGGGAGGTCTTGGCACCCTCCGGTGTGGGGCGGAAGGCTATGCGCAGGAGCAGGCGGGTGAGGACCTGGTACGCGCGGCCCCGGGTGCCGTGGGCGCCGCCGGTGAGCACGTTGGAGCGCGTGAGTCCGGGCGCGACGGCCATACTGCGCAGCCTCAGTCCGGAGGCGTCGGCCCTCCGCTGCAGTTCCCGGGCGAAGTAGAGATTGGCCCGCTTGGACTGCACATAGGCGAACGCCGCCCGGTAGCGGCGCTCGGCATCGAGGTTGGTCAGGTCGAACCGGGCGAAGCGCTGGCCCTCGCTGCTGACCGTGACCACGCGCGGGTCGGACGCGGCCGACAGATGAGGCAGGAGGAGGCCGGTGAGCGCGAACGTGCCGAGGTGGTTGATGCCGAACTGGGACTCGAAGCCGTCGGCGGTCCGGGAGAACGGCACCATGGCCACGCCGGCGTTGTTGACCAGGAGGTCGAGCCGGTCGTGGCTCCAGCTCCCGGCGAAACCGCGGACCGACGTCAGGTCGGCGAGGTCGAGCAGGCGCAGCTCGGCGCGGGCACCGGGTACCTCGGTCCGCAGCCGCTCCACCGCTGCCCGCCCGCGCTCGTGGCTGCGGCAGGCGAGGACGACATGGGCGCCGCGGCGGGCGAGTTCGCGTGCGGTGACGTATCCGATGCCGCTGTTGGCGCCGGTGACGACCACCACGCGTCCCGACTGGTCGGGGATGGCATCGGGCGTCCAGCTCATGCGCGGAACCCTTCGCGGCGCGCGTGTGCGGCCCGACGGCCGATCGCGTGGGGGCCGTACGCGGCTGTGTCGTCGTGGCCGGACGGCGGGCCTGGGGCGGCCGTCCTGGAGTCAGGCGTCATCGGGACCTCGATCCGTGGGTCGGGAATGCGGTCCGCAACAGCCCGACCGCATTGCAACTCAGCGTTGCGATAGCCTGATGCTGTCGCATGATCCGCATCAACGCAACACGGAGTTGCAATGGAGTCTGTCGAACCGTCTGTCGAACCGTCCCCACGGCGTGCCCCCGCTGTCGGGCGCGGCAGGAAGATGCGCGCCGCCGTGCTGGAGGCGACCATCGCCGAGCTCACGGAGACGGGGTATGCGGCTCTGACCGTGGAGGGCGTCGCCCGGCGGGCCGGCGTGCACAAGACGACGATCTACCGCAACTGGACGGACTCCGACGGACTCGTCGCCGACGCGCTGGCCGGCCACTTCGCCGCGGACATCCCGATCCCCGACACCGGGGCGGTGGAGAGCGACCTGCGCGCACTGGCCCGCTCCCTCGTGGCCACCATGACCACGCGAGCCGGCCGGGCCCTGCTGGCCGCGGTCCTCTCGGACGCCGTACGCGTCCCCCGGCTCGCCGAGGTCAAGCACGCGCTCTTCAACGACCGGTTCCGGCGGGCGGAACCCGTGGTCACCCGAGCCGTCGAGCGCGGGGAACTGCCCGCGGACACCGACCCGGCCGAACTCCTCAAGGCCCTCGCCGCGCCGATCTACTTCCGCCTGGTGTTCACCGGCGAGCCGGTCGACGAGGCGACCGCGGACCGGGCGGTGAACGTCGCCCTGGCCGCCGCGCACGCCGGCGCCCTGTCGGCGAGGTGACCGCGGGCCGCGCGGCGCCGGCCTCTCAGCGCCCCACCGGCCGGCCGGGGACGCCTCCGCCGCCGGATGACGCGGCGGTGGCCGGCGCCGGTCCACGGCGCGAAGCCCTCGCACGCTCCGGCCCTGCCTCGCCGCCGCCGGCACCGGCCGGCGAAGGGGCGCGCCGGGTGAGGCCCCGCAGCTCGGCGGTGCCTCCGTGCCCGTACACCGGCGGTCGGCGGCGGGCCCCGGAGCAGGGCCCGCCGCCGGATCGGCCGGACGGTCTCAGTTCCACGGGTCGGTGAACGACCGGCCCGGCACCGGCTTGGCGGTGAGCGCCACCGGGATGAAGAAGTTGACCTGGCCGATCGCGAACATCAGCGTGGCGAGCGCCTTGGCCTCGTAGTGCCCGGCCACCTCGGCGTACAGCTCGTCGGGGACCCGCTCGCCGTGCGCGGACGGCTGGAGCACCGCTTCCACCAGCGCCAGCGCGGCCCGCTCGGCGCCGGTGAAGTACGGCGAGTCCTGCCAGGAGGCCACGGACGTGATCCGCTCCTCCGACTGCCCGGCCTTGCGCAGGAAGCCGGTGTGCAGGACGGTCAGATAGGTGCTGCCCACGATCTGGCCGGCGCGAAGCTGGACCAGGCTGATGGTGGAACGGGGCACCGAGCCGTTGCCGGTGACCCTGAACAGCGCCGCCGAGACCTCCGCCAGCTCCGGCACCAACTGCGCCGGGTCCTCGGTCATCCGGGGAGCCATCGGGACCTCTGCCGTGATCGAACGCGTTTCCATCGCCGCCTCCTTGGGGCTTCCGTGTTGCTCTCACTGCCCTGACGGATCGCGGTGGGGAGATGTGACCGGGGGAAGCGATCGATTTCGTCTCCGCTTTTTCCGGGTGGAGCGCGGGCGCCGGTTCAGGTCGCGTTCCCGCTGCGGCGGGCGTAGGCACGGGCGGCGCGGGCGCGGTCGCCGCAGCGGGTGGAACACCAGTGGCGCCGGCCGTGGGTGCGCAGCAGGAACCGGTCGCAGGGTGCGGAGCCGCAGACGGCGAGGAGGCCCCCGTCGGGACCGGTGAGCAGATCGGCGGCGTCGGCGGCGAGGGTCGCGAGCGCGTGGCCGACGGCCTGGTCGGTGGGGTGTGCCTGGACGCGGCGCGGCCCTTGCGTGCCGTCCCAGGCGAGCAGGGGTGCGGTGGGCACGGCGATCAGCGCGTCGTTCACGGCACCCAGGGATTCCGCGGGCGGGGCGGTGCCCTCCACGCGCGCGGTGAACAGGGCGCGCACGTGGACGCGGAGCGCGCGCATCCGCCGGGTGCACACGTCGTACAGCTGGATGTCCGGGGTGGTCAGGTCGTGGACGGCGAGCCAGCGCATGGCGGACGCGGGTACGGCGAGCAGGTCGTAGCTGTGCCCGGCCGGGAGCGTCGCGGTGGTGTCGGCGAAGTCCAGGGACCGGTACCGGTCGGCGCCCGGCGCCGGGGGAAGGGCGGTCTTCGCGAGGTCGTCGGCCGGGGTCTGCTTCATGCCTCTCATGGTAGTCCTTGCGTTTTTCCGTGAGCTCGGCTTAGCTTGGCATCACGGAAAACACGGAGCCTTTCCGTGAGAAATGAGGTTGGCGAGATGTCCCAGCACGACACCGCGCAGTTCCCGGTCCGGGTCTTCGGCGGCCCCACCGCCCTGTTCGAGTACGGCGGCCTGCGCTTCCTGACCGACCCGACCTTCGACGGGCCGGGCGAGTACGGGGCACCGGGGCGGCCGGGCCTGAAGAAGACCGCCCCGCCCGCCGGCAGCCCGGCCGACCTCGGCCGCCTCGACGTGGTCCTGCTCTCGCACGACGAGCACGCCGACAACCTCGACACCTCCGGCCGCGCCCTGCTCGCCGACGTTCCCCTCACCCTCACCACGCCCGCCGGCGGACAGCGGCTGGGCGACGGGGCCAAGGGCCTGGCGGACTGGGAGTCGGTCGAGCTGGACCGCCCCGGCGGCGGCACGGTCACGGTCACCGGGGTGCCCGCCATCCACGGGCCCGGCGCCCGCGAGGACGTCGAGCCGATCACCGGCCAGGTCGTCGGCTTCGTCCTCACGGGTGACGGCCTGCCCACCGTCTACGTCAGCGGCGACAACGCCTCCCTGGACGCCGTCAAGGAGATCGCCGAGCGGTTCGCCCCGGTGGACACCGCCATCCTCTTCGCCGGCGCCCCCCGCATCCCCGTGCTCTACGGCGGCGAGCCCCTCGTCCTGGACAGCGCCCAGGCCGCCGAGGCCGCCCGCATCCTCGGTGCCCGCCGGGTCGTCCCCGTCCACCACGACAGCTGGGCCCACTTCACCGAGGGCCGCGACGACCTCGAAGCCGCCTTCACCGCCGCCGGCCTCGCCGACCGCCTCGACCCCGACTGGCGGCAGCGGGCCTGAGCCCGCCGGTCCGCCGGTGCGCCGGCGGACCGTGGACGCCGCTGCCGGTCCGCAACCCACCGGGCGGGCCAAGGGCAGCCGCCTGCCGCCGACCGCAGCCGCAGGAACCCGGCGCGCCCGCAGCGCACGCGCTCTTCCTCCTACGCGAGACCGCCCCCGGCGTGCGCGGGGACCACATGCCTTCGAGCTCGCCGGTATCGATCTGGAGGGGACCACCCCCGCGTGCGCGGGGACCACCAGATGGAGACCCTGCCGGAGGCCATGCAGGCGGGACCACCACCGCGTGCGCGGGGACCACCGGGCCGTCCGGGGGTTCAATGGCCCTCACGCGGACCACCCCCGCGTGCGCGGGGACCACGACCGCCTCCCAGAGCACGGCCAGGGCCACCCGGGACCACCCCCGCGTGCGCGGGGACCACCCCTGCCCACCCTGGACCAGGAGGTGGACCAGGGGACCACCCCCGCGTGCGCGGGGACCACTCCAGCACCTGCCGCGCGTACTGCATCAACTGGGGACCACCCCCGCGTGCGCGGGGACCACGACCCCGGATTGGAAACAATTGTTTCTGATCCGGGACCACCCCCGCGTGCGCGGGGACCACCTCCAGGAACGCGTTCTGATCGTCCCCGTTGCCGGGACCACCCCCGCGTGCGCGGGGACCACTGGCGCCGCTCGTCCTGGAGCGCGTTGGCCGCGGGACCACCCCCGCGTGCGCGGGGACCACCGGATGACCGGTCGGCCCGGGACCCGCGCGGTGGGACCACCCCCGCGTGCGCGGGGACCACCCGCTCTGGGCAGGGACCGTGGGCGGCTCAGGGGGACCACCCCCGCGTGCGCGGGGACCACGAGGCGGAGCGGGCGGTTCTCGGCGCGATGCTGGGACCACCCCCGCGTGCGCGGGGACCACACATGCGACTCCACTCCGCCCGCTGAGTCCACGGGACCACCCCCGCGTGCGCGGGGACCACTCCGATTCCCGCCAAGACCGGTGCCCGGCTCAAGGACCACCCCCGCGTGCGCGGGGACCACATCAAGGGCGACATCGGCCCCCTGAGCGACTGGGGACCACCCCCGCGTGCGCGGGGACCACGACAGCGTCGGCGACAAGATCACCCCCGGGGCGGGACCACCCCCGCGTGCGCGGGGACCACCACCCGCCGCGGCGGGTGCTGCGGGTCGGCGAGGGACCACCCCCGCGTGCGCGGGGACCACGCTGCCCTCGCAAGCCGTTCGCCGAGTTTCCTGGGACCACCCCCGCGTGCGCGGGGACCACCTGCTCGATGAGCACCGAGCCGCCGGCACCCAGGGACCACCCCCGCGTGCGCGGGGACCACACGCGGCCGGGGAGCGCACCCCGCCCCTGCTGGGGACCACCCCCGCGTGCGCGGGGACCACAGTGGGGGCGTGGCTCCCCCTGGCGTTGTTCTCGGGACCACCCCCGCGTGCGCGGGGACCACAGGTAGGGACCCCCGGAGAAAGTGTCAAGACGGGGACCACCCCCGCGTGCGCGGGGACCACTGTGGTTGTTCTCGGAGTAGTAACGCGCTACTGGGACCACCCCCGCGTGCGCGGGGACCACGCCCGCCACCGGAGCGGCGGGCCCTCTCGCATGGGACCACCCCCGCGTGCGCGGGGACCACAGGAGGCGACCTGCGCTTTTACCGCAAGTGCAGCTGGTTTTTACCCACTTCCATGGAAGCTTGCAAAAGAGTCATAACGGATTTCCTCCTGCCTCGCCTCATCTTCCGAACCTCCGCCGCTTCGCCGCCTTGCTCCATCCCTGGCGCGGTGGGTCGGTTTCCGCCCGGGGCCGGGAGGGGGCAGCGGGGCGGTGGAGGAGGGTGAGGCCCTCGTGATCGGTGGGGTGCCACGCGTGGTCGTGGGTGCGGAAAGTGAATCCCTGCTCGTCGGTCTGGTACGCGAGCAGGGCGCGGCCCTGGCCGGAGTACTGACGGACCTCGTCCCAGAGGATGTCGCGGACGCGGGCGGACGGCGAGCCCAGGAAGACGCCGGGAGAGATCTCCAGGAGCCAGCGGGTGAGGAACCCGCGCAGGCCCGCGGGGCAGTTGGTGAGGACGATGACGGTCACCAGATCGGCTCGTCCCCGTAGTTGCGGCCGCCGTCGAGCAGGCGTCCGCCGTCGGACTGGAGCCCTACGCGATCCGCGTCGTCGGCCGTCTCGGCTTCCTCGCAGCGGAGCAGCGTCTTGATGTCGTTCGCACAGCGTTCCAGGAGCCGTGTCTTGTTGATGCGGTCGCGCAGGGCCCGCCGGGTGCGCGTCGGCACGTCGTCCTCGCCCTCCGCCGCCGCGTCGAAGGCGGCCGGGATGGCGATCTCCGTCTTGTACAGGTCGGCGATGTCCAGGACGAAGGACCGTTCGTGCCCGGAGTGGACGAAACCGAGCCCGGGGGAGCAGCCCAGCGCGGCGACCACGGCGTGGGCGACGCCGTACATGCACTGGGCCGCCGCGGTAATCCCCTGGTTGGGGGCGTCGGCCGCCGAGAAGTCGTCACGGTGGTATTCGCGGCGCTTCCAGGGCACGCCCGTGCGGGCCGCTTCCCTGCGGTAGCACTCCTTCAACCGGCGGCCTTCCATACGCAGCAGCTCGTCGCGGGTGCGGCCGGAGGGGTCCTCATCGGGGAACCGCAGGCGGTACATCGCGCGCGCCACTTCGAGTCGCGTACGGCGGTTCGCCCATGCCGTGGCCTGCGCCTCGACCAGCCCCGAGGAGCGGGTCAGGGCGCGCCCGCCGGCGTAGTGGCGCACCCCGTGCTCACCCACCCACATCACCGCGGCTCCGCTCTCGCCGAGCAGGGCCATGGCCTGGTGGGTCACCCGGGTCCCGGGGCCGAGCAACAGGGTGCCGATCGTGGCCGAGGGAATGTGGGTGACGCCGTCGGCGTCCGTGGCGGTGATGGCGTTGTCGTCACGATGGACGGTGCAACGCTCTAGGTAGAGGAATGACACCCGGTCACCGACACGGGTGAGTTCCCGAGGGGAGGAGAGACTGCGCTTGCTGACGGTGCCCATGACCTCACCGCACCGGGGTCAGCGTCATCAGACCGCAGCCGTACGCCTTCGCCTTGCCCAGCCCGTGGGTCAGCGTACGGCGGAACACGGTGAGGTCGGTGATCCGCAGTCTGCCGTCGAACGTCGCACGCGTGAAGCGCACGTCCGGGCTGTCCGGAGCGCGCCGGCCCCTGCCCTGCCCTGTGCCGGACGCGCCGGTGCCCGCGTCCGTCGGCTTGCCGAACCGCACCGGTGTCCGGTCGTGCACGACCACCTCGTAGTCCGTGCCGGCCGTGGCGGACTCGACCCCGGCCGGCCTTTCGAGCACGGTGAACCCCGCACGCTCCTGGTGCTTCAGCAGCCAGCCGATCTGGTGGCGGGGCGTGACGTGGGCGGTGCGTCTGGTCGGCGTGCCGGGGGCGTCCACATCCCTGCGGATGTGGTGCACCGGGTTGGCGGTGAGGCGGAACGCCCAGATGTCGCCCTGGCGGAGAGCGTCCAGGAACTCCCCGTAGGCGAAGGTGCTCCACCCCTGCTCACCCAAGCTGGGCCAGCCGGCCTGTTCCACGAGGTGGGTGAGGTCCGGTGGGGAGGGGCTGGAGATGAAGAGGTCGACACGGTTGGCCGGCGCGCTGTCGAGCCGCCACAACACCCGGGGGCCGGTGCCCTCGCGTGGCGGAGGCTCCGGGAACGCCATGTTGACCGCGCCGTGCAGGCGGTGCGGGGAGCCGAGGAGCCGCCGCGCCTCGGGGCGGGCGGTGTTGAAGCGGAAACGGGTCAGGTACATCGCGGTCCTAGGAGACATCCGGGGCGGGGGGCCGGGCGGCCGGGGGACGCGGCCGGGCGCAGGTGCGCGGTCGGATCGTGCGCGGGTGCGTGAACGTGTGAGGTCCGCACACCCCGCACCGCGTACTGCCGGTGACGCGGGTCGAAGGTGACGGGCGTGTCGCGCAGCGAGAAGTCGGGCTCCTCGCCGGGCGGACAGTCCAGGAGGAGGTCCAGCTCCTCCGGGGCGGTCTTCGTCCGGCCGTCCGGCCCGGTGCGGGCCAGTTGCCTGACGTACCACCGCGACGCCTGCCACGGCACGCCGCGCAGCGCGTCCTCCAGGGGCCGGTCGCTCAGGGACCCTTCGAACAGCAGCGGGCGGGCCGGCGGGCACGACCGCCGCCCCAGGTAGGGGAGGAACCGGGGCGCCCGCACGGCCGCGTGCAGCCGCCGTACCAGCTCCTCCTCACCCTCCACCCCGGCGACGAAGACCGCGTCGGCCAGGTAGTAACGCTCCGAGAGCGGCATCGCCCGGCCCGAGTCGGCGTGGTGCGCGGTGTGGAAGTCCCGCACCCGGGACCCCGGCTGGTCGATGCGCACGCCGAAGCGCAGCGCGGCCAGGTCGGAGAGGTCCGCGCCCCGGGGACGCCCCTGGGCGGCGGCCAGCAGCCCCAGCACACCGCTCTTCGTCGGAGCGTGCTCCGTGGTGCGGCGCACGAACCGGGCGGCCGACCCCCACGCCTGCAACGGTCCGGCCAACCGCAGCATCAGCACGGTCATGCCCCGGACCCCAGGCGTTCGGCCACCGCGTCCTTGACCTGCTCCAGCAGCGCGCCCAGGGTCACCTCTGTGCCCTGCAGCCCCTCCAACGCCCGCGTCTCCTCGCCGACCCGGAACACCCAGGTGGGCCCGTCCGCCAGACCGTACTGCCGCTCCAGATCGGGTACGTACGCGGCGAGTCGGCGGCAGCTCTCCCGCAGGAACCCCCCTTCCGCGGACTTGGGCACCGGCTCCTCGAAGGCTCCGACGAAGCTGATCGGCCACCGGTCGCGGATCTTGACGATGACGGCGGAGGGGAGGGTGTGGTTGCCGAAGGTGTTGATCTTTCCGGTCGGCAGGGAGGTGATGAACGCCTCCAGGAAGGCGGTGACGGCCTTCGAGGCCGGCGTGCTCGGGGGTTCGTCCTCCTTGAGGCCGACACCGAGGTTGCGCTGGAGCTCGTCCACGTCCACCGCCGCGTACCGGTACAGCGTCGCGGAGTGGAAGTCCACCGTACCGATCATGCCCGCGCCCGACTCGGACTCCCCGCTGCGATCGTCCACCGCCGTGTAGTAGTCCGACTCGATGTCAGACCGGTGCACGCTCAGCGCGTGCGCGACCTGCGTCGCGGCTTCCACGTTGAGATCGGCGGAGTCCGCCACCATCCGCCCGAAGAGGGCGATGTCCACCGAGTGGCGGGTGTCCACGGCGGTGCGCGCCCTCGCCTTCTGCTCCTTGTCCTTCAAGGCGTTCTTGAGCCGCGCCACGTTTCCGCCACCGCTGGCTTCCACCGCCACCGCGGCGAGCGCGTCCAGCTGCCGCCTGCTGAGGAACATCAGGTACTTCGACTCCGAGACCGCTGTCCCGTCGTCTTCCTTGGCCTTGCGCTTCGGGACCTCGAACGACGAACCGGTGGCCGCCTTCAAGGTCTCCTCCGCGAGCTGCGGGGCCGTTCCGGCGAGCTCAGGGTCGCGCGCGGTGATGCGTTCGGCCAGCGCCTCGACCACCTTCTTCGTCCGCACGCCGAGCTCCTCCGGCGGCAGCAGCTCGTTGAACCGGCTCCGGGTGGCGCGTTTCCATGCCTGGCTCGACACCCGGGCCCGGCGTACACCGCCGTAGTAAGCGGACTTGGGAGTTCCGGTGTCGTCCCGGTTCATGTTGCTCGGCGGCACGTTCTGGAGGATGTGGATGTCGAGGATGGTGCGGGTCACGGGCGTTTCCGTTCTCTCGTCTGACGACCGGAAAAGTGAAAGGGAAGGGGCGGGCGGGAGAGGGGCGGCCGAGGACGACCGGGCAGCCGGGTCAGGAGTCGAGGCGGGTCACGCCAAATCATCCGCCGGCACGGAGTCCGTGGCCGCCTCGTCGCCCTCGCCGTCCACATGGGCGGGGTCGGGGCGACCGTGGCGCCGGTGGAAGTCGCGCCCCCAGGCCCGGCGAACGTCGTCCCGGCGGTTCTCGTCCTGCCACAGCAGGAGCTGATCGGCGAGGAGGGCGTAGTCGAGGGGGATGCGGGCCGAGCGCAGCAGCAGCACCAGCTCGCGCAGCCGGGTGGCGAAAACGTCCGTGTCCGACGCCGTACCGACCCGGACGAACCGCCGGCGCACGGTCTCACCGGCGTCCTCGACCCGCTCCTCGGCCGGGTCCGCACCGGCCCCGTCAACGGACGCCTCGCTGTCCCGGACGCCGGTCCTCCCGTGGGCCAGGCGGCGTACGGCCCGGCCGAGCGGCCACCCGACCAGGTGCATGGGTTCGTCCCGCAGGGACTGCTGGTGCAGCGCCCACAGCGTCACGGCGATGTGGACGGCCGTGTCCTCGCGCCGTTCCCGCTCCTCCTGTGTGGCGCGGGCCGCGGAGGAGAAGTACGAGGGTGCGGCGATCCCGCCGTCGCGTCCCTCCGGCTCCGCGGTCCGCCGCGCCTCTCTGAGCTCGTTCAGGGTCTCCAGGTGGTCGAGCCCCCAGGCGGTGGGGGAGGCGTACGCGTCCCGTCCGGCTTCGCGGCGCAGCCGAGCGACGGCCGCGACCGCCCAAGGCGCGTCCTGCCGGTAGCCGGCCTGCAACCTGCCGACGGTGCGCGATACGGCCTCGCGGGGGAGCGAGGGGAGACGGGGGGAGGGGCCGCTGGCGCCCTGCGGCCGTCCCGTCCGGAACGGCCGGAGGGGTCGGTGTCATGAGGTTTCTCCTGACGACGATGGTTCGAGGGAGGTGCCGCGTCTCAGGGCGCGGCCGGCGGCCCGAGCACCTGGTGCAGCTTGGTGCGGAACCAGAGTTCGGCGCGCCCGGCGTCCATCAGCAGCTCGCCCCGGCCGGGCAGGTCCACCGCTCTGCCCTCGCAGGCCGCCGGTCCGGCGGAGCTGATCTCCTGGCGGGCCAGGTGGAGGACATGGCGCCGGACGGTCTCCCGCCACTCCTGCCGGGCGGCCTGGAGGTCGGGCCGCCGGGCCAGGCCCCGCAGCCATGCGCGGTACGGCCCGTCCAGGGCCGCGTATCCCAGGTGCCGGGCCGCCGCGTCCGCCGCGTCCGGTCGGCCGCCACCCGTGGCGCGGACGAGATTGCCGGCGAGATACCCCAGGGCCTTGACCGCCTCATCGGCGTCGCCGACGGCACCCACGGCGAGGCCACCGTAAACCGGGTTGGTCTCGTGCAGGGTGACGACCGGGAGCACGACGGAGTCGTCATAGATCTCGTCGATCACCGACTGCTGCGTGCCGTACACCGCGCCGACCAGCCGGAGCCGCACCAGCTTCCCGGGGTCGATCTCGCTTTCGGTGATGACCCGGGTGAACCAGCGGGTGATACCCGCGCGCAGTCGTGCGGGTGACTCACCACGGCTCCCCGCCTCGCCGGCCTCGGCGTGGGAAGGGAGCAGGGCCCCCAGACCCCGCCACGCCGACTTCTCCGGGTCGTGCCGGGAGGGGGTGTAGACGAGCGCGCGCCGCTGCTTCTTCTCCTGGGCGGGACTGCGGCGCCATCCGCTCATCGGCTCCAGCAGCCACGGAGCGGACTGCACGAGGGGGTCGCCGTAGCCCAGGACCACCCCGGTCACCACACCGCGATCGGCGCACAGCCGGATCCGGCGGGTCTGCCAGGTGTACAGGTCCCGCAGACCGAGCGGCTCGGGGCCGCCCGCGCCCGCACCGCGAGGTCCGGGCCCGTACGGCTGGTCCCGGCGCCAGACCGGCCGGTCCTCGTCGATCCGCTCGGCCGGCTCACTTCCCCCGTACGCGTCCTCGAACGCGATGAGGTTGAGCAGCAGCGTCTCCCGCAGGGTGGCCCCTTCGGCGAAGACCCCACCCAGGTGCCCCCATCGACCCCCACCCCCCAGGGGGGTACACCTTGCCCGCCTTGCTCCGCCCCTCGTCGCCCACCATCGCGGGCTTGATGCCCGAGGTGTCGAAGGCGTGGGCGTGCAGCAGCCACCGCGCGGCCTCCGCGAACGACAGGTGGTCCACCTCGGGGCGCCGCATGGAGAACAAGGCGGAACCGGTCGGCACGTCGGCGACGATCCTGCTGAGCGGAGCGACCTCGTCCTTGGCGGTCCGCAGACCGGCCACCTGGAAGAACGGACGGACACTGTCGAAGAGTTCGAAGCATCCGGCGTGGCGCTCCAGATAGTCGAGAGCCGCCGTGAACGGCGCGGGACTCTCCCACAGCTCTTCCCAGTCCTCCAGCTCCGCCGGCCCTTCCAGCGCGTCGTGGAGGACCGCCAGCAGCAGCCGGAGCAGCACCGGCTCCTGGGTGGGGACGTCACCGATGATCCTGCGTAAGGTGCCGGCGTTCGCGAACACCTCGCGCAAGGACAGCTCCGCGACCGTGCCGTCGAGGCGCTGGACCGGTAACCACGGATCCCTCACGAGGTTGAACCGCGCGGGGACGTCGTCGGTGGTGTGGGCCCCGCCGGCCGGATCGGCGGTGGACCGGCTCACCGGGCCGCGGTTCCGGCTCGCGCCGCCCGCGGGGGCGTCTGCTCGCGCCGCGGCGTCCGGGTCGGCGCCGGGCGCCTGCTGCTCCTGTCCATTGCGTCCGTCCCCTTCGTCGTGTCCACCGCCGTGCCCGCCGCCCCGTCCGCCGTGCCCGTCGTCATGTCCGTCCGGGCCGCTTCCGGGCATGCCGGGGGCAGCCACCCGCAGCCCCTCGGCGCGGCTGTAGCTCAGCACGCATCCTGCCAGCCGGGTCTGACACCGTTCATCCAGAACGAGCAACAACTCCCCTGCCAGCCAGGGGCATTCCTTCACCTGCCAGGCCGGGACCAGGAATTTCTCCAGTTCCGCGATGGTGCGGTCGATCATCCACTCCTTGCTGAACCGCCCGGGCAGGGTGAGAGCGCTGGCGGCCACCGCTTCGGCCGCCCGTCGGCCAGGCGGGAAGTCGGTGGGCAGCTCCAGGCCGCCCCGCCCCCCTTCCTCGCCCCCGTCCAGCCAGGGCACGGTGGTCAACCGGCCGTCGGCCCGCCGCTGGACCACCAGGACCTCCAGCGTCTCCTCGCCGTCCCGCACCTGCGCCCGTCCGGACCGGCTGTCGTCCGCGTCGCCCGCGTGCGCCTCCAGCCACCCGTACACGGGCCGCCCGGGACGCCGTACCGGCGCCAGCAGAAAGCCGTCCGCCCGGCGCCGCTTCTCCGCGAGCAGTGCCCGATGCCGCTCCTCGGCCCCGGTGACGGCCTCGGCCCACGCGGCCGGCCCGAGTGGCTCGTCACCGTACGCGCGCTGCACCAGCGGACCGATGTCCTGCGGCAGGCGCACGGGAGTGCCGTCGAGATGGGGCGTGAGGGCGGCGAGCGAGCGCAGCAGGGTCCAGTCGCCCGGGTAGACGGCGCGCGAACCCGCATCGGGCAGGGGCGGCGAGGCCCTCCAATCGACTCCGGTGACCAGGCACCGGGGGGTGGCCAGGCGGCCCGGCCGGAGCGAGGGGTGCCGGTGCAGCCGCCCCATGCGCTGAAGCAGGAGATCGACCGGGGCCAGGTCGGTCACCAGCAGGTCGAAACTGACGTCGAGCGACTGTTCGACCACCTGGCTGGCCACCACCACGTGCCGCGCGGGCCGGTCCCCGCCAGGGCCGAACCTCCGCAGCAGCGCGGCGTCGTTGGCGGCACGGTCGGCGGCCAGGAACCGCGAGTGGGTGACGGTCACCTGGCCGTCGCCGAACCGTTCTCGCAGCACTTCGGCCGCCTCCAGCACCCGCCCCACGGTGTTCCGGACGACCAGGGCGCATCCGCCGTCGGCCAGCTCCGCCTCCAGCCGGTCGGCCAGCACGGCGGGGTCGTCCACCAAGCGTTCGAGTACGACGGCCGCGCCGCGTCCGGAGGCCGCCGAGGGCCGCGCGGTCAGCGCGGTCCGGCCCGGTGACACGGCGGTGAGCAGCGGGTAGGCATCGGTGGCGGTCACCACCGCCGCGGCACCTTCGGCCCCCGCGTACGCGGCGGCGAGCGCCTTCCTGCGGGCGGCCGGGAGGGTGGCGGAGAGGAGCACCACCGGAACCCGGTAGGCGGCCAGCCACTCCAGCGTCCGGTCCAGATAGCGGTTCATGTAGGCGTCGTAGGCGTGCACCTCGTCGATCACCACCACCTTGCCGGCGACCGCCAGGTGCCGAAGGGCCAGGTGCCGGCTCTTGAGAGCGGCGAACAGCACCTGGTCCACGGTCCCGACGGCGAACGACGACAGGAGCCGCTTCTTCCGCCCGCGTAGCCACTGGTGGGCGTGGAGCCCGGCGGGGTGCCGGGGCGCGCCCCGGCTGTTACCGCCCGGCGCGGGCCGCTGTTCGTCCCCGTCCGGCTCGACGGCGGCGATGGCCCGGTTTCCGGTACGCAGCAGGCCGGCCCAGGTTTCGTTGAGCGCCGCCTTCGCATGGGCCAGGACCACGGACCGCGAGGACACTCCGTCGGCGGGCAGCGCGTCGAGCCATGACAGGAGGCGGCCGAACATGGCGTCCCCGGTCGCCCGGGTCGGAAGCGCCAGCAGCAGCCCGCCGGCCCCCGAGCGCGCCGCGAGGATCTCGGCCGCCGCCAGCGCGGCCTCGGTCTTCCCCTCTCCCATCGGTGCCTCGATGATGAGCAGGCCGGCCTGGTCCATGGCACCCGCCATCCGGACCGCTTCCCGCTGCACCGGGCGCGGCGCGGCGCCCCGGAGCCCGGGAAACCGTTGCGAGAACAGTTCCTCGGGTGGCGCGGTGCGCAACTCCGGTCGCCAGGGGGCGGGGAGGTCAAGGCCCTCCCAGGCGGCCCGCACCCTGCGCCGCTCGGCGGGCGCACCCAAGGGAAGCCACGTCTCCGGCGCATACGGGAAAAGCTCGGGGGCGCTGGCGATCCAGTCCGCGAGGATCACCACGGCCGTCAGCAGCACCTGGGTCGGCTGGGGCAGCCGGACCTCGCGCCAGGACGGCCACAGGTCCGCCACCCCGGTCAGTTCGGCACACCAGTCCAGCAACTCGTACTGGGTCCGGCGCCACAGGTCCTCACTCGGTCCCGGATGCCGCACGAGGTTGGGCCGTAATTGCAGGTCATGGATCTGCTGGCTGCCCGGGGGCACTCCGTGGTGCCCTCCGGCCACCACCGCGAACTGCCCCGCCGCGCGGGATCCCAGCTTGAACCGCTCCCCGAGCCATTCCTGGAGCACCAGCTGCCCCGCCAACCCGTGCGGCGCCAGCCTTCTGTCCTGGCCGTATGCCGAGGCGGTGGGCATGTCCAGGCCGTGATCCCGCATGCAATCGGCCAACCGTTCGACCTGGCAGGCGAAGGCGGGTGTGCACTTGCCGATGTCGTGGGAGGCCGCCAGGAAGCACACCAGCCGCGAGGCAACCTCGTCGCCCCCTGGGAAGGGCTCCGATATCTGGCGCTTGACGGACGCGGGCAGCCACTCGTGCCACAACTTCCCCGCCACGGAGCCGCTGTCGGCCATGTGCCGCCAGAGCGGCAGCCAACCGTCGGTCTTACGGTCGTGCTTGGCCCAGGCGGAGCGGGCGGCGTCGGAGAGGTGCTGGGGAGAGGGTGGTGCCTTCTGAGGGGCCGGGCCCTCGGGGGCGGGGAACACGTCAGGGTCCTCCCATGGCGTTTGCACTGCGTGGTTCGGTGGCGATGTCGCGGCAGGAGCCGCGATCCGCCGGCCGGGCGAGCACCCCGTCGCTCGAAGTGCCCGCCAGGCCCCCTGTGCTCAAGGCCTACGGCTCGACAACCCGTCCGCGACCACGAGTGCCGCCCGTGCACAGGGGCGGTGGTCCGAGGTTGCGAGCAGGGGAGTGGTCAGGGCCCGGACAGGGGGCATGAGCGACTGACCAGTAGCAACGCGGCTCTGCATGGGTAGTATCACCTTCGTTCTTCTTCCTTACCTGGGTTGGAGAACGGGCCGGACTCGGCCTGCTCCGCTGGCACGGATCAGGCAACGACGAGTCCGGCCCTCTGCGTTCGAGGGCCGGACTGTGGCCCGGCGAGACGAGCCTATGGCGCGGTGAACGCCCGTGGACCGTTTCCGGACACGTTGAGTTGGGGCGTGTGCAGAGAGATGTACCCAGTTGCTGACTAGCGGCGCAGGGCCCACCTGGCGGAGACAGCTGCCGGAGACGCCGCCCCCAGCCCCGCATGCGCGGGGATCACGTAGCCGAAACATGTACCCAAGGGCCACCCCCGCGTGCGCGGGGACCAGCATCGGTGGCCGGCCGGCCCGCTCACGGGGAGCGGGAATCATCACCGGCTGTACGGCGACCACACTACGACCTCGCCGAGTGGGGTGTGCGCCGCACCACGGACCGCTGGGCGCCGGTGGCCCGGGGACCGGGTGGGGCCGTTGCCTACAGCCAGTCCCGTCGCTTGAAGACCAGGTACAGGCTCACGCACACCACCGCCATCAGCAGGATCGCGAAGGGGTAGCCGAACGCCCAATGCAGCTCCGGCATGTGGTCGAAGTTCATGCCGTAGACGGTGCCGACCAGGGTGGGGGCGAAGAGGATGGCCGCCCACGAGGAGATCTTCTTGACCTCCTCGTTCTGCTCGAACCCCGCCTCGGCCAGCGCCCGCATCTCCGCGTTCTGCTGCTGGGTGACGAGGGTGGCGTTGACCGCGAGGATGTCGGTGAGGGCGGAGCGGAACCCGTCCACCCGTTCGCTGGTGTGCGTCACGTGGTCGGCGACGTCGCGCAGGTAGCGCCGCAGTTCCTCGTCGGTGCCGTACTTGTCGAAGCCGGCCATCAGGGCGTGCAGCATGCCGACCAGGGGACGGGTCGCCCGCTGGAACTCCACCATTTCCCGGGAGAGTTCGTAGATCCTGCGGCTCACCTCCGGGTGCCCGCGGAAGACCTCTGTCTCGATCTCGTCGATGTCGTTCTGCACCCCCGCGACCACCGGCGCGTAACCGTCCACCACCGCGTCGAGGATGGCGTACAGCACCGCCTCCGGGCCCAGGGAGAGCAGCTCCGGGTCGGCCTCCATCCGGCGGCGCACCGCCGACAGGTCGGGGGCGGCGCCGTGCCGGACGGTGATGACGAAGTCGGGGCCCACGAAGACGTGCAGCTCGCCGAAGTCCACCTCCTCGGGGGCGTCGAGGTAGCGGGCGGCACGCAGGACGACGAAGAGGGTGCCGCCGTACCGCTCCAGCTTGGGCCGCTGGTGGGCCTCCATGGCGTCCTCGACAGCCAGTTCATGCAGGTCGAACTCGTCCGCCAGGGACCGCAGCTGGGCGTGCCCGGGCCGGTACAGCCCGATCCACGCCATGCTTCCGGGGCCCTCCTCGCGCAGCCGCCGGTACGTGCCGGCGAGGGTCCCCGGGCTCGCGATCCGGCGGCCGTCGCGGTAGACGGCGGCCTCCTCGACGGTGCGCTCGGGCGCGCCCGCGGGATCGGGCGGCGGTACCTCCGCGGGCGGGCCGCCGGCCGTGGGCCGGGCGCCGGTCTGCCGCAGCCACGGATACTGCTTGCGCGGCCGTGGCGGCAGCGAGGTCCGGGCGCCGGAAGAGTCCTCGGGGCCGGGGGCCTTTCCGCTGGTCACCGGTGCTCCGCCTTTCGCCGCTGTCGTCCTGTGCCGGTTGTGCCGGTTGTACCGGGTGCACCGGGTGTCGTGCCGTCCGGGGCCGGTACCCGCGGGGCCGCCCGGTACGGGCCGCGGGCCGTTCCTGGGGTGAACCGGACCCGTTTGTTCCGTGTGCCCCACCGGCAGGGTAGTACGCCGCCGGAGTGCCGCAGGGGCCGCCGGGTCGGCGCGGGGCCGCCGTGGCGGGCGGCCGTTGCGAGGGGTGGCTGCTGGGCGGGCGGGACTCCCGGGCGTGCGGTGACGGGGCGGGTGCCGGACGTGAGGGGCTCCGGGGGCGTGGCAGCGGGGGCTTGGTGCCGGGTGTGGCGGCCGTGCTGGAGGCGCGGTCGCTCCGGGGGCCCGGCCGGCTCGTGGGAGGAGGAGGCCCGCCGGCCGGGACAGTGGCCGGCCCGGGCGGGGCGCCGGACCGATGCGGACAGCGGTTGTCCGCGAGGCTGCGTAGCGTGGCGGTATGACGACGACCGGAACCGTGCTGACCACCCGCGAACTGAACCGGGCGACCCTGGCGCGGCAGTTGCTGCTGAGCCGCTCCGACCGCACCGTCCTGGCGGCGGTCGAGCACCTGGTGGGTCTTCAGGCGCAGGCGGTGAACCCGCCCTACCAGGCGCTCGCGGCACGGCTCGCCGGGTTCCGCCCCGAGGATCTGTCGCGGCTGCTCGCCGGCCGCGAGGTGGTGCGCATCGCCCTGATGCGTTCGACCATCCACCTGGTGTCCGCCGCCGACTGCCGCACCCTGCGTCCCCTGCTCCAGCCGGTGCAGGACCGGCTCTTCCGCGGCAACCAGGGCAAGCGGCTGGCCGGGGTGGACCTGGGGCGGCTGGCGGAGCTGGCCCGCGGTCTGGTCGAGGAGCGCCCGCTCACCTTCAAGGCGCTCGGTGAGGAGCTGCGGAGCCACTGGCCCGACCACGACCGCCAGGACCTGGCCATGGCGGCCCGGGCGGCACTGCCGCTGGTACAGGTGACCCCGCGCGGCCTGTGGGGCAGGAGCGGACCGGTCGCGCACACCACCGCGGAGGCATGGCTGGGCACCCCGCCCGGTCCCCGGCCGGAGCCGGACCCGGCCGCGATGGTGCTCCGCTACCTGGCGGCGTTCGGACCCGCCTCGGTGCGCGACGTACAGACCTGGTCCGGGCTGACCCGGCTCCGCGAGGTGGTTGAGCCGATGCGGCCCCGCCTGCGGACCTTCCGCGACCCACAGGGGGTCGAGCTGTTCGACCTCCCGGACGCGCCCCGGCCGGAGGCGGACACCCCGGCCCCGCCGCGCTTCCTGCCCGACTTCGACAACCTGCTCCTCTCGCACGCCGACCGGACCCGGGTGGTGGACGACGCGGCCCGCCGCCGGATCTGGGTGGGCAATCAGGCGTACCCCTCCTTCCTGGTGGACGGCTTCGTCCGCGGCACCTGGCGTATCGAGGAGACGGACGACGCCGCCACTCTGGTCATGCAGCCGTTCGCCCCGCTGGCGCCCCGGGACCGGGCGGCGCTGGAGCAGGAGGCCGCCGGGGTGCTGGCGATGCGCGCACCCGGGGCCCGGCACGAGGTCCGGGTCCTGGCTGAGGGGTGAGCCGGGCCCACGTGACCCGCGCGGAGGCGCGGCGCCCTGGCGGGGCCGACCGCGGCCCACCGGAGCCGTACGCCGCACGCTTCGTGCGGGTTTCGCCGCCACCGTCCCGGTTACCCGCACATCCGTGGTGTCCCGGGCCGCGCGCGGCGGCCCGCGGCGAGGCGAAGGGATCGGCTCATGACTCTGCCGGGGCGCTCCTCGGAGGATGCCGGGTTCAACCCGGTGCGGGCCGCGTGGAACACCGTGGCGAGCTATCCGGACTACACCCAGGCCCAGGCGGCGGTGGACCGGCTTTCCGACGAGCGGTTCCCCGTCGAGCACATCGACATCGTCGGCTCGGACCTGCGGACGGTGGAGAACGTCACCGGGCGGCTCACCAAGGGGCGGGCGGCGGGGGCAGGGGCGGCGGCCGGCGCCTGGTTCGGGCTCTTCATCGGCCTGCTGGTGGGCCTGTTCACCACCGGCCCCACCTGGCTCGGTCTCATCCTGGGCGGTGTGATCTTCGGCGCGCTGTGGGGTGCCGTACTGGGGTACGCCGGCCACGCGGCGACCGGGGGCCGCCGGGACTTCGCCTCCGTCCAGCGGCTGGTTGCCACCCGTTACGACGTGGTGGTCAGCGGCGGACTGATGGACCAGGCCCGCACCATCCTGGAGCGCGCCGGCCTCCTGCCGGACTGACACAGGGCCGGTGCACCGGCAGCCCGCCTGCCGCCTGCCGCCCGCTCCCGCCGCTCCACGGCCCACCGGCCCGGCCGCCGGGCCGACCCCCGGACCGCCGTCCGTCCCCGCGGGCCGTGGCACGCAGGCCACGGCCGCCGGACCGGCCCCGGCGCCCACCGCTCCCGCCGGACGGGACGCCGTCCGCCCCGCCGCAAACCCGCGGCGCTCCCAGGCCCGCCGCGCCCCTGAGGCCCGCCCACTCCCGGCACCGGGCCCGAGGTCAGGGCAGCAGCCCCGAGCGGCGTGCCGCCACCACCGCCTGCAGGCGGGTGTGTGCCCCCAGCTTCCGCATCGAGGAGCGCAGATAGCTCTTCACCGTCTCCGGCCGCAGTCCCAGCCGGTCCGCCGCGTCCGCGTTGGTGGCCCCGGCCGCCACACACGCCAGGACGTCCAGCTCCCGCGGCGACAGCTCCACCGCGGGACGCTCCGGCGCGGCGGCCCCGGGGCCGGCCGCGGCCCGGGCCAGCCGGCCGCACGCCGCCAGCAGCTGGGCCCGCAGCTGCGGATCGGCCACCCGGTGGGCGAGTGTCCGCAGGTCGACGTGGGCCTCGCGGACCTCCTCCCACACCGCCGGGTCCGCCGCCACCGGTTGCCGGGTCACCGACAGCAGCCGCCGGGCCTCGTCCCGTACCACCAGCTCCTGCTCCAGCTCGCGGGCCGTCTCCACCGCCGCCGCCACCGTCCGGTCGCCCAGCGCCAGCGGCCGGCGCAGCGCCCCGTACAGCACCCCGCGCACCCGCCCGCGCACCACCACCGGCACCGCCAGCACCGAGCGCAGGCCCTCGCCGGCCACCGCCGCGTCGTACTCGTGGCTGATCGCCCGGGACAGCGGGTAGTCGGGCACCGCGATCGGCCGGGCCAGGGTGAGCACCTTGCCGCCCAGGCCGTTGCCGGCCGAGACCGTCAGTCCCCGCAGGGAGGGGGTGGCCGTCCCGCTCAGTTCGGAGATCCGGAACTGCCGCCCGGCCAGCAGGCCGCCGAACGCGACCGGCAGCCCACCGCGCCGCCGCAGCCGCAGCAGCGCCGTGCGGACGTCCGCACCACCGTCCGGCTCCGCCACGGCCGCCTCCCGAAGATTTCGCGACACACCGCACCCCCGTCCGGGGGTGGTGAGACTCAGATCACCCGTCGCACGATGCTAGCGAGCGGTACGGCAACAAGGAGGACATGTGACGGCAACGAATCCGACAACGAATCCGACCGACGAGTTCCGCGCGGCCCGGGACTTCCTGCTCCGGCACCGCGAGGACTACGCGGCGGCGCGCGCCGGATTCAGCTGGCCCCGCCCGCCCCACTTCAACTGGGCGCTCGACTGGTTCGACCGTATCGCCGAGGGCAACGACCGCACCGCCCTGCACATCGTGGAGGAGGACGGCCGGCGCACCGAGGTGAGCTTCGCCGAGCTGAGCGGCCGCTCCGACCGGGTCGCCAACTGGCTGCGGGCCCGTGGCGTGCGGGCCGGTGACCGCATT
This sequence comes from Streptomyces pactum, assembly GCF_016031615.1. Lineage (GTDB taxonomy): Bacteria > Actinomycetota > Actinomycetes > Streptomycetales > Streptomycetaceae > Streptomyces > Streptomyces pactus. The sequence goes on from NZ_JACYXC010000001.1 coordinate 6,064,045, forward strand.
GTGGTGATGCTCGGCAACCAGGTCGAGCTGTGGGAGTCCGCGCTCGCCGCGATGAAGCTGCGCGCCGTGGTCATCCCCGCCACCCCGCTGCTCGGGCCGCTGGACCTGGCCGACCGCATCGAGCGCGGCGGGGCCCGGCACGTCCTGGTCCGGGCCGAGGACACCGCGAAGTTCGCCGAGGTGCCGGGCGACTACACCCGCATCCGGGTGGGCGGCGCGGCGGACGGCGGCCCGGAGGGCTGGCTGGACTACGCGGAGGCGCACCGCGACCCGGCGGCCGCGGGCCCGTTCGCCCCGGACGGCCCGACCTCGGCCGACGACCCGCTGATGCTGTACTTCACCTCCGGCACCACCGCCAAGCCCAAACTGGTCCAGCACACCCACACCTCGTACCCGGTGGGCCACCTGGCCACCATGTACTGGATCGGGCTCCGGCCGGGCGACGTGCACCTCAACATCTCCTCCCCCGGCTGGGCCAAGCACGCCTGGTCCAACCTCTTCGCGCCGTGGAACGCCGAGGCGACGGTCTTCATCCACAACTACACCCGGTTCGACGCGGCGCGGCTGATGGCGGAGATGGACCGGGCCGGTGTCACCACCTTCTGCGCCCCGCCCACCGTCTGGCGGATGCTCATCCAGGCCGACCTGAGCCAGCTGGCCACCCCGCCGCGCGAGGTGGTCGCCGCCGGCGAGCCGCTCAACCCCGAGGTCATCGAGACGGTTCGGCGCGCCTGGGGCGTCACCATCCGGGACGGCTTCGGGCAGACCGAGACCGCCGTGCAGGTGGCCAACACCCCCGGGCAGCCGCTGAAGCCCGGGTCCATGGGCCGTCCCACCCCCGGCTTCGACGTGGTGCTGCTGGACCCGGTCACCGGTGAACCGGGGGAGGAGGGCGAGATCAGCCTGGACCTGTCCCGCCGTCCGGTGGGGCTGATGACCGGCTACGCGGGAGACCCGGAGCGCACCGCCGAGGTGATGGCCGACGGCTACTACCGCACCGGGGACATCGGCAGCCGGGACGAAGAGGGCTATATCACCTATATCGGGCGCGCCGACGATGTCTTCAAGGCGTCCGACTACAAGATCTCCCCCTTCGAGCTGGAGAGCGCGCTGCTGGAGCACGAGGCGGTCGCCGAGGCGGCCGTGGTGCCCGCCCCGGACCCGATCCGGCTCGCCGTCCCCAAGGCGTACGTGGTGCTGGCCGCGGGCTGGGAGCCCGGCCCGGACACCGCCAAGGCGATCTTCGCCCACTCCCGCGCCGTACTGGCGCCCTACAAGCGCATCCGGCGGCTGGAGTTCGCCGACCTGCCCAAGACCGTGTCCGGCAAGATCCGCCGTATCGAGCTGCGGGAGCGGACCGCGCAGGGCGGCGGCACCGAGTACCTGGAGGAGAACTCATGACCGCCGCCCCGCCCGGCGGAACGCCCGCCGCCCCGCCGCCCGGTGACACCGGCGCTCCGGACACGGCCCCGGTGCCCGGCGGCACCGTCCCCACGCCCGGTGGCGGCCCGTCCGCCGCCCCGACGCTCAGCTACGCCAGCGGGACGGGCACCACCCCGCTGCTCGGTGACACCATCGGCGCCGACCTGGACCGGGCCGTCGCGCGGTTCGGCGACCGCGAGGCGCTGGTGGACCTGCCCACCGGCCGCCGCTGGACGTACGCGGAGTTCGACCGCGCGGTGCGGGAGGTGGCGCTCGGCCTGCTCGCCCGGGGCGTCGCCCAGGGCGACCGGGTCGGCATCTGGGCGGTCAACTGCGCCGAGTGGATGCTGGTGCAGTACGCCACCGCCCGGCTGGGCGCCGTCATGGTCAACATCAACCCCGCCTACCGGGTCCACGAGCTGCGGTACGTGCTGCGGCAGGCCGGCATCTCGGTCCTGGTCGCCTCCACGGCGCACAAGACCAGCGACTACCGCGGGATGGTGGCGCAGGTCCGCGCCGACTGCCCGCAGCTGCGGGACGTGGTGTACATCGGCGACCCCAGCTGGGACGGGCTGATCGCGGACGGCGCCGGTGTGGCGCCGGAACGGCTCGCCGAGCGCGAGGCGGGGCTCTCCTGCGACGACCCGGTCAACATCCAGTACACCTCCGGCACCACCGGCTTCCCCAAGGGCGCCACCCTCTCCCACCACAACATCCTCAACAACGGCTACTTCGTGGGGGAGACGCTCGGCTACACGCACCAGGACCGGATCTGCGTGCCGGTGCCCTTCTACCACTGCTTCGGCATGGTGATGGGCAACCTCGCCGCGACCAGCCACGGCGCCTGCATCGTCATCCCCGCGCCCTCCTTCGACCCGGCCGCCACCCTGGCCGCCGTCGCCGGCGAGCGCTGCACCTCGCTCTACGGAGTGCCGACGATGTTCATCGCGGAACTGGAGCTGCCGGACTTCGACGCCTACGACCTCTCCTCGCTGCGCACCGGGATCATGGCCGGGTCGCCGTGCCCGGTGGAGGTCATGAAGCGGGTCGTGGACCGGATGCACATGGCCGGGGTGTCGATCTGCTACGGGATGACCGAGACCTCGCCGGTGTCCACCCAGACCCGCCGCGACGACGACCTGGAGCGCCGCACCGGGACGGTCGGCCGGGTGCTGCCGCACATCGAGGTGAAGGTGGTGGACCCGGCCACCGGCATCACCGTGCCCCGCGGCACCAGCGGCGAGCTGTGCACCCGCGGCTACTCGGTGATGCTCGGCTACTGGGACCAGCCCGAGCGCACCGCGGAGGTGATCGATGCCGCCCGCTGGATGCACACCGGGGACCTCGCGGTGATGCGTGAGGACGGCTACGTGCAGATCGTGGGCCGCATCAAGGACATGATCATCCGGGGTGGGGAGAACGTGTACCCCCGGGAGATCGAGGAGTTCCTGCACACCCACCCGAAGATCGCCGATGTGCAGGTGGTGGGTGTCCCGGACGAGAAGTACGGCGAGGAGATCCTCGCCTGCGTCATCCTCCGCGACCCCGCCGAACCGCTGACCCGGGACGAACTGGCCCGCTACTGCGAGGGCCGGCTCGCCTACTACAAGGTCCCCCGCCATCTGCGGATCATGGAGAGCTTCCCGATGACCGTCAGCGGCAAGGTCCGCAAGGTCGAACTGCGGGAGGAGGGCGCCCGCGTGCTGGGCCTGGCCCCGGGGGGCGGCCTCACCTGATCCCGGCCGGCGTCCCGGCACCGGGCCCGCCCGGTGCCGGGACGCCGCCCGGCGACCGCCGCGGACCGGGACCCCGCGTGGGAACAGCCGCCCGCGGACGCCGCCCGCGGACCTCGTCCATGGGCATCGGTCCGGTCACGGGCAGCCGCCCGGCCCGGCGGGGGAGGCGGGCCGGGCCGGGCGGGGGCGCCCGGTGGTCCCGGTCCGTGGTTGCTCAGGCGTGCGGCGGGCCGTTGCGGATCAGGTCGTCGGCGGGGTCGTTGACCGGCTGCGGGGTGCCGGTGAGGTCCATGACGAACAGCGGCAGCCGCAGTTCGTCGGCGCGGCTGCGGGCGTTGCGCACATAACCGGCCAGGGAGAAGAACACCGCGGTGGCCGAGTCCCGCAGTCCGGTCAGGAACAGGCACTCGACCTCCCGCAGGGTGGTGGGGTGCGTGGTGGGGTCGACCTGGGCCACCAGTCCGTCCCCGCGCAGGTCCACCCCGGTCAGCGACCGGCTCCGCGGGTGGCGCAGCCCGGTGAAGCCCAGCCAGCGCAGGTACTGGCCGGCGGCGTTCACCGCGTCGCGGGAGGTCCGTATCGTCACCGGGCGGAAGGCCGGGCGCCGCAGCGCGTCCGCGCCGCCGGGCTCGGTGCCGTCGGCGCCGGGGTCCGCCGGGTCCGGCTCGGGGGTGGGGGTGACCGGCACCCGGATCACGGTGCCGCACGGGCACCCCAGCTCCGGCTGCGGCCAGTCCTCCCGGCGGTCGCACATCGGGCAGCCCACCCGGACCCAGGAGTCCTCCCAGGTGCGGTGGGTGAGGACCCGGGGCGTGCCGTCGGCGGGGACGGGGAGGGTGACCGGCGCGCCGCAGGCGCACGGGAAGGTGGGCGGGGTGAAGGACTGCTCGTGGTGGCACACCGGGCAACGCACCGGCACACTCCGGGTCATCGCGCCTCCAGAGTGGGTTTCGGGGACGGCGGGCAGCGGACGCGGGGCGGCCCCGCGTCCATCCGCGTGGCCGCCCGTCACCATGCTCCACCACGCACGCCGCCACGGAGCGGGAAATGGTCCCATCTTCGTGGCGGAAGGTCCCCGGTGTCACCATTGGGTTGACGCGGGCCCGGGTGGCCGGTGTGGTGCCCCGGTGCCGGCGTGGCGCGGGCGCCGGCGGGCGGTGCGGCGCGGGCCCCGGTGTCACTCGGCCCGGGTGACCGGCGCGGCGCGGGCGCGGCCGGGCGGTGCGGCGGCGCAGCGGGAGCCGGGAGACGCCGCGGGAGCCGGGAGGCGCCGCGGGGTGGTGGCCGTCCGACGGCGCGAGCTGCGGCGCGAGGTCATTCGCGCCGCCGGACGGAGCCCGGTGGCCGGAAGGGGCGTCTTCCGGCAGGCGGTCGCCGGCCGGACCGTCGGCCGGCGACCGCGGTCCTCAGTCCTCGCGCAGGTCGCGCACCGCGGCCTCGACGCGCTTGCCGTAGTCGGGGTCGGCGGCGTGGAAGTGGGCGAGGTTCTTCTCGATGACGTCGTCCCGGGTGACCTGGGAGAGGCTGCCGGCGATGTTGGCCACCAGCCGCTCCTTCTCCTCCTCGGACATCAGCCGGTACAGCTCGCCGGCCTGGAAGAAGTCGTCGTCCTTGGTGTGGGCGGGGGCGGCGTGGGTGCCGGTCCAGCCGGCGACCGCCAGCGGCGCGGACAGCGGCTCGCCGGTCTGCACCGGGCCGTCGTAGGAGTTGGGCTCGTAGTTCTTGGCGTGCCGGCCCTGGCTGTTGACGGCCATCAGCCCGTCCCGGCCGTAGTTGTGCGCGGCGGTCGCCTTCGGGGCGTTGACCGGCAGCTGGGTGTGGTTGACGCCGAGCCGGTAGCGGTGCGCGTCGGCGTAGGCGAACAGCCGGCCCTGGAGCATCTTGTCGGGCGACGGGCCGATGCCGGGCACGAAGTTGTTCGGCGAGAACGCGGCCTGCTCCACCTCGGCGAAGACGTTGTCCGGGTTGCGGTCGAGCACCAGCCGGCCCACCCGGCGCAGCGGGTAGTCGGCGTGCGGCCACACCTTGGTGAGGTCGAAGGGGTTGAAGCGGTATCCCGGCGCCTCGGCGGCGGGCATCACCTGGACGTAGAGGGTCCAGGAGGGGTGCACCCCGCGCTCGATGGCCTGCACCAGGTCGCGCTGGTGGCTGTTGGCGTCGCGGCCGACCGTCTCGGCGGCCTGCTCGGCGGACAGGCAGCGGATGCCCTGGTTGGTCTTGAAGTGGTACTTGACGAAGAACGCCTCGCCGTCGGCGTTGGTCCACTGGTAGGTGTGCGACCCGTAGCCGTTCATGTGGCGGTACGAGGCGGGGATGCCGCGGTCGCCGAAGAGCCAGGTGACCTGGTGGGTGGCCTCGGGGGCGTGCGCCCAGAAGTCCCACACGTTGTCCGGCTCCTGCACGCCGGTGAACGGGTCGCGCTTCTGGGAGTGGATGAAGTCGGGGAACTTCAGCGGGTCCTTGATGAAGAAGACCGGGGTGTTGTTGCCGACGAGGTCGTAGTTGCCCTCCTCGGTGTAGAACTTGACCGCGAACCCGCGCGGGTCGCGGACCGCGTCCGCGCCGCCGAGGTTGTCCGCCACGGTGGAGAAGCGCACGAAGACCTCGGTGCGCTTGCCCACGGCGGCGAGGAAGGCGGCCCGGGTCAGGTCCGAGACGTCGTCGGTGACCTCGAAGTGGCCGTACGCGCCGGAGCCGCGGGCGTGCACCACGCGCTCCGGGATGCGCTCGCGGTTGAACCGGGCGAGCTTCTCCAGGAGGTGCTGGTCCTGGAGGAGGAGGGGGCCGCCGGGGCCGGCGGTGGCGGAGTTCTGATTGTCGGCGACGGGGGCGCCCGACTCAGTTGTCAGCGTGTGCTTTGGCATGGCGGACCTTCCGTGACTACTGCCCAGCGGTAGCGCGTTTCCGTATCGCGGACACTAGGGATCGCTTCAACAAAATGTCAATGGTGAGGAAGGGTGCCGCCCGGCGGCGCTTGGGCGCGACAGGACAGGTCGGCGCCGCCGGGCGGAACTCGGGGGGAGGGGCGTCTCAGGCCCCGGGGAGCGGCTCGAACTCCCGCACCGCGTCGATCGACGGGCCGTGCGGGGTGTTCGCCTCCCGCTCGATCATGATCTCCACCAGCACCGGACGCCGCGTGGTCTGCGCCTCCTTGCGGGCCCACTCCAGCGAGCTGCGGATGTCCTTCGGGTCGTGGACCCGGGTGCCGGAGCAGCCGTACGCCTCCATGATCTTGACGTTGTCCGAGCCGTACTCGTCGTAGTGGATGTCCACCT